>NZ_JAGJCB010000004.1 GCF_017814435.1 Mariniflexile gromovii | reverse complement strand
GCTTCTCTTGTGTATGTCAATTCCTATGTATAACTTTGGTTGGGCAGTTTGTTCAGGTTTCATATCTTAATTGTTTTGGTGAACTTTAAAGATACTGGACTTTCTGCTTTTTCATGAATGCTATCTTCAAGACGGCGATTTGCAACCTAAGTTTATTTTAGAACTTATAGACCATTCTTACGATATGGTTGTTAAAAGCATGCCCAAAAAATTAAGAGACACTTTGTAATTAATATTAAAAATATAAGTTGCTGTAATTCAGTACTTTTTTGTATATTTACCTAATTCACAAACGCTCTCCCACAGTTTATTAATAGCATAATCGAGTACGCCCTAAAATCTTAAAGTAGTATTTAACTAACCCATATATTAACTTTAATTTTTTAACAGATTATGAAAACAACCAACAAATTATTTTCAGTAACAGTTTTATTGCTATTCTTATTTAGTACTACAACAGTTTTAGCACAGGATGATGCTCCTAAACGACCAGAATTTATTACCGTAACCACCAACCATTGGAATATGGATAAAGAAGATTTTAAAATGAGTGAGTGGAAAGCAGCCGAAAAAGAGTATCTGGAAAAAGTAACCATGAAAAATCAATACATCATGGGAGCTTCTGTGTTTTTACATAACATGACGCCAGATAATACCGAGTTTATCACAGTTCAAGTTTTTGCTTCATGGGAAGATATAGGCAAATTTGGAAAAAGAAATGCCGAATTAGAAAAAGAGGCATGGCCAGATGAAACTAAGCGTAAAGCCTTCTTAAAAAATCTAGGTTCTTATTATGCCAACGAGCATTCCGATGAGATTTATACACCTATTTCTGGTGGTAAATTTATGACTGAGAAACCAACAAAAGATATGGTGTTATATATTAAAAAAAGTCATTTTGCCTTTCCGGAAGATGGTACCATGGAAGAGTTTAATAAACTAAGAATGGAAGCCAATGCCGCAATTGTTCAAAAAAACGAATACATTAAAGCATACTATCCAAATGTACATGCTTGGGGTTCAGATAAAACGGAGTTTATAGAAGCATATTACCTAGACTCTATATCAGATTTGGATAAAATGTTCGATAAAACTGATGAATTAATGAAAGCAGCCTATCCAGACACCGAAGCTAATAAAGCAAAAGGAAAAGCTTGGAGTAAATATTTTACAGGGGTTCACGGTGATTATTTGTACACATACATTCACGATCTTTCAAAATAAAAGTATTTTTTAAATTATAAAAAAAGGACACTAAAAAGTGTCTTTTTTTTTGTTTAACAAATGAATTTCTTAATAATCTGAACTTGTGGGGACTTTTTATTAAGCGTAATATTGCAAAATATAAAATTATACCATGAGCGTACTACAAACATTACAAGAAAGAAGCAATGCTGCTTGCGAATTATGTACAGCAACAAAAAACTTAAAACAATATACCATTCCGCCCTCATTAAATGAAAATGTAGACAATAGTTTATTGGTTTGTAGCACATGTTTAGATCAAATAGAAGGCAATACAGAAATGGATGCCAACCACTGGCGTTGTTTGAACGATAGTATGTGGAGCGAGTTTGTTGCAGTACAAATTATGGCGTGGAGAATGTTGCAAAGGTTGCGTAATGAAGGTTGGCCAAAAGATTTGTTGGATATGATGTATTTAGACGACGAAGCCTTGGCATTGGCACGCGCAACAGGCGAGCATGAGGACGAAGCCAACAAAATCATCCATCGCGATGTAAATGGCGTTATTTTGCAAGCGGGCGATTCGGTTGTTTTGGTGAAAGATTTAAAAGTAAAAGGCTCCAGTATGGTTGCAAAACAAGGTACGGCCGTTAGAAACATTCGTTTAGACCACGAAAACGCCGAATATATTGAAGGCAAAGTAGATAATCAACACATCGTAATTATTACCAAATACGTTAAAAAGTTGTAATATTTTTGTCATTCCAGCGAAGGCAGGAATCTACCTGTAAAACTATAAATTTGTTTTTAAGGTTTTTCCACTTCCAAAAAACCAAAAGGATCCCGTTGCAAATGCGTAGCATTCACGATTTCCTTGATTTAAAAATAGAACGGATGAGTAATCCCTAACGCAATCCTGAAATTCAAACGAAATCAGCAAGAAGTATCAACAACAATTTTCCATTCACCATTAATACGTTTAAAAATAAGCATAAAAATACCATCGGCATTTCCAACCTCGCGCTTAATATGGTATTCGCCTAAAACGTAATAGGCATCATCACTTATTTTGGTAATATCGTTTATCTTATAACTTAGTTTCCCTGTATGGTCTTCAGTAGGATATGCCTTTTCATAGCGAATCAAAATATTTTCCCAACCTGTAGTTAAACCGTTGGAGGCATAAAATTTAAGAGAATCACTTTTCCAATAGGCTTCCATAAATTCCTCAATATTGTTTTTAGACCAGGCAATTCTTTGGGCTTTTAAAACAGCCTTAATAGCATCTTTGTCTCTCTCTTCATTAGATTGGGAAAAGACACTAAACGTACATGAAATGAAAAGTAACAAGAATAATTTATTCATAGTAAACGGTTGTTAATTAAAACCTTGCTTTTAAAAACACAAGCAAAAATAATGAAAACTTAGTTTTAAAAAGTGTTACTCATCGATTAATTTGACATATAACTTTTGTTCATCTAAAGTTAAAATCTGTATGTCGATTAAATGCGGATAATAAGTCCTTGCTTTTTATATTGGTCTAAGAATAAACTAATTAATAGCCCAAGTTTATTGTTCAATCAAATTAAAATTAACTTATTATGGATTTGAAAATTTCAAACTGCAACAATTTTTTTAAAATCAAGGGCACTCTAAACAAAAACAATTTAGGGATATTTAAAAGTGAATTCAAAAACATTTTTGACAAGCAACAGTCGATAACCATAAGCATCGAAGAGGTTGAAAGTATGGATCGTTTTGGTGTGAATGCATTAAATGATCTTCATAAAGAAGCCATTGCAAAACATAAGAACTTATCCATTATTGGTTTGGGTTGTAAAGATTTATACAACCATTTTAAAACCGAAATAGCAGCTTAATTTATAGTATATTTTTTTGTTGTTTATAAAAGGCATCTGCCTGAAGCTGCATAAGCTCCCTAGCTTTTGTACGCTTATAGCTGTAAAGTTCGTCTTCGTTTTCTAAATCGGCATAAATACGGTCGTTAATGGCAAAATCTGCTTTTAACATGGCTTCTCTTTGGCTTTTATTTTGGAGCACATTTGTTTTCAAAGCAGTTTCCTCGTCTTCCAATTTAAAGTCGTAAGCCCCTTTTGGCGATAATAGCTTTGCGAATATGGGCGAAGTTTCAATAGCTAAAAACAATAAAAAAATAAATAACGAAGGCAGCCAAGGCAATTTGTTTAAAGCATTTACACGCGCCATTAAACCATCAAAGTTGTTGATAATGGGTTGTGTAGTGGTCACTTGTGTTTCAAAATCGGTTTGCAGTTTAGCTATTTGAGATTCTGTAGTAGCAATTTTTTCTTTGTTTTCTGCCTTAAGTAGTTGTAATTCTGCTAAAAGGGCATCGTGTTTGTCGCGTTTTTCTTTATAAACAGGACCTTTTCCCAATAGTTTGGTACCGGCAGTTCCTTCGGCTTCGGCAATATACGTGTCGTAAAGCGCATTCACTTCAGCTTCTTTATTGGCTATTTCTTGTTGTAAAGTTGTGATGTCTTTATTTAAGGTTTTAATGTTTGGGTTGAATTGTTTTGCTATTTGGTTTTTATTGGCAAGTGTTAATTCGTTTTTCTGTTCCAACAATACCTGATTGATTTCTTTTTCAAAAATTTTAAGTTCCAATGGTTTTGAAATGACGATGGCAATGATAATGGCTAGCAAAATTCTAGGAGTAGCCTGTACAAGCTCATCTAAAACGTTACCTGTTTTTTTGATGGTTGATACAATGTAGCGGTCTAAATTAAAAATAAGTAAACCCCAAATAAGTCCGAAAAATATAGATGTATACAGATTGTCGAATACTGTGTAAAGTGCAAAACTGGCCGCTATAAAAGCCATTAAAGCGGTAAAGAAAACGGTGGCGCCAATACCCGCATATTTGTTTTGTTCGCCTTTGGAGCAGGCGTTTAAAATATCGGTATCGGAACCCGAGCAAATAATGAAGAATTGCTTTAGCATAATGATTGATTTTGATTGATGGTTGACTATTAGAACGTTAAAATTGCCATTTTGTTACAAAATTGTATAAAAAAAGACCTCACAGGTTTTTAAAACCTGTGAGGTCTGATATTTTAAATAATACTTTTTTATTGTTAATGTATTTTAGTTCTCTACTTCTATTGGTGTTGCTTTTATATGTAAGTCGTTTTTTAATTCCTCAAAATTTATTTAATTAACATCAGAGCTTATTGACCATGGAGAGTCTTTTTTCAATTTAAATGGCTCACTCTTTATATTGGGGTCTGTACTTGTAATTACCTCCCCTTTTTCATTTTTTATAATAAAACCAGCTTTAGTTTCTTCCAAGGTACAGTTGGGTTTGTTTACACGCAACCATTCTTTATATCTGTTCAGTTTTTCTTTGTAAATAGGTTCGTCTTCCTTGGTTAAGCCATCAGAAGGTATAAAGGGGAAGTTCGGAATGTCGGTCTTAAAATTATTTTTAATTATCACTTCTATGTTTTCGTTACTATTACTATATATATTAGCTCTCAACAATACATTTTGAATGTTCTCAATTAATTCTTTTGGAGTGTTGGTTTGATGTTTAATATTAGCCCATAAAAATTTTCTTTTTTGTGTGTCTGTTAAATTAGGGTTCAACATATTTATATCTTCCAATAAACGGTTTATAAATGTTGGTTTATTATTCAATATAATCTCATTTTCTTTATTAATTAAAATATAAATGTCTCTGATTAATGAGTCTTTTTGTAATACATTATTAGAACTAAAATTTATTTTTGTGGGCTTTTTTTCTTCTGAAGTAGTTTTTACTTGAGTAACAACTTTCTTGTCACTAAAACTATAAATCAAAATAGCTAATAGGGGTAAAACAATAAGACTTCTGAACCATACGGTTGTTTTTGATGTTTGTTTTTTCATAACTGTAAATCGTTTTTTGATTGATGGATAATTGATAGCATTTGCCAATTGAGGTTCTGAAGTATTTGATGAGAATGCCAATAAAATTTGTTGATATGTTGAAGTTGTAACACCATGCTTAATAACAGCTTCATCTGCTAAAAATTCATGGTTTAATTTGATGCTATGTTTTATGAAATAGATAATGGGGCTAAACCAAAAAATGATTTGGAGTATTTCTATAAACAACACATCTAAACTATGTTTTTGTTTTGCATGGGTTTCTTCATGCAATATAACTTCCTTTGGAATTCGATTGGTTTCAAATTGAAACTTATTCAAAAAAATATAATTGAAAAAGGTATGAGGCGTTATTAAATCAGTTACTAAAACATTTACAAAGCTCCGGTTCTTGTGTTTTGGGTTGTCTTTTATTTTTTGAATCAATTGATATAGGTTTTTGAAGAACCTGAATGAAAATAGAAAAACACCCAACATATATATGCTCCATAAAATAATGGGTAAATAATTTTGGGGTTCTTTTATTCTTGAAAATGCGATACTTGGATTTTCAATTACTTTTGAAGTTGAAATAACGTTAAGCGGTGCAACGTCAATGTAGGTTGTATACGTTATAAAAGGAATGCTTATTGAAAGGATTACACTGCCAATTAAATAGAACCGTTTTAATGTATGTGCGCTTGTTTTTTCTAAACAAATTTTGTAGAATAGCATTAATATAGCTAAACATGCACTCGATTTTAAAATGAGTAAAAGCATAATTTGTTATATTTATTTTATAAAGTGTTATATTTTTCGTTGTAATGTATTATAACAATTCATTAATGATGTCTTCGGTTGGTTGTTGTAAAGGACGGTACGAACTGTCAGACCTAATAATTTTTCCTTCTTTATCAATGATGATATAGGTTGGATACGAATTGATGTTTAAAAGGTTTGCAAAAGCGGTGCTTTGAGCGTCATTTAGAAAATAATGTTTTCCCTCTAGTTTGTTTTCTGATAAAACATTTGTCCAAGATTTTTTATCAGATTTAAAACTTAAATAAACAAACTCAACATTTTTACCCTTGTAATTTTCCATCATTTTTTTGGAATTAGGGAGTTCTTTAATGCACGGAGCGCACCAAGTTCCCCAGCAGTCTAGATATATTACTTTGCCTTTTCCTTCTGCTAATATTTTTTCCCATATATTTTTTACCGATTTGTCAGTAACATTATTTATAGTTATATTTTTTGCTAAAGTGGGGTTGGCTATTTTGTTTTTTGTTTCTAGATAATGTGCCTTTAAAGGTGCTATTAAAAAATCTTCTTTTATTATATTGTTAATCGTGGTTTGGTTGTTTTCGTAGTATGTAGCATCATACCTGTTTAACCTTTCATTAACCATTTCGTTTAGAACCAGTTGTTGTATTAATGGCTGTTTTGATGTTAACTCAATAGCTTTGTTTAAGTATAGTGAATCATAATTTTTAATAGGAATGGAGTCTGATACGTGTTTTGACATACTATACACGTAGTAATGTAGAAAGTAATTAATAAATTGTTTAGATTCTGTATTTATTAAGAACGTTTTTCTTAATATCGGCATGTTTTTGATAACGTTATAGTCTGTTTTATCAACTCGAATATCAGCATAGGCAATATTATTAAGTTTATTATGGCTACTAGGATAATTTAAAATCTCATTATAATAAGATAATTCAATGGAAGCATTTATCCATTGCAATAATTCTTTGTCGGGATTATGTTCAAGGATAAATCTGTCTCTTCTAATTTCTCTGCTTGTTTTTATACTATCTTGGTAGTGTTTGTATTCAAGAGTTGTATAGTTTTTTTGCTTGTTTGTGGTTACGTTTTGGTTTGGTCGCATTTCAAAATATGTTTTATTGTATTTTGAAAATTTTGTATTTAATTCTGCTGCATCACCAGAATATGTAACTGTTTTTAAAATCTCGTTACGCGAGTTTGTATCTCCATTAAAAGTAATAAATAAACTGTCTCCAGGGTGAACAATAACCCTAAAATTTGTTCTGTAAGAAATGAGAACATCTTGAGTAAAGTCTCGTTCAAACTTCACATTAAAGTAACCTGTTGAATCAATTTTTGATATGTAATTTAACTGTTTAGACTGTCCGTGATCGTTTACGTAAATATTTATGGCGTTTTTACCTGAATTTTTATCATAATTAAGAATTCTTCCAGCAATGGTAACTGTTTTAGAAATAGGAGGTGCTATTCTTTTGGTAAATGAATTCAAAATGAAGGATAACGAAATTGCTATAAGTATGGTCTGTTTCATCTTTATTTTTTTAAACGTTCATCAATTATACTCCTTAAATCTTCCAATTCTTCTTTGGTTAAATTGGTTTCTTTGGTAAAAAACGACGCGAATTGTGAAGCGCTATCGTTAAAAAAGTTTTTTATAAGTCCGTTTACATGTTTTGAGAAGTAATCTTTCTTTTTTACCAAAGGATAGTATTCTCTTGAATTACCAAATAAATTATAGGCTACAAAACCTTTGTCCGTCATACGTTTTAAAAGTGTGGCAACAGTTGTGGTTGCTGGTTTTGGCTCTGGGTAAATTTCAAGTAGATCTTTCATGAATGCTTTTTCAAGCTTCCATAAGTAATTCATTAATTCTTCTTCGGATTTTGATAATTGCATTTTTCTACAAAATTTGAATTTGTTCTACAAACATAGAATAAATATTTCAATTCTACAAATGTAGAGTAAAAAATATAGTTTGCTCTTTCCTAGACCGTGCACTTTTATAATAATTGATTTGCATGAATTTAAAAATGTTTGAAGCTGCCAATTTGTTACAAAATTTTATAAAAAAAAGACCTCACAGGTTTTTAAAACCTGTGAGGTCTGAAAAATTAAATGATGATTTCTATTTGTTTCTAGACCGTACACTTTCTATAATAACTGTTGCAAGAATTAGGGAGCCCCCTAAAAATGTGCTTAAAGTAGGTGTCTCATTTAAAAATAGAAACGCTAGTATAATGCCAAAAACTGGTTGTGTACTACTAATGATGCTGGCTGTACTTACTGAAAAATGTTTAAAACTGCTAACCAACATGGTGTGTCCTATTGCGGTTGTGATTAAGGCCAGAGCAACAATATATGGAAATTGGATTGAAATGTTTGTTGTATCAAAGTAAAAAATCACGGGTAATAATACCAAGGATAGTATGGCTAGTTGGTAGAACATAATACTCATACCTGTATAGCGACTTATCAGTTTTTTGGAGATAATATTACGTAATGCATAGAAGAGCGCAGAGATAACCCCAAATATAATAGCTTCAAAATAGGTGTTGTTAGGGTTAAACTTGGGTGTTAATATGTAAAGTCCCAATAAAACCATTAAGCTTAAAACGATATACATAGGATCGAATTTCACTTTAATAAAAAGAGGTTCTATAAGTGCTGTTAGCATTGGATATGTAAATAATGATAACATTCCAATAGCAACATTTGATAATTTAAGCGCATAGAAATAGGTTATCCAATGAGCACCAAAAAGAAGTGCACTTATTATGAGGGTGCTAAAATCTCTTTTTGAACTGATTTTAAGGTTTACTTTCTTGAAATAGCAAAACGCATATAAGAATAGGCCTCCTAAAATACAACGACACCAAATGATTACTGGAGGTGGTAAATCTATGTATTTTCCTAACGGACCAGACGTACTGCCAAAAAGTGTGGCGATTAAAAGAAAAATAAGGTTTCTTGAGTGTTGGTTCTTCATAATGTGTTGCTACTTGCGTTAGCGATTGCAGTGAAAAGCCCACAGCTAGTACCGATTTTTATCGGGACTAGCTAGGATTTGTAACCTTTCGGCTTCGCTCAAGATAAACTTCAAGCGCGACCCTTGTGGTAACGCCTATATTATTTTGAAAGTTCGGTGAAATATTTATAGAATAACGGAATGGTTTCGATCCCTTTTAGGTAATTGAAAATACCGAAATGTTCGTTGGGAGAGTGGATGGCATCACTATCTAACCCGAAGCCCATTAAAATGGTTTTGCTTTTTAGTTCTTGTTCGAAAAGCGATACAATGGGAATGCTGCCACCACTGCGCTGCGGAATGGGGGTTTTGCCAAACGTGTCTTGGTATGCTTTACTTGCGGCTTGGTAACCTATACTGTCTATGGGGGTTACATAACCTTGCCCACCATGATGCGGTTTTACGTTTACGGTAACGCCTTTTGGAGCGATACTTTCAAAATGGGTTTTGAACAATTGGGTAATGTCTTCCCAGTCTTGATGCGGTACTAAACGCATGGATATTTTGGCAAAGGCTTTACTGGCTATAACGGTTTTGGCACCTTCGCCCGTGTAACCGCCCCAAATACCGTTTACATCTAGGGTTGGGCGTATGGAGTTGCGCTCGTTGGTGGTATAGCCTGTTTCGCCGTAAACAGCTTCTATGTTTAATGCCTTTTGATAGTTTTCTAAATTGAAAGGCGCTTTTGCCATTTCAGCACGTTCTTCTTTTGAAAGTTCTTCCACCTTATCGTAAAACCCTGGGATGGTGATGTGGTTGTTTTCGTCGTGAAGAGAAGCGATCATTTTAGCTAAAATGTTGATGGGGTTTGCCACGGCGCCACCGTATAAACCAGAGTGTAAATCGCGGTTTGGGCCTGTAACTTCTACTTCCACATAACTCAATCCACGTAATCCAGTGGTTATGGATGGCACATCTTGGGCAATCATGCCGGTATCTGAAATAAGAATGACATCATTTCTTAATTTTTCCTGATTGTTTTTAACAAAAATGGCAAGGTTGGAGCTGCCTACTTCTTCTTCGCCTTCAATCATGAATTTTACGTTGCAGGGTAGCTGGTTTGTAGAGGTCATGAATTCCATGGCTTTTACGTGCATGTACATTTGCCCTTTATCATCGCAAGCACCACGTGCAAAAATGGCACCTTCGGGATGTAATTCGGTTTTTTTAATAACAGGTTCAAAAGGAGGGGAGTTCCATAAATTTAATGGGTCTGGAGGTTGTACATCGTAATGCCCATAAACTAAAACGGTTGGTAGGTTTTTGTCTATTATTTTTTCGCCATAAACAATTGGGTAGCCGTCTGTTTTACAAATTTCGACGGTATCACAACCAGCTTTTTCTAGACTGATTTTAATGGCATCGGCGGTTTTTAAAACATCGTTTTTGTAAGCTGAATCGGCACTTATGGATGGGATTTTAAGTAAATCGATTAATTCGTTTATAAAGCGTTGTTTGTGGTCTTTAATATAAGATTGAATGTTTTTCATTTGAAGTTTTTGTATAGATACCTCAAAAGTACAAAAAAGAATGTTTTAGGTTGTTTGGAATAACCTTGATGTTAATGTTGATTGATAAAGTTTACAAGGGTTGGAATTAATTCCGCTTTTAATGGCAGCGTTGGATGGCTGTAGGTTTGGATGTTTTTGGTTCTATCGGCTTCGGATGCTTTTAGAATATGGTTCATGTTTTCAATAATTACTTTTTTTGCCATTTTGTTAGCTTCATGTAATTTTTCGGCATCCTCAATGCTAACTTGTATATCGGTCGTGCCTTGAACAATTAAAACAGGTATCTCAAGTTTTGCAATTTCTATTTGCGGATTGTATTTAAACCATGAAATTAAGTAGGGTTGAACGCTGGGGCGAAATAAAGCGTTGAGCATTTGTGGAGGGTTGCTAACAGTTTCTCCTTTTTCTAGTTTTTCGATTATGGGGAGGGAAAGAGGCAATACCAACCCTGGTTGTTCTTTAAGTTGTTTGCGTAAAATATCGCTCGCAGGAAATCCGGCACCTGCCAGGGAAATAAATTTATTAGCGTTGTTTTCTTGGGCAGCTATCATGCCTATTAAAGAACCTTCGCTATGACCAAGGATTATTAAATTGCTGAATCTTTTATCTTTTTCAATTAAATAACACCATGCTTTTACATCATCTATATAGTTTTCAAAGCGTAAATCGGTTTCTTTTTCTCCGGCATTTTTACTTTCTGCAATGCCGCGTTTATCGAAGCGTAAAGAAGCAATGCCATGTTCAGCTAAACCTTCTGCAAGCATTTTTAAGGAGTTGTTTGCCATCATGGGGTTGTTGCCGTTTCTGTCAGTCGGACCAGAACCAGCTATAATTAAAACGATTGGTGTAACTTGAGTGGTATCTGCAATTAATAAAGTTCCATAAATATCGCCTGTTTTCGTGTTCAAAACAACAGGTTCTTCTACAGATTGGGAAATGGATTCCTTGCTAAAAAGAAAAATTATTAAGATTAAAATTGTTTTTTTGTTCATAATTAAAGGTTTTCTAAAAGGGAATCCATCTCTATAAATCATTATTTTTTAAAAGTATAAAAAAATGAATGTTTTTGTACGTTAGAAGTTTGCAATTTAAAAATCTTGTTTATATTTGCAGACCTTTAGCGGGCGTGGTGGAATTGGTAGACACGCCAGACTTAGGATCTGGTGCCGCGAGGTGTGGGAGTTCGAGTCTCCCTGCCCGCACTTTTTAAAAACCTATATAGCTGATTATTAGCTGTGTAGGTTTTTTGTTTTAAATATTTGTACTAAAGTTGTACTAAACCTTTTTGCTACTCAATAAATAGGTATTTATAATCATTTAAAACCTTTAGTACTGCATTTAGCTGATAAGGTTTAGATTTGTGAATAATGTAGATTTCTTGTAAGTCATTTTTAAGTTTATAAAAGTAAAATAAATCAACCTTTTTATTTTCAATTAGGACTTTTTCCATATTTTCAACTTTTTTCATTGAGTCAATTGTAGTATCGATAAAGTTTGATTTGCAAATATTTACTATTGTCTCACAAGAAAACCTTAATGGGTCATCATGGCGACCACTTATATCTTTAATGTTAGGTTCTGTTAGGCAAAATTCAATAATTTTAAATAAATCTTCTAATGCTTTGTTGTTAGTGTATTTTAATGATTCGTTACTTCTAAATTCAAATACTTCTTTAACAGAATTCTTAATATTGTAATGATATAAGGAAAGTAGTTTTTCAAAAACAGTTGCATTATTTGTAGTAATAAGCTTTTTAATTAAATCAATTTCTCTATAAATATTATCTTTGATTAAATTTGAATAGTTAGTAATTATAAATTCATTTACAATTTTTTCTTCGCTAGTTTTAATTAGTATGGATATAATATTGTCTATAAAAATAGCTTTATTATTAACTTGACCTTTATAATTTAAAAATTCTTTAAGTGTTTTTGGGTCTTCATAATAACATATTTCTATTAATCTATTCGCATAATAGGAATTGTTTTCTGTGAGCAAATAAATCTCACTTTTTATATCAATGTTTAAATGTTCAAAGCTTACATTATTCTCAATACAGTATTTAATGTGATTGTAAAAGCTGTTTGTATCTAACTGCCTGTTCATTAGATTAACTAAAATTCGCTGATTGATTTTATCTATGCTAACGAAGTCAATCATATAATCTAAATTAATACTATTCTCTTGATGGTTAAACCAAAGCATGTTTAATAGCAGCTCTTCATCTAAATTGAAATTGAAACGTTTTTGAATTTTGTAAATCCCTTCACATAAAAAATATTTTTGATGATTCCATGATTTGTGATTGAAAAGATGATTTTTAAAATAACTATTAGCTTCATCTGTTTTAGTAATGCACCAAGATTTCAAGTATTCTGTTTGAGCTTCGGTTATTATTATATTACTATTGCTGTTTTCGTCCGGAACATTTTGAATTATTTTGTAGATAATATCGTTTTGTATGCTTTTTATTGCATGGGGGACGTCTTTAATATCTAAGCTTTTGTTTTCTGGGTGATAATCTCTCAAAAAATTATAAAAAAGATTTTTAGAGTTTTCTGTTACTTGTTTTTGTATCTCAAAGTCATGGTAGTATTTGTCATAAATCTTGCTTATATCATGAAGACTTAACTTTTTCTTTTTGTAAAAATGAAAAAGTTTAAAAACTTGATTAATAATTTCATCTATGTTAAATAACACATCAAAATTTTTCTGATGATGTATTTTCCAATACTCGTTTTTCTCATTGACTTCTTCAATATTTATTTTTTCCTTAAATCTATAATTGGTGTTTTCTTCAATAAGTTTCTCAAAGATTTTACTCAACTGTAAATTTCTGCAACTTATTACATTTCTGAACTCTCTAATGAAATCATCATTTAATAGGTTTTTGTTATACAGGTTAGCTATTTCGTCATAAAAATTTTCCTGAACAATAAATGATAGAAAGTGTTTACTAATAGAATTGCCTTTGATTTTATTTAAAACGGTATAAAAAACTTGATTTTCAATATTACAACCTTGAACTAAATTTACTAATATCTCATCTTGGTAGTATCCAATCCTATCATTAATAATAGCATCACATATTATGCATATCAAAGTCTCATGATAATTTTCTTTGTCTTTTAATATTGATTCAATATGTTTAGAGAAATCTTTAAACAAATTCTCTTTTATGTTATGATTTTTATGCCTATCAAGTAAAAATGAAAAAATAATTAAAAGAGTGTCTGGGTTGTCTATTCGTTTAAAAAGATTGAAGATGGATTCTTTCCTTGAAAAAATAGACATGTACCCAGACTTGGTATTCCATCGTTTAATGCCAATAGCCTTGTCAAGAATTTCTAAAAAGTAATGGATATTTGGTGCTATAGACTTGTCAGGAACTGAATTTATGATTGCACTTACAATTTCTTTATTGTCATTATCTTTTAAAATATTGATTATTTTATTAAAAAAATCAATATCATTGTTTAAGCCTAAACTTCCAGCAAGGTTAATAACATCTTGTTTTAGATAGATGTCTTCTTTCTCTTCGGGGTTATTTTCTTTAAGAATTCTTATAATTAGTTTTTTTAATTCAAAATGATATTTACTGTTGACATCCATATAGGAAAGTAGTGTTACTGCTGAGACTCTTGCTCTTCTATGGATTTTAACGTTTTTAATATTTTCAATTAAATAATCGATATTGGCATCAGATTGACTGAATGAGGCAATCCCTTTGGCATCATTTATCCATAATGTGTCTTGAATACATTTTTTATTGAAAAAATTTTGTAGAACAATACTTCTAATATTATCTGATATTCTATTAGAATCTGCATTAAAGAGGATTTCAAAATCATTAGCTAAAAGCCAATTAATTAATTCATCGTATTTAACTTTGTCAAGTTCAAGATTCAATAGAAAAGTTAAAACGTTATACCATGTTGGATGTATTTTATTCGTTTTTGAATCTATCTTTACAAAGTTAATTATTTCATCAAAAGATAAATCTTGAAGTAATCTAGAAACAAAATATTCTTGAATGTTCTTTTTGACAAAAGACCAACTGCCATCTAAATTTTCTTCTAAAAATGGATTTTTAGAAAATTCTTTGGCTTCAAGTTTTATCACTCTTTTAATCTCTGAAGAACTTAAAGAGGGCTTTTGCATTGCTTCTAACGCAAAAGCGGTTTTTTGAGTATAGCTAGCAACTTTATCTGTATCAAAATTTACATCGTTCTGATATTTTTTGATTTTGTCGTATTCTAATCTTGACGTAACATATTTATCTATTAGCTTGGCTTTGTTTGTTAATAGTGTTTTTTTATTTTGAAAATGTTTTCCAATAAGGTCTAAATAAAAAGGGTTTTCTAAAAGTTCTCTATGTTGATGAATATCAAATTTTTTGTATTTTCCAATATCTAAATTATACTTATCTTTTAGAAATTGTACAGAACTTGATGTATTAATTTCATCAAGAAAGCTAACTTCAAAATCACTTATTTTTTTAATAAATTTTTTGTAAACATTAGTTCGGCAACTAATTAAAAACTTCATTTTAGATTTATCAATGTATTCTGAATTTTGTGAAATGAAGTTGCGGAGTTTATTACTAAAATCAATTATGTTTTCTATTTCATCAACTCCATCCAATATAAGGATTATGTTGTGAATTAATTTGTAATTAATTGGTAATAATGATTCTATATTAGAATCTGATGAAAAATTCTTCAAAATAAAAAATACGGGAATTAAGTTCTTTTTATCCCTACTATCCCACAAATTTATAGCCAAATTAACTAATTCATGAGATTTACCATACCCTGGATTTCCCAATAGTACAAGACCTAGTTTTGTTTGTCCTATTGCTTTCTCTAATGTGTTTTTTTCTGCTTTTCTATCATAATAGAATGTTCTATTTTGTGAATATCTAATTGTTCTTTCAATATGGAAATAATCTTTCTTAATATCTCTAATAAATTTATTTTTATCAGTTTCACTAATAATTATTTTGCTGAGATTTTTGCTTGAAAAAATAAACTTATCAAACTTATCTAATAATTTTAGTCTATCACTTTTTGATATTTTTAGGCTATTTGTAGGATATATTTTCCTGTATAATTCTGGATAAAGAGAGAAATATTCATTAACGAAGGTTTCAGGACTTAAAAATGCAACTTTAAGTTTATTGTTTCCCAAAAACTCTAAGAAAGGTTTGTTTCTTGTTTCTTCAAAGATATTAGTGAAATTTCTTTTAGGAGAAATAAACAACATCAAGTCAATTTCTTCATGAGTAGAATAAAGTTGAGGTATTTTAGTAAATGCACTTGTATAGTTGAGTTCAGTTGTGTAATCCTTACATTCACAATATATATAATGGCTTATATATTTACTGTCAACAATTTCTATCAAATTATCATAACCATCTTGAGTGCCAGAGGTTTGTGGTCTTTTGCGGACAACTGAGTAATTTAATTCAGTAAAAATTTTGGCAAGAAATTCTATAGCTAAAATTTCAAAATCCCCTCCTTTTTTTACCATAGATATTAATTTTCATCTAAATTAAATAAAAAGTGCAGCTGATAAATTAAATAATGATAATAAAAATGAATTTGAGACTATTATTTAAAAAAGTCTCTTAATTCAATGTCAAAATATTTACTGATTTTGTATAGAGTAAAATAACTAATATCCCTCTTGCCCTGTTCTATTCTGGCAAAGTGAATGCTGGTGTCATTATAAGCGTTTTGCTGGCTTACACCTTTCTTTAAGCGTAATTCTTTAACTCTTTTAGCAAGTTGCAATAACACTTCTTCTTTGGAGAGGTTTTCCATGACACTAAGGTCATTTGTTTCTGTAATTTTAACAATGACTAATCGGTCATTAATTTTTTATATATTTGTGAAAAACTTATTACAATATGACAAATGGACCAACTCCAAAAGGCTTTAACAAAGGTTGCGCAATAACTATAATATTATCAGTAATAGTAATTGGTATTCTAGTAAAAACTTGTTCCAATGAGCCTAAAAGCACATTAACAAAAAAAGAAATCCATCAACAAAATATTGAAAAACTATTTAGTGGTTGGGACGGCTCTCATATTAAGCTTACAGAACAGATTAAAGAAGCTTTAAATGATCCGAATAGCTATGAACATATAGAAACTAGGTATAAAGATATGGATTCATTCTTAACTGTTTATTCCACTTTTACAGCAAAAAACGGGTTTGGAGGTACGTTGAAAAAGGAAGTTATAGTTACTAGTGATACTCTTGGAAATATAATTGAAGTTCTTAAATGGATTGATTAATTCAATTGATTATTTGTAATACAATAATTTGTATTTGACTTGATAAATCTTTTAGTTACTTTGCTCGACTTTTTAGTTTGGTACAATATGTTACGCACAGCAACCTTCACTCGCTTTACACAGATATGATTCTTGTTATCTTTTTGGTTATAAACTTCTTTTAAAAATATTAAAAGTATTGAAAAACCCTTTGGCTACAAGGTTTTTTTAAAAGATAACAACATTATAACAAAAAGGGTAATCTAATAATTTTGACTACCCTTCACAACAATAATTAATAAAGCAGAACTAATTTTTACACATTATTGCGGTAAGACAATCCTTCCCACGGAATAGATTTCCTTTTATTTTCCAACCTTTTTTTAACAATTGATTAATTCTCTCTTCGAATTTTGGCGTACTATCGCTCTCTAAAATTTTTATCTTCATGACTGTATGGTTAATATTTTGTGGTAATTAAAATTAATTGTATTTAAGTCGTCTGAAAGACCTTTAGTGCCATTTATAAAAAAACTACCATCCTTATGATTTAAATACTTTACTAAAGGCTCTAGGATGTCGTTAGAGGTCATTTCAAGCTTTTTAGCAACTCTAACAAACTCTTTTATATTTTTCATTGTTTCAAGCTGTTTATGGCTAGTGGCATAAAGAGTAAATAATTCTTCGGGAACATCAATTTTTATGTTATTTCCTTTGATGTTAACAAAATCAAATATTTTGAAAATTTTAATCTCTGGTGCATTTTCTAGGAACGACTTTAATAAAGGGTTTTGTTTAAAATTATTTTTACAGTATTCATAAAAACTATCATTAATTAAGTAAAAGCTAAATTCCCTGTCTAAATAACGTTTGTAATTAGTTTCCAATTTTTTTAATTCTGCATCATTATAACCATATAAATCGAGGTACTTTTCATAAATCATGTTTTTTGTTACCTCGTTCTTTAACTGTTGATTTTTGTGATAATCTTCAAATAATTTTTGAAAGTTCCCTTCTTTTAATTCTTCAAAGCTATATCCATCAATGCCTTGTTTACCTAACTCCTTAATAACATCACAAAAAATTGAGGCAAAGTCGTTCATGTTTTTATTAAATAACTCATACCGCTCTTTTTGAAATTCTAATCTTGTTCTCATTGTTTTTATTTTTTTTATGTTCATTATAAATAGTATTTTTTTGTGTTATGTTAGTGCCTTTATATAGGCACTTAACTTATTAACACATAATTATAAATGCGTTAAAAACATGTGTTAACACATGAAACACTTAATCTGTTTTAGTTTCATATTTCCCTAACTTATAAGGCATTCTTTCTTTTTCTTGAATAAGCCAATTCATGTTTTTCATATATATTATTAAGTCTCTAGCTGGTATATCTGCCAAAGGTTTTTTAAGTTGCTTTTTGTGTGCTGTTTTAATTGCAATCATTAATTCAGCATATTTATATTCATTTTTAAATGAATAGACTTCTGTGAGGAGTTGGTACATTTGATAATGAGGAATATCCAAGACATCATATTTTTTCTTTTTTGTTTTAGCCCTTTCTTCATAATCTTCAACTTGAATAGGTAATCCATCTATAATCTCAAATGCAAAAATGTCGGGTTCTTCATTTCTGCACATTTCAGCTTCTACAACAGATATGTTTTTATCATTTTCAGATTTTGATACCGACAAAACCGTTTCGGCTTTGTGAACCAACTCACTACCCAAATGCCCTCTAGCGTTGTTATCTCCTTTGTTTTGATGAAGAACGCACACAATATGAATATTTCGTTCTTCTGACCATTTTAACAATTTACTTGCGATTCCAGTTGCTTCTTCCTCACTATTAATTGAAGTTATTAGGTCTTTAATCCCATCAATAACTACAAAACCAATATCATCGTTTTTGTATATTGCAAACTCAATTAAATCAAGTCTTTCCTTTGGGTTTAAACTTCTTAAACCATACATTTTAAGATGCTTGGGGTTTTTAATATTAATCTGCTTGCAGATACGTTTCAAAACTAATTGCACATGATACTTACCTTGTTCTGTATCGAAATATAATACCCCCTCTTTTCCTTTCGGTAATCGACTTTGTAAATGATTTAATAAGTTCTTATTGTTTTTAAGTATAGTAGAAGTGATTAAACCAATAAAAAACGATTTTTTGCTTTTAGCTTTTCCAATTATTAAGCTGAAATTGCCTAAAGTGCCAAGAGGAATAAAATTGTTTTTATCTTTGCTTATCATCCCCCAAGCAATTTCTGGAGGTTTTAAAATCTCTGATGAATTAACCCTATACTTTTTGAGTGCTTTTTTTAGGCTAGGGGATTTGTTTTTTTTCATAGCCTAATTTTGAAGTTTAACAATTGCTGCTTCAACTTCCTCTCGTTTGTAATAAACTCGACCACCTATTTGGTAAGCTTGAAGGATGCCTTTTTTTGTCCAATTATGACAGCTTGAAACATCAATTTTAAGCATTGTAGATACTTCTTTTCGACTAAGATAGATTGATTGTTCTTTAGGCTTGAAATTGTCTTTGATTTCTTTAAGCTCATTTTTTAATGCCTTAATCTCATCTGTAAGACTTTCGGGGAATGTAACTTGAATTTGTTGCATAACACTTGAATTTAAAATTAATATTCGTTTTCAAGTGCTAAAATACTATTGGATTCTATTTAATATACAGAAATACAGTTGTTTATGATTGTGTTAATTGTTTTAATTGTCCAAATAATTAGCACAATCAAGTGCTGGATGGTTACAACTTATAGATTATCATTCTTTCATTAATTATGGTTTCAATATCTTTAATGTAATTTTTATAATCAAGTTGATTTTTATATGCTATTTTGGCTATACTATTAAATCCTGATTCATCTGAAACTATTATTATTTTCTCTGGTCCAATAAAAAGGTTTCCTACTGTATGTAATAGATGTTTGTTTTCTATTTCGTTACTCAAAACACATAAATCTCTTAACGCTAGTGCTAATAAATATAAATTCTTTTTCTTCTTATTTTCGTATTTGTCTTTAATATCGTTAAATTTTTTTTTAATAAACCCTTCAAATGCTTCTTTGCCTTTTTCATTCCAAGGCTTAATTATGTTTTCTTTGAATGGTTTTATTTTAGTTTTATGTTTTCCGCTTTTATTATTTGTTGATTCATTTTCCTTGTTTAGCAATGCTTTAAATTCGTTTAATATGGTTTTTGTTAAGTTTTTGACGAAAATCGTATAAGCACCTAATAGCTCGTAGTATTCTTTTTTGGTTAAAATTTTATCACTTATAAAAGATTGAGTTTTAAAGCTTAAATCTCTACTCATTATAGAAAAATAATTTAAAGATATTTCTTTGTCATTAATTGATAGTTTGTTGTAAGATTCAAGTAGGAAATAAATCTTTGCTTGTAAAGAGATATATCCGTTCCAATCATCTGAAATTTTAAACCTTTGGAGGCTGCTAAAATGTTTTGAGATATTGGTTTTGTCTAGATTTTTCTTATTCCAGAACTCTCCTGCTTTTGGGTAATATTCTGCAAAATCGTCTGGAGAAATATTTTTAGGGTCAGAAATTAATAATAGAAATTCATTTATATTTTTTTCCATTCCTAAAGTGTTATCAATTAGTAGTATTTTTTAAATTACTTATAGTTGAGGGATAAGTTTTGGTTTGTTATTTTAATTTATTAAAGCTATCAAAAGCCCTTTTAGCCTTGTCATAATCAGGTCTTACGATATAGTTAAGGAATTCTTTTTCTGTAGTGTGACCAGTGAAATACATTAAATCGGGAGTTGGTATGTTGCCATAATTAATTGTAGCAAATGTTCTGCGACCTATATGGCTACTTATAAGTTCCCATTTTTCAAATTCCCCTAAGACATCCCTGTAATCAAACTTTGTAGGTTTCTTTCCCTCTTCTGCAATGCATATTCTTTTTTTTCCTTTACACAGGGTGTTTATTCCTGCTTCTTTGCACACCAATTTGATGTAATCATTATATTTTTGGTCTGAGATAGATCTTGGAAATTCTCCGTTTCTTTTATTTAAAATATCAATTATTTCAGCTCTAAGTGGTAAATACATGTCATGTTGTGTCTTAATTTGCTTAAATATAATAAATGAGCGATTATTTTCATCATTATGTATCATTTTAGATGTAAAGCGCATAAAATCTGAGATACGTTGTCCAGAATAAATACTAATTAATAGCCAGTCTCTTGCATTTTCCAAATAATCAAACTTTAAGTCGACTTTTTGAATTTTTTCAATTTCGGTGCTTTCTAAATATATTTTCGGAGATTTCTCCTTATTTATTTTAAAATTACTCTCCATTAAAGATTTGCTTACCTCTAACCCTTTTCTTTGTGCATATCTACAAATAGTCTTAATTCGTTCAAATTCTTTGTTTTGAGTATTAATTGAATATTTTTTTTGTTCAGAAAAAGTAATATAATCAGCTTTAAAGTCTTCGTTAATATCTTTTAATTTGTATCTTTTGTGGGTTTCGTTTTCAAGTCTAATTAATTTATTTTTAGTTGTAGTAATTCGTTTCCTTTGGCTTTCTTTTAATTCATTTAAAGCTTTCTTGTCTGCTAAATATGAGTCGATAAAATCTACTAAAAAAATTGGATAGAGTTTTTCTTTTTCTTTTGGAGTATAATAATCTTTTAATGTAAGTTTAAGCCAGTTTTTGTTTCCAGATTTAGGATTGTCTTTTTCGTACTGTTTGAGTATAAAATCCTCCAAAGTCTCAATACTCTTATTTATGCTTTTTATTTCATTTTTTTCAATTCCGCTTAAGCCTCGTTGTTTTTTCCTAGTAATATTCCAAAATTGATTAGAAGTATGAATTTGGGTGCTTCCTTCGAATTGAAAAAAAACTCCTTTATCATTTTTGTCTTGTAATCTTACTTTCAATGCAGCTTTCTCTTTTTGAGAACGAAATAGAAAATATACTCTTGCCATTATTTTAGTGTTTTAATTGGTACAAAAATACAATAGCTATATCATTATTGTACTAAAAATGTACTATAATATTCTTTTAGTTTAAATTTATTTCTATTGGTTTAAAATATTTATTTCATTATTTATATATATTTAAAGGGGTTTAGGGATGTATATTGAAGTGTTTGGATTTAATATTGTTTTCAAATAGTGTTATCCCCGCCCGCACTGTAAAGGAAAAGCCGAATCGAGAGATTCGGCTTTTTTGTTTTTAACAAGCTCACCCTAAATATGCTTCATTGTTAGGTGTAATTTGCATGATAGTACAGGATAGTATCTATTTTATTTAAGTGTAAATTCCCGCATTAATTTACAAACAGTATTCCGTTACATGTGGTTTTTAAAAGTCCAATTAAATTTTAACTTTGGTACCATCATTAAATTTCAGATGTTCATTGTTTAACACTTCTATTTTATTTTGTTAAATTTTGACTTAAATAGTAGGGGCACTTGTAATTAGTGGTATTTTGTCTTTTTTTTGTAAACCATCAAACTAAAGATTAACATTAAAATTATAAAATGAGTACAAAGTTTATTCACGATAATTTTTTATTAGAAAATAAATACGCTGAAGAATTATTTCACAACCATTCCAAAAACCAACCGATTATAGATTACCATAATCACTTATCACCACAACAAATAGCTGAAGACAAAACGTTTGAAAACATTACCGATGTTTGGATACATGGCGATCATTATAAATGGCGCGCCATGCGAACTTTAGGTATTGATGAAAAATTTATCACTGGAAATGGTTCTGATAAAGATAAGTTTTTAAACTGGGCAAAAACAGTGCCTTACGCTATGCGTAATCCATTGTATCATTGGACACATTTGGAATTAGCCAGATATTTTGATATCCATGAATTGTTGAATGAGAAATCTGCTGAAAAAATTTGGGAGCAAACCCAAGAGAAATTAACGTCTGGCAATTACAGTTGCCGTCAATTACTTCAAAAAGTAAATGCAGAATATGTGTGTACTACCGAGGATCCTATAGATAATTTACAATACCATCAACAATTAGCTAAAAGTGATTATAACGTAAAAGTTAGTACGGCTTTCAGACCGGATAAAGTTATTTTAATTGAAGCTGATGATTATAATTCTTATGTAGATACCCTTGCCAATGTTTCTGGTGTTTCAATTAACTCTTTCGATAATTTGTTAACCGCATTAAGAAACCGTATTGAGTATTTTAATGCAAATGGATGCCGAATTAGTGATTATGGATTGGCTCAAATTTATTTTGAAAATTATACTGAAAGTGAAGTAAAATCAATTTTTGCTAAGAAGCGAGAAGGTAAGGTGATTTCATATGATGAAGCTTTAAAATTTAAAAGTGCTGTATTAATATTTTTATGCGAAACCTACCATGAGTTTGGTTGGGTGCAACAATTTCATATAGGAGCTTTAAGAAATAACAATGCGCGTATGTATCGTCTTTTAGGGCCAGATACAGGTTGGGATTCCATTGGCGATTACCCGCAAGCAGAAAAATTATCAGCGTTTTTAAATGCTTTAGATACTAAAGATAAATTAACCAAAACCATAATTTATAACTTAAACCCTGCGGATAATGAGGTTATGGCTACCATGATTGGTAATTTTAACGATGGTAGTGTGAAAGGGAAAGTGCAATGGGGTTCTGGTTGGTGGTTCCAAGACCAAAAAGACGGTATGATAAATCAATTGAATACACTTTCTAACATGGGGCTTATTAGTTGTTTTATAGGAATGTTGACCGATTCAAGAAGTTTCCTGTCGTTTCCTAGACATGAGTATTTCAGACGTATACTTTGTAACTTAATTGGCGACGAAATAAAAAGAGGTGAATTGCCAAACGATATGGAATGGATAGGCAAACTGGTTTCAGATATTAGTTATTTTAACGCCAAAGAGTATTTTAAATTATAAAATAGTTTAGTTTTGTTTCAACCATAAACTAAACAAGTTACCTGCTTCATAACGTATTAAATAAATGACTTACATAATATTAATGATAAAAACATGCAAAAAATAAAATTAATAACACTTTTACTTACTATGGTGCTAGTTGGGTGTAACGAAGCTAATAAAACAAAAACCATTAAAATTGCACATGGTTTAAATATTGAACATTCGGTACACAAAGCCATGGTTGAGATGGGTAAAGATTTAGAAAAAAGATCTGGAGGCAAAATGAAACTCCAAATTTATCCAAGTCAGCAATTAGGTAGCGAGCGCGAATGTTTGGAACTTTTACAAATAGGAAGTTTAGACATGACCAAAGTATCTGTAGGTGTTATGGAAAATTTTGCGCCAAAAATGAAGGTTTTTGGCGTTCCTTTTTTGTTTCGTGATAGGCAACATTCTTTTGATGTGTTAGATGGTCCCGTAGGTAAAGAAATATTAGATGATGGCGAGCAATATTGGTTAAAAGGATTGGGGTATTACGATGCGGGAAGCAGAAGTTTCTACACCAAAGAAAAACCAATTAACACTCCAGAAGATCTAAAAGGGTTGAAGGTGCGCGTTATGGAAAGTGTAACTGCTATGGATATGGTAAAAGCGTTGGGCGGATCGGCAACGCCAATTTCATGGGGTGAATTATACACGTCTTTACAACAAGGTGTTGTTGACGGTGCTGAAAATAATCCACCAAGTTTTTATTTATCACGTCATTATGAAGTATGTAAATACTATTCGTTAGATGAGCATACCGTATTGCCCGATGTTTTAGTGATTGGAACTGAAACCTGGAATAAACTTTCAGCTCAAGAAAAGGAGTGGCTGCAAGCATCGGTTGATAAATCGGTAGTCTATCAACGTACGTTGTGGGCTGAAGCAGAAGCCGAGGCACTTCGTGAAGTTGAAAAAGCAGGGGTAACCATTATCAGACCTGATAAAACATTGTTCCAAGAAAAAGTAAAAAGTATTTACAAAGGTTATGAAAACGATAAAGTAATAAATAGTTTAATAAACCAAATTCTAGAATCCAATTAAAACAAAACATTCAAAACACATTCTGGTATTTGTGGCAGAATGATTTTTTTGAGCGCAACTAGATACCACTAAAACAAATATTAAAACATGAAACTTCGAGAAAAGATTGATAAAATTCTAAGCAATATACTTATTGTTATTATGGCTGTTATGGTAGTTAATGTACTATGGCAAGTGTTCACAAGGTTTATAATGGGTGTTCCAAGTTCATTTACCGATGAGTTGGCAAGATATTTAATGATTTGGATAGGTATATTGGGTGCCGCTTATGTGTCTGGGCGTAATATGCATGTCGCTATCGATGTTTTGCCTACCCGAGCAAGTCCTAAAAATCAAAAAAAGATAATGCGTGTTGTTTATGTAATAATCATATTGTTTTCTATAACAGCATTGGTTATTGGGGGCTCTAGGTTGGTATATATTAGTTATTTACTTGGGCAGAGTTCTCCTGCATTACAAATACCATTAGCATTAGTTTATATGGTAATTCCAATAAGTGGCATTTTAATAATTTATTACAAAACTTCAGATCTTTTAAAAAAATAGTTATGATGGAATATATACCAATACTTGTACTAGTTTTTAGTTTTTTATTTCTTTTATCAATAGGTACACCAGTGGCATGGAGTATAGCCATTTCAGCTATGTTAACTATGTTGGTGAGTATTTCTCCCATAGCTGCTTTTACAACGGTATCACAACGCATGGGTACCGGACTTGATAGTTTTGCGTTGCTCGCTATACCCTTTTTCGTCCTCTCGGGGCAATTAATGAACAAAGGAGGTATAGCGCATAGGCTTATTGCTTTTGCAAAAACCTTAGTAGGCGCATTGCCAGGAGGTTTAGCGTTAATAAATGTAATAGGCGCCATGTTAATGGGGGCCATTGCAGGTTCAGCTATGGCATCGGCATCCGCTATGGGAAGTATTTTAGGTCCTGAAATGGAAAAGGAAGGCTATTCAAAAGAGTTTGGAGCGGCTGTGAATATTACTTCGGCTACAACAGGTTTAATTATTCCGCCTAGTAATGTGCTTATTGTTTATTCTTTAGCTAGTGGAGGTGTTTCTATTGCGGCGTTGTTTTTGGCTGGTTATATTCCGGGTATTTTAACCGGTCTGTTTTTAATGTTGGTTGCCATGTTTTGGGCTAAAAAGAAAAAATATAAGTTAGGTGAAAGAAGCTCTATTAAAGAAGTATTTAAAACGTTTATAGCGGCGGTACCTAGTTTGTTTTTGTTGGTAGTTGTAATTGGTGGTATTGTAACGGGAATTTTCACAGCTACTGAGGCTTCGGCTATTGCTGTTTTGTATACCTTGGTTTTAGGGTTTGCTTATAAAGAAATATCATGGAAATCGCTTCCTGAAATCTTACTGGATTCATCTGCAACAACAGCTATTGTTATGTTGTTAATTGGGGCGTCTATGAGTATGTCTTGGGTGATGTCTTACGAAAACATTCCTCAAGATATTAGTACTGCTTTATTGGGAATTAGTGATAATAAAATTATTATATTGTTAATTATCAACTTATTATTGTTGTTTGTTGGTATTTTTATGGATATGACGCCGGCGGTATTAATTTTCACGCCTATATTTTTACCAGTGGTAGAAAAATTAGGTATGGATCCCATCCACTTCGGAATTATTATGGTTTTAAACCTTTGTATAGGGCTCTGTACACCACCAGTAGGTTCGGTGTTGTTTGTTGGGGTAGGTGTTGCAAATACAACTATTGGTAAAGTAATTAAACCGTTGATGCCTTTGTTTTTGGCTATGATACTTGTGTTGTTCTTGGTTACGTATTTGCCTGAGTTAAGTTTATGGCTTCCTAGAGTTTTTGGATTGATTGAATAAACAATTTTCATAATATATTAAAAGTAATTAGTTGTAATTTTCTTTTTTTGAAAAGTGATAAAGTAAAATTTATTAAAAATTCAAATAACAATATTACTTTTACAGTAAATCATGAGGGTTGCAACTGGTTACTTGTAGCGTTCCCGATTTATGGATATGAATAATTGCTCGGTAAAATTCAAGTTTAATGGATGCTATGAAAGGATTTCGAATAGAACCCATTGAATTTCAATAATGTAAAAATGAAACATCATATTTACTGGAATTTTTTGTTTTGCAAATAAATGATAGTGTAGATGTTGCATCTGACCATTAAAAAAACAATAGACATTAACAGATGAAAGAGTTGTTAAAGCGTTTTTCCTTATTAAGTGCCATATTTTGCTTATTGGTAGCGTGTAATTTCGAAGAAAAGGACATTCGAATTGTTGAAGATTTTAATTTTGATTGGCGTTTTAAATTGGGAGAAAACCCAGGCGCCAGTAAATTGGCATTTCAAGATTCAGATTGGCAAAAACTCAATTTACCTCACGATTGGAGTATTGAAGGTGCGTTTAGTGAAGAGCACCCAACCAGACCTGAAGGTGGTGCTTTGCCAGCAGGAATTGGCTGGTACCGTAAAACATTTACCATTTCTGAAGATTGGGTAGATAAATCGGTTTCTATAGAGTTTGGTGGCGTTTACAGAAACAGTGAGGTTTGGATCAACGGGCGTTATCTAGGGAAACGTCCTAACGGCTATATATCCCTTGCTTACGATTTAACAGACCATCTAAACTACGGCGAACAAGAAAACGTTATTGCCGTTAAGGTTAATAATTCCGAACAGCCAAACTCTAGATGGTACACAGGTTCTGGTATTTACAGGAATGTGCGTTTGGTTGCTTCAGAGAAATTACATGTAGCGCACTGGGGTACTTACGTTAAAACGCCCAAAGTTTCCGAAGATAAAGCATTGGTTAGTTATGAAGTAACGGTTCAAAACAATTCCAGACTTATCAAAAAGTTTAAATTGGAAACCAAAATTTATGATGCCAAAGGCAGAGAAGTAGGGAAAGCCACAACTTTAGAAAAACTTTATCCTAAAAAAACATTAACAAAGCTATCGGATATAGAAATTTCCAACCCAAAATTATGGAGTTTGGAAGATCCGTATATGTATCGCATTGTAACCAGAATTTACGAAGATTCCGAATTGGTAGATAATTATACAACCACAACGGGTATCCGCTATTTTAATTTTGATGTCGAAAAAGGTTTTTCACTCAATGGCAAACCAACTAAAATTCTTGGGGTTTGTTTGCATCACGACAATGGCGCTTTAGGAGCGGTTGCCAACAAATACGCTATCGAAAGAAAGTTGAATATTTTAAAGGAAATGGGCGTAAATGCCATTCGTACCGCGCACAACCCGCCTTCTACAGAGTTATTGGAACTATGCGACCAAATGGGGTTTTTAGTTCAAGACGAAGCTTTTGATGTTTGGAAAAAGAAGAAAGTAGCCTACGATTATAGTCAAGATTGGGATAAATGGCATAAAAAAGATTTAGAAGATTTAATAAAACGCGATAGAAACCATCCTTCGGTAATTATGTGGAGTATTGGCAACGAAATTCGTGAACAATACGATAAATCAGGTACAGCCATCACTAAAGAATTGGTGGATATTGTAAAAGGTTTAGATGCTAACCGTCCTGTAACTTGTGCTTTAAACGAAATAGACCCAGATAAAAATTTCATTTACAAATCTGGTCAACTAGATGTTTTAGGCTTTAATTATAAGCATCAAGTTTATCAAGATTTTCCTGAAAATTTCAAAGGTGAAAAAATAATAGCTTCAGAAAGTATGTCGGCTTTAGCAACTCGGGGTCATTATACCATGCCTTCCGATAGTATCCATAGATGGCCAGAAGCAAACAAAGAGGCATTCGGAAATGAAGATTTTACAGTTTCAGCCTTCGATCAAGTCTCTACCCCTTGGGGGTCTACCCACGAAGAAACTTGGAAAATGATTAAGAAATTGGATTTTGTTGCAGGATTGTTTGTTTGGACAGGATTTGATTATTTAGGTGAACCAACGCCTTACGGTTATCCCGCTAGAAGTTCATATTTTGGTATTGTTGATTTGGCAGGGTTTCCAAAAGATGCGTACTACATGTATCAAAGTGAGTGGACCAACAAGCCCGTTTTACACGTATTTCCACATTGGAATTGGGAAGAAGGGCAAGAAGTGGATGTTTGGGCATATTATAATAATGCTGATGAGGTGGAGTTGTTTTTAAATGGTGAATCTTTAGGTGCTAAGTCAAAACAAGATGATGATTTGCACTTATGTTGGCAAGTAACTTTTCAACCTGGAACCCTTAAAGCCGTTTCAAGAAAAAATGGAAAAGTGGTTTTGGAAAAAGAAATCCATACCGCAGGCGAAACTTCGAAAATTGAATTAATTCCGCACAAAGAAAGCATTAAAAGAGATCATTACGATTTGGTATATGTAACCGTTAATATGTTGGATGCTGAAGGCAATTTTGTTCCAAAAGCAGACAATTTAATTCATTTTGAAGTTGAAGGCGGTGGCAAAATAGTAGGTGTAGATAATGGTTATCAAGCAAATTTAACTTCATTTAAAGCAAAAGAAATTAAGGCCTTTAATGGTAAATGTGTGGTTATCATCCAGTCTAACGGAAAAGATGATGATATAAAACTTAATGTTTCAACTGATGATGGAGCTATAAAAGCTTCTCTAGAAATTGATACGGTAAAAGATTAATATAAAATTCAGTCTTTTAAAAAACAGGTGAATTTTAGTTTAGCTGTTGCATAAATTTTAGCTTTTTCCATAATTAATGGTTACTTCACATAGCTTCATAAATCCATGTAATTGTTTTAATAATTACTTAAATTGAATAATCTTCAATAAAACCTTACATCCTAAATAGTTATAAAATATTGACAAGCTCATACATAACTCATATTTAATACATAATATCGTCTTTTTGATAAGTGGTTTTAGATAAAATGTTTTAGTTTTGTGAACCGATTTAAAAAACACAAATAATACGAATTAAATTTCTGGTTATTTTAATTAACCACTATTAAAAAATGAACAAAAAATTAGATCAACAGGCAGCAGATAATATTAGAGCATTAGCTGTGGCGATGGTAGAAAAAGCGAATTCAGGACACCCAGGAGGCCCAATGGGCGGTGCAGATTTTATGCACATCTTATACTCCGAGTTCTTCAATTTCGATCCAACCGATATGGAATGGCCTTTTAGAGACCGTTTTTTCATGGATGCAGGTCACTTATCTACCTTAATGTACGCTCAGTATTATCTTTTAGGGAACTATGCAAAAGATGATGTTGCTAATTTTAGACAATGGGGATCCATCACACCAGGGCATCCAGAAGTAGATGTTAAACGAGGTATAGAAAATACGTCGGGGCCATTAGGGCAAGGACATACTATGGGTGTTGGAGCAGCAATAGGAGCCAAATTTTTACAGGCCCGTTTTGGAGATTGGATGAACCATAAAATATACGGTTTTATTTCCGATGGAGGTATCCAAGAAGAAATTTCACAGGGAGCAGGAAGAATTGCGGGCCATTTAGGGTTGAGCAATTTTATTATGTTTTTTGATTCCAACGATATCCAATTGTCAACTTCTACCGATGAAGTAACCAGTGAAGATACCGCCATGAAATACGAAGCATGGGGTTGGAAGGTAGTTACAATAGATGCGCACAACCACGACGAAATAAGAAAAGCATTAACCGATGCCAATAACGAAACCGAAAAACCAACGCTGATCGTTGGTAAAACCATTATGGGTAAAGGTGCCGTTGCGGCAGATGGTAGTATGTTTGAAGGACATTGTGAACTGCACGGACAACCCATTGGACATACCGGTGCGGATTATACCAAAACCTTATTGAACTTGGGTGCAAATCCTGAAAGCCCATTCGATATTTATCCAGAGGTTGAGGCATTCTATAAAGATGTTATAAAAGCTAAAACAGCAAAAGCGGCCGAAAAGAAAGCAGAAATTGCTTCTTGGAAAGCTTCAAATAAAGAACTTTCAGATAAATTGGATTTCTTCTTGTCAGGAGAATTGCCAGAACTGGATTTTGAATCCATCGAACATAAAGCAGGTTTAGCATCAAGAGCAGCATCTTCAGGTGTATTGGGTTATTTAGCTGGAAAAGTGGAAAACATGATTGTGTCTTCTGCCGATTTATCGAACTCTGATAAAACGGATGGTTTCTTAAAGAAAACACAGGCACTTCAAAAAGGGGACTTTAGTGGTTCTTTCTTGCAAGCAGGTGTTGCCGAATTAACCATGGCATGTATCGCAAATGGTTTGGCGCTGCACGGAGGGATTATTCCCGTAGTAGCAACATTCTTTGTGTTTTCAGATTATATGAAACCAGCCATTCGTTTGAGCGGTATTCAAGAATTAGGCGTGAAATACGTTTGGACGCACGATGCCTTTAGAGTAGGTGAAGACGGACCAACACACCAACCTGTAGAGCAAGAAGCTCAAATCCGTTTGTTGGAAAAATTGAAAAACCACAGTGGCAGACCAAGTTTTATGGCGTTACGTCCTGCAGATTCAGCTGAAACAAGTGTTGCTTGGAAAATGGCTTTGGAAAACAAAAACACTCCAACTGGTTTGATCCTTTCTAGACAAAATATTAAAGATTTACCAGCAAAAGGAGCTTCAAGATACAGTGATGCCTTAGCTGCTGAAAAAGGTGGGTATTTAGTGAAGGAAGTTGAAAATCCAGATGTGGTTTTAATCGCAAACGGATCGGAAGTAGCAACATTATTTGCTGCCGCTGAAATTTTAGAAACCCAAAACGGATTGAAGGTAAATATCGCTTCAATTATTTCAGAAGGGGTATTCAGATTACAATCAAAAGAGTATCAAAACGCGGTAATTCCTAAAAACAAACCATTATTTGGTTTAACGGCAGGTTTACCAGTAAATTTAGAAGGACTTGTGGGAGAGAATGGAAAAGTGTTCGGATTGGAGCATTTTGGATATTCGGCACCTGCCAATGTATTGGACGATAAATTCGGCTTTACAGGCGAAAAAGTAAGCCAACAAGTATTGGAATATTTAAAAACAGTATAAAAATATAATTATGAAATTTTTTATTGATACAGCAAACCTAAATGATATCGCAGAAGCGCAAGCATTGGGAGTTTTAGATGGTGTTACCACAAACCCATCGTTAATGGCAAAAGAAGGCATTACAGGAACTGATAATATTATTGCGCACTACAAAAAAATATGCGATTTAGTAGAAGGTGACGTAAGTGCAGAAGTTATCTCAACCGATTTTGAAGGTATGGTAAAAGAAGGTGAAGCTTTAGCGGCTTTACACCCACAAATCGTGGTGAAATTACCATTAATTGCCGATGGTATTAAAGCATGTAAATATTTTTCAGATAAAGGTATTAGAACCAATGTAACGTTGGTGTTCTCTCCAGGTCAAGCATTATTGGCAGCCAAGGCAGGAGCTACCTATGTGTCTCCATTTATTGGAAGATTGGATGATATTTCTACCGATGGATTGAACCTAATCTCAGAAATCCGATTAATCTATGATAACTACGGTTTCCAAACTCAAATTTTGGCAGCATCAGTACGTCACACCATGCATATTATCGATTGTGCCAAGTTAGGGTCTGATGTTATGACGGGGCCTTTATCAGCCATCAAAGGTTTGTTAAAACATCCTTTAACCGATAGTGGTCTCGCTCAGTTCTTGGCCGATTACCAAAAGGGGAATAAATAAGCCTAAAATTTAATAGAATACTAAATCTATAATTTTAATAAAGTTTTAAAAGGACTTGTTAAAATTATAGATTTTTTTATGCCTTTAAATCTTATTTTAAGTTAATTGAGATAATAAATAGCTAGGGTTTAGGAACTGCTTGGTTTTGTGTGAATAGGAATCGTTCGTTTTTATTTTTATTTAAACCAATCATTTTAATTTTTTGTTTTCATTGTGTAAACAATAATGAAAGATGTTTATATTGCGAGTTATTAGTGTCACATTAAAGCTTTCCAAATTGTATTGAAGGCAGAATGATGCTTTTAAAACGTCCAATTAAAACCAAATACTAACTTAAAACTAATTAAATTTATTGAATATGGGTATTTTATCTTTTGCTGCATTCACTTTACTTGTAGCTGTAATTGCTTGGTGGTCTACACGAAAAACGGATGAGAATTCGTCTGATGGCTATTTCTTAGGGGGAAGAAGTTTAACAGGCCCCGTTATTGCAGGATCATTATTATTAACTAATTTATCTACCGAACAAATTGTAGGTATGAATGGTGTGTCATTCAGAGATGGTATCCCAATTATGGCTTATGAGGTTTTAGCTGCCATAGCCATGGTTTTTACGGCTTTTGTTTTGTTGCCTAAGTACCTAAAGAGTGGTATTGCAACCATACCTCAATTTCTGGAAAATCGCTATGGTAAAAGTACAAAAACCATTGTGTCGTTATTGTTTTTGTTAGGCTATGCTATTTCTATGCTGCCCACCGTGTTATATTCTGGTGCATTGGCTATAAATACCATGTTTGAAATTCCGGAGATGTTAGGCACTGGTCCAGAAACTACACTTTGGATAACCGTTTGGTCTATAGGAATCATAGGAAGTATCTATGCTATTTTTGGTGGCTTGAAAGCGGTTGCGGTATCCGACTCTATTAATGCGGTAGGGTTAATTATAGGAGGCTCTTTAATTCCAATCTTTGGTTTAATGAAAATTGGAGATGGCAATGTGTTTACTGGCTTAGATAGATTGGTAACAAAGCTTCCTGAAAAATTTGATATTATAGGAGGGCCTGGTTCTGATGTGCCATTTTGGACACTTTTTACGGGAATGATTATTGTGAATTTCTATTATTGGGGAACCAATCAAGCCATTATTCAAAGAGCGCTTGGTGCTAAAAATTTAAAAGAAGGTCAAAAAGGTCTTTTGTTGGCGGCATTCATAAAAATATTAGGGCCATTTATTGTAGTGCTCCCAGGTATTATTGCATTTTATATTTTTAATGGTGATTTAGCAAATCCAGATGAAGCATACCCAATGGTAGTAAAAGCAGTATTGCCAATTGCATTTATTGGTTTCTTTGCAGCGGTACTTTTTGGAGCTATTTTAAGCTCGTTCAATAGTGCTTTAAATAGTTCGGTTACACTATTTGGTTTGGATTTTTATAAAGAATATGTCAATAAAGACGCTTCGGAAAAACAAGTTGTAAAAGCGGGTAAAATTTTCGGTATCGTTCTAGCAATATTCTCTATGGCTATAGCGCCGCTATTATATGGTGTTCAAGGTGGTATTTTTACATATTTACAACAATTAAACGGTACGCACAGTGTGCCTATTTTAGCTATTATATTAGTTGGGATATTCTCTAAACGGGTTTCAGCTAAAGCAGCAAATATCTCTATTTTGTTTAGTGCCGTTACTTATTTAGTTACTTTATATGTGATTAAGCCCGATATGCACTTCTTGCATCTCATGGGTGTTTTGTTTGTGTTAACTATCATCATCATGTTTGTTGTAAGTAAATTTTATCCAAGAGCAACAGATTACGAACAGGAATATACCAAACAAGTGGATATTACAAACTGGATATATTTAAAACCCGTTGGATATACAGTTGTTGCTGCAGTTATAGGACTTTATATTTATTTATCGTAAGCCAATTTTATCCCAATAAAAGTTTCTTGAATTGAAACAATTCAGGGTTTTAGCTTCTTAATTAAAATAATCTTAAATTTAAACCATCAAAATTTACTTTTTGATGGTTTTTTATTTTTCAGAAGTTGAATTTTTAAAACAATTGGTTTTGAAAGTAAATCACTTATTTGACGACTGAACTTTGACTTCAATAGAAGATAAATATTAATTAAAGAAAGGAAAACATTCATATGCTCACTTGGAAAGATGTCATCAACTTTTCCGTAAAAGGAAATCTAACTCCAGATAAACGTGTTGAAAAAACCGATGCTGAATGGAGAAACATATTAACCCCAGAACAGTTTAGAATTACAAGACATAAAGGAACGGAGCGCCCGCATAGTGGTGCGCTTTGTACCATTCATGAAGCAGGTAAGTACAATTGTGTATGTTGTAATACACCACTGTTCGATTCAACAATTAAGTTTGAATCTGGTACTGGTTGGCCTAGTTTTACGCAACCTATTAAGCCAAATGCTATAAAGTATGAAAGAGATACCGCCTATGGAATGGTAAGGGTAGAAGTGATGTGCAATACCTGCGATGCGCATTTAGGGCACGTATTTCCTGATGGGCCTGAGCCTAGTGGGTTGCGCTATTGTATTAATTCGGAATCCATGGTATTGGAAACAGAAAGGGACGTTAAATAATGGAAAATAAAAATTTGCAAATAGCCACTTTTGGTGGTGGTTGTTTTTGGTGTACTGAAGCGGTATTTCAAGAATTAAAAGGCGTTGAAAAAGTAGTGTCCGGTTATTCTGGAGGTAATGCGCCTGGGCATCCAACCTATCGTGAAATTTGTTCGGGTTTAACGGGTCATGCCGAAGTAGTTCAAATCACTTTTGATGCGGATATCATTTCTTATGAAGATATTTTAATCATTTTCATGACCACCCACAATCCAACAACCTTGAACAAACAAGGTGCCGATATAGGTACGCAATACCGTTCGGTAATTTATTATCATGATGAAAATCAAAAGGAAATAGCTGAAAAAGTGGTTGAAAAAGTGGCTGAGTATTATGATGATCCTATTGTGACTGAAATAAGTCCTTTAAAAACATTCTATAAAGCTGAAGATTATCATCAAAACTATTATAGAAATAACAAAGAACAGGGTTATTGCAGTTTTGTAATTATGCCTAAGTTGTCGAAGCTTAGAAAATTGTATGGAGATAGATTGAAATGATGAACTTAAACATAAAAGATACTTTTAATAAAGAATTACCGGCAGATAGCGTTTTAGAAAACACAAGAAGACAGGTTGAAAAAGCCTGTTTTTCATTTGTAAATCCAAAGAAAACCGCAAAACCCGAGATGATTCACGTGTCGCCCAACATGTTAGATAATTTAGGGCTTTCAAACGATGATGCCCAAAGTGAAGCGTTTTTGAAAACCTTTACAGGAAACGCCGTTTTGCCAAATACGAAGCCTTATGCCATGTGTTATGGTGGCCATCAATTTGGAAATTGGGCAGGACAATTGGGTGATGGTCGCGCTATTAATTTAGCAGAAGTTGAACACGGTAACAACCATTGGGCACTTCAATTGAAAGGTGCCGGTGAAACGCCCTATTCCAGAACTGCCGATGGGTTGGCGGTGTTACGTTCATCCATTCGGGAGTATTTGTGTAGCGAAGCCATGAACCATTTAGGTGTGCCTACTACCCGAGCCTTATCGTTGGCATTAACTGGCGACCAAGTATTGCGCGATGTGTTGTACAATGGCAATCCCGAATATGAAAAAGGAGCGGTTGTTTGTAGGGTAGCGCCATCATTTTTGCGCTTCGGGAATTATGAAATTTTTGCAGCTAGACAAGATTTTAAAACACTAAAAACCTTAGTGGATTATACCATTAAACATTTTTTTGGTCATTTGGGCGAACCTTCAAAAGACACCTATTTAGCTTTTTTTAGTGAAGTTTCTGAACGTACTTTGGATATGATCATCCACTGGCAACGTGTTGGTTTTGTACATGGCGTTATGAATACCGATAATATGTCTATTTTAGGTTTAACCATCGATTACGGACCTTACGGTTGGCTAGAAGGTTTTGATTTTGGTTGGACCCCAAATACCACCGACCGTCAACATAAACGGTACCGTTTCGGGAATCAGCCTAATATTGGGCTTTGGAATTTATACAAATTGGCCAATGCCTTATACCCTTTAATTAAAGAAACTGAGCCTTTAGAAGCTATTTTAGACCAATACAAAATAGATTTTGAAACAAAGTCTTTAGCCATGATGCGTTCAAAATTAGGTTTGGAAGTTGAAGATGCGCTAGACGCTTCTTTGATTCAGAATTTGGAAGATAATTTATTGCTTGCCGAAACCGATATGACCATTTTCTTTAGAAAACTAAGCGATTTCAATATAGAAAAACCTTCCGAATCTATAGAACTTATCAAGGATGCTTTTTATGTTTCAACGGAAATAACCGAGGAAATTCAGCAAAAATGGGAAACTTGGTTTCAACGTTATGCCAAGCGTTTGGAACAGGAACAAACAACTTCCGAAGTAAGGAAAGAAAACATGAACAGGGTAAATCCGAAATATATTTTGAGGAATTATATGGCGCAATTAGCTATTGATGACGCCGATAAAGGCGATTATAAGTTGATTGACGAATTGTTTCAAATGCTTAAAAAACCATATGATGAACAACCCGAATACGAAAAATGGTTTGCTAAACGTCCGGATTGGGCACGGCATAAAGTAGGTTGTTCCATGCTGTCGTGCAGTTCGTAAAAAATTTGATTAATCAAAAAGAGATGGCTTTAGGATTAGGAATGGCGGCCATAGGAAGACCGCATTATATTAACGTAAGAACCAATACCATTGCAAAAAGTGATGTAAACGAGCTTAAAGCCAATGGTTTTAAAGTGCTGGATGCAGCTTACAATTTGGGTGTTCGGTATTTTGATACGGCGCCGGGTTACGGTTTAGCCGAAGATTTGTTGATTCAATGGTTGGCGACAAAAAATGATAAAAGCCTTCAAGTAGGGACAAAATGGGGGTATACCTATACTGCCAATTTTGATAAAAATGCCACTGTTCATGAAGTGAAAGAACACAGTATTTCGAAATTAAAAGAACAATGGCAGGTATCCAAAAAGCTGTTGCCTTTTTTAACCACCTATCAAATTCATTCCGCAACCTTAGAAACCGGGGTTTTGGAAAATGCAGAAGTGTTAAACCAGTTGGCTTTTTTAAAGAACGAACATCAAATTAAAATTGGAATTTCCACAACGGGCGATAACCAAGTAGAGGTTATTAAAAAAGCATTGGATGTTCATGTAGAAGGCGAGTTACTGTTCGATACCTTTCAGAGTACCTATAATATTTTAGAACAAAGTATTTTAGGTATTCGTACTCAATTGAAAGAAAATGGCAAACAGTTAATAGTTAAAGAAGCTTTGGCAAACGGCAGGATTTTTAGAAACAAAAATTACCCTAAGTATGATATGTTCTATAGTGCTTTAGAAAGTCTTTCTAATAAATATGCTGTGAGTGTAGATGCCATTGCGCTACAGTTTTGTAATGCAACCATTCCAGAAAGTATGGTTTTGAGTGGTGCGAGTACAATAAGTCAGTTAGAAGAAAATTTAAAAGTAAACACTTTCGTTTTAAGTGAAGAAGATGTTATGCTTTTAAAAAGTTTTAGTGTTGAACCCTTTGATTATTGGAAGGAGCGTAAGCAATTACAATGGAATTAATTTCTAAAATAGCCTTAGGTGGTGGTTGCCATTGGTGTACCGAAGCTGTTTTTCAATCCTTACTTGGCGTTGAGAACGTAGAGCAAGGTTACGTAGCATCGGTTAATGAAAATACAGCCTTCTCTGAAGCTGTTATTGTTCATTTTAAGCCAGAGGTCATTTCATTAGAAACACTCATCGAAGTACATCTGCATACCCATAAAAGCACGAGCAATCATTCCATGCGTACCAAATACCGTTCGGCTATTTATACGTTTTCAGAAGAGCAAAATCAACAATCAAAAGCTATTGTTAATAATTTTCAAAAGGCATTTGGTAGCAAATTAATAACCAAGGTGTATCCGTTTCAGTCTTTTAAAGCCTCTAGAAAATCGATTCAGAATTATTATCAAAATAATCCTGAGAAACCATTTTGTGAAACGTTTATCAACCCAAAATTAAAATTCTTGTTAGAACACTTTTCAAAACAAACCAATATCAAAAAATTAAAACATTTAATTAAACAAGAGCAGATAACATAGGTTTTGTTGTTTTAAAAAAGGGAACTAACGTATTTTTGTAAAGAATCATACATTGAATTAAACATATGACTACTGTAAACGATTTATTAAATTTATTGGTTTTGGAAAAAATTAGTGATACCGAATTTAATGGTATTAGTAAAACCATTGGTAGCCCCATTGTTTTTGGTGGACAGGTGTTAGCGCAAGCCATAAATGCTGCCAGTAGAACCATAACCAATAATAGGGTGTTGCACTCAATGCATTCCTATTTTTTAGAGGCTGGAAATTTAGAATTACCCATTACCTATAACGTAAGTGTTGTGAGAGATGGTGGTAGTTTTTCGGTGCGCAGGGTTACAGCACATCAAAAAAATAGGACTATTTTTATATTATCGGCATCGTTTCATAAAGAAGAGGAAGGTTACGACCATCAAATACCTATGGAATCTGGTTTAAAGCAACCCGAGGAGCTATTGAGTTGGACAGAAATTCTTCAACAATATGGAGATTTTTTACCTAGTAGTATGAAAACATTTTTGAAAATAGAACGTCCGGTAGAATTTAAACCCACTGAAATAGTGAACCCCCTAGACAAAAAAGATTTACCACCATTTAGCAACGTGTGGTTTAAGTTGAAGGGAAGTACTAAAGATTTAGATTTAGCCACAAAACAGCAGGTGCTTACCTATATTTCAGACTATAATATTTTAAGTTCTACCTTGTATCCGCATGCCAGTAAAGCGCATTGGGGCAATACACAAACCGCTAGTTTAGATCATTCTATGTGGTATTTTCGGGATTTCGATTTTGATGATTGGATGTTGTACTCGATGGAGTCTCCAAGCGCAACCAGTGCCAGAGGTTTTGCAAGAGGAAACATATTTACAAGAGATGGAAAATTAATAGCATCGGTAGCCCAAGAAGGATTAGTGCGACCTATTGTTAAGTGAAAATAATATAACGATTTTTAAAAATTTGTAATTTGCTTTAGGAAATTAAGACTAATCAAATTAATTGTATTTTTACAATATCTTAATTTAAAAACATGGATTTGTATAAACATTTAGAATCTCCAATGATTTTAAAAATAAGTTTTAATGAACTTCTTAAAACTTACGAGCAGATGCTGCATAGTGATGATGAGATTCTTGCAGCTAAAGCGAAGCGTATTCTAGAAATTCAAAAACCCTATCCTGAATTAAGAGAGGGCTTTACAGATTTATCGTTGCTTGAAACGTATAAAAAAGAAATAGCCATTATTCTTCAAGATTCTTTCAGCCCTATTTTAACTAATAATGAAATTAAAACCGCAACGGTGCCGTTTCAAAATATTATTTATAATGCTTCAAATAGGTTTCAAAAAATTTTAAAAAATGCTGGTGATGATTTTGTTTTAAAAATAGAAAACATGCCAGAACACGATACATATATTGCTACATGTACCGTTATTTTAAACTATTGTTATGGCTATAATTTAAATTTAAAACGACCGTTTTTTTATGAAATTCCAGACGAAAACGGTATTTTAAGGTATTATAAAATTTTGTACAATGCCGATTTTTGTGAAATTATACCAACAGAAAAAGCCGTAAAAATTACCCAAGAAGACTATGATGTACTATTGGATAATTACGATAATATAGAACTTTGGAAAGAGAAATTTCCACCGAATAGTTACATTTTTAAAGGGTTGGTTATCTCAAATATTTTTGATGTAACGGATGATCAGTCTATTTCAAATGTTAAATCAAGTCTTATTTCAAAAGATAAACGTAGCGATGAAAACTTTATAGAAAGATTTCAAGGTGTTTTTAGCTCGCTATTAGGAATTAAAGATATTCGCGTAGGTTTTTCAATCTACAATAAGGAAGAAGACTCATTCGAACCAGTTTATGGTGAGGGGATGCATAGTTTTTTATTGAATGCGAATGAAACAACCCCGTGTAAAAGTGCTTTATGTGCGGGGTCTTATAAGCAGCTGCTTGAAGAGAAAAAATTCTACACCCTTTCAGATGTTGATAAATATTATGAACTATCTAAAGGAAAAGCACCTCAAATAGCCGTATTAAAAAACCAAGGTATTAAAAGTGCTATTTTGGCACCCATTGCAGATGATAATGAGTTATTGGGTATTTTGGAAATTGTTTCTAACAATGCGAAGGTTTTAAACAGCATCAATGCCAATAAATTAATAGATGTGATGCCGTATATCGTTTCGGCGGTCTTACGTTCAAAAAAGGAAGAAGAAAACCTAATAGAAGCCGTAATTCAGCAAGAATGCACGTCTATACATCCAAGTGTTTCGTGGAAATTTAGAAAAGAGGCTAAAGTTTTTATTCAAGAGCAATTAAAAGGCAATCAAGCGGTATTTAATAAAATTTCGTTCGAAGATATTTATCCTTTATATGGTCAAATAGATATTAAAGGGTCTTCAGAAGCTAGAAATTGGGCAACCCAACAAGATTTGTCACTACAACTTAACAGTGTAAAAACTATTTTGGAGGCTGCCTTTAAAGAAGAAGCCTTTCCTATATATGAGCAATTTATATTTCAAATAGATGGTTATTTAGAAAAGTTAAATATAGATTTTCAAGTAGATAGTGAGCAGCAAATTTCTGTTTTTTTAAAGAATGATATCAATCCATTATTTGAGTACTTATCAAAATTTGAAGCTTTAACTACGCTTATAAAGAGTTACCAAGAAACCATTGATGCCAAGGTGGGTGCTTTTTACAAGCACAGAAAAAATTATGATGATACTATTGCCAGCATCAATAAAAAAATGGCGTCACTTCTTGATAAAAAGCAAGTAGAAGCACAAAAAATGTATCCGCATTATTTTGAACGTTTTAAAACAGATGGTGTAGAGCATAACATGTATATAGGAGAATCTATAACCAAAGAAGATAGCTTTAATCTTATATATTTATATAATTTAAGGCTGTGGCAATTACAGGTTATGTGCGAAATGGAAAACGCTTATTACAAAATGCAATCAACATTTTCTATTGGGTTAGATGTGGCTTCTATGGTTTTGGTATTTAACCAACCATTATCTATTAGTTTTAGAATGGATGAAAAACAGTTTGATGTAGACGGCACTTATAATGCACGCTATGAAATTGTAAAAAAACGCGTGGATAAGGCGTATATAAAAGGCACGAAGGAACGTGTTACCCAAAAAGGGAAAATCAGTATTATTTATTCCCAAAAACAAGACGAGTTGGAGTACTTACGTTATATAAAATTTTTACAATCTAAAAATTATTTAGATACCGATGTGGAAATTGTAGAGCTTCAAGATTTACAATCTGTAACTGGGCTTAAAGCCATTCGGGTAAGCCTCTTGTATAGTGCAAATAATAAAGAAAAAACATTTTATTCTTATAACGACTTAATTAAAGAAATTAATAATTAACGTGCATACAGTTTAAAGGCTAATGCAAAAGAAATAACACTTACAATTATACCTACCATAAAAACAGTGTATGTTAGTCGGAGTATTTTGTATTTTTTATCAAGCACTAAACCTAAAAAATACAGGTCTTTTTTCATGGATGCGTATAAATAATCTCTGTCCACCATCATTTCTCCCATAGCCCATTCAAAATCTTTAAGGCTCATTTTATGGAAATTTCCAAAGAAAAGTAAATTTACTTTTTTGTTTGCAACATCTTCCTTGGTAAACTTTCCACTGGTAACATTAGGGCGTGTTGCTAAAATGGATAAAACAATAGAAGCTACCGTAAAAAGTACAAAAATAACAGTGGGTATAATTAGGTAATGGTTTGATGCATTGTCTAATTTTGATACTAAATTAGATATAACTAATGATACAATGATAGCGTTAACAGACAGTAAAATGTTCGCTTTTGTATCTGCTATATTACTTAAAGTAATGTGATTTCTTAGGGTAACCCTAAACATGGTTTCAATACCGCGTTCTGGTATTTCTGTTTTGTTTTTTTTAAAACTTAATTCTGCCTTTTTTTGTTTTAATTTAACAGCGTTTTGTTTCGTTTTATTTTGAAGTTTTAGTAATCTAGATAAATTTTTTGCCTTTGCCGCAGTCCAGTTGGTTGTGGCGGCCTCAGAGTAAAATCGATGAACGTTAGTTAAAAAGTTGATGTTTTCTTCTAACCATTCTGCACTGGTTAAAGTTTTGTTACAAGTAAGTTCCAATTCTTTTTTTAGCAATTCGGTTATATTTTCAAAATCTTTGCTTCCAATATGGGAACAATCGGCATCACGAATAATTTTTTCACTTATGTTTTTGGGGATGTAATCTTTTTTTGTGGCTATAATTAAATCTTTAACAGTTGTGATAATGTCTTCAGAAGCATTTTGGCTTTTTAAAAATTCTTCAGCAATTGCAGCACTTTTCTCTTCGTGTTTTTCTATGCTTTGTGTATAGCCCGTATCATGAAACCAGGAAGCTATTGCCACAGTCGTTTTTTCAAAATCGGTTAGTTGAGATAACTCGGATAATTCTTTTGTTTTTTTTACCACGCGTTGGGTATGCGATACATTATGATATGTAAAGTTGCTGTTCAGCTTTTCATTTAATAAATGAATAACGTATTTTTCAGATGCTTCAATAAGATGGTCCATTCGGGAATGTGATTTAGGTAAAAATACTAAACTTTAGCGAATTTAAGGGTTCGTGGTTATTTGTCGTAAATTTACAAAATGCTTTCTGGTTCTTATGCATTTAGTTTTGTAAGGTGATACTAAAAATATCTACTTACATGAGGAAAAAGTAAGTATAGTAAATTGCAGGATATTTAGTGATAATTTATCTTTATAAAAAAAGTAACCAACCGAATGATTTTTAAAATAAGAATACTTGCTGTTTTTTTTTCAGTTTTATTTTTTAACGCCTGTGCCACTTATAATCCCCAATATAAAAACACAAGTTGGAAAAACGAGGCGTCTCAAAAAAGTATTGCTCATTCGTTTTACTTAATTGGCGATGCAGGAAATTCACCTTTGGGCACATCTTCAAAAGCATTGCAAGCATTCAAAAATACCTTAAGTAAAGCTAAAAAAAATAGTACGGCTATTTTTTTAGGGGATAATATATATCCAAAAGGATTGCCTAAGAAGGATGATGAAAGAAGAGCGTTTGCAGAACATCAACTAGATGTTCAAACAGAAGCTGTTGCTCATTTTAAAGGAAAAACTATTTTCATTCCTGGAAATCACGATTGGTATTCTGGCATTAACGGTTTGAAACGGCAAGAAGATTATGTTGAAGACAAATTAGGGAAAAATACTTTTCTGCCAGAGAACGGCTGCCCAATAGAGAAAGTGAACATTTCAGATGATATTGTTTTGATTGTTATAGATTCGGAATGGTATTTAACCGATTGGGATAAGCACCCCATTATTAATGATGAATGTGAAATAAAAACCAGATCCAAGTTTTTTGATGAGTTGGAAGGTGAAATTAAAAAAGCTGACGGAAAAACAACATTAATTGCAGTTCACCATCCTATGTTTACCAATGGATCTCATGGTGGACAATATGCATTTTCAAATTATTTAAAGCCATTACCGGTATTAGGGACCTTAAAAAATTTGATTAGAAAAGCTGGGGGCGTTGCAACCGTAGATGTGCAGAATAAACTTTACAACGAATTTAGAAAGCGTATTATTACCCTTTCACAAGAAAACGATAAAGTAATTTTTGTATCTGGGCACGACCATAATTTACAATACATAGTTCGAGATAATTTACCACAAATAGTTAGCGGGTCGGGGTCTAAAACAACAGCAACCAGAAATGTTGGTACAGGTTTGTTTTCTTATGGATCCCCTGGTTATGCGGTGTTGGATGTTTATACTGATGGGTCGTCTCAAGTGCGTTTTTACACAGCTGAAGAGAATAAAGTGGTTTTTCAAGCAGAAGTGTTTTCAAATGATGAAAAAGAAAAAGAGGTTATTTATCCAAAAGCGTTTCCACAAACAAAAATAGCTTCTATCTATACGAATGAAGAAATAGATAAAAATGGTATATACAAAACACTTTGGGGAGAGCGTTTTAGAAAGTATTACGGTATAGAAATAGAAGCGCCCACGGTAAATTTAGACACACTATTTGGAGGTCTAACCCCTATTCGAAAAGGTGGAGGGCATCAATCAAAATCTTTGAGGTTAAAAGATAAGCAAGGAAGAGAGTATGTAATGCGTGCGCTTCGAAAAAATGCCATTCAGTACTTGCAAGCTGTGGCATTTAAAGATCAGTATATAGAAGGTCAGTTTGAAGATACTGTTACACAAGAATTGTTACAAGATGTTTTTACAGGGTCGCATCCCTATGCGCCTTTTGTAATAGGAGATTTAGCAGATGCTGTAGGTGTTTATCATACAAACCCCGTACTGTATTATGTGCCGAAACAAAAAGCTATTGAGGGTTTTAATGACGAATTTGGCGACGAATTGTACATGATTGAAGAACGTACAGATGAGGGTCATGGCAATAAAGCTAGTTTTGGTTTTTCAAACGCCATGATTAGTACCGACGATTTGTTGAATAAAATTAATGAAGATGAAGATTTTATTTTAGATGAAGTCGCATACATTCGAGCGCGCTTATTTGATATGCTCATTGGTGATTGGGACCGGCATGAAGACCAATGGCGCTGGGCAGAATTTAAAGAAAAAGGTAGAAAAGTATATAGACCTATTCCCAGAGATAGAGATCAGGCGTTTTCTAAAATGGCTGATGGTGCTTTGCTAGGGGCTGTTACTTCGTTAATTCCTGGTTTGCGGTTAATGAAGTCCTATGATGAAGATTTAAAAAAACCGAAGTGGTTTAATTTAGAGCCCTATTCTTTGGATATGGCATTAATTAATCAATCAAATCGAGAGGTTTGGAATGCCCAAGTAAAACAAATTTCAGAGAATTTAACCGATGCTGTTATAGATAATGCATTTGCAAATTTCCCTAAGGAAGTAAGTGATGAAAGCATTCAAGATATAAAGCGAAAACTTCAGGGCAGGCGAAGCAACCTTCAAAAAATCTCAGATGCTTATTACAACCACATGAATAAATTTGGTATTGTAAAGGGAACAAATAAAGATGATTGGTTTGAAATTGAGCGTATGCAGGATGGACAAACAAAAGTTACCGCCTATAGAATTAAAAATGGCAATAAAGGTGAAGTGTTTCATCAACGCGTATATAATTCAAATAACACCAAAGAGATTTGGATTTATGGTTTAGATGATAAAGATGTGTTTAAAGTAACTGGTAACGGCGATAAGCTAATTAAAATAATATTAGTTGGCGGTCAAAATAATGACACATACAGTATAATAAACGGAAAAAAAGTTAAGATTTATGATTATAAATCAAAAGAAAACACTTTTAAAACTTCTAACGGAAGGGTGAAGTTAACAGATGATTATGAAACGAATGTTTACGACTATAAAAAACTTAAAAACAACACCAATCAACTCATCCCTATTATAGGTGCAAATCCAGATGACGGACTTAAACTGGGGCTCTCAAACACCTATACAAAATATGATTTTGAGCGTAATCCATTTACATCGCAACACATCCTATCTGGGGCTTATTATTTTGCAACCAATGGTTTCGATTTAGGTTATAAAGGTGAATTTGCAAATGTTGTAGGCAACATGAACTTAGGGGTAAAAATACGTTTTACAAGTCCTAATTTTGCAATGAATTACTTTGGTTTTGGAAACGAAACACTAAATTACGAAGCTGATGATAACGATGGGGTAGATGTAGGTTTAGATTATAACCGCGTTAAAATTAGGTTGTTTAAGTTGGAGCCTTCGTTAATTTGGCATGGGCGTTTAGGGGCTATTTTTGAAGTGGGTCTGTCTTATGAAAACAATGAAGTAGAACAAACTGAAGGACGTTTTGTAAATCTGGTTTTAAATGATATTATTGAAGCTGGTAAAAGCTTTTATGGTATACAAGCCAAATACGAGTACCGCAATGCAAACAATAATGCATTTCCAACACTTGGTATGCAAGTGGCCCTAGAAACAGGATATAAAAATAATATAGAAACATCCCATAGTTTTGGTTATATAATACCAGAATTAGCGTTCGATTATAGGTTGATACCTAGCGGAGAGTTGGTTTTAGCAACCAAACTTAAAGCGCAAATTAATGTGGGTGATGGTTTTGAGTTTTATCAAGCCGCAAACATAGGTGCAAATAATGGTTTAAGGGGTTATAGAAATGAACGGTTTACAGGAAAAAGCGCTTTTGTACAAAGTACCGATTTGCGTTTAAATATAAGTAAAGTAAAAACTACCTTATTGCCATTAAATATAGGTGTGTATGGAGGTATGGATTATGGAAGAGTTTGGGTAGAAAATGAAGATTCAAATATATGGAATACAGCAGTGGGCGGTGGTGTGTTTGCCAATGCTGCTAATATGGTTACAGGGAATCTTTCTGTTTTTCATAGTAAAGATGGTTTTCTTATTGCTTTTAAATTAGGGTTTGGTTTCTAATAATTGATTGGGTTGTTGCAGTTTTAGGCTGTATAGGCTGCCTTCAAAACCATGGGATTTCTCGTCGGTAATATATAGAGTGTTATTGTTTTTAAAACAAATACCTTCTTTTTGAGAGTTTTCTTCTAATGTCAATTTAGCAACAGTGCCATTAAAAAAGTTAGTGCTTTTGTAATTGGAAAATATCCAAACAAATTTTGGGGTTAACAATGTTACCATTTTTCCATCTTCACTAATGTCGGCGGCTGTTACCCACGATTCCATACCGTTTCCAGTGTTAAAAGTAGCTATATATTGCGCTATGTATTTGCCAGATTTTGCAGGTATTTTATAAAGGCTTGTTTGTCCAAAATTTTTGTTTGTTCTGCTTTTTGTAAACAAGAACAAACTGTCTTTGTAATAAAAAAAGGCTTCACAATCAAAATGCCAATTGTCTTTATGTGGCGGAAATTCATTTTGATCAGGATATTTAAATTGTATTTTTTCAACCTTAATTTTTTTAGATTCGTTTAAAGCGTCATTATTTACTTTTAATACACTTAGGTTTTTTCTATCGTTATTGTTGTTTCCAAAATCACCAATGTAGATATTTCTTTTGTCGTCTGATGTTAAATCTTCCCAATCGTTATTTTTGGCTTTAATTTTTAGTTCTTTTTTAATATCACCCTTTTTATTAACCCCATAAATGGATGCTGGGTTGCCTCCATCATTTATCATCCATATCAAATCTGAATTTAACACGGTTTCAATGCCAGAAACTTCATTAAGCTTTGTTGGTAAATTGGACAATTTTTTTAAATTCCCATGATTACAGGATATAATGAGGGTAAAAATAATTAAGATTAGGTGCTTATGCATAATATGTGTTTTAATAGTGTTAAATTTACAGCGATATTTCTAATAAGAATAAAAAGTGGATAAAAAGATACTGCGCATAGGTCACCGAGGAGCTAAAGGACATTTGGCCGAAAATACGTTAGAGTCTATTAAAAAAGCATTGAGTTTAGGTGTTGATGGTGTAGAAATAGACGTACATCGTTGTGCTTCGGGGCAGTTGGTTGTTTTTCATGATTTTACTTTAGATAGAATGACAAACACTTCTGGCGAGATTTCAAAATTCACATTAAATCAATTAAAACGTGTTGAAGTAAAAGGGCATTGCCAAATACCTACACTGTCTGAAGTTTTAACCTTTGTAAACAATAAATGCCTGTTAAACGTTGAGTTAAAAGGATTGGATACAGCCCAAGAAGCCAGTAGACTTATTACATTTTTTGTAGAAAAAAAAGGTTGGGACTACAGTAATATCATCGTTTCTAGTTTTCAAGAAAACTTATTGGAAACGGTTTTTCAATCAAACCCCAATATACCTTTAGGTGTTCTTACCGATTCCAACTTGGAAAAAGCAATAGATTTTGCGAAAACCATCAATGCGGTTGCTATCCATCCAGATTATACCATGTTAACCGAAGAAATTGTTCAAAATTTAAAAGAAGATTTTAAAGTATTCACTTATACCGTAAACAATTTAAAACCCATAAAGCGAATAAAATCTTATGGTGTAGATGGTATTATTTCAGACTTTCCTGACAGATTATGATTAAAAAAGATGTGATTGTTATTGGCGGTGGTGCAGCAGGTTTTTTTGCGGCCATTAACATTGCAGAACAAAATCCGCACTTAAAAGTAGCCATCCTAGAACGTGGAAATGAAGGCTTGCAAAAGGTAAAGGTGTCTGGTGGTGGACGCTGCAACGTAACCCATGCAGAATTTATTCCTCAAGAATTAATAAAAAATTACCCGCGCGGAGAAAAGGAGTTGTTAGGACCTTTTCATCAATTTATGACTGGCGATACCATCGAGTGGTTTGAAAAAAGAGGTGTTGAACTTAAGATTGAAGAAGATGGCAGGATGTTTCCTGTGTCCAATTCATCGCAAACCATTATCGACTGTTTTTTAAGTGAGGCTGAAAAGCACCAGGTGGAGGTTTTATATAACCAAAGTGTAACAGCCATTTCTCCACAATCTAGTCACACTGAGCCTGTCGAAGTGCGATCAAATGGTTTTGAAATTTCAACCAAAGACCATATATATTCTTGCCAAAAATTAATAATAGCCACGGGTAGCAATCCTAAAATCTGGAATCTTTTAGAAAATTTAGGGCATACCATTTCACAACCTGTGCCATCGCTTTTCACCTTTGATGTGAAAGATGAGCGCATTAAAGACATTCCAGGAGTTGTGGCTTTACATGTTGAGGTTAAGGTTTTAGGAACCGATTTATGGAGTGAAGGACCTTTGCTTGTTACCCACGTAGGTTTTAGTGCGCCCGCTATTTTAAAATTATCGGCGTTTGGCGCTGTGGAGTTGGCTAAAAGAAACTATAAATTTCAAATCGAAATAAATTTTATCAGACAAACTTTTGAAGATTGTTTAGAGGTTCTTAAAGACTTAAAACACGATTTAGCTAAAAAAACAGTATTCAAATCAACTCAATTTGATTTGCCTAAGCGACTGTGGCAAAAATTGGTGTTGGCTTCCAACATGAACCCAGAAACCCGATGGGCCGATTTAAACAAAAATCAGTTAGAAAATTTAGCGGTTCAACTTACAAAAGCTGTTTTTAATGTAGATGGTAAAAGCACATTTAAAGAGGAATTTGTAACTGCAGGGGGCGTCGATTTAAAAGAAATCAACTTCAAAACCTTTGAAAGTAAACTTCATAAAAACCTGTATTTTGCGGGTGAAGTGATTAATGTGGATGCCATTACGGGAGGTTTTAACTTTCAAAATGCATGGACTGGGGCTTATATTGTAGCTAAATCTATTTCAGATTAATATATTTTTTATATATTTACTATATATAATTGATATGTCATGGGAAAGACAAAAAAATTAATCGAGTTAGACGATAAAGCTTTAGAAATTCTTGAAAAACAAGCTAAACTCCAAAAACGCTCACTCAAAAATTATTTAGAATATACTTTGGAAGATACAGCAATGCGTTACAGCGAACCCTCTGAGGCATATAAAAAAATGATGGATGATATGCTGGAGAAAATGGAAAATGGAACATTGGAAACCATGCCGGTTTCTGAGGTTTTAAAACGTTATGGGCGTGAATTATGAGATTTCCAAAGAAGCAGATATAGAACTGCAAAGGGCAATTTGCTATTTTAAATTATATAACAAGGAAGAATTTTTTATGGATGATTTGCTCAACCAGTTAAGACTTATTTGTTCGATGCCCAAAGCATTTCAACTTCGGTATAAAAAAGTAAGAATTGTAAATTTAGAACATTTCAATTTTTCAATTCATTATACAGTTTATAATAAACGCATTATCATTCTAAGAATCCTAAACCAAAATCAAGATTTCTAAAATGCCCATATACATCGCGCTTTTAAGAGGTGTCAATGTGGGAGGCCATAAAAAAGTCCCCATGGCAACATTGCGCGATTTACTAACTGCGGCAGGTTTTCAAAAGGTGCAAACCTATATTCAAAGTGGAAACGTTATTTTTCAATCTACTGCAGAAGCTTCAGAATTAGAGAAAACCATTCAAAATCTTATTTTAAATCATTTTGGGTTTGAAGTTTCTGTAATTTTAAAAACCAATAAAGAACTTCAAGCTATTCTAAATAATTGTCCGTTTTCAGAAGAAAAGAAAATGGAAAGTTATTTTATAATGTTGAATAAAATTCCGGATACCAGTTTGGTGGATGAAGTCGCAAAAATAGCCTATGAAAACGAAGAAGTTATAATAAAAAAAGATGCGCTTTATTTTTACAGTTCAACAGGTTATGGGCGTACAAAATTTAATATGAATACTTCCGAACGCAAATTAAAGGTTGTTGGCACCTCAAGAAATTACAAAACTATGGTAAAACTGTTATCTTTGTCTGCTGAAAATTAAGAAATCGCTATTAATAACTTTGCAAACTAACCCAATAAAGATAAGGCGATTGCATATGACCTTTTAAAAGCAAATAAAATGCACATATGAAATGACTGAACAACAATTTATACCTAAAACATATTCCAATACAGTTGAAAGCGGAAAAGTCACTTGGGAATCGCCCAGTAACATTGCTTTGATTAAGTATTGGGGGAAAAAGAAAGACCAAATTCCTGAAAATCCATCCATCAGTTTTACGCTTAATCATTGTAAAACCATCACAACGGTAACTTTTTCAAAAAAAGAAAATATTTCTGATTTCGAATTTGATGTGTTTTTAGATGGCGAAAAGAAAGATGATTTCAAACCGAAAATTGAAACGTTTTTTAAGCGCGTTGAAGTTTATTTGCCTTTTTTAAAAGCATATAAGTTCAAAATTGAAACCAAAAACACATTTCCGCACAGCTCTGGAATTGCATCGTCTGCATCAGGGATGAGCGCATTGGCATTGTGTTTAATGAGTATTGAAAAACAATTATTGTCAGATGTCACCTTGAGCGCAGTCGAAAGGTCTTTAAGCGATAACTATTTCAACCAAAAAGCATCATTTTTAGCGCGTTTAGGTTCTGGTTCTGCTTGTAGAAGTATAGAAGGCGATTTAATTGTTTGGGGAGAAAACGAAGTGGTTGACGGTAGCAGCGATTTGTTTGGTGTAAAATACCCGTATAAAGTCCATGACAATTTTAAAGACTATCAAGACACTATTTTGTTAGTTGATAAGGGCGAAAAACAAGTAAGCAGTACGGTTGGACATAATTTAATGCATAACCACCCATACGCAAAAAACCGATTTCAGCAAGCGCACAATCATTTGGAAAAATTAAAGCCCATTCTAGAATCGGGCGATTTGGATGCATTTATAGCCTTGATAGAAAGTGAAGCCTTAACACTTCATGCGATGATGATGACCAGTATGCCATATTTTATTTTGATGAAACCAAACACTTTGGAAATCATTAATAAAATATGGATGTTCCGTCAAAAAACGGGTTTACATATTAGTTTTACTTTAGATGCAGGGGCTAATGTACATGTGTTATATCCAAAAAATGAATCGGTTAAAATTTTAGAATTCATTAAAAATGAATTGGTTGCATATTGTCAAAACGGGCATTACATTTGCGACCAAATTGGTTTTGGAGCAAAGCAATTAACAATTGACAATTGATAATTGACAATGAAGGATTTATAGAAACCAAAGTATTATTTGTAATATGCTGCAAATTTTCTGAACAAAACAGGATTTGATGCATTTAAACGTAAATATCAGTAAATGTTGAGATTATTGATTAGTATTGTTAAATCATCTAAAGAATAATTATTAACTTTGCATTATTAATTTTTAATTAAATTAAGTGAAAGGACCATTATTTTACTCTAAAATTCTACTCTTTGGTGAGTATGGAATCATTAAAGATTCTAAAGGATTATCTATTCCTTATAATTTTTATAATGGAGCCCTAAAAACCGATAAAAATCCATCGGAAGCTGCCATAAAATCAAACGAAAGTTTAAAGCGTTTTGTTACGTATTTAGAGGCTATCAATCCTGAATTGGTAACTTTTGATATTGAAGCTTTGAAGAATGATGTGAATGAAGGCATGTATTTCGATTCGTCTATTCCGCAAGGTTATGGAGTAGGTAGTAGTGGTGCTTTAGTAGCAGCTATTTACTATAATTATGCGCATAATAAAATAACGGTTTTAGAGAATTTAACTCGTGAAAAGTTACTGACGTTAAAATCTGTTTTCTCTGAAATGGAATCTTTTTTTCATGGGAAATCTTCAGGTTTAGATCCTTTAAATAGCTATTTGAGCATTCCAATTCTTATCAATTCAAAAGATAATATTGAAGCAACCGGTATTCCATCACAAAAAGCCGATGGAAAAGGGGCTGTGTTTTTACTGGATAGCGGCATTATTGGTGAAACCGCTCCTATGGTAAGTATTTTTATGGAAAATATGAAGCAGGAAGGATTCCGTAACATGCTTAAAGACCAATTTATAAAACATACCGATGCTTGTGTGGATGATTTCTTGAAAGGTGATGTAAAGTCTTTATTTAAAAACACAAAGCAACTTTCAAAAGTGGTGTTAAACCATTTCAAACCCATGATTCCAGCACAGTTTCATGAACTTTGGAAAAAAGGTATTGAAACCAACGAGTATTACTTAAAGCTTTGTGGTTCTGGTGGCGGCGGCTATATTCTTGGTTTTACAGAGGATATTGAGAAAGCAAAAAACGCGTTAAAAGATTATAAATTAGAAGTAGTTTATAATTTCTAAAGTCCTTTTGTTGTACTGAACATGTTTCAGAATCTCATCAAAATATATTTTCATGTTCTCCAGAAAACAAAAACACATACTTCTTAAGTTTTTCAGCATGTTTTCTGTAATTAGAGGCTATAATATTCTTGTTATAGTGTTAGCGCAATATTTGGCATCAATTTATATTTTGGCACACGATAAACCCTTACGTAAAGTGGTTTTTGATGTTAATTTATTTCTGTTGGTTTTAGCTTCGGCAGCCACCATTGCTGGCGGATACATCATCAATAATTTTTACGATTCCGAGAAAGATTTAATCAACAGACCAATGAAATCTAGGTTAGATAAATTGGTGAGTCAAAACACGAAGCTTTCATTTTATTTCGTGCTAAATTTTTTAGCGGTTATTATGGTAAGTTATGTGTCTTTTAAGGCGGTTGTTTTCTTTTCATTGTACATTTTCGGTATTTGGTTTTATTCACACAAATTAAAAAAATTGCCGTTTATTGGTAATTTGGTTTCGGCTATTTTAACCATTACACCGTTTTTTGCCATTTTTATGTACTACAAAAATTTTGAAACGGTCATTTTTGTACATGCCATTTTTTTGTTTTTGCTTATTTCCATGCGCGAACTAACCAAAGATTTGGAAAACATTACGGGCGATTTAACCCAAAATTACCATACCATTCCCATTGTTTATGGCGAAGTGGTTTCAAAACGAATGCTTACCGTATTATCTCTATTAACACTTGTTCCAATTTATTTGTTGTTGTTTAAATTTGAAATTGGTTACATGTACATCTATTTTTATTTGAGCATTGTTTTAATATTGGCTTTTTTGATATTGTTGTGGAAGTCGAAAACCAAATTGCATTATTTAATAGGGCACAATATTTTAAAATTCATAATCGTTTTAGGTGTTTTTAGTATTTTATTGATTGATATTGATTTGTTATTGAATAGGATTTTGTAAAATCGTAATTCAAAAATCGTAATTCGTAAATTTTAAAAGTATCTTTGCAAAAAATAATAGTGATGAGCAGAACGCAAGGAACAAGTGGAAAAGGGAAACCTTCAGCTAGAGGACAGCAAAACGGTAATGGTCGTAGCGCAAGCAGAGGCGGTGCCAGTTCCCATAAAAAAAGCATTGCTAGAGGAAATGCGCCTATTCGAAATGTAAATCCGCCATCAAAAAAACAAGCTTCAAATCCGGATGAAATCCGTTTGAACAAATACGTTGCCAATTCGGGTATGTGTTCTCGTAGAGAGGCCGATGTGCATATTGCCACCGGTCTTGTAACGGTAAACGGAAAAGTAATTACCGAAATGGGTTATAAAGTAAAGTTGGATGACGAAGTGCGTTACGACGGTGCCCGCATCAACCCAGAAAAGAAAGCATACGTTTTATTGAATAAACCAAAAGGTTTTGCAACTACCACCAGCGAAGGTAAAGGAAGAACTGTAATGGATTTGGTTGCCAATGCTACCTCTTCTAGAATAAAGCCTATTGGGCGTTTGGGTAGAAACTCTAAAGGTTTATTATTATTTACAAACGATGATGTTATAGCAGCCAAATTCACCAATTCTAAAAATGGTGTGCCACGTTTGTTTCAAATAGAATTAGATAAAAATTTAAAACTGGAAGATTTAAAAGCCATTCAAGCAGGTTTTAAAGTTGAAGGAAAGCTTATAGCGGTTGAAGAAATTAGCTATATTGATGGAGAGCCTAAAAACCAAATAGGTTTAAAAATCAAGAATATTGGTAATACTTTGATACGAACTATTTTTGATCATTTTAAATACGAAATTATTAGTTTGGATTGTGTTGCCATTGGGCCACTTACCAAAAAAGACATTCCACGAGGGCATTGGAAACATTTAACAGAGCAAGAGTTGAATAATTTGAAGATGCTTTAGGGTTTTAAAAGGTTCCGAAACAAGTTTGGAATTACAAGCCCTTTTGGCATTTCTATAAAGCCAGCTTAATGTCATGCTGAACTTGTTTCAGCATCTTCAATCAAATAACCAAAAATGCCGAAACGCGATTATCATAACTATTGGGTCTACATTATTACAAATAAACCAAATGGTGTTCTGTATATAGGGGTGACTGGAGGAATTGATGATAGAATGGAAAGGCACATGCAAGAAATAGGCGGTAAATTTGCATCAAAATACAAATTAAAGCATTTGGTTTATTATGAAGAATTTCAATATGTTGAAGATGCTATTGCAAGAGAAAAACAATTGAAGAATTGGCACAGACAATGGAAAATTAATTTGATAGAAAAAGAGAATCCAAATTGGGATAACTTGTGGAAACCATTAGATTCCGAAACAAGTTCGGAATGACAAGCTCTTTGGATATTTCTAAACTGACAACTTAGTGTCATGCTGAACTTGTTTCAGCATCTTTAACGGGTTGATTTTAGCTTAGTTTTTCTTTTACTAAAACTTTTTGGTTTGCTATATGCCCACGTTAGGGATAGAAGCGAAAAGACCACAGCGACGCAGGAGCGAGGACTTGTAGTCCTTCGTCTGCGCTCAGGCTAAACTACTAGCCCGACCCCTTGTGGGTAACGCCCAAAAACAGCTTTCAAAAAAAATCCAAAAAAAAAATCTAAATTACTTCATAATTAAATTTTTTATATTTCATTTGTAATGTAATTGCTGAACAAATTGAAACGTGTTTATATGTTCGGGTTTTTGAAATTTGAGAAGTTATTTTCAAAAGCAGCTTACAGAAAAAGTAACCGAATTTTAGAGCTAACTTCTGCGTATGTTATTGCTGGTAGCCAGCATATATATGGCTTTGTTCCAACTACACAGAGCCAAATCCGTATTTGATTAATAGGAAGATATTATTTGATTAGAAACGAATGTTTCTTAACTTTAAAAAAATTAATATTAAACTATTACATCAAAAAATAAAGAATGAATACCAAATACATTGATTTAATTAATCAATCTTTTTACTTTCCTCAAGAAGAATTTGATCTAAAAGATAGACATTTAGAATTTCATGGTATAGACCTAATGGGCTTGGTTGAACAATATGGAGCGCCTTTAAAGTTTACGTATTTACCGCAAATTTCAAACAACATTAATAGAGCGAAAGGTTGGTTTGATAAAGCCATAAAAGCCAATAAATACAAAGGAAAGTATAGCTATTGTTACTGCACTAAGAGTTCGCATTTTAAGCATGTTCTTGACGAAGCTCTAAAGAATGATATTCATATTGAAACATCATCAGCTTTTGATATCGATATTGTTGAAAGCTTAAAAGCCGAAGGAAAAATAACCGATAAAACTTATGTAATAAGTAATGGTTTTAAGAGAGATCAATACATTCAAAATATTGCAAGGTTAATTAATAGCGGACATAAAAACTGCATTCCGATTATTGATAATTATGAGGAGATAGATTTACTTTCAAAAGAAATAAAAGGAAAATTCAATATAGGTATACGTATTGCTTCGGAAGAAGAACCAAAATTTGAGTTTTATACCTCGCGTTTAGGTATTGGCTATAAAAATATTTTACCTTTTTACAGAAGCCAGATTAAAGAGAATAAAAAAGTGAAACTTAAAATGCTTCATTTTTTCATTAATACGGGTATTCGAGACAATGCGTATTACTGGAACGAGTTAACCAAATGTTTAAAGGTTTACACAAGCTTAAAACGTATTTGCCCAAGTTTGGATAGTTTGAATATTGGCGGAGGTTTCCCTATAAAAAACTCGTTGGCTTTTGATTTTGATTACGAATATATGGTTGGTGAAATTATCAATCAAATCCAACTGGTTTGTGAAGAAGAAGAAGTGCCGGTACCAAATATTTTTACAGAATTTGGAAGTTTTACAGTAGGTGAAAGTGGTGGCGCTATTTATGAAGTGTTGTACCAAAAACAACAAAACGACCGTGAAAAATGGAACATGATCAATTCATCGTTCATTACTACGTTGCCCGATACTTGGGCTATTAATAAACGTTTTGTGATGTTGCCAATTAACAGATGGCACGAAAGTTACGAGCGTGTATTGTTAGGAGGTTTAACTTGCGATAGCGACGATTATTACAATAGCGAACAGCACATGAATGCTATTTATCTGCCAAAATATAATAAAGAAAAACCTTTATATATTGGGTTTTTTAATACCGGTGCATACCAAGAAACCGTTGGTGGATTTGGAGGATTGCAACACTGTTTAATCCCCTCACCAAAGCATATTTTAATAGATAGGGATACTGATGGAAACATCACCACAAAATTATTTAGCGAACAACAAAAAAGTGAAGACTTACTTAAAATTTTAGGTTATGACAAATAACACGTATGCTGGAATTCCTGAGGAGTTTGCAAAGTTGGAGCAATCAAAAATTGTTTTAATTCCAGTACCTTTTGATGGAACAAGTACAATACAAAAAGGAGCCAGTAAAGGGCCAGAAGCCTTTTTAAACGCTTCAAACAATATGGAGCTTTATGATATTGAAACAGACACTGAAGTGTACCAACAAGGTATCCATTTAACAGATGCTGTTGATGTAAACAATTCGCCAGAAGCTTTGGTTGAAGCTGTTCACCAAACCACAAAAAAATATATCAAAAAAAATAAGTTTGTTACCGTTTTTGGTGGCGAACATGCTATTTCTATAGGAACCATTCGCGCTTTTAACGAAATGTTCCCAAGCTTAACAGTATTGCACATTGGTGCACATGCCAATTTAAGAAAATCGCATAACGGGTCGTCTTTAAACAATGCGTGCGCGCTTAACGAGGCCAACCAAACCACCAATTTAATTCAAGTTGGTATTCGCTCTATGAGTGCAAAAGAAAAAACAATTGCAGATACCGATAAAACATATTTTGCCCATGAAATGGCGGTTGATGATACATGGATGGATTCTGCTATAGACCAGATGACCGATAACGTATTCATCAATTTTAGCTTGAACGGTTTAGATCTATCCATCATGCCAAATACTGCTTCGCCTTTACCTGGTGGGTTGTTTTGGTACGAAACTTTAGATTTCTTAAAACAAGTTTTTGCTGAAAAAAATGTAGTTGGGTTTGATATTGTTGATTTATGCCCCAATGAAAAACAAAAATCTTCCGATTTTTTAGCCGCAAAATTGTATTATAAAATGTTAAGTTATAAATTTATGGACGAAGAGGTAGGTGATGATTACGATAACGCTTACGATAATTCGAAACAAAAAAATAACGCTTCAAAATTTAACGACGACGATGAGTACTAAAGGACCCATATCACAATTTATAGAAAAAAATTATTTACACTTTAATGCGGCTGCTTTGGTAGACGCTGCAAAAGGTTACGAAACCCATTTGCTGGAAGGTGGTAAAATGATGGTTACTTTAGCAGGAGCGATGAGTACTGCCGAGTTAGGCAAATCGTTAGCTGAAATGATCCGTCAAGATAAAATTCAAATTATTTCTTGTACAGGTGCAAACCTTGAAGAGGATATTATGAATTTAGTGGCGCACAATTCATACAAAAGAGTACCAAACTACAGAGATTTATCGCCACAAGAAGAGTGGGATTTATTGGAAAACCATTATAATCGTGTTACAGATACCTGTATTCCTGAAGAGGAAGCGTTTAGACGTTTACAATCGCATTTATACGATATTTGGAACAAAGCAGATAAATCTGGGGAACGTTATTTTCCTCATGAATTTATGTATCAAATGATAAATTCAGGTGTTTTAGAGCAGTATTATGAAATCGATCCAAAAGATTCTTGGATGGTAGCTGCTGCCGAAAAAAACTTGCCAATTGTAGTTCCAGGATGGGAAGATAGTACTATGGGTAATATTTTCGCATCGTACTGCATCAAAGGTGAATTTAAAGCGTCTACTACCAAAAGCGGTATAGAATATATGATGTGGTTGGCCGATTGGTATCCAAAAAATTCAGGTGGAAAAGGTGTAGGTTTCTTCCAAATTGGCGGTGGTATAGCGGGCGATTTCCCAATATGTGTGGTGCCAATGCTTTACCAAGATATGGAAATGCACGATATTCCATTTTGGAGCTATTTTTGCCAAATTAGCGACTCAACAACCAGTTACGGTTCCTACTCAGGTGCCGTTCCAAACGAAAAAATTACTTGGGGTAAATTAGATATAGATACCCCAAAATACATCATAGAAAGTGATGCAACCATTGTTGCTCCATTAATTTTTGCATATTTGTTAGACCAATAACTCAACCCAAATAAAAATGTTACGCAAAATTGTAGATTACAAAAAACTAAATGAAGATATTTTAAATCTTCTTGTTGAAAAGTTTCCTGATGGATACGACGAAACCGATGTGATTTCGTTTAGAAATGCACAAAATGAAATAATTGAAGCTGTAGAGGTTAGAACTGATGATACGATTTACTTAGTAAAAGTTGGTAAACGCCTTGTACAAGCTATGGAAGACTTTGGAGATGATACAGACGATGTTGCTGATGATGATTTTGAAGAAGTTAAAGTTGATGATGCCGACGCGAGTTTAGGTGACGATGAAGACGATGATGTGGTTGTTAAAAAACCAAGTTCGGATGACGACGAAGACGACGACGATGATATGGATGACTCGGATTCAGACTACGATGATGATGAAGACGATGATGATGATATTGATTAATTCTTAGTTAGTAAGTGTTATGAGAACAGCTGTTTTTAAGTCTTACAAAAACGGTTATTTTACGTTTTGGTTTGAAAATGGAGAAGAATTAGTATTCGAGGAAGTACACCCAAGAGTATTAAAGCAATACGATTTAAAGAACGACAAAAGTTATGTTGATAAAAGTTTTAGAATAACTTTTGTTGAAGATTTTGAAGATGATGACGAAGATTTTGTAATTTACAGAGTTGAAAGTTTAAAACCTCTTTAATACTATTATATTATGGGCGCATCATTTCATATGTCGTTGCCTTGTTTAAGCGTAAAAGGTACAGAAAGCTTTTATGTGGATAATATTGGCGCTTCCTTAGGAAGGAAAACACAAAGTTGGGTCGATATAGATTTATTTGGCAATCAAATAACATTTATAAAGGCCGAAAAATTTAACTTTAACAGTCCTAATTATGTTTTCGAAGGTAAAATATTGCCCTCGTTTCATTTCGGAGTTATTGTAGAGTTAAAAGATTGGGAACAGATTTACGAAAAATGTAAACAACAAAAACTAGACATGGTTAGCCAAATAAGGTTTTTGGAAAGTAAAGCTGGTGAGCACGTTTCTTTCTTTATAAAGGACCCAAACGATTATATGTTGGAATTTAAAAGTTTTAAAAACCCAGGATCCATTTTTAAAAAATAATGTTATGTCTGGTTGAGCGCAGTCGAAACCTATGTGTAAATTAACTATTGAAGTTCTCGATTACGCTTAAATAGATATTAAAAAGGCTTTTTAAAAAGCCTTTTTTTTGTTTGTAAAAACCTCCCAAATACATACGCCATAAACAATGGTGTACTCCAATCCAATAATCCACAAGTTTTCGGTGTTGTTCGTGTTCATGTATGCTAAATAGCTTAGTATAATTATAAAACTCCACACTAAAGGAAATTTATAATTGGTAAAAACCGACAGTATTAAAAGTGTTGCCACGTACCAAGGATGCACCGTAGTAGCCGTAAAATAGTAAAATGACAATACCAAAAGCATGCTGGTAATAAGCTGTAAGGTATTATTGTTTTTTCTTAGTAAAGCGATGCACAGCACCAAAAGAATTACAAGAATCGGGATGGCTTTACCTATTATGGCAATTTCGTTGTAACCTCTAAACAAATACCCTATTTCCCGTGCTATGTAGTATAAACTGGCATTAAACTCAAAATCTTGAAACCATAAGCCAACGGTTTTTGTATAATTGGTTATGAATTGCTTTGAGTAAAACGGAACAAACAATAGCAGTGTTGTAATACCAACTATACTGTAAAAACCTGTCAATTTTAATAATCCGCTACTGCGAGGAGTAAGCGACGAAGCAATCTTGTCAAAGGCTAGCGATTGCTTCATTTCATTCGTAATGACGCCTTTCGTTTTGTCAAGCTGAACTTGTTTCAGCTTCTCATCGTCGGTTGTCAGGTTTAGCGCAGTCGTTTTATTTATGTCACCTAGAGTGCTGTCGAGAGGTCGTTTTAAAAACCACCAAAAAAACAAAGGTAAAAACATCAAAGGAACCAGTTTTGTTGCAATAGAAAACGCTAAAATAACAGCGGCCATTTGCCATTTTCCCAAATGCAGGAGATACAAACTCCAAACTAAAAAGAAAATCATCACGCCTTCAAAATGAAGGTTGCCTGTTAATTCAATAATAATAAACGGATTTAAAATATACCAAAAGATATTATGAACAGGAATATTCAGTCGTTCTAAAAGCTTCTTTCCATAATAAAGAGTGCCAAAATCGGCAGCAATTATAAGAAGGCGCATCACCACCACCGAACCTAAAATACTTTTGTCTGCAAATAAACCAGCCATCACAAAACATAATTGGTTTATAGGTGGGTAATTGGTAAAGTGGCTGGCGTTCAATGCGCCCATGCCTTGGTGTAGTTCTTGGGCTTGCGCTACAGGAAATTCACCCATGCTGATAAAAGATTCAACACTATGTAAATAGGGGTTAAAACCAGCTAAAAACATTCTGCCATCCCAAATAAAACGGTAAAAATCTTGCGATAGGTTTGGAATGGCTAAAATAAAAACAGCCCTAAATACAAAGGCTAACCAAGTTAAAAATACTATGTGTGTTTTTAAAAGTTGAACCAATTTGTAGAACACAAAAAACAAGGCTGTATAAAGTGTTATCAATTTTATATAGTCGGTTCGGACTAAATTATAGGCGAAAGCAAAGTAGAAGAGTACACTTAAAAACGCTAATAGTAATGGAAGTTTGTTGTGTTTTAGTATGGCTGTGTTTAACATGTTTAAAAATACTTATGGAACGTTATTAGAGTCGTTTTTTAAACATTTCAATAACATGGTTTGCCGCTTTTAATGGCGATATTTTAGAGGATATCACCTCTTTTTCCAAAATAGAAAGCTCCTTGGTAATGGCTTCAGAACCGTAAAATAGTTGTTTCAGTTCGTTGTTAATGGTGTCGTACATCCAACGGATGTTTTGGCGCTGCCTGTTTTTTGTAAAATAACCATTTGCATTCACTAATGCTTGATAGTTTAAAATGGTATTCCACACAGTATCAATACCTGTGTTTTTGGTGGATGAAGCTGTGGTAACCACCGTTTCCCAACCAGATTCCGAAGGTGGAAAAATATGCAAGGTGTTTTGGTACTGCAATCGTGCCTGTTCGCTTTTTTTAATGTTGTCACCGTCTGCTTTATTGATGACTAGCATATCTGCCATTTCCATAATTCCTTTTTTAATACCTTGAAGTTCATCGCCAGCTCCAGCCAACATTAATAACAGGAAAAAATCGGTCATCCCATGAACTGCGGTTTCAGATTGCCCTACGCCAACAGTTTCAATTAAAATAACATCGTATCCGGCAGCTTCGCAAAGCAGCATACTTTCAGCTGTTTTGTTGGCAACACCACCAAGAGTGTCCCCGGAAGCCGATGGTCGTATATAGACACTTTCTAAAGTGCTCAATGCTTCCATACGGGTTTTATCGCCCAAAATACTGCCTTTAGAACGTTGACTACTGGGGTCTATAGATAAAACGGCTACTTTATGACCTTGGTTTATAAGATGCTTGCCAAAAGCCTCAATAAAGGTGCTTTTGCCCACACCCGGAACACCGGTAATACCAATACGAATGGAATTGCCCGAGTTGGGTAAAATGGATTGAATAATGGTTTTAGTTAGCACTTTGTCGCTTTCCAAATGGCTTTCTATAACGGTAATGGCTCTGGATAGAATAACGCGGTCGCCCTTTAAAACTCCATCAATATAGGCTTGTGCTGTGAGTCTGTTTTTGTGTTTGTAGGGTGTCATTTTTTAATAAGCTTTACCAGTTTTAAAGATACAGATTATGTGAAAAAGAGAGGTGGTTTTATGGTGTGTTTTTTATAAAAACTGTATTGTAAACAAAATGGTTTTACTTATTATTTATGTGAGAAAAAAATACTAAATTGGTTTTAATTAAAACACCACGAGTTTTTAACGAAATGATAAAAATATGAAACTAAGGTAAATGAAAGTCTTATTAGATACCAACATAATAATTCACAGAGAATCCAATAAAATTATTGAACATGAAATTGGACAGCTTTTTAATTGGATAGATAAGTTGCATTATGAAAAGTATATACATCCTATTACAGTTTCAGAAATCGAGACGTATAAAAATAAGCAAGTAGTCGCTACTTTTTCAATTAAATTGGATAGTTATAATCTAATTAAACACCCACTGCCATTTTCAAAAGATGTTCAACAGGTTAGCTCAGAGATTGATATTAATGAAAATGACATTAATGATAGCCATTTACTTAATGAAGTTTATAATGGTAGAATAGATTTATTGATTACTCAGGATAAGAAGATTCATATAAAGGCCAATAGGCTTGGTATATCTGGCAAAGTATTTAAAATTCAAACTTTTCTCGAAAAATCCACTTCAGAGAACCCTGGTTTAGTCGAGTATAGTGTTTTGGCAGTAAAAAAAGTTGATTTTGCTGAGGTAGATATAAATGACAGTTTTTTTGATAGTTTTAGAGAAGATTATTGTGAATTCAATGATTGGTTTATTTCAAAGTTTGATAAAATTTGTTATGTATGCTACAGTGATAATAATTTAACTGCTTTTTTATATGTGAAAGTTGAGGACGAAAAAGAAAATTATTCAGAAATAAGTCCTGTATTTTCGAACAAGAAGAGGCTGAAAATAGGAACACTAAAAGTAATAAGTAATGGATATAAAATAGGGGAAAGATTTCTGAAAATTGTATTTGATAATGCAATTCAATATAAAGTACAGGAAATTTATGTAACTGTATTTAATAAAAGACAGGAACAGGTACAACTTATTGATATGCTTACGGAATGGGGTTTTGTCGAATATGGTATAAAAACGACAAAGAATGGAGATGAAATTGTTTTTGTTAGACCCTTCGATAAAAACTTACCTGTAAATATTAATAACCCTAAATATTCATATCCTTTCTTTTCAAGAAAAACAAGGAAATACATAATCAAGATAGAATCGCAATATCATACAGAATTGTTTCCGGACAGCATCAATACTCGTGAAGATGAGACAAAGTATATAGAGAATGAACCACATCGCAATAGGATTGGAAAAGTGTATATATCTCATTCAAAAGATAGACATCTTCAAAGAGGTGATATCATAGTTATTTATCGAATTGGGGATACAAGTCCTAAGAAATATTCCAGTACTGTAACTTCAATTTGTATAGTGGAAGATGTTGTTTTAAATTTTAGTTCATTTGAGAGTTTTTATCAAGCGTGTAATAGACGAACAATGATTAAGAAAGATGAATTAGAAAAAAAATGGTGGAATAAAAAGAAATACAAACCTTTTGTGATTAAATTTCTCTATGCACATTCTTTTCCTACACCAAAACCAACACTTAATGATTTGAATAAAATTGGTGTTATCCCTGATATAATGAATATGCCATTAGGATTTATTGAAATTGATAATAATCAATTCAAGAGTTTGGTTAAATTTGCATATAAGCTAAAATAAGAAAATGAAAGTAGTTTTATCGATTAAACCTGAATTTGCATATAAAATTTTTGACGGAACAAAACGATTCGAATTTAGAAAAGCTATTTTTAAAAATGAGAATGTAAAATCAATAATCGTTTATGCTTCTTCTCCTGTTCAAAAAGTAATCGGTGAATTTGAAATTGGTAAAATATTCAATAATGATCTTGAAACTCTTTGGGCTTTAACTAGAGAATATTCAGGAATTACTGAGGATTTTTTTTATCAGTATTTTTCTGAAAGGGAAAAGGGTTTTGCAATTCAAGTAAAAAGTATGAAAAAATACAAAGTTCCAAAATGTTTGAAGACAGATTTTAATTTACATCCACCTCAATCTTTTGCATATATAAAATAGAGTACTGTATTCTTATTATTTCTTTTTTGTTGCCATAATAATTACATGAATATTTCCGCGTTAGTGATTGAAGCAAACTACCGTGTAGTGCGGAAAGCGCGACCCGCAGGGTAACGCCCAAATACATCCTAAAAAAAAATCTCAAAACCACTATGTAAAGTCCGTTTTGAGATTGATTAATTCTTATGATGTTGAATGTTACTCTATACTTTTGAAGTGATTGATTTTACAAATACGAAACCAAAACCTAAGAACAACATTAAGTGGAATGGGAACAACCCGAAATCGCCACCTTGGTTGCCCACTATAAAGGCGCTATACATGCCAAATGCAAAATATGCCATTAATAAACCTTCGAAAATAACGTGTATGGATATGGTTTTTTTAATGTATTTGTTTTTCTTCCAGCTGTCTTTTATAGAGCTGATGTTGAATTTTGGTGTGCGTACAAATTCACTTTTCTTACCCCAATGCCCTTCTAAAACTGCTATGGAATTATGCAGTGAAAAGCCCATGGCGATTGAGAAAAATATGAAAAACATCCCTATATAACGAACGAAGTTTTTAAATCCGCCACCATAAATGTTTTTGTACATAAACCAATAGCATACAAAAAATATGATAGAGCTTACCACAAAGAAACTCATAACATAAAAGTATGGTTTTAAGTGTGTGTACTCATTTTTTATATAAAGCATCGGGATGCTGAGTATGGCCACCACAAGCACGTTTAAAAACATGGTGCTGTTTAATAAATGTAGTAAACCGTGTAATTTTGTTTTGGGTGAAATGTTTTTGCTTTTTAAAACGCGACCAAGCATTTTTCTAAAGTTTTCGGCACCACCTTTGTTCCATCTAAATTGTTGCGAACGGGCTGCACTTATTACAATAGGTAACTCTGCTGGGGTTTCAACATTTTCTAAATACTTGAATTTCCAGTTTTTTAGTTGGGCACGGTAGCTTAAATCCAAATCTTCAGTTAGGGTGTCGCCTTCCCAATTTCCGGCATCTATAATGCAGGTTTTTCTCCAAAGTCCTGCGGTACCATTGAAATTGATGAAGTGTCCTTTACTGTTTCTGCCTACTTGCTCTAAAGTAAAATGCGCATCTAGAGCAAAGGCCTGAATTTTTGTTAGTATGGAATAGTTGCGGTTTAAATGCCCCCAACGGGTTTGTACCACGCCAATTTTATCATCCTTAAAATAAGGTACGGTACGTTTTAACCAATCTGGTTCTGGTAAAAAATCGGAATCGAAAATAGCAATGAATTCGCCTTTGGCTATTTTTAAACCTTCTTTTAAGGCACCAGCTTTAAAACCGGTTCTATCTACGCGTGTTATGTGCTTAATGTCTAAACCTGTTGCGGCCAATTTTTCTACATGGGCACGGGTAGACTCTACAGTTTCATCGGTAGAATCGTCCAATACTTGTATTTCCAGTTTATCGGAAGGGTAGTCTATTTTGGCAATGTTATCCAACAGGCGTTCCATAACATACATCTCGTTATACACAGGAAGTTGAATGGTAACAAAAGGGATTTCTTCTGGTTTTGAAAAGTCGAATTTTGGTGAGTTATCTACCTTTTTTTTGGAAGCTAAATAATTTAACAATAAATTCAATTGAGCTAAAGCATACATGAAAATAAGCAAAAGCGAAATGGTGTAGATAATGATGATTGTTGTTTCTATAATCATTTTTTAATACTGTATTTAAAAATCCAACTTAAGATTTTAACGCCGGCAAATATAGCACCTTTTATGGTTCCTGATACTTTTGATACACCAATTCTGTTTCTATAATTTACAGGCACTTCCAAATAGGTAAATTTATGTTTTAAAACTTTTAGTTGCATCTCTACAGTCCAACCATAGGTTTTGTCAATCATATTCAACTTTAGCAACTTATCGTATTTTATGGCTCTAAATGGGCCTAAATCGGTAAATGTTGCACGAAAAAAAAGTTTCATTAAAGAGGTTGCTAACCAATTGCCGAAAATTTGAGGCATTGTCATAGAACCAGCTTCTCTTAAACTTTTAACGCGAGCTCCAATAACAAAATCGATATCTTTTTCGATAATTGGTGCTACAATTTTGGTTAATTCTTCAGGATAATCGCTATAGTCGCCATCCAAAAATACAATAATATTTGGTTTTTCAGGTGTGTTTGCAATGTATTCTAAACCTTTAAGACAGGCATTGCCGTAGCCTTTGTTTTTTTCGGTTAGAACAGTTGCGCCTGCTTTTTTTGCATTTTCTTCAGTTTTGTCGGTGGAATTATTGTTAACAACAATAACTTCATCAACAAATTCGGGTATATCGTTTATCACATGGGTAATAGAATCTGCTTCGTTATAAGCAGGTATAATTACTTTTATTTTGTGCATAAAGAACTAACTTACAGTGAGCAAAAGTACAATACTTTTGTTTAGTTGGTTAAAAAAATGTTTCTATTTTGATAAATTATTTTGAGTTGATTAAGTCCAATAAATCAACATCATTTCCAAGAAGAATTTCATTAGCATTGATGCGCCCTTTCAAGGAATCGTTCTCTAATTTTAAAACCCCACGAGGGCAAACGGCAGAACATATACCACAGCCTACGCAACTGGAACGTACAATATTTTCGCCTTTTTGGGCATAGGCGCGCACATCAATACCCATTTCGCAGTAGGTAGAACAGTTGCCACAAGAAATACATTGGCCGCCATTAGTAGTAATTCTGAATTTTGAAAACATACGCTGTTGAAACCCTAAAATTGCTGCCATAGGGCAACCAAAACGGCACCAAACACGGTTGCCCAAAATAGGGTAGAAGCCCGTACCAATAACCCCAGAAAAAATGGAGCCAATATATAAGCCGTAAACAGAACGTAAGGCGCTTGCTTTTATTAAGAATATTTTATCGGAAGTTCCGGTATAATGCATGATGAATAATGCAGCTATCAATACAAAATAACCAATGGCGCCATAGCGTGCGTCTTTACCCAATTCATGTCTTTTAAAAATCATGGTTATAGAAAAAACCAAGGTTAACAAGATGCCCACGCCTAAAAGAAAAGCACTTCGGGTAAGCCAAAATTTATTCGGATCGCTTCCTAAATAGGTGTAGATCACGGCAGTCGTCATCACCACTGAAAACACCAAAACCGTGTGGATTAGCCAACGTTCCAGTTTCCAAGCGGAAAGTTTTTTGCTGCTAAGGTGGCGGAAAGAATCGCCAGCGGTTTCGGCTAAACCACCACAACCACAAACCCATGAGCAATACCAGCGTTTTCCATATTTATATGTTAAAAAAGGAGAAATAACAAAAATGGAAATGATGCCAAACATCAACATGATAAAACCAAGTGCGCCAGATGATAGCAATCCGTTTATAGACCAACTATCAAATAAATAATAGTTAAGTGGCCACATGCTTTTTAAGTCGTAATAAGGTAAATTATAATCGGGACTTGCATTAAGGCGCGACATTAATTCTGGAATAAGAAAAGCAAAGCCCAATTGGAAAAACATAACCGAAATGGTTCGCAATTGTTCGTAGCGATTGTGACGGTATTTAAGCATGAATTTATATCCGAACACTAAAATGGCTACGGTATACAGTGTGCCATACACAAACCATTGGCTTGCAGGATTTCCGCTTAATAAGTAACTAAGTGGGTCGAATAGGGATATTAATCCTGTATTGGGTTCGCCGCTAGGTGTTTGTCCTAAATACTGCGGAAAAAAATAAAGAATGATGTAAAAGCCCGTAAGTAATATGCCTGTTATCCAAGCTAAAACCCCTCGTGATGAGATGGATTTAAACCAAACACCATCGTTTTTTATACCCTCGGATTTTGTTAAATAGGCATCGTTTGCAAATAAAATAGTTCCTAATGCTATAGCGGCAAGCGATAAGGTTAAGAATGTGGTTTTGTTTGGGAAATTGGTATTGAAAATAGCCAAGGCAAGAACGAGAAGTCCCATAGCACCTATGGCAACCGCAATTTTTTGTTTTACTGATAAGTCGTTAGCTTCTGGTTTTACTAAGGACATGCTTTTATGTGTTGTTTGATTGCTCATATTATACAGTTTGGAATTGATTGGTATAAGCCTTCAAAACATCCTTTTCATAACGTTTGTAAAACTCGGGGTCAAAATTGGCTTCAGCTAAATGATTTATCACGTAATCGACAGGGCGTTTTTCGGTAAGCCATGTGTTAAAAGTTTCATGCCGCATTCTAATTCCAAAAGTGTTAATGCCTAGAAACGCGTTGGTATTTTTATCAAAAGCTATGGTAATGCATTTGGTGTCATCATCATGTTTCCAATGGAAATGTTGCTCATAATCTGGTTTGTTTTTAGAGCCATGAACCCAACCATAGGTTTGGTATTCAATATCAAAAAATTTGGCAGAATTGAACCAATGTCCAGGATTGTACGGCATTTTGTTGCCACAAATAGTTTGTGCAATGGTTTCGCCCATCATCCTGCCTGTATACCAAACGGCTTCAATAGGTCTTCGGTTACCAATGGCCTCGTGTTGTTCGGCGCAATCGCCAATGGCGTAAATATCTGGTATGTTGGTTTCAAGAAAACGGTTTACTTTAACCCCTTTACCGGTTTCAATATTGGAGTCTTTTATAAAATCGATGTTTGGAGTTACGCCAGCGGTCAATCCAACCGAATCGCATAAAATTTCCTCACCTGTTTCTTCTATAATAACCGACTTTACTTTACCATTTTCATCCGGAATAATTTCTTTTAAATTGGTTGCTAAGCGTAAATCGATGTGATGGTTTTTTATATGGCGGTTAATCATTTCGCTTTCGCCATCAGGTAAAACACCGTTCCAAAAACTAGATTCCCGCACTAAAAAGGTAACAGGGATGTTTCGGGAATTTAGCATTTCGGCCAATTCAATACCAATTAAACCACCACCAACTATCACCGCATGTTTACAAACTTTGTTATTGGGCGCATAAAACTCTAAGTTTTCTAAATCTTGTTTGTGGTACATGCCCATAACGCCTTTTAGATCTTGCCCCGGCCAACCAAATTTATTGGGTTTGCTTCCTGTGGCAATAATAAGTTTGTTGTAAGTTAAGGTGTCGCCTTCAGCAAAATGGAGTGTTTTGGAATTGGTGTCTATGGTTTTTACATAGCCTTTTTTAAGGTTGATGTTGTTTTTTTCCCAAAACCAATTTTCGTAAGGTTGGGTGTGTTCAAAATTCATATGGCCCATATACACATACATCAAAGCGGTACGAGAGAAAAAATAATCGGTTTCGGCAGAAATGATGGTGATTTTCTTATCTGAAAGTTTTCGAATATGTCTAGCTGCAGTTACGCCAGAAATGCCGTTGCCAATAATTACGATATGCTCCATAAATAGTAATGTATTTTTTTAATAGGTCGAAGGATATACTAAAACCTTAAAAAGGATTGTTTATTTTGTTTAAATTTAAAGATTAAGATTAAATACAAGATATGAAGATTATTTTAAGAGTGGGTTTGTTTTTTATGATATGTTCTTGCGCTATGATGCCTAATAAACCTGAAAAAATAAATGGTGTTAGTTTTGTGGCATCGAGAGACTCCATAAACGATACGCACATAAAACCGCTTCTTAATATTCATGCGAATTATGCTGCCATTATGCCTTTTGGGTTTATTAGGGAATTATCACATCCCGAGATTATGTTTAACACAAACAGACAATGGTTTGGTGAAACAAAAGTAGGTGTGAAACAATATGTTGAAAGTTTGAAAAAACATCACATAAGTATCATGATAAAACCTCAAATTTGGGTACGTAGAGGTGAATTTACGGGTGGCATTAAAATGACTTCGGAAGCCGATTGGAAAGTTTTAGAAGTTTCCTATTCCCAATTTATTTTAGAATATGCAAAAGTAGCCCAAGAAGTAAAGGCTGAAATTTTTTGTGTTGGCACCGAATTGGAAACGTTTATTGATAACCGACCCGAGTATTGGAAACAACTTATTTCAGAAATTAGAAAAGTCTATAAAGGGAAATTAACCTACGCTGCCAATTGGAATGAATATGATAGAACCCCTTTTTGGGAGCAGTTGGATTACATAGGTATGGATGCCTATTTTCCGGTAAGTGATGAACAAACTCCAACTGTTGAAGCTTGTAGAAAAGGCTGGCTAAAACACAAACCTACTATAAAAGCCTTTTCAGAAAAGTATAATAAACCCATTTTGTTTGCCGAGTATGGTTATAGAAGTGTCGATTTTGCTGGTAAAGAACCTTGGAGAAGCGACCGCGATATGAATGCTCTTAATTTGGAAGCACAAACAAATACCATGCAAGTGCTTTTTGAGGAATTTTGGGATGAACCTTGGTTTGCTGGTGGTTTTGTATGGAAATGGTTCCATAATCATGAAAAATCTGGTGGGTTGTATGATGACCGATTCACACCCCAAAACAAACCAGTTGAAGCCTTAATACAAGCACAGTATTCTAAATATTGAATTTATTTTTTTTCATTTTTTAATCTAAACTTAATCTTCATTTTTAGTATTCTCATTATAATCTTTTAGTTTTGCAATAAATTATTGGATTTATGAGCGTATATGCTATTGGCGATATTCACGGTGGGTTAAAAGCCCTTGTACAAGTATTAAATAAGATAGAAGTTAAAGAAGAAGATACCCTGATTTTTGTTGGCGATTATGTGGATGGTTGGAGTGAATCGGCACAAGTTATTGCCTTTTTAATCGAACTTTCAGAAAAAATAAATTGCATTTTTATTAAGGGGAATCATGATGTTTGGTGTGAAAATTGGTTGGACACCGGGCATGTAGATATGACTTGGTATATTCATGGAGGTAAAGAAACCATGGAAAGTTATGATGGGTTTTCAGATGAAGAAAAGAAAATGCATTTAGAATTTTTCCAAAAAATGCCTTTATATCATATTGATAGCGAAAACCGATTGTTTATTCATGCTGGTTTTACATCCATGCATGGTGTTGAAAAAGAAGTGTTCAAACAAACATTTTACTTTGATAGAACCCTTTGGGAAATGGCTTTGGCTTTGGAGCAATCTTCCATAAAAGAAGATTCGCCCATGTTTCCAAATCGTTTAAAACACTATAAAGAAATCTTTATTGGACATACGCCAACTACCAATTTTAATCATGACAAACCAATGCATGCCTATAATGTTTGGAATATTGATACAGGTGCTGCCTTTAGGGGTAAAATTACCGCGATGAATATTGAAACCAAGGCATTTCATCAAAGTGATGATTTGCCCGGTTTATATCCAAATGAAAAGGGTAGGAATAAAGTTTAGTTTAGCTTAATTACCAAATCTTCTGCGTTTACCATAAAACCTGGTTTTAACACCACTTGTTTTATGGTAGCATCTTCGGTTGCTGCTATGGTGGTTTCCATTTTCATGGCTTCAATAATGAACAGCGGTTGGTTTCTTACTACTTTATCACCTTTTTTTACTAAAATATTAGAGAGCATACCTTGTAATGGCGCCCCAATTTGAAGCGGATCTGCTTTATCTGCCTTAACATTTTCCACTTTATCAACTTTAATGCTCTTGTCTTTAACTTCCACAGAGCGTCCTTGTCCATTTAGTTTAAAATAAAGTGTAACTATGCCGTCACTGTTCGGTTTGCTTATGGAATCTAAAGTAATCAGTATGTTTTTTCCTTTATCCAGCTCCACAATAATTTCTTCTTCTATATCAATACCGTAAAAGAAATTTTTGGTAGGCAATTTCATAAGGTTATCGTACCTTAAATGGTTGTAATAAGCATCTGAAAACACTTTAGGGTATAATTGATAGGAAAGGAAATCGGTGTACTCTATAGTTCTACTTAAATCGTGTTCAAATATTTTCTTAAATTCTTCGTATTCTTTTTCAAGATCTAACGGTGGCATGTGTGCGTTCGGTCTATCGGTATACGGTTTCTGATCCTTTAAAATTATTTTTTGAAGCCCTTTTGGGAACCCGCCAACAGGTTGCCCTAAATCGCCTCTAAAAAAGTCGACTACCGATTGGGGAAAAGACAAAGTGTCTCCTTTTTCCAGAACATCTTGAATGGTTAAATTATTGCTGACCAAGTATTGCGCCATATCACCAACAACTTTAGAACTAGGGGTTACTTTTACAATATCTCCAAAAAGCATATTCACATCACCATACATTTGGGTAATTTCATGAAAGCGTTCTTCCAGTCCTAAACCTCTCGCTTGAGGTTTTAAGTTGGAGTATTGCCCACCCGGAATTTCATGTTTGAAAACTTCACCTGAACCTGCTTTTAAACCAGACTCAAATGGATAATAATACTCCCGAACGGTTTCCCAATAATTGGAATATTCATTTAAAGAATCAATATTTATGCTGCTGGCCCTGTCTTGAAATTTCATCATCTCAACAATTGAATTGAAATTAGGTTGCGATGTTAACCCGGACAAACCTCCCAAAGCCACATCTACAACATCAACACCTGCTTCAATAGCTTTTAAATAGGTGGCAGACTGGATGGATGAGGTATCGTGTGTATGTAAATGAATCGGGATTTTTAACTCCGATTTTAAAGCTGAAATAAGCTCGAAAGCTGCATAAGGTTTTAATAAACCTGCCATATCCTTAACCCCTAAAATATGGGCGCCAGCCCCTTCAATTTCTTTGGCAAGATTGATGTAATATTTTAAATCGTATTTCTTGTTTGCAGGATTTAGAATATCATTGGTATAGCAGATGGAACCTTCGGCTAAACCTTTGGTTCGGGTGCGTACATGTTCGATACAAGGCGCCAACGATTTCATCCAGTTAAGCGAGTCGAAAATTCTAAAAACATCCACGCCGTTTTCCCAAGATTGTTCAACAAATTCACCTATTAAATTATCGGAATAGGCTTTGTATCCCACACCATTAGAACCTCTAATAAGCATTTGTAAAAGTAAATTTGGCATCGCTTTACGCAACAAACGTAATCGTTCCCAGGGGTTTTCTTGAAGAAAGCGCAAACAAACATCAAAAGTAGCACCGCCCCATACTTCCATACTAAAAATATCGGGATGGTTCTTGGCGTAACCCTCTGCAACCGCCAACATATCAAACGTACGCATTCTAGTTGCTAGTAAACTTTGGTGCGCATCACGCATGGTAGTATCGGTAAAATGAACTTTCTTTTCATTTAATAACCATTGCGAAAATTTTTCTGGGCCAAGTTTTGTTAGCAAATCTTTTGTGCCTTCTGGAAAACTGGCATTAGCATCAAACTTAGGTACTTTGGGTTTTATAAATGTTTTACAGGTATCTATTTTTTTAACGTCTGGATTGCCGTTTACCGTAACCTCGCCTAAATAGTTTAGTAATTTTGTTGCTCGATTCCTTGGTGCTTTAAACTTGAATAAATCTGGATTTGATTTTATGAAATTTACTGTAACCTTTCCTTGTCTAAAGGTTTCGTGCACTAAAATATTGTCGAGAAAAGGCATGTTTGTTTTTACGCCTCTAATTCTAAATTCTGCTAAGGCACGGCGTATTTTTCTGCTCGCACCGTCTAGTGTTCGTCCATGAGCAGTTACTTTTACCAACATAGAATCGAAAAAAGGTGAAATTTTAGCTCCTTGATAGATGCTTCCCGCATCTAAACGAATACCAAAACCAGAAGCACTACGGTAAGCCAAAACCGTTCCATAATCTGGTTTGAAATCGTTTTGTGGATCTTCTGTTGTGATTCTACATTGCAGTGCGTAGCCATTTATTTGGATGGATTCCTGATTGGCTATTTTAATTTGTTCATCAGATAATTTATAACCACCAGCTATAAATAATTGTGTTTTAACTAAATCGATATTGGTTATAACCTCGGTAACGGTATGTTCAACTTGTATTCTGGGGTTTACTTCAATGAAATAGATAGAATCATCATCATCTACCAAAAATTCTACCGTACCAATATTGTTGTAATTTACGGCTTTACATATTTTTATGGCATAATCGTAAAGCGCATTTTTGGTTTCATCTTTTAAACCATATGAAGGTGCAAATTCAATTACTTTTTGGTAGCGACGTTGTACAGAACAATCGCGTTCAAATAAATGAACCGTATGACCGTAATTATCAGCAACAATTTGAATTTCAATATGTTTGGGGTTTTCTACAAATTTTTCCAAAAATACGGTGTCATCACCAAACGCATTTAAAGCTTCGCGCTTACTTTCATTGTAGGCGCCTTTAAGTTCGGCTTCTTCTCTAATAACACGCATGCCTCTACCACCACCACCTGAAGCTGCTTTTAGCATGATAGGGTAACCAATTTTTTTAGCTTCACTTAAAGCCACTGTAATATCCGTTAATGGTTTTTCGTTACTTCTAATGATGGGAATGTTGTTGGCCAAAGCAACTTCTTTAGCCGTAATTTTATCGCCTAAAGATTTTAAAACAGATACTTTTGGTCCGACAAAAATGATTCCGTTATCTTCACATTTTTGAGCAAAGGTGGCATTTTCAGAAAGAAAACCATATCCTGGATGTATGGCATCGGCACCACTATCTAAAGCTACTTTTATAATAGCGTCCATGTTTAAGTATGGCTTTAAAGGCTCATGATCTTCACCAATCTGGTATGATTCATCAGCTTTGTATCTATGTAGCGAGTACCTGTCTTCAAAAGTGTAAACACCAACGGTTTTAATGCTGATTTCTGTGCAAGCTCTAAAAATTCTAATGGCAATTTCGCCTCTGTTTGCTACAAGTACTTTTTTGATTTTCATATAGATGAAGTAGTTTAAAGTTGGTTCTTTTATAGAAAGGAATATTTAAAGAATGGCTTGAAAATACGAAAAAAATATTAAGATAGATGCTTTGCGTAATAAATATATAGTTCTTCGGCTGAAGCACCTAACCACTTTTTTAAATATATGATATAGAAATGGTACTGAACCTTAAAAACACCATGTTTTTGGTACAATCTGGCTGAAGTTTTAAGTTTTTTATTGATAACCACAAATTGCTTTTTTTGGTATAAAGCATTGATGAGCATGTTGTCTTCATATGTACTATAGTCCTCGTTAAAACCGCCAATTTCTTGAAACAGATTTTTGGTTATAAACTGACTTTGGTCGCCGCCACGGCAAGCGCGCCAACTAAATTGTGTGAACCAACCAGCTAATTTTAGCCACCAATGCTTGCTGTTAAATTGCATTCTAAAGCATCCAGCAAGATTACCTTTTGTAACTTCATCACTAATGAATTGATCGAAATTTTTGGGAGGAAATGAATCGGCATGTAGAAAATATAGAATGTTGCCCGTGGCATGTTGTGCACCCAAATTCATTTGTTTGGCACGACCTTTTTTGGAATTTAATACTATTATTGATGTCTCATCGAGCCAAGTCGAGAGGTTGTTTGTAGGTCTCGACTGCGTTCGACCAAACAGAAAGTTGGCAATAATGTTTTGGGAACCATCGGTACTACCACCATCAACAACAATAATTTCAGAAATGTTTTTTTCTAGAGAATTTTCTAATAAATAATTAAGCAGAATTTCAATGTTTTTCGCTTCATTGAATATGGGAATTATGATGGTGATTTTATTCATAATTGTGTAGGAGATACTGAAACAATTTCAGCATGACATTTAACTTATTCATTCAAACCCCAATTGTAATCTTTATAATTTATTTTGGCTTTCCCAGAAATTTTAATGCTTGAATATTTATTTAAGAAATCAATTAAATCGCCATTTTGTTTGAAATCTTTAGCGAACCATTGAAATATTTTAGAAAGTTCCAAAGTGTCTTCTGAAATGGAATTTTTACTAGTATCGGTTAAAAAATCTTTGGTAGCTTTAGTAAGTTGTTGTTCTAAACTTACAGTAGAAAAGGCCTCGTTTGATAATTTTGGACAAGAAACGGATGCGCAAACAATAGCTAAATGAATGCGCGGTTCATTCATTTTACGTAAAATTTTGTGTTCTATATCGTTTAAATTATACCATGTTCTGCCCAATTTCCAAAGGCGTTGGTCCCACGGGTCTTTAATGTCTTTGATGCTCTTTGTGGGGTAATGGCGTAAAATCAAATCGATGGTTAAGGCGTTGTAGGCGTTTATCCAATAGGTTAATTTTTCTTCTTTTGAAGTAGCATCATTAGGTGTGTGCTCACTTAAAGATGTTATGTAATTATTTAAAGCTTTATTATCGGTTTTGAAGGTTTTATAATTTACAAGGCCATCGTTTGAAACATGTTTTTTCAAAAGTTTATCCCAAGCATCATGGTTGGAATTTTGCGAAGTTCCTGAAAAACTTAAAAGCAAAACAATAATAACGTAATAGTATTTTTTCATGATTTTTCGTTAAGTGGGTAAATTTCCTGACTAATAAAATCTTTCGGAAAGGTTTCATCGCCTTCAAAACCAAGCTCGATGTCTTTTCCGTTGTACGGAATATAATCTGTTTTAAAAATATAATCCCAAAGGCTTAAGGTGAGTCCGTAGTTAACACCATACCTTGCGTGATTTGGAAGTTTTTTTGCATGGTGCCAAATATGCATTTTAGGGTTGTTGAACACGTATTTTAAAAAACCATAATCCCAACCTAAATTGGCGTGGTTTAGATGACCAACGGCAATGGTGAAAAAATACACGATAGCCACATCTTGTGCATCAAAACCACCGATTATAGCGATGGGAATGTAGAGTAATGATTTGTAAACCACAGGTTCCATCCAATGGTAACGCAAGTGTGCAGCAAACCCCATTTCTTTTACGGAATGATGTACTTTATGGAAATTCCACAGAAAAGGTATACGGTGTAATAGTCGGTGGGTATTCCATTGAACAAAATCGGAGACGATAAAGAAAATAAATAAGCCTAACCATTTGGGTAAATCATCAACATCAAACAATTGAAGTTTTGCAACCGAGAGTCCTATGGTTTTTAAACCATCGTCCAATAATTGGGCGGCGGTATTTGATAGAGCCATGAGCACAATTAAATTTAAAAGGAAGAAGTTGAAAAACATGTAAAAGGTGTCCAGCCAAAAATCTTTCCTAAAAATAGATTGGTTTTTTCGCCATGGGAATATGATTTCCAAAAGCCAAACCACTAAGGAAATAATAATTAAGCCATAAAAAAAGTTATCCCAATGGTTGATTGAAATTAACTCTTGCTTTAAGTAATTCCAATAACCAGAATATGATTTTTTTATGATGTCTATGTATTTTTCCATGCTGAATTCCTGCGAAGGCAGGAATCTTTTTTAGTTTCCTTTTTTTTAATCTTATTTTTGAGATTCCTGCTTTCGCAGGAACTTAACAACACCCGCCACCATCATAATGATAAGTGGATTCGCTAATAAAAATATCATCTCTGTTTAAGGATGCTAAAGCCCCTGCGGTTTTGTCACAAATAGCTAATGGTTGATTTTTTAATAAAACGTGTCCTTTTTTGTCATCAAAATAATCGTTTTCTCCGTAGTAAATAGCTGCTTTTCCTGTAAATATACAAGGGCCATCATTTGGCATCGGATCTTTTATAGCGGCTACTTCAATAGATTCTATATAAATAAGTTCGCTTGTTGGATAATGTTTTGGGTCTAAGATTCTGTATGGTTTTCTGGCTCTAATTTCAATGGTGCCAAAACCGGCATCGGTTAGTGCTTTTACATAGTCGGCAATTGGTAAACTTCCGCTTAGGCAAAGTGCACGTAAACGTTCGTCGTTTCTTAAGGTGTCGTTCATTTCTTGTTCGCAGGTAGGGTCGCTCATTACCAGTTTACCATGTGGTTTTAGTACGCGGTACATTTCGGCAATGGCCTGTTTTAAATCGTCTGCTTTAAAAATATTGAACAAGCAGTTTTGTGCTGCTACATCAATACTGTTATCTTCTACAGGAAGATTCATGGCATCGCCTTTTTTAAGGTCAATAAAATCGCTTTTAAACCAAGGGTTCAATACTTCGGCTTCTATAAAGTTTTTGCGTGATGCTTCCAACATTTCATCTACCACATCAATACCTATGACCCCGCTTTTTTGACGATTGAAATAAGCGAATTGCAGTAATTCCATACCGCCGCCAACGCCAACATAGAGCATTTTTGGGTTGTTGGTTAAATCGCGTGCATGTACTGTAGAACCACAGCCATAGTTCATTTCCTGCATTATTTTCGGAATTTTTAATCCTGGTAACTCCCAAATAGGATTGGTTGTGCAGCATAAGCCAACATCTGGGGTTAATGCTGCTTCTTTGTAAACGTTGTGTGTGGTTTCTAAATAGCTCATTTTTTTTCTGTTTTTTAGACCTCACAGGTTTTTAAAACCTGTGAGGTCTTGTTTTGCGTTAGGGATTGAGGCGACATCCTTTTGGTTTTCTTTTGACAAGGAAATGACCTTAAAAAGAAAGATTTAATTTTAATTGTGGATTCCTGCTTTCGCAGGAATGACAAAAAAACCAAAAGATATAGCCGAAAGCCCGACCCTTGTGGTAACGCCCAAATGCTATAATGTTTTTATCAATTCTTTAAATAATGTAATCATGTTTGGTTCTGCTTTTTCTGCCATGGCTATAATTTCGGCAATGTCTACAGGTTTTAGGTTATTTGGGTCGCATTCATCGGTGAGAACTGACACCGCGGCTACTTTTAATTTTAAATGGTTTGCTACAATAATTTCGGGAACGGTGCTCATGCCCACAGCATCGGCGCCAATGGTTTTTAGCATGCGGTATTCAGCACGGGTTTCCAATTGCGGCCCCACAACACTGGCATAAACGCCTTCGTGTAAAGTGATGTTGTTGGTTTTTGCAATGGTTTTAAATTTTGAGTTGATTTCAGCATCGTAAGGTGCGCTCATGTCGGTAAAACGTTCGCCCAAAAGTTCGACACCTTTAAATGCCAATGGCGAACTGCCTTGAAGATTAATATGATCCTCAATAAGCATGAGTTCTCCTTTTTTGAAGTTTAAATTGATGGCGCCCGATGCGTTGGAAACCAATAGGGTTTTGATGCCCAATTTTTCCATAATGCGAACGGGGTATGTAACATCTTGTAGGGTGTAGCCTTCGTAAATATGAAAACGCCCTTGCATAACCACTACTTTTTTGCCTTCTAAAGTGCCGTAAATGAGTTTGCCTTTGTGGAACTCAACCGTGGCTGTTGGGAAGTTAGGGATGTGGTTATAGCTAACTTCTTTTAGTATGTCGATTTCATTTATTAATTGCCCGAGTCCTGTGCCTAATATGATACCAATTTCAGGGTTTTCGAATCCTTTGTTTTGTAAATAGGATACGGTTTCATCTATATATTTAATCATTTTTATAATATTTTTCTAATTCTTGATAGTGTTCCATATCTTCAAAGGTATCAATATCGTTTAATTCTTCTAATAAGAAAACGTTACTTTTTTGTAGTTCGTTTAAGGTGTCTTTTAATACCGTTGAGGTTCCCCAAGCTTTGTTTTTAAAAAGGTTTTGGTTTATGGATGTCATCCCTAGAAGGTAGTAGCCGCCGTCTTTTGCTGGACCTATAACAACGTTGTTTTTATCTAAAGCTTCAAAAGCCAATTGAATGTGTTTTGGAGTTAAATCGAGCAAATCGCTACCAATAATAATAACTTTTTGGTAGCCTAATGAAAAAACATAAGAAAAGGCATTTTGCATTTTTTCTCCTAAATCTGGGCCTTCCTGCAATTTTTTTCTAAAAATGGAAGCATCCCAAAGATCGTTTTTTTGAATGGTTTCAGAATAAAACACATACTTATCGGCATTGGTGTTTTTTGCAATGTTGGCGGTGTATTTTAAAAGATGCTTGTAAATTTCTAAAGCAGATTTGTCGCCAACAGTTTTGGCAAGTCGGGTTTTGCATTTGCCCAATTCTGGGTTTCTTGTAAAAACAATCAATGCCTTTTTTGAGGTTGGAAAATGAAAAGTTATTTCATTATCATTCTCGGTATCCTTTGTGCTAATTAATCCCATTTAATAGACCTGTTTACCTTTGGTTAGCCATTTGCCCCATTCTTTGGAAAACACATGAACTTCATCCGTTAATTTTTCTTCGGAATCATAAACAGGGAAATCATTTTTTTTCCATTCAAAAATACCTCCATATAGATTTGAAACATGGGCATAGCCCTGTTTTTTTAGTTTGTGAGCAATGGTTTCCGATCGTATTCCTATAGAACAATATACAACTATTGGAGTGGTTTTATCTGGAATTAAGGTTTGAATACTTTCAATATTGAAATGATTATAGCCAACATGAATAGCGTTTTTAATATGACTTGTATTAAATTCATTAGTTTCCCTTGCATCTAATATTACTGCATTTGTTTTTGGCATTGTCAGTTCTTGAACAGATATATAAGCAATGTTTTTTTTGTTGTATTTGTTTAGTAAATCAGATAGGGAATTTTGACTAAAACCAGCAGATGCTGTAAGTGCTATTAAAATTAGAAAGAGCTGTTTCATTTAATAAATAACGTTTAAATAACACTGCCTTGGCAACTGCTTCCTGCACCTGCAGTACAACCATAACAATGTTGGGAAATTACTATGTTTCTGCCTTCTAATAAATCTTCATTATAGTCTGAAATGTGTTTAGCCTTGCTATTTACAGGGAGTTCTAGCATTTGGTTGAAATCACAATCGTACAAAAAACCATTCCAACTTACCGAAAGGGTATTGGTGCACATCACATTTTTTACTGCAGAAGGGTTGTAGGCCTCTACCAAATTGTACATATAGTCTTCGTAATTTTCAGAAGCAATTAAGTAATCTAAAAAACGGCTAATTGGTAAATTGGTTATCGCGAATAAATTGTGGAATTGCACATTGAATTCTTCCAAAAGCCCTTTTTTAAAATCTTTTTCCATGGATTTTTGATTGCTAGGTAAAAATGCACCAGATGGATTGTAAACCAAATCTAATCGCAAGTTGCTTTCTGGCATGCCGTAACCAACAGCGTTAAGCATTTTTAAAGCTTCAATAGAGGCATTAAAAACCCCATCGCCCCTTTGTTTGTCTGTTTTGCCTTTGGTCCAATGTGGCATAGAGCTTACCACGTGTACGTTGTGTTTTTTGAAAAATTCGGGTAGATCGTGGTATTTTTTGTTGGCTGTAATGATGGTTAAATTGGAACGGACAATAAAATCCTTAATACCTACTTTGGAAGCTTCTTCAACAAACCAACGAAAATCGGGATTCATTTCGGGTGCGCCTCCTGTTAAATCCAGTGTGTGGGCGCCTGTAGTTTTTATAACGTCTAAACATTGTTGCATGGTTTCGCGCGTCATAATTTCTTTTCGGTCAGGTCCCGCATCTACATGGCAATGCGAACAAACTTGGTTGCACATGTAACCAACGTTTATTTGTAAAATTTCAAGTTTTTTGGCTTTTAGGGGAAATTGATTTGTTTCCGATATTTTTTCCTTAAAAGTTGGTAATGCGCCTTTTTGGAAAATACCGTTTGATAAAATTTCTAATTGCCGTTTGCTATTAGCTAATTCGCTTTCGCGTTTATGTAGGGATTTAATCATATGCTGATTTTGGAGTTACGAATTGAGAATTACGAATTACGAATTTTGATTTTTCTTTCAATCGTAATTCGTAATTCTCAATTCGTAATTCAGTTTACATGTCTAACTTATTCACTTTATTCATCATTTGAACACCATGTACCAACGATGCGCCACCACGAATAGCTGCTGCTACATGCAATGCTTCCATCATTTCTTCTTTGGTGATGCCTCGTTGCAAGCCATCGCCTGTGTAAGCATCAATACAATAAGGACATTGAATGGTGTGCGAAACCGCTAATGCGATTAACGATTTTTCTCTTTCGGTAAGTGCGCCTTCTTCAAAAACCTTTCCGTAGTAGTCAAAAAATTTAGCACCTAATTCTTCATTCCATTCAGAGATTTTCCCAAACTTTTTTAAATCGGCTGGATCGTAATATGTTTTTTGCATAAAGTATTTTTTTCTAAAGATAAAAATCTATTGGTTTTAAGTCGGAAGCTTATCATTTACTTAACAAAAAAAGTTCATTATTTAGTTTTGTAAATAATGAACTTTGGAAGTTATGTTGATTTTAAGAATTTTAGAAAAATCCTATTGCTTGATTAAGCTTCTGGAAATCACAATTTTCTGAATTTCGGAAGTGCCTTCGTAAATCTGTGTAATTTTGGCGTCGCGCATTAAACGTTCCACATGGTAATCTTTTACAAAACCATTACCACCATGTATTTGAACTGCTTCAACCGTATGTTCCATAGCTACTTTAGATGCGTATAATTTTGCCATAGCACTCGATACATCGTAGTTATTGCCTTGATCTTTATCCCAAGCGGCTTTCATTACTAAATAACGTGCTGCTTCAATATCAACATACATATCGGCCAATTTGAATGCAATGGCTTGGTGGTTGCATATTTCGGTGCCAAAAGATTTTCGTTCTTTACTGTATTTTAACGCTAATTCATAGGCACCAGAAGCAATCCCTAAAGCTTGAGAAGCAATACCAATTCTGCCGCCAGAAAGTGTTTTCATGGCAAAGCGGAAACCAGAACCATCATCTCCAATACGGTTTTCCTTTGGTACTTTTACATCGTTAAATTGTAATGTATGCGTGTCGCTGCCGCGGATGCCTAATTTATTTTCTTTTGGTCCAACATGAAAACCTTCTGTTCCTTTTTCAACAATAAAAGCGTTAATGCCATGAGACCCTTTATCTCTATCAGTTTGTGCTATTACTAAGTATACATCGGCGCGTCCGCCATTCGTAATCCAGTTTTTAGTGCCGTTTAATAAGTAATGGTCACCTTTATCTATGGCTGAGGTTTTTTGTGACGTGGCATCACTTCCAGCTTCTGGTTCGCTTAAACAGAACGCACCAACAAACTCGCCTGTAGCTAATTTAGTTAAATATTTTTGCTTTTGTTCTTCGGTTCCAAAAGCTTCCAATCCATAACAAACCAATGAATTGTTAACCGAAACAATAACCGAAGCCGAAGCATCAATTTTTGATAATTCTTCCATGATTAACACATAAGATAAGGTATCCATTCCGCTACCGCCATATTTAGGGTCTACCATAATACCGAGGAATCCTAAATCGCCCATTTTTTTAACCAATTCTTTGGGGAAATGTTGGTTTTCATCCCGTTCTATAACGCCAGGGAGTAGTTCGGTTTGAGCAAAATCGCGAGCAGCATCGCGTATCATAATGTGTTCTTCGGAAAGGTTAAAATTCATAATTCTCAATTAAGACGATGATTCATTAAAAAATATGTACAAATATAGCTTTTTAGTATTAATTATTCAATTGGGATTGTTATTTTTGTTCCATATGATGAAAAGCGAATATAAGGTTATAGGTGTTATGTCTGGAACATCATTGGATGGGATAGACTTTGTTTACGTAACATTTCAATTTGATGATACATGGCATTTTAAAATAGTGCATTCTGAAACGATACCATATACTTCTCAATGGGTAGAAAACTTAAAAGGCTTGGTTTCTTATAATTTGGATGGCCTCAAGGAAATGGATAATAATTACACCAATTTCTTATCCATGCGCATCAAAGCTTTTATGGATACATATGAAATTGAAGATGTTGATGCTATCTGTTCACATGGGCACACAGCTTTGCATCAACCAGAAAAAGGACTTACTTACCAAATAGGTAATATGCCACATTTGGCGGTTTTGTTAGAGGAAAAGGTTGTTTGCGATTTTAGGGTTCAAGATGTTGAATTGGGCGGTCAAGGTGCGCCGCTAGTGCCAATTGGCGATAAGTTGTTGTTTTCTGAATATGATTTTTGTTTGAATTTAGGTGGTTTTGCAAACATTTCTACCGAATTTAATTTTGAACGCATTGCTTATGATATTTGTCCAGTAAACATTGTTTTGAACCACTACGTAAAACAATTGGGGTTTGATTATGATGATAAAGGACAAATTGCTTCAACGGGAACCATAAATGTAGATTTACTTACTGAACTCAATAATTTAGAGTTTTATAAAGCCGCATATCCCAAGTCGCTAGGTTTGGAGTGGGTAGATAAAAATATTTTTCCTTTAATAAATTCTTCTCAATTAGAAATTAAAGATATTTTAAAAACATTTGTAGAACATATTGCTGTTCAACTTGCTTCAGAAATAAACAAAAAAAACAATGCTTCGGTTTTGGTGACAGGCGGCGGTGTGTATAACACCTATTTAGTGGAAAGGTTGAGGGCCTATACTCAAAACAACATTGTTATTCCTACTAAATCCATCATAGAATTTAAAGAAGCTTTAATTTTTGCTTTTTTAGGAGTTTTGAAGTTGCGTAACGAGGTAAATTGTTTGAAAAGCGTTACAGGCGCAAGCGAAAATCACAGTTCAGGTAAAATATATTTGCCTTAAAAATAATATAAAATTAACCTTCACGGATTTTAGTTTTTTATATTTGTTACAATAATTAAATATACTTTCATAAAAATGACTCAATTATAGCTATGCTAGTTAGATGGAAAATAAACTAACGGTGAAATAAATTAGCTTAAAAGAATCATTGATTCATTAAACAAAAACATGAAAGAATTATTAAAGAAGTACGAAGATAAATCTCCTGAAATTATTTTTAATTGGAAGGATTCTGAAACCGAAGCCGAAGGTTGGGTGGTTATAAATTCGTTACGAGGTGGTGCTGCCGGAGGGGGAACACGTATGCGCAAAGGACTTGATATGAATGAAGTATTATCCTTGGCTAAAACCATGGAAATTAAATTTACGGTTTCTGGGCCTGCCATTGGTGGTGCTAAATCTGGTATAAATTTCGATCCAAAAGACCCGAGAAAAAAAGGTGTTTTAGAGCGTTGGTATAAAGTGGTGTCGCCCTTACTTAAAAGTTATTACGGTACAGGTGGCGATTTAAATGTAGATGAAATACATGAAGTGATTCCAATTACCGAAGAGAGTGGGGTTTGGCATCCTCAAGAAGGTGTTTTCAATGGGCATTTTAAACCAACGGAAGCCGATAAAATAAACCGCATTGGGCAGTTAAGGCAAGGGGTTGTTAAAGTAATTGAAAACCCTGTTTATTCTCCAAATGTTTCAAGAAAATATACGGTTGCCGATATGATTACGGGCTTTGGTGTTGCTGAAGCCGTTAAGCAATACTATCATATTTACGGTGGATCGATAAAGGGTAAACGCGCTGTAATTCAAGGATTTGGAAATGTTGGAGCAGCCGCAGCATTTTATTTGTCCCAAATGGGTGCAAAAGTGGTTGGAATTATCGATATTGCAGGCGGTTTAATTAATGAGAAAGGTTTTACTTTTGAAGAGGTTACAAACTTGTTTTTGGCTAAATCTGGAAACACATTGGTAAGTGAAAATTTAATTCCTTTTGAAGAGATTAATCAAAAAATCTGGACTATTAAAACGGAGATATTTGCGCCATGTGCAGCATCGCGTTTAATTACTATCCATCAAATAGATGAAATGATAGATAGCGGTTTGGAAGTTATTTCCTGTGGTGCCAATGTACCTTTTGCCGATAAAGAAATTTTCTTTGGACCCATTATGGAACATACCGATTACAGGGTGAGTTTAATGCCAGATTTTATTTCAAACTGTGGAATGGCACGCGTATTCGCCTATTTTATGGAGCGTCGTGTGCAAATGACAGATGAAGCTATATTTAATGATACATCTAACAGAATTAGAGAAGCAATAGAAAACGTATATAATAAAAACCAATCTAAAACTGGCATTAGCGCAACTGCTTTTGAAATTGCGCTAAGCCAACTTATATAATTTTAATTTTTTTTATGGAAGCAGCAATTATTTTAGTATTTGTAATAGGTTATTTAGCAATCACGCTAGAACATAACCTAAAAATAGATAAACTTATCCCCGCTTTAGTTATGATGGCTATCTGTTGGGCATTAATATCTTTAGGTTTAGAGAGTTTTCCTAATTGGTTCGATTCAGCAAAACATGGTTTGGTACAAGGTTTTGCAGGGTTTGCACCCGAAGAGAAAATGCATTTAATGGAAGAAACCCTTTTGCATCACCTTGGAAAAACAGCTGAAATATTGGTGTTCCTTTTAGGTGCGATGACCATTGTTGAAATTATTGATTATTTTGATGGGTTTTCAACTATAAAAGACTTTGTAAAAACCAAAAAGAAAACAAAAATTTTGTGGCTTTTTGGCTTTTTAGCGTTCATTTTATCGGCAATTATAGATAACCTTACGGCTACCATCGTGCTAATTTCTATTCTTCAAAAAATAGTAAAGGACAGAGATATTCGTATTTGGTATGCTGGTTTAATCATTATAGCTGCAAATGCTGGAGGTGCTTGGTCTCCAATTGGAGACGTTACAACTACCATGCTTTGGATTGGTAAGAAAGTTTCAACAGGGCATTTAATGGGTTATTTATTAGTGCCATCGTTCTTATGTATGGCGGTACCATTTTTAATTGCTACCTTTTTACCAGTTTTCAAAGGCGATTTAGAAATAGAAGAGGTTGAGGAACAAAAAAAATCAAAATACAGCAGCACTATGTTGTATTTAGGTTTAGGAGCTATCGTGTTTGTTCCCATATTTAAAATGGTAACACATTTACCTCCTTATGTAGGCATGATGTTGTCTTTAGGTGTTGTGGCTGTTTTTGCTGAAATATACAGTTCTTCAAAATTTAGTTTGAGCGATTACAATGATGCAGAAGAAAGTGAAGCACATGCACACCATAGTCCAGTTCACAGTTCATTATCTAAAATCGAATTGCCAAGTATTTTATTCTTCTTAGGAATTTTAATGGCGGTTGCATCTTTAGAATCTTTAGGTATTTTGTTTCAATTTGCAGATTCGTTGAAAGAAGGTATGCCTATGCTTGGAACAGAATTACATTATCCTAATGAAGTAGGCAAAGGTGTTTCCGATTTAGTGATGATTCTATTAGGAGTTGGTTCGGCAGTTATTGATAACGTGCCATTAGTAGCAGCTAGTTTAGGGATGTTCTCTGAGCCTATGGACCACGAACTTTGGCATTTCGTAGCATTTTCTGCAGGTACAGGAGGAAGTATGTTAATTATAGGTTCTGCAGCAGGAGTTGTTGCTATGGGAATGGAAAAAATCGATTTCTTCTGGTACCTAAAAAAGATTTCATGGCTTGCGGCAATTGGTTTCCTTGTGGGGTCGGCAGCATTTATGGTTACAAGAACATTATTTTAATAAAGTTTTGTTCTTAAGTTTGAAAGAATTTAAGCAAAAAGTAGTTTTATATACTTAAACACAAAAAGAATCGTTATACTGTTCAAGAAATATATTTTTTATGTTGAATACATTATTACAAAATACACAAGAAGGCGCAGAGTTGCTAACCGATACTGAGCCTGTAGAAAAAACACTTTCCATTATAGAATTAATTAGTAGTGGTGGTGTTGCAGGACAAGTTATTATCGCTTTACTTTTCCTTATGTTGGTGGGCGCTATTTACATTTACTTTGAACGTTTGTTTGCTATAAAAGCGGCATCAAAAATTGATGCAAATTTCATGAACCAAATTAAAGATCACGTGTCGCATGGTAAAATTGATTCTGCTCAAATACTTTGTGCGCAGGTAAATTCTCCAGTTTCCAGATTAATAGGTAAAGGCATTTCTAGAATAGGAAAACCTTTAGCCGACATTAATACCGCTATTGAAAACGCAGGTAGGTTAGAAGTTTATGGTTTGGAAAAAAACGTAAGTATTCTAGCAACCATTTCTGGAGCAGCTCCTATGATTGGGTTTTTAGGAACTGTAATAGGTATGATTCTTTCCATTTTTGAAATTGCAAATTCTGGAGGGCAAATAGATATAAAATTACTTGCCGATGGTTTGTATACGGCTATGACAACCACAGTGGCGGGTTTAATTGTGGGCATTGTTGCTTATATGACTTACAACCATTTAGTGGTTAAAACCGATAAAGTAGTATATCAAATGGAGGCGAACTCATTAGAGTTTTTAGATCATTTAAATGAACCTACATAAAAAATGAACTTAAAAGGAAGAAATAAAGTAACGCCAGAGTTTAGTATGGCATCTATGACAGATATTGTGTTTCTGTTATTGATTTTCTTCATGCTAGCTTCTACATTGGTAACCACAAACGCTATTGATATTTTATTGCCAAAAGCCAGTGGAAAAACCGAAAATAAAAAATCTATTGCGGTAAGTATAAAGGAAGATCTAACGTATTATATAGATCAAAGGCGTGTAGGTGAGAGTGTTTTAGAAACCGAATTATTAGCTGCATTAGCTTCAGAAGAAAAACCAACCATTGTTTTAAGAGCTGAAAAATCGGTGCCTATTGAAAATGTTGTAAAAGTTATGGACATCGCCAATAGAAATAAGCTAAAAGTTATTTTAGCTGTAAAGCCTGAATAATTCGCTTTCGCGGAAAACGGCACGATTTTAGACTGTACTAATTCAAGAAATTTTAAGCCTCAATGAAGTATTTTGAAACCAAACATGAAAGAGATTCAGCAAAATTAACAGCATTAATTTCTGTTATTATTTTGCTGTTATTGTTTGTTGTTGGTACCAAATATATGGATCCGCCAGAGGAATATGGTATGGAGGTAAATTTTGGGACTACCGATTTTGGTTCGGGTACAGTACAACCTTTAAAACCAATCAAGTCAGAGCCTGTCAATATTAATAAACCAGCGGAGGTTGAACCTACTAAGGCAGAACCTACAAAAGCTGCCGAAACTAAAGAAGAAGTTTTAACTTCTGACAACTCAGAGGAAATAGCTATTAAAAAACAAAAAGCCATAGAAGCAAAGGCAAAAGCTGATGCCGATGCTAAAGCAAAAGCAGAAGCTGAAAGGGTAGCTAAAGAAAAGCGCGAGCTTGATGAAAAAAAGAAGAAGCTGGACGCTTTAATTGGAGGTGTTAGTAAGTCGGAAGGGACTGCTTCTGGAGGGGAAGGCGATGATAATAAAGCAGGTGATAAAGGGCAATTGGATGGAGATCCTTATGCACCAAGTTATTTTGGTTCTGGCGGTGCCGGAAGCGGTGGTGTAGGCTATGGGTTAAATGGCCGTGGTAGTGCATCATATCAAACGTTAAAACAAGATTGTAACGAATCTGGAATGGTGATTGTTAGAATTGTTGTAAACAGAGCAGGTAATGTTATTGAAGCAGAGCCAGGTGTGCGAGGAACCACTAATACGGCAGCTTGTTTGTTGGAACCTGCAAAAAAAATAGCTTTATCACACAAATGGCGACCAGACCCTAACGCACCTACAAAACAAATAGGTTTTGTGAAAGTAAACTTCAAATTAGGGCAGTAACATGACGTATCAAGATACATTAAATTGGATGTTTTCTCAACTGCCAATGTATCAAAGACAGGGTCAATCGGCATTCAGAAAAGATTTATCCAATACCATAAAATTAATCGAAAGATTAAAACATCCGGAAAACAATTTTAAAAGTATCCATGTTGCTGGCACTAATGGAAAAGGTTCTACAAGCCACATGCTGGCATCTATTTTACAAGAAGCAGGTTATGAAGTAGGTTTGTATACTTCTCCCCATTTAAAGGACTTTAGAGAACGTATAAAAATTAATGGCAAAGTTGTTAGCAAACAATTTGTTACAGGCTTTATAGAACAACACAAGGCATTTTTTGAAGAAAACTCACTGTCCTTTTTTGAAATGACCGTAGGAATGGCATTCGAGTATTTTTCAAAGCAAGAGGTGGATATTGTGGTTATTGAAGTTGGGATGGGAGGCAGATTGGATTCTACAAATATTATAACACCTGAAGTTTCCGTTATAACCAATATAGGATTGGACCATACGCAGTTTCTCGGCACCACGTTAGAAGCGATTGCTTTTGAAAAAGGAGGCATCATAAAGCCGAATGTTCCAATAGTGATTGGTGAAACCCAAAAAGAAACAACACCTGTTTTTATAGAATTGGCTAAAAAAAACAACTCTAAAATTGTTTTTGCAGATAATGAAGTTACGGAGGCTTTTGTTTCAGATTTAACTGGAATTTATCAATCTAAAAATATCGTTACGGTTGTAAATGCAATAAAAGAGCTTCAAGAAAAAGGTTTTAATATACCCCATCAAAACATAAAAAAAGGGTTGTTGCGTGTTGTGAAAAATACGGGATTGATGGGGCGTTGGCAAACGTTACAACTCAATCCTAAAGTGGTTTGCGATACGGGGCATAACAGAGATGGATTGAATTATGTTATGGAACAGTTGTCAAATGAAATATTTGATGCTTTACATATCGTTTTTGGAGTTGTTAATGATAAAGATTTAACCTCTATAATAGATGTATTGCCTAAAAAAGCAACTTATTATTTTTGTAAACCCGATATTCCGCGTGGATTAGAAGCTAACGAACTTAAAAAATCTTTAGCTACGCACGGGTTAAAAGGTAAGGCTTATAACTCTGTTAATGAAGCATATAACGCTGCTTTAAATAGTGCGTCTGCCAGTGATTTTATTTTTATAGGGGGTAGCACTTTTGTTGTAGCTGAAATAATTTGATTTTTTTTTAAAAAAGTTTTTGCAGATTGAAAATCTAGCTTATATTTGCACACCGATAACAAGGGCAATTAGCTCAGTTGGTTCAGAGCATCTCGTTTACACCGAGAGGGTCGGGGGTTCGAATCCCTCATTGCCCACAAAAAAAATCCTAAAGTGAAAGCTTTAGGATTTTTTGTTTTTAACAGTTTTTGTTTCATAGTTTGCTCTTTTTTTTATAAAATAGTATCTTCACTTAAGTTTCTATTAAGTTTCTATAACTGGAAAATTACTTTGTTCATGGAAATTAGTGATATAAAAGGTATTTATAAAGAGGTTTTCAAGTCGTACGACCATCCTTCTTTGGAAGATCATGTTCAAAAAATTATTGAACTAGATGCTTACCTGCCTTATAATTCTACTTTTTTCTGTATTACCAACACAAGAGACTTAACCTTTGAATACATTAGTAAAAATATGCCTGCTTGTTTAGGGTTAAATAAAGATTTATTTATAAAGCAGGGTATGCGGTATTTTTGGGGTAGAATGCACCCAGAAGACATTGAGCTGTGGTTGCAGGCTTTGAACGATTTAATGGATTTCACATTAAGTGAAATAGATATTGAAGATAGAAGTAGAATGAGTTACACTTGGAATTATCGGATTAAAAATGCAGATGATGAGTATGTGAATATCATTCAAAATACAACGCCGATTGAGTTTGATAGTAATGATAAACCTATTATTGGTTTAGCACATTATACCGCACTTGATTCTAGAATAAAAATGGAAATTTGTGCATCGGCAAAATTATTGAATGACAATAATGAATATGAAACCAAGTATTTTAATAATTTTTCTCAAAAACGATTGTCTGATATTGTAAGCAATAGGGAACGTGATGTTATAAGATTACTTGTTTTAAACCATTCTAGTAAAACAATTGCCGAAAAATTGAATATTAGCTCAAATACGGTTGATACCCATCGTCGTAACATTCTTAAAAAACTAAATATTTCTTCAACGGGTGAATTAATAGCGATGCTTAAGATGAATTCAAGTATCATTTAACTTTTTTATAAACTGTTTTATACAGCTACAAAGTTAAGATGTTAAAGAGTATGAATGTATTTTATCGAAAATTTAACTTAAATACTCAAATTGAGTATTGCGAACCTAGTATTAATAGTGCAAATTTGATATGCTATTAAATTAGTTCTTAGGGAGAATTAATAAAAAGCACCTATTGTTTTTAATTTAAAATTAATAACAAGTTAGGTGCTTTTTTGTGATGCAAAACTAAAATTTGAAATGTCTAATTGTTAGGCTTATGCGGGAATTGTAAGGAATCTTGAAGCAGAATAATTTCCGTTTTTTACTTTTTAAACATAATATACGATTATGGGACTTTTTTAAATCAAGTTTTTTCGGTGATTCAAAAATTGTGATGACCTATCTGGTATTTTGGAAAAGTCCATTTATGTAGTATTTGGCTATTAATTCAGGGGTATTTTTACATCCAGATTTACTTAAAATATTCCTTTTATGAGTGTTAATGGTGTGAGGAGATATAAATAATAGTTTAGCAATTTCATTAAATGTCTTGCCTTGGGACAGTATTTCAATGATTTCTTTTTCTCGTTTAGAAAAAATATCTTTAAATAATATGGTTTTTAATGAGTTGTTTTCTCGATTGATGATGGTATAGCCTTTATCGTTTTTTGCATAATGATAAGATTGTTTTTTTGTGCTAATAAAAGAAACATTGTGGTTAATCGGTATATTTAAATGAGTAATATCTGTATGTACACACAACGATTGTTCAATTTTACCATCATTAGATGCATTAAAAACGGAGGCTTGGTGTAAAAGAGTTTTATAAGTCCCATCATTATGTTTTATTCGCATAACATACACGGATTTATAAGAGAAAAAGTCTTCCTTTGGAATTTTATTAAAAAAAAAGTCTAATACAAGAGTTTCTTTTTCATTCATTGAAGCTAAATCTTCTGGGTGCATTCTTTCAAAGCACTTTTCCATTGTAAACTCTTCAGGTTCCATGCCTAAAACGTCGCGGAGACCCTCATGAACGAAATCCATAGTGATATTTTCAAAATTCAGAATAAAATAATAAAAACTTCCAGCAGCAAAGCAAGATGCAATTTGATCTATTATTTCTAAAATAAGCTCTTTCTTTTTAGGTAGTTTTATGTCATTCTCTTTGCTCCAAACACTAAAAACTTTTGCGCCATCATTGTTGTCCATATTTTTATGGGTTTAGAACTGATTAAAATTCCACTAGTGTTGTATATAACAAGCATATAAAAATGATATCACTAATGTATTTAATTTTTTCTTACGAATTATTATATAGAAGCATTTTGTAGTTAATATATTTTCTGAGTTGTTTGAAAAATACTTAAAATTAGGTATTTCATATAATTCTCCTTTGGTATAGCTTTACCATGTTACTAATTAAAAATAAAGGAGAGTTTGAAAACAAAATGCTGCTTGCTAAAATTTGATTATAAACATTCGTACCTGCATTTTTCTCTTATTGATGAATATTATACTTTGAAATAGTTGGTATGCATAATGAATAATAATTTTTTTACTTACTCTAAAGCATTAAATATAATATGAAAAACCAAAAAATAAAATTAAGTATTATTCTAATGTTATGTATTGGGCTAGCAACTGTTGAAGCGCAAGTGGCAATTATTACATTAGGTGGAAACGCTTCCAGTAATTCAGGGTCTGTGAGTTATACAGTGGGACAATTGCTTTTTAATACCAATTATGTTTCAAATGGTTCAATAACAAATGGAATACAACTACCTTTTGAAATTTACAATGTATTAGGTTTAAAAGAATTTAGGGGTAAAAGCATGAATCTTTATGTATATCCTAACCCAACTACTGATTTTTTTATCTTAAAAGTTGACAATGATTTTAATAATGAATTGTCGTATCAAATTTTTGATACTAGTGGTCGACTTTTATCAAACAAAAAAGTTTTGGTTAATGAAACAAAGATTGAAGTACGTGATTTTGTTACTGCTACCTATTTCTTAAAAATTTACCAAAAGAATAGAGAAATTAAAACTATTAAAATTATTAAAAAACAAAAAGGATGAAAAAAAATTTCACAATCTTAATGGCAATAATTACAGTTTCTAGTGTTTTTGCTCAATTAGGTACTGCACCACAAACAATAAGTTATCAGGCAGTAATACGTAATGGTTTGAATACTTTAGTTCAAAATAGCCAAGTAGGAGTAAAAATATCAATCCTTCAAGGAAATGTTAATGGATCAGCTGTATATGTTGAAACACATACTTCGCAAACAAATCAAAATGGATTATTAGACTTGCAGATTGGTGGAGGTAAAGCTGTGTCTGGTGTTTTTACTAATGGAATCTATTGGGGGCAGTCTTATTTCTTAAAAACAGAGATAGATCCGTTGGGAAGTACAGATTATACAATTACAAGTACAGCAGAGATGTTATCTGTACCTGTATCTAATTATGCCCATGTTAGTGGAACTTTACACGGTGAATCCTGGAAATTTGTTGGGGCATATAAGGAAGTAAACCCAACCTATCCAAATGGGTCTATTGAGGGGTATTGTTTTATTACTTATTTGGGTGTTGATAAGGTGTTATGGACATTTAGGTACGCAGGATTTGATAGAAATGATGATGGTTATTTTGATTGGGATGAAGTTGAACCCGAACATTCATATTATGGAACAGTTCTTGGCAATGTTGTTACATTTCCTTCTCAACAAGTATATGGAGAGGAGTTTACAGAAGAAATTATTGGGATATTAAACGGTGATACTTTAACAATATCAACTCCTGTATATCCGGAAGACGGTGTTACAGTCTTGATTAAGCAACTATAAAAAAGGCATATTCAAAATTTACCAAACGGATTGTATTTTTTGAAACTTAAGAATGGAAGCCCTGTTAATTTCAAAAAAAGTAAAAAGCATCACCAATAAATTAATAATAACCAGCCAAAAAACCAACCCCATTATGAAGAAACTATTGCTTTTATTAGTTGTAGTATTTGCAGTAAATAACACAATAAAGTCTCAAAGCTACTTTGGGTACACTTTTGATAATTACTCAGGTATTCATGGGCTAACACTTAACCCCGCCAATGTTGTAGATTCTCCTTTTAAAACCGATATAAACATCATTTCAGGTAGTTTGTTTGCGGGGAGTGATTATTTGGGTGTCAATATCCAAGATATTATAAAATCAGAAGGTGGTTTTGACTTTGATTTAGACGCACAAAAGTCCGCAAAAAATGATAATAATTTCTTTTTAAATATGGATGTTTTATTACCTTCATTTATGTTCAATTTAAGTAAAAAAAGCAGTTTAGGCATAACTACCAGATTGCGAGCTTTTTTAAATGTCCATAACATAAACGGGCAGTTGTACGAGAGTCTCGCCGATGAGTTTGATGATACCGAAGATTTTGAATTTAACTTAAAAGATTTTAAGGGTACTGTACATGTTTTTGGAGAAATTGGTTTAACATATGGTAGAATTTTAATGAATAATGAAAAACATTTATTAAAAGGAGGCTTCACATTAAAATATTTGCAAGGGGCTGGAGGTGCTTTTTTTAATGCACCATCCATTACTGGTTTTTATGATGCATCTGCAAATACACTTACAACTTCTGGTAATCTAAATTATGGGTTAAGCAGTGAGGAATTTGATTCTGAAGATATAGACATTACAAGAATCATTACTGCGGGATTTGGGGCAGATATTGGTTTTGTTTATCAATGGAATGATAAGAATAAAAACAAAACAGACGATTCTACTATTAAAAGATATACCAAATACAAGTTAAAAATTGGAGCATCCATTACCGATATAGGATCTATAAATTATAAGGAAGGTAAAAAAACAACATATGATTTAAATAATACGATAGATGTAGACGATTTTGATGATGAAAACAACGATAAATCGTTTGAGGAAATACTGGATGATAATTACAGTAGTGTTACTACATTGGGCAGTAATAGAATAAAATTACCAACAGCATTAAATCTTTTAATCGATTATAATATTACAGGTAAACTATTTACAAGCTTTGCAAGTTCAATGTCGTTAAGTAATACCGCAACAACTAATAGTATTATTAATACGGTTACCATTGCGCCCCGTTTAGAAATTAGTTGGTTAAGTATTTATAGCCCTATAAGCTTTAGACAATATGGAGATGTTGCTTGGGGTGCAGGTTTACGTTTAGGGCCTTTAACAGTAGGTTCTGGTTCTGTTTTAACAAATTTATTATCAAGCAATTCAAAATCTGCCGATATTTATTTTGGACTTAAAATACCTATTTATAGGAAATTTGATAAGAAGGTAGTTTAAAAATAAAATACTAAACAAATTAAAAAGATAATTATAATAAATCCAAAATCCGCTCCATAGCCATACCTCTTGAGCCTTTAATGAGTAAAGTGCTGTTTGTTAATTTTGAAGTTTCGAATTTATTCTTGAAATCATCAAAGCTTTCAAAAGTGGTTACTTTGTTTGAGTTGCTGGTTGTTTTATTAAAATTTTCACCAATCAATACTGCTTGAAAGTTTAAGGCCTCTATGAGGCCTATTATGTTGTGATGTTCCTGTTCTGCATCATTACCCAATTCAAACATATCGCCTAAAAAAGCAATCTTGTTTCCATCGTTAAGTTTTTCAAAATTTAATAATGCCGCCTGCATACTAGTAGGATTGGCGTTGTAGGCGTCTAAAATAATTTTATTGGAGCCTTTTGTTAAAACTTGAGAGCGGTTATTGCTTGGGATGTAGTTTTCAATACCAGTTTTTATGAGCTTGTCATCTACTTTAAAATAATTAGCAATGGTTATGGCAGCAGCAATATTAAAGAAGTTGTATTCACCTATTAAATGGCTTTGAATGGTTAAACCATTATAGTTGACGCTTACATTTGGCTGTGCTTCAATAAAACTAACTTGAACATCAAAACCCGTGTTTTTACCAAATACAATAGTATTGGATTGTTTTGTTTTTTCTAACTGAATAGCATCATTTCCGTTTACAAAAATGGTTTTATTGTTTTCGTTTAAAAATTGGTATAACTCACTTTTCCCTTTAATAACACCTTCAACACTTCCAAAACCTTCTAAATGTGCTTTTCCAAAGTTTGTTATATAGCCATAATCTGGTTTTGCAATATTGCTCAAAAATTCAATTTCTTTTAAATGATTAGCGCCCATTTCAACAATGCCTATTTCAGTGTTTTTGGTCATTGAAAGTAATGTTAAGGGAACCCCTATGTGATTGTTTAAATTGCCCACAGTTGCGGTTGTTCTATATTTTTGGGATAGTGTAGCGTTAATGAGTTCTTTAGTGGTTGTTTTTCCATTACTGCCTGTAAGTGCTATAATGGGAATATTTAAATATGTTCGATGAAATGATGCTAACTCCTGAAGCGTTTCTAGTACATTGGTTACTAAAATAGTTTGAGGGGATGTGTTGAATTCAGCTTCATCAACTATACAATATTTTGCACCACTTTCTATAGCTTTTACAGCATAGGTATTCCCATTAAAATTATCGCCTTTAAGTGCGAAAAACATATCGTTGGGTTTTATTTTTCTTGTATCTGTACATGCACTTTGGCATTCTAAGAAAAGTTTATGGAGTTGTTCTATTTTCAAGATTGGATATTTTAATATAAAGGTAAAAATTACAAAGCATCATAAATTTTGAAAGCCGCAATTGTTTTCAGAATTAAATGTATTAAAAAAGTCCTAACATTTGTCAGGACTTTTTTAATTATTTAAAGAAAGTTATTAATTCTTCTTTTTACTTGTGCTTTTAGATTTTGAGCCCACACGAGACATAGCGCATCTAAACCCAATATAATCGGTAGCCATATCTTGAGGGAAATAGCGTCTTTGAGCAGGATCTAACCAATACTCTCTATCTTTCCAAGAACCACCTTTATAAACCCTTACTTCATCGTTAATTAAAGAAGATCTATTGTTGGATTTATCATATTGTCTAATTATGTTTCCTGCAGAATCTCTAGTAATGATGTTTTTAGGCGAGTTGTACATTTTTCTTGTATGTGAAGCATTGCCGTTTTCATCCTCTTCATTGAAACTTTCAAAACGACGTGATGATCTTTTATCTCCATCTCTAAAGTTTATTTCGTCACTTTTATCAAAGTTAGTACGTAAATAAGTTTCATTTTCATCAATAGGAACTTGTAATATTTCACCAGGTAAGTTTCTTGCTACTATTTTTCCATTTGATAAGGTGTCATAAACAATATCATCAACTGTAACTACTTTTACAGAACCATCTTCGTTAATAGCGTTTTTAGTGTAAACGTTACCACGGTAGTAGTTAAAATCATTGAATTCATCATCAACTATAGGTCTGTAAACATCGGCAACCCATTCTGCAACGTTACCAGCCATATCATATAGACCAAAATCGTTTGGTGCGTAAGATTTAACAGCATTCGTAATGTCGGCTCCATCGTCAGACCATCCTGCAATTCCGCCGTAATCACCTTTGCCTTGTTTAAAGTTTGCTAATTGGTCACCTCTGTATTTGCGTGAACCATTACGTGTATATTGTCCATCCCATGGGTATTTTTTACGACCACGGTATAAATTGTAGCTTCTTATCTCACTTAATCCTAAAGCGGCATATTCCCATTCTGTTTCGGTTGGGAGTCTGTACTTCGGTGTAATAATCCCTGTTTCTCTGGTTGCATAGATGTTAGATTCATTGCCATCAGCATCTGTTCTAACATATCTTTTATTACCACGCTCTGGGTTGATAACTTCTTCGTTTCCACCATAAGTTAAGGTAGGGGCATTAATATAGGTATCTGTACTGAAAGTAGATTCTGGGTTTACGTCAACTACTTTAGCATCTCTTTTTAAATAGCCTGCTTTTTCTAAGTTGTATTCGTTAACACGATCTGATCTCCAATTTGCAAATTCTACAGCTTGAATCCAGCTTACGCCCACTACAGGATATTCACCATAACCTGGGTGACGTAAATAGTTTTCTGTCATAACCTCGTTGTAACCCAATCGGTTTCTCCAAACAAGTGTGTCTGGTAAAGCGCCATGATAAATGGCTCTAAAATTTTCGTCCGATGGTGGATAAACACGTTTGATCCAATCTAAATACTCCATGTACATAGCATTGGTAACCTCTGTTTCGTCCATGTAAAAAGACTGAACATGTTGTTGGTTAGGTGTATTGTTCCAATCATGCATCACGTCATCTTGAACGCGACCTTTTGTGAAAGTCCCCCCTTCAATAAATACCAATCCTGGAGAGGTTTCTTGTTCTTTAAAGTCAGTGTTGTACTGAAAACCACCTTCTCTGGAATTAATATCCCATCCGGTAGCTCTAGAACTATTCTTTGAACTCGAAGATTTTTTACAACCAGTTGCAGCTATAGTTAACGCTAAAACTAATAAAACCTTGAATGCTACTACTTTTTTCATATCCATACGTTTAAGTAAGCTAATAATATTTTTGGTGGTGCAATATAAGAATTAAACCGAACACCACAAGCTATTTTTTTCATTTTATCTAAAAAAAAGTGTATTTCACCCTATTTTTAGGTCATTACAACGATGTTTTTGTTGTTTTTTACCACTTTTCATAGGTCGTTTGAAATATATTAACGTGCGATTTACTAATTTATTATTGTATTTTTGCATTGGTTCTACATTTTGTTATTTTTTTAATAATAACACGACTGTAAAGACGTTATTTTAGCAATGAAACATCCATAACTAAATTTGAGGCCTATGGAAAATAATTATATGGATGTGCCATGTGTCCATTGTAATGCAATAGATTTAAACACATGAAAGAGAAAATTTTACTTTTACTATGTATTAGTTGTTCTGTCGTGTTTGCGCAACAACAAAAGTTTACGGTTAATTGGGAGTCTTCTCAAAAGATTTCCGATGGTACTTATACTTTAGAAATTCCGTCGTTTAACAAAGAGCATTTCAGTTTTAGTTTTGATGATGGTTTGCAGTTTGTTGCACAATGGGCTATTTCAAATGCCGTAAACGAATCTTCAGTTGCAGTAAGTAATGTTTCGTACGCATCTATTTCTAAGAATGAATTAAAGGATTTGGATGTTAATACCATTCCAAGTCAATTAACATTCAGTTTAAAAAACGCTTCAGCAAGAGATGAACAATTTGCTGTTTTTCAATTATCGCCTATTGTTAAGGAACCAAATGGTTCTTTTAAAAAAGTAACCTCTTTTCAAATTAATTATTTAACAGGTGGTAGTTCCAACAGAATTTCTTCATTAAATAAAATAAGTAACACAAATGCCGTTACAAACTCTGTGTTGAGTACAGGGGAGTGGTTTCGGTTTTATGTAGATACAACGGGTGTTTTCAAGTTGTCGAAAAGTTTTTTACAGCGTTTGGGTGTGAAAGTGAATGATGTAGACCCCAGAACCATTAAGGTATATGGTAATGGAGGAAGCATGATACCTTATTCCAATGCCATTGCCTATCCTTTTGATGTTCAAGAAAATGCTATCAAATTTATTGGTGAAGCAGATGGTGTTTTTAACAATGAGGATTATATTTTATTTTACGCTCAAGGACCTAAGGGTTACAATGCTGAAAGTATTACCAATATTAATTGTTATACTGATAAAACTTATTATTACATAAATGTTAGTTCTGGTGCAGGAAAGCGCATTCAACCATTTGTACAGCCCATTGGCAATGTCGATTTAGTAATTAATACGTTTGAAGATTACAAGTTTCATGAAGTCGATCAATACAACATCGCCTTTTTAGGAAGACGTTGGTTTGGAAACCGATTTGATGTTAGTACCAACAAAACATTTAATTTTGATTTTCCAGATTTAGTAACCACAATACCTGTTCGGTTAAAGGTTTATGTAGCAGCAGCTTCAACAACGCAAACTTCAATGAAACTTACGGTGAATGGTGCTGCGATATCTACACTCTCTATGGCGGGAGCTTCAAGCCCCAGTTTGGCAAGTGAATCTGTTTATAATAACACGGTTACTGTTACCACACCTAAAATAGCTGTAGGTTTAAATTACGACAAGCAAGGGAACCCAAGTGCTTTAGGGTATTTGGATTTTATTTCTATTGAGGCAACTCGGGCTCTAAATTTTAATAATAAGCAATTCCAATTTAAAAATAGTTCCGTGTCATCGGCATCCGGTATTGGTCAATATGTTATTACTAATGCATCACAGATTTCAGAGGTTTGGGATGTAACCGATATTTATAATGTATCGAATACTTTAAATACAAACGCTTCTTCAAGTTTAAGTTTTACTGCAGCAATGGGGGTTTTAAAAACCTATGTAGCCGTAACGTCCCAAGATTATTTCGAACCTAAATTCGATTCAAAAACAACATTAAGCAATCAGAATATAAAGGGTACGGTGTTTTTAAATAATCAAGGTGAATTTCAAGATGTTGATTATATTATTGTAGCACCCGATAATATGCTTACACAAGCAGAACGATTGGCGCAGATAAATAGAAACCAATACAGCTTGAATGTGAAAGTTTACGGTTTAGACGAAATTTATAATGAATTCAGTACGGGCAATCAAGATATAGGGGCCATAAGAAATTTGGTGAAATATGTATATGATAATGCAAGTTCACCAGAGAAAAGAATAAAATACCTGTGCTTATTTGGCGATGGTTCATTCGATTATAAAAATAGAGTGCCTAATAACACCAATATAGTGCCTTCATGGCATTCTTTTAGTAGCTTTAATTTAACAAGTTCATTTGTTTCTGACGATTTTTATGGTATGATGGATGCCAACGAGGGTACCATGGCATCAAGCGATAGATTGGATGTGGCTGTGGGTAGGGTTTTAGCTGATACACCACAACGTGCCAAAGAATTGGTGGATAAAGTAGAATCGTATTATGCAAAAGCATCCTTTGGAAGTTGGCGCAATAATTTTGTAGTTGTTTCTGATGATGTTGATAAAGACTGGGAAGGAACATTGCAAGAAACTACCGATAATGTGGGTAATTTGGTTACCGAGAACAAACCTTTTATGAATGTGGTAAAAATCCATTCAGATGCTTACAAACAAGAAACTTCAGCGGGTGGGAATAGATATCCGCAGGTGACTACCGAGTTTGTAAATGCTATCGATAATGGTGCGTTGGTAGTGAATTATTTTGGTCATGGTGGTGAAGATGGGTTGGCCCAAGAGCGTATTTTATTAAAGCCAGATATAGAAGGGTTCCGTAATTATAATAAGTTTAACTGCTTTGTAACCGTAACATGCGAGTTTACAAAATTTGATAATCCATATAGAGAGACTGCGGGTGAATTTACCTATTGGAGTAAACAAGCAGGTGCCATTGGATTAATTACTACTACGAGACAAATATTTGTGAATTTTGCTATTTCGTTTAATAATCTATTAGGGCAGTATCTGTTTTCATATAGTGATGATGATGACTATGAAGATTATGAGTACCCCTCAATGGCAGAAGCACTAAGGTTAACAAAAAATAACCCTTCATTAGCTAGTCAAAGTCAAAACCGACTCATCTTTTTCATAGGAGACCCTGCCATGAAATTGGCATTTCCGAAACCAAATATTCAACTTACAAAAATTAACGACGTTCCTATTACACAATCAACCGATACTTTAAAAGCCTTAAGCTATGTAAAATTGGCTGGAGAAGTAACCGATATTTCAGGAAATTTGCTCACGAATTATAATGGTAAGCTTTCAGTAACTATTTATGATAAAGATATTGATAGACAAACATTAGCCAACGATGGAACTACTTCAAATGGCCAATTGGTGAAGCTTGATTTTAAAACCCTTGGTGAAATTATTTTTAGAGGGCAAGCATCGGTTAAAAATGGTCTGTTTGAATTCGATTTTGTAGTGCCAAAAGATATTAGTATTCCCGTTGGCTTTGGAAAAGTAAGTTTTTATTCAGAAAATGAAGCTTTGTTGGACGATCAAGCAGGAGCAAGCGTAAACACTGTTAAAATAGGTGGGTTAAATAATAATGCCGAAGAGGATAATATAGGGCCCGTTATTACGCTTTATATGAATGATGAGAACTTCGTGTCTGGTGGTATTACCAATGAATCGCCTACTTTATTGGCAAAATTGGAAGATGCAAATGGTATCAATACTGCAAGTGGCGTGGGGCACGATATCGTAGCTATTTTAGATGGAGATGAAACGAATCCTTATATATTAAACGATTATTACCAAACCGAAGTGGATAATTACCAAAAAGGTGTGGTAAGTTTCCCGTTTAGAGATTTAGAACCCGGTTTGCATACCTTAACCATTAAAGCTTGGGACGTGTATAATAATTCCTCAATAGCTGAAATTCAATTTATTGTGTACGATAAAGATGAGGTTTTGCAAATAAACAACGTCCTAAATTACCCAAATCCGTTCGTAAATTATACCGAATTTTGGTTTAACCACAATAGTTCGGCACCTTTAAACGTTTCTATACAGATATTCACTGTTTCGGGTAAACTGGTTAGAACCTTAAACGGGCAAACATCTGGAGGCGCTATAACCAATAGTTCGTTGTCCAGGGATATTGTTTGGGATGGTCGAGACGACTTTGGAGATAGAATAGGTAAAGGGGTTTATATTTATAAACTAACCGTACAATCTGACTTTCTGAATAAAAAAGTGGAAAAAATAGAGAAACTTGTAATACTCTAATAAAAATTTATATTTGTCAAATAAAAATTAATTCATGAAGAACCAATTATTACTATTAATAGCATTTGTATTTGTATCAAAATTAAGTGCGCAAGAAGTTATTCCTTTGCCAGGTCAAGAAAGAAGAGTTATAACCACTGGGATTCCTTTTGTGCTAATTGCGCCAGATGCCCGTGCAGCCTCTTTGGGAGATATGGGTGTAGCAACCTCTGTTGATGCGTTTTCACAACAATGGAATCCATCAAAATATGCATTTTCAGAAACTCAATCGGGAGTTGCTGTAAGTTATACGCCTTATTTAAGTAGATTGGTTAATGATATATTTTTAGGAAACGTAACTTACTTTAATCGTTTAGATGAAAGAAGTGCGTTTGCAGCAAGTTTCAAGTATTTTTCTTTAGGTGATATTGAATTTGTTAATGATGAATTTTCAGAAGCTTTAATACAACGGCCAAACGAACTTACTATTGATGCATCTTATGCCTTACGATTAAGCGACCAGTTCGCTATGTCTGTTGCCATGCGTTATTTGCGTTCAGATTTAAGGTTAGACGATGGTAGTGGAGATACTTCGGCGGCAAATACCTTTGGCGTTGATATTTCAGGATATTATCAAAGTGAAGAAGAAGCTTATTCCGATTTTAACGGACGTTGGAGAATGGGGTTTGCACTTCAAAATATTGGGCCTAAATTCAAATATGATGAAGGTGGTGAAGATAACTTTCAGCCTACCAATTTGCGTTTAGGGGCTGGTTTCGATTTTATTTTCGACCAATACAATAAAGTGGCGGTAACAGCTGAGGTTACTAAATTATTGGTGCCAACGCCTCCAATTTATGGTTTTGTTGATTCGGATGATGATGGTGTTTATGATGAAGGTACTGAAGAAGTGGTTATCTATAAAGGTAAAGATCCAGACGTGGGCTTCTTGTCGGGCATGTTCCAATCATTTGGTGATGCACCCGATGGTTTTAGTGAAGAATTAAAAGAATTCACGTGGTCTTTAGGGGCAGAATATGTGTATCAAGACTCTTTTGCCTTTAGAGCAGGTTATTTTAATGAAAGTGAAGAAAAAGGTGCTAGAAAATTTTTAGCCTTAGGAGCTGGTTTTAAGGCTAATGTGGTAAATATCGATTTATCTTATTTATTTTCAGCATCAAAAGTGCAAAGTCCATTAGAAAATACCTTACGTTTCTCGTTAACCTTCAATATTGGTGCAGGAACATACCGTGAGTATTAATAAAAGCTTGTTGTTTCACACCGAAAGTGAAATCAAAGAACACAAAAAAAACTATTGCAAACCGCAATAGTTTTTTTGTCTAAAATAGTTTTATAACTTTATTGAAAAGAAAGTATATGAAGGAAGTAAAAATTGAATCTACATTATATGTCTATGAAAACATAGAAGAACTTCCTGTTGAAGCGGCTCATTTAATGCAAAAAGCTTTTCAAGCTAGAGATAGAGCTTATGCGCCGTACTCCCATTTCAATGTAGGCGCTGCCATACTTTTAGATAATGGCGAAATAATCACAGGCAATAATCAGGAAAATGCTTCTTATCCATCTGGTTTGTGCGCAGAACGTACCGCTATTTATTACGCAGGTTCCCAATACCCCAATGCCAAAGTGGTTCGAATGGCAATTTCAGCAACTTCAAAAAATAAACCAACATCAAATCCTATTCCACCTTGTGGTGCTTGTAGGCAAGCTATTGCAGAATATGAAGTGAAGCAAGATTCGCCCATCGAAATTTATTTTATGGGTGAAATAGGTAAAATTGCAAAATCTGGTTCCTTAGCAAACTTGTTGCCCTTAGTTTTTGATAAATCTGTATTGTAATATTTTGCGATTTTCATAGTTTTTCGAATTATTTAAACGTTTGAAATCTTTAAAACATCAATATTTATTATCAAAAATTGATAAATAAACAATTAAGTACGTAATGTGCTGTTTTTTTTTATATTTTTTAGACTTTAAGCGAATTGCATTTTTGCAATAAGCCACAATGTATTACTTTTGTATTTCATGTGTTAATAAATTTTGTTATTTCAATGAACACATGGTACATACAAATAATCATATCTTGGGTAACAAGATTTTTTTATGGATGTTTCACGTAATTAAAATTTAATAGGAATCGATGCAAAAAATCACAAAAGAGGTATACCTCAAATGGTACGAAGACATGTTATTCTGGAGAAAGTTTGAAGATAAACTAGCTGCGGTATACATTCAACAAAAAGTAAGAGGATTTCTTCATTTATACAATGGTCAAGAAGCTGTTTTAGCAGGTGCTTTACATGCTATGGATTTGACTAAAGATAAAATGATTACTGCTTATAGAAATCACGTACAACCAATTGGAATGGGAGAAGATCCTAGACGTGTTATGGCAGAATTATATGGAAAAGTAACAGGTACTTCCAAAGGTATGGGTGGTTCTATGCATATTTTTTCTAAAGAATTCCGTTTTTACGGTGGTCATGGTATTGTTGGTGGTCAAATTCCTTTGGGTGCTGGTATTGCCTTTGGTGATAAATATCACGGTGTTGATGGGGTAACTTTATGTTGCTTTGGTGATGGTGCTGCAAGACAAGGGTCGCTTCACGAAACATTCAATTTAGCGATGCTTTGGAATCTTCCAGTAGTATTTGTTTGTGAAAACAACGGATATGCCATGGGAACATCAGTAGAGCGTACTGCAAACCATACCGAAATTTGGAAATTAGGTTTAGGTTATAATATGCCATGTGGTCCTGTTGATGGTATGAACCCTATCAAAGTAGCAGAAGCGTTTGATGAAGCCATTCAGCGTGCGCGTCGTGGTGATGGACCAACATTCTTAGAATTGAAAACATACCGTTATAGAGGTCATTCTATGAGTGATGCTCAACATTATAGAACAAAAGACGAAGTTGAAGAATACAAAAAAATTGACCCAATTACTCAGGTTAAAGACATTATTCTAGAAAAGAAATACGCATCTGAAGATGACATTAAAGTTATTGATAAACGTGTGAAAGATTTAGTGGCTGAATGTGAAAAATTTGCTGAGGAATCTCCGTATCCAGAACCACAACAACTTTATGATATGGTTTACGAACAAGAAGATTATCCATTTATTAAACACAAAATATAAGTTATGGCAGAAATTATTAATATGCCGCGTTTAAGCGATACGATGGAAGAAGGAACGGTCGCTACCTGGTTAAAAAAAGTTGGTGATAAAATTAGTGAAGGTGATATTTTAGCTGAAATTGAAACAGATAAGGCAACCATGGAATTTGAATCGTTTCATGAGGGTACATTGCTTCATATTGGAGTTCAAGAAGGAGAAACCACTAAGGTTGATGAGCTTTTAGCCATCATTGGTGAAGAAGGTGAAGATATTTCAGGTTTATTAAATGGTGGAGGAAACGCACCTAAAGAAGCTACTGCCTCTAAGCCAAAAGAAGAAGCATCTGATAAAAAAGAAACTGCAGAAGCGTCTCCTGCAAAAGAAGAAACTCCAGCTAAAACTGAATTGCCAGAAGGTGTTATTGTTGTAACAATGCCACGTTTAAGTGATACAATGGAAGAAGGTACAGTGGCTACATGGCTTAAAAAAGTAGGCGACAAAGTGTCTGAAGGTGATATTCTTGCTGAAATTGAAACCGATAAAGCGACTATGGAATTTGAATCGTTCCAAGCTGGTACTTTATTACATATTGGATTGCAAGAAGGGGAATCTGCCAAGGTTGATTCTTTATTGGCTATTATAGGGCCTGCAGGAACCGATGTTTCTGGTGTTGCCGCTAATTTCTCAGCATCAGCTGCTCCTGCTAAAAAAGAAGAAGCTCCAAAACAGGAAGCTCCTAAAGCATCAGCTAAAGTTGAAACAAAGGCAGAAGCGCCTAAGGCAGAAGCAAAAGCGGCTAAACCTGTTGCTAAAACTTCTACTAACGGACGTTTATTTGCTTCTCCATTAGCGAAAAAAATAGCAGAAGAAAAAGGTATTAACTTATCGCAAGTACAAGGTTCGGGTGAAAACGGGCGTATTGTAAAAACAGATATTGAGAATTTTGTTCCTGCAGCAGCAGGTGCATCAGTTGGTAAGTTTGTGCCCGCAGGTCAAGAAGATTTTGAAGATGTTACTAACTCGCAAATGCGTAAAGCTATTGCAAAAGCATTAACAAATTCTAAATTTACAGCGCCCCATTATTATTTAAGTGTTGAGTTTGATATGGAAAATGCAATTGCATTCCGTACACAATTCAATAGCATACCAGACACTAAAATATCTTATAACGATATTGTAGTTAAGGCTTGTGCTTTAGCTTTAAAACAACATCCTCAAGTAAATTCACAATGGTTCGCAGATAAAATGCGTTTAAATAACCACGTACATATTGGGGTTGCGGTTGCGGTTCCAGACGGATTGGTTGTGCCAGTAGTTAAGTTTGCAAACGAGCAAAGTTTACCTCAAATAGGTGCTGCCGTTAGAGAGCTTGCTGGTAAAGCTAAAAACAAAAAGTTGACCCCAGCAGAAATGGAAGGTAGTACGTTTACGGTTTCAAACTTGGGTATGTTTGGTATCGATACGTTTACGTCTATTATCAACCAACCAAATTCAGCAATTCTTTCTGTTGGAAATATTGTTGAAAAACCAGTGGTTAAAAACGGACAAATAGTAGTTGGAAACACTATGAAATTGTCTTTAGCATGCGACCACAGAACGGTTGATGGTGCTACTGGGGCTCAATTCCTTCAAACTTTGAAAGGATATATTGAAAACCCTGTTACTATGTTAGTTTAATTGTCATTCTGAACTCGTTTCAGGATCTCATCATAAAAACTAAAAACCTGTTTCATTTGTTTGAAGCAGGTTTTTTTTATCTTCACATAATTTTCTAACACTTAACTTATGAAATTATTTAATAAAAATATAACGCTTATTCTATTGTTGTTGATTGGTGTTTCTTGCAGTAAAGAAGAAAACACATCACGAAAAGGGATACTTATTTTTGGTTGGTTTGCTGACTCTAGTTGTGGTGGAGACTGTGCTGATATTTATATGATCGAGAATGGGAAGATATATAAGGACATAGACCATAATTTTCCTGAAACTAATTTTTTTGAGGGTAATTTTCAAGAGCTTACTAATGCAAATTATCAAGATTATAAAGTGTTGATGGATAAATTACCTAAAGAAATATTTGACGAACCAGATGGATATTTAGATTGCTCTGAATGTACCAATGATTGGGGAGGTTTTTATCTGGAATTTAAAGGAGATGATGGTTTTCATAAAACATGGCGCATTCGTAATGCATTGTATCCAGATTATATAAAAAACTATAGAAGTCTTTTGTTGGATAAATTAGCAGAATTAAATAGTTTGTAAAAGCAGCTAAATATTTAAATAAACCTGTTTCATACTTTATGCGACAGGTTTTTTTTATATTTAATTTTTTAAAAATAAATTATGAAAAAAATAGCATACTTATTTATGTTGGCTGGAATTTTTAGCTGTGGAACTAGTAAACAGCTTCATGTAAATTCGGTTAAAACACCCATTGAAGAAAAGATAACAGAAGACGTTTCAACTAAAAATCATATAGATTTAGCCGAAATAAAATCAAGTCTGGAATATATAGCTTCCGATGAACTTGAGGGCAGAAACACGGGAAGCAAAGGCATTGAAAAAGCGGCTATTTACATTGAAAACTTCTTTAAAAACAATCACATAAAGCCCTATTTTGAGACCTATAGAGATACATTTAACGTTAAAAACATTATTGGTTATAACGTTGTGGGCTACTTGGAGGGCAATGACCCGAACTTAAAAAATGAGTTCGTTATCCTCGGTGCGCATTATGATCATATCGGAACGGCAAAAGCAGTTAATGGCGATACTATTGCAAATGGGGCCAACGATGATGCATCAGGTACTGTGGCGGTTATGGAATGGGCAAAATATTTTTCAAAATCAAAAAGCAATAAAAGAAGTGTTTTGTTCACCTTGTACGCTGCGGAAGAAATGGGTTTGAAAGGTTCAGGGCATTTAGCCGAAAAACTGAAAGTTGCCAATTTAAATTTGTACACCATGATTAATTTTGAAATGATAGGCGTACCAAGAAACCCAAATGAAATTATGGCGTATTTAACGGGTTTTGAAAATTCAAATATGGCTGAAACATTGAATAAGTATGCTGGGTCTGAACTTATCGGATTTTTTCCGAAAGCAAAAGAGTTCAAATTATTTACACGTTCTGATAATTATCCGTTTTACAAAGCGTTCAAGGTGCCTGCTCATGCCATTTCTACTTTCGATTTTACTAATTTTGATTATTACCATCATGTGGATGATGAAGCAGATAAAATGGATTTTGAACACATGACCGATTTCATAAATAAAATGATTCCATCTTTAGAAGGTATGATAAATGCCCCAACCAAAGAAATTAAAATGACCAATGAGTAAAAATATTATTATTACAGGAACAAGCAGAGGCATAGGCTATGAGTTGGTGCAAATTTTTGCAAAAGCAGGTTATCAAGTATTAGCGCTTTCGCGGAATGAAAAACCAGTGCAAGATTTGAAATTGAGAAATGTTACGGCATTTTCTTTGGATTTAAATGATGCCGAGGCTTATAAAAAAGTAGAAGATTTTATTGATAGCGATTGGGAACAAGTAGATGTTTTAATCAATAATGCAGGTATGTTGATAAACAAACCGTTTTCTGAAATTTCTATGAAAGAATTCGAATCCGTCTATAAAACAAACGTGTTTGGGGTAGCCGAATTAACCCGAATTGTGTTGCCTTTTATGAAAAAGGGAAGCCATGTGGTAACCATTAGTTCTATGGGTGGCGTACAGGGGAGCATGAAATTTCCTGGGTTGGCAGCCTATAGCTCTAGTAAAGCGGCAGTAATTACCTTAACTGAATTGTTAGCCGAAGAATACAAAGCTTCAGGTATTTCTTTTAATGTATTGGCATTGGGTGCTGTGCAAACCGAAATGCTAGAAGAAGCTTTTCCAGGTTATATCGCATCAACTTCCGCATTGGAAATGGCGCAGTATATTTTTGATTTTTCGCTAAACGGAAATAAATACTATAATGGTAAACTGTTACAGGTATCCAACTCAACCCCTTAAACAAATACTATTTATCTAAAGGAAAAGAGAAACCAAATGAAAGCGCTCCACTAAACTGTTCTACAGACGGGTGTTCATAATAGGTAACTGCTATTTCTACGTCATGGTTTTTGCCTAGAGCCAATCCTAAAGTATACGGTACATGTAGAAGTAAACCACTATCTTTTTTGTAAACTGTAGGTGTGAATGTTTCAAAAGAACCTGCTGAAACTCCAACGCCCAATTCAATATAAGGAGCAATCCAAGGAATAGGGGCGCATATACGTGCTTTTCCTCCTAATAAAAAAGCTTTAGAAGTTACTCTGTATTCAGACAAATTGGCATCAGTACTACTCTCACTGGGGTTTGTTAATATTAATCCGGCATAAGGTCTAACACCTAAACATTTTTTAAAAGCAAATACATATTCTGCTTGTGCATAAAAACCAGTACCCAATATATTATATGCTTCGTATGGTGCGCTCATGCCCAAGCCTATAGAAGCTTGAATAAACTCACCTTTTTTAGGTTGAGCATTTGAAATATTTGAAAACAATAAAACTGTAATTATTGTAAAATAATGGCTGTAAATTTTAGAAGGCATATCGCTTATTTTAATGATTGCAATATTATTCTTTTTTCATTAAAATATTGCGATAATTTTTATTTTGTAAATAATTTCTTTTAATTAAGGGTATATATAAATACTTCAATATTTTTGACTAATAAAAGTCCTGATTTATGAGCAAATACAAATGCATAATTTTTGATTGCGACGGTGTTTTGGTAGATAGTGAACCCATAAGCATTCAAGTATTAGTAGATATGGCAAATGATTTTGGTGCTAATATAGATTTGGCTTACGGAATGAAACATTTTAAAGGTAGTTTTTTTGATGCATGTAAAGCTCATATAGCACAATTAACCAACAGGGCTTTACCAGATTCTTTTGAAGGCGATTACAGAAAACAAAGTTTTGAAGCTTTTAAAAAAGGTATGAAGCCAGTTGAGGGTATTAAAAATGTATTAAATAATTTAAATCTCCCTTTTTGCGTAGCTTCAAGCGGACCGGAAGATAAAATAAAATTGAATTTAGAATTAAGTGGTTTGTTGCACTATTTCGAAAATAAGATTTTTAGTTGCTATGCTATCCAAAAATGGAAACCAGATCCTGCTGTGTTTTTATGGGCTGCAGAAACTATGGGTTTTAAACCCAGCGAATGTTTGGTGGTAGAAGATAGTATATCGGGTGTGAAAGCTGCAATAAACGGTGGTTTTGAAGTGTTTGGTTTTACTGCACACGATTATAATAATGAGCTTAAAGCATTTGCAACAAAAACGTTCGATTCTATGGACCAACTTAAAGCTATTATTTAATGAATTATTTATGTTGCAAAGAGTTGATTTTAAAGTTTATTAGCGTTCAGTCTGGGTTTTATGTGTTGAGTCTAATGGTAGTTGCAAATAATTAGTAATTTTTAAAGAGTAAAAATGGATTCAAAAAAAAATATGATAATAAGTATTATAATTCCATGCTATAACGAAGAAGGTAATATAACTGAGTTATATGAAAAGATTAAATATGTTTTAGACGAGAAAAAAATTGAATTTATTTTTATTGATGATAATAGTAACGACAATACGCTTTCAATTATTGAAAAAATATCAGATAGAGACAAAACAGTTAAATATGTTTCTTTCTCTAGGAATTTTGGCCATCAAAGCGCATTAAGAGCAGGTTTAGAAAAAGCATCAGGTAATTGTGTTATATCTATGGATGCTGATTTGCAACATCCACCTGAAGTTTTAAAGTCTTTATTGGGCAAATGGGAAGAAGGCTACGATATCGTTTATACAATTAGAAGAGATAATGCTATAAATCCTTTTAAACGTATGTCTTCGGCATTTTTTTACAAACTATCAAATTATCTTTCAGATGTGAAATTAGAAAATGGTTCTGCTGATTTTAGACTTTTAGATAGAAAAATAGTAGACATACTTGTTAATGATATATCTGAATATCATTTGTTTTATAGAGGTTTGGTTAGTTGGTTGGGTTTTAGGTAAATAGCAATTGAGTATGATTCTGATAAACGATTTACAGGAAAGACTAAATATTCATTTCGTAAAATGTTAAGTTTTGCAGCAACTGGTATTACCTCATTCTCTGTAAAACCATTAAGGTATGCGGTTTTATTGGGTGCTTTTATTTCTTTTATCACGGTTATTTATTCCATTTATATCTTATACGTATCAATTTTTACAGATAAGACCATTGAAGGTTGGACTTCTGTGATTTTAAGTGTGCTTTTTATTGGTGGTGTAAATATGATTTTACTCGGAATTATTGGAGAATACATTGGTAAAATTTTTATGCAGAGCAAAAACAGACCTTATTATTTGGTAAAAAAGACAAACATTGAATAATATTAATTTTTAGAAAATTTTGTTTTAAATAATTCTTCAATATTTATTGTCTTGTCTGAGCTTTTATTTTTTAGGTCTTCAATTGTAGAAACAGTAATATTACTAACAGGAAATATTTCTTCCTTAGTCCTAATTTTTTTCTGCTCCCATTTTATTTGAGAAAACAAATGATTTGGTGCCCAAACCTTTGCCGATGATAGATGGCCAAATTCATCTGAAAAACCATTTTTTAAATTTTGATGTTTTTGTAAATGATCGTATTTCGGTATAATGATAGTTAGCTTATCGGTACTCTCTATATCAAAGTCCTCAAATGCTTTTTTTAATATAGTATACTCTTCATGTTGTAATCCTGCAACATATTTTCTTTGGTTAAAAAAAGATAATACTAGTAATGAAATAGTTAAAAACATGAATCCAAATTTTAGATTCACATGTTTTATAGCTAAATACCTTAAAAAATAGAACTGATAAAAAAGCACAACTATTGCTGTAGTGGAAATGGCTCTTAATGAAAAATAGTTTTGGCCGGACAATAGGTATGGCGCATAGCAAAAGAGTAAGATTAAAACTAAACTAGCTAAATAAAGTAAACCTATTTTTTGTTTCATTTTAAGAATAAAAAACCCACAGAATGAAATTACACCAACTATTAATGATAGTTTAGGAAATATTAAAAAACCGCTACTCTTCACTAAAATTCTAAGTTCTATGATGAAAAACTTGATGATTTTTTTAGTAAAAACTAATAGGTTAGGAGATGTTCTGTTAGCCGCTTCAAGTCCTGAAACAACTATAGTAAATTTAAATAATAGATAATAAAACAGGTAGCAAAAAAAAGTAAAGACAATAAATTTTTTAATAATCTTTAAATCAAATTCGTTGGTTTTAATGGTCTTTATTAAAAATGGTAAAATAAAAGTTGTAGCAGTAGACTGGTATAAAAACATAGATGTAAGTATAATTAAAAAACTTACCACAACATTTACACATAAAACTTTTTGTTTAGCAAAACCTTTTAGTAAAAGTTCTCCAGCATAAAAATTGGTTATAAGCAACAAAGGTATTTGTGAAGTTGTACTCCATGCAAAATATACCGTAAACGTTGGTAATGCTAAAACTAGAAGTGCAAAAATTCCAGATTCGTATGTTTTAAATCCTACTTTAATCAGAAATCTAAATAATTGTGTTGAAAATATAATACAGCATAAAGTAGCAAAAACACGAGGCCATTTTAATTCGGTGATAGTTTCAAAAAAATAACCATATAAATACTCACACCAAAGCCCATATAAAGGCCTGCCGTTTTCAATAAACAAAGAATGAAAATTATCGATTCTATCAGCTGTGTATATTAATTCGTAAGCATCTAAAAATGCATAATCTTTAAATATGTCGAGGTTTAGTCCAAAGCAGATTAATAATGCGGTACAAAAGTATATTAAGCCTTTTTTGGAATTTGTAAGCGTTAAATTCATTTAATCAAATCAATTGATTTAAGATATGCTTTGGCTCTTTGAATATTAGGGTTTTTGCTTTCATAAAATCTATAAAAACCAATGTTCTTATTTATACCGAAAACTTTGCAAATATTGCGGTCATAAAAATAATTTAATATTTCATCTATATCATTAGCATTGTTTACATGTTCATGTCTCATAAGGTTTCCATAATCTAAACCATACTTTAATTTAAATTCAATATTTGTAGTTAGTTTCCAGCCTAAAGTCCATAAAAAAGTGCCTTCATTAGGGATGCTGGTACGTAACGTTCCGTTAGGCTCCATTAATAGACATGATTTGGCAACCACTTTGGGTAAATCAAGAATATGCTCAAATGTTGCTACAGATGTAATGCGATCGTATTTTCTTTCTAAATCTATATCATCAATATCTTCATATATAGTATTAATATCTTTTAATAATGGAGAATCTTTATAGAGTTCTTCAAACGGTTCAATAATATCGTAATGATTAGATTTTTCGTATTTAAGTTGGTTTAATGTTCCAGCACCAATCTCTAAAGTTTTTTTAGTATGCACTTTGTCAACATCTTCGCTAACTTTTTTATGAAGCCATTGTTCCATTTTTTTTGCTACCCCTGATGCTGTGGTGCTTCCATTTCTATTAGATTTGTAGTGCTTGAGATAGATGTTTTCAATTTCTTTGGAAAGTGGTGGTCGTTTTTTTGGATAATCTTCAAACATCATAAAATTTTAAAAAAGTTCAATCTAATTTTGTCTGTAAATATAACAATTCTTAAGCTAGAAGTTTTATATTATTTTTATGGAAATGAGTTTCAATTTAGGCATCTTCTTTAAAGATTCCAATATCTAAAAATAAACAAGCAATTAAAGAACCAATACTATAAAAGTGTATGGGTTTAGCTTCCGCCATTAATTTAATAACAGTAATAAAATTTGAAATTGATTTTGTCATATTATTTAAGAAAGCTTCAAATTGCTTTTTAAGATTTGAAGAGGGTAAATTTATTGTTTTTCATATAAAATCAATTGTTTTATATTTAAAGAATTCCTGTATTTTTGTAGTAATGCAAAACAAGCTTCAAGATTATATTTTACCCAAAGCAATACCTCAAGTTTTAAAACTTTTAGAGCACGACCATTTGGTTGTAAAAATTAAAAACGAACGGAAAACACGCCATGGCGATTATATGCGTTTGCCTAATGGTAAGCATCAAATTACTATCAATTCAAACTTAAACGAATATCGTTTTTTAATCACTTTAATCCATGAAATAGCGCATTTTGAAGCTTATAAAACCTATGGGCGTTTCATAAAACCACATGGTATAGAATGGAAAGAAACATTTCAGCACTTGATGTTGCCTTTTTTGAATCCAGAAATTTTTCCGATGGAATTGTTGCCGCTTTTAGCTAAACATTTTAAAAACCCGAAAGCATCCAGCGATAGTGATGTTATTTTAGCGTTAGCATTGAAGCAGTTTGACCAACCTAATGATAAAACCTTTATTTTTGAAGTACCTTTAGGGCAAACCTTTAAAATATATAACGGTAAGATATTTAAAAAAGGTGCACAGCGTACCAAACGGTTTGAATGTGTTGAGGTTAAAACTGGTAGAACCTACCTTTTTAACCCCAATGCAGAGGTTGATTTATTATAAGTATCAGCCACAGTAAACTTGAAGTAAAACAATATTTTATATTATTGAAAATAAAAAAAATAGAAAAATGAATAAAAATTATTACGCCATATTAATGGCAGGAGGAGTAGGCTCAAGGTTTTGGCCAGTAAGTACTGAAGCATTTCCAAAACAATTTCACGATATGTTAGGAACTGGTGATACACTAATTCAAAAAACGTTTCAAAGGTTATCAAGGTTAATTCCTAAAGAAAATATATTCATTTTAACTAACGAACGTTATAATGATTTGGTATTGGAACAACTTCCAGAAGTAAAACAGCGCCAAGTGGTTTTAGAACCTGCAATGCGAAATACAGCGCCTTGTATTTTATATGCATCGTTAAAAATCCAAAAAGAAAACCCTAATGCGGTTATGATTGTAGCTCCAAGCGACCATTGGATTGAAGACGAAACTACTTTTTCAAAAAATGTACAACAAGCATTCGATTTTTGTGAAGGCAATGATGCTGTGATGACGCTTGGTATTCAGCCAACCTTTCCAAATACAGGGTATGGGTATATAGAATTTGATAAAACAACTTCAGAAGTTATAAAACCAGTAAATCAATTTAGAGAAAAGCCAGATTATGAAACTGCTAAACAATTTATAGCTCAAGGTAATTTTTTATGGAATGCCGGAATTTTTATGTGGAGTGTAAAAACGGTTATTGAAGCTTTTAAAACCAATCAACCTACATTATATGCATTATTTGAATCGGGTATTACATCATATAATACCAATTTAGAAAGTGATTTTATAAAGGAAAATTATCCGAAAGCAGAAAATGTTTCGGTAGATTATGCTATTATGGAAACTTCTAAAAATGTATTTGTTATTGCTGCAGAATTCGATTGGAACGATTTAGGAACTTGGGGTAGTTTATACGACAAGCTAGATAAAGATGAGGTAGGTAATGCTGTGGTTCATGCTAAAACTTTGGCTGAAGATGCTTCTGGTAACATGATTAGAACCAAAAAAGATAAAATTGTAGTGGTTGATGGCTTACAAGATTATATTATTGTTGATAAAGAAGAAGTATTACTAATTTATCCTAAAACGAAAGAGCAAGATATTAAAAAAGTGCTTCAAAAGGTGAAGGATAAATTTGGGAATCATCTGGGGTGATTTAGTGTTTAGTTTGCAATACTTAATTGAAAAGAGTGAATTTGTGCATATCCACGGCTAATTTTAAATAATAATGGAAAAAAAGAGTTCTGATTTTTCTGAAGAAGAAATCAAATCTAATAGTGGGGAAGTTGATGGAAAAAAAGAATCGGTACAGTTAAATGCCATAGGTTTGTTGGCAAGTATCAAACTTTTTTTAAAAAATCTATTAGACTTTCGTGATGATACTGATAGGGATGCTACCATACAGGCAATAAAAGGGGATATTCCATTTAAAGGTGCTACCGCTTGGATTTTGGTCTGTTCAATTTTTGTAGCATCCGTAGGTTTAAACGCAAACTCTACCGCTGTGGTTATAGGTGCCATGTTAATTTCTCCATTAATGGGGCCAATTTTAGGTATTGGCTTATCGGTATCCATAAATGATATTGATACCTTAAAAAAATCATTGATCAATTTTGGGGTCATGATTTTTTTAAGTGTCTTAACGGCATTTTTGTTTTTTTGGTTATTTCCTTTAAGTGAAGAGTCTTCAGAGTTGTTGGCAAGAACAAAGCCAGATATTCGCGATGTACTTATTGCATTTTTTGGTGGATTGGCTTTAATAATTGCACGAACTAAAAGAGGAACCATTGCTTCAGTAATTTTTGGGGTAGCCATTGCAACCGCTTTAATGCCTCCATTATGTACTGTTGGTTATGGACTTGCGGTTGCTTTGGAATATGATTTTTCAAAAGGTATGAGGTATGCTTTAGGTGCCATGTATTTGTTTACAATTAATACCATATTTATTGCACTTGCTACATTTTTGGTGGTTAAAGTTTTAAACTTTCCCATGCTTAAATATGCTAATTCTGCTAAAAGAAGGCGTATTAGTAGAATAGCCACTTTTCTGGCCATTATAGTGATGATTCCTGCCTTTTGGACGTTTGTGAAAGTGTTAAGTGAAAGTAGATTTGAAAAAGATGCCAGAAATTTTATAAATAGAGAATTGAGTGCCTTACCTCACGCCGATTATATTATTAAAAATTCATCTTATAAATATTCAGATGATGAAAAAGTGATGTCTTCTATTCAATTGAACACATTTGGATTGGATGAAATACCAGAAAGCACAGCAGCATTACTTAAAGACAGAATGAAGAATTATGATGCATTAAAAAATGCTGAACTAATATTAAACCAAAACAGAAGTAAAAACCTGGATAACCTTAAATACATGGAGCAAATTAGGTATCGAGATTCTCTAGATATATTATCACAATCGCAAAAAATTGTATTTCTGGAGGATAAATTGAAAAGCTTATCTAAACTTGAGAAACAGCAAATACCCTTTGATGAGTTAACAAAAGAGGTGAAAATTAATTATGAAGATGTATCCAGATTGTCATATTCAACGGTTATAACTTCTAATTTTTCAAAAATTGACACCCTGTCTGTTTTTACTATAAAATGGAATAAAAACACCATTGATGAAGCCAATGTTTCAAAACAACAAAGGAAATTAGAGCGCTGGCTTAAACAACGATTTGATTTGGATAGTCTAATTATAAGAAGAGAAAGGTAGAAAAGTTGTTACTGCCTTTCTTCAATATACATCTGGCGTACTTTTTTCATTAATTCAGAAGAATAAACAAAATCTGTTACCACGTCGTTGTCTGTTTTAAAAATGGTTTTATTAGAGCCTTCCCAAGCTTTTAACCCGTTTTTAAGGAATACAATTTTTTCACCTATTTGCATTACCGAGTTCATATCGTGCGAATTTATTACGGTAGTAATATTATATTCTTCGGTAATCTCTTTAATAAGGTCATCAATTACAATAGAGGTTTTGGGGTCTAAACCAGAGTTTGGCTCATCACAAAATAAATACTTTGGGTTGTTTACAATAGCTCTAGCAATGGCAACGCGTTTTTGCATACCACCCGAAGCTTCGCTTGGTTTCTTTTTATGGGCGTCTTGTAAGTTTACACGGTTCAAAACAAAATCTACACGGTCTTGCATTTCGCTTTTGCTTTGTTTTGTGAACATTCGCAACGGGAACATTACATTTTCGGCAATCGTCATCGAATCAAATAAAGCGCTTCCTTGGAATACCATGCCAATTTCACCCCGTACATTTCGTTTTTCGTCTTCTGTTAATTTTGAAAAAATCTTGCCATCGTAAGCAATAGTCCCTTCTTCATAATCGAACAATCCTAAAAGGCATTTTAAAAATACGGTTTTGCCTGAACCACTTTGCCCAATAATCAAATTGGTTTTTCCTTTTTCAAACGTAGTACTAATGCCTTTTAAAACTTCAACACCATTGAACGACTTATGTAAATCTTTAACCTCTATCATTAACTTAAAAGCATTTGGGTTAGGAAATAATTTAAAAGAATTATTACAACGCTGGTCCAAACAAACGATGTGGTACTAGCTTTACCAACTTCTAAAGCGCCACCTTTCATATAGTAGCCATGAAACGCGGGAATGGTTGCTAGCACAAAAGCAAACACAAAGGTTTTTATAAAGGCATAAGTAATATGGAATGGAATAAAATCGGTTTGAATGCCATAAATATAGTCTTCAAGCGAACTAAAACCACCATAAACACAAGCTGCCATACCACCAAGAATACCTAAAAACATACCAATAGAAATAGCAAACGGATACAGCATTAAAGCAACGGTTTTAGGAAACACTAAATAGTTTAATGAGTTAATGCCCATAACTTCCAGTGCGTCAATTTGCTCCGTTACACGCATCGTACCTATGCTGGATGTAATAAATGACCCTACTTTTCCAGCCATAATTATGGATGTAAAAGTAGGTGCAAATTCTAAAATTACCGATTGTCTGGTCGCAAATCCCACTAAATATTTAGGAATTAACGGGTTGTCTATATTTAAAGCCGTTTGAATAGTGATAACACCACCAACAAAAAACGATATAAAAGCAATGATACCTAATGAGCCAATAATCAAATCATCAACATCTTTCAATATTAAGTTTTTCATCACAGACCATTTGGTTGGTTTGCGAAACATTTCAGCAATCATTAAAAAATAAGCACCAATATTATGTAGATAGGTCATAATCAATTTTAATAGTGCTAAAGTAAAAAAAGTTACTGGGATTTAACTTTAATTTTAAATTAAAGATATTTTAAAAACAGTATTTTTGAATTATTAAATGAATAGTTATGATAAAAAATGTTGTTTATGTTTTACTGGCGTTTAATTTAACGCTTTTTGGTAATGCCCAAAGCAAGGTGGCATCAAAACAAAATGCTAATAACCCAAAATTAGTGGTAGGTATTGTGGTAGACCAAATGCGTTATGATTATTTAACGCGTTTTTACAATAAGTATGGCGAAGGAGGTTTTAAACGCATGATGAACGAAGGCTTTAACTGTAAAAACAACCATTACAACTATGTGCCAACTTATACAGGTCCTGGTCATGCTTCGGTTTATACGGGTACTACACCAAAATATCATGGTATTATAGGAAATGATTGGTACGATAAAGAAATTAAAAAAAGTGTGTATTGTGCGGGTGATGATAGTGTACAAGCTGTTGGTGCCGTTACCGAAGACGGACAAATGTCTCCACACCGAATGAAAGCTACTACTTTTTCAGATGAAAACCGTTTGTTTACCCAAATGCGAGGAAAAACAATTGGTATTTCCATAAAAGATAGAGGTGCTATTTTGCCAGCAGGCCATACGGCCAATGCAGCTTATTGGTTTTACGGAAAAGATAAAGGCGATTTTATAACGAGTACGTTTTATATGACTGATTTACCTAATTGGGTGAATGAATTCAATAATTCAAAAGTTGCAGAATCGTATTTGAAACCTTGGAATACACTTTATGATATTTCAACATATATAGAAAGTGGTAGTGATTTGAATGATTTTGAGGGTACATTTAAAGGAAAAGAAACAGCCACTTTCCCATACGATTTGGCTGCTCTAAAAGATGAAAATGGAGGTTTCGATATTATTAAATCAACCGCATACGGTAATAGTATTGTGGCAGATTTTGGCATAGCAGCCCTATCAGGGGAACAATTAGGGCAAGATGCCGATACCGATGTGCTTGCAGTAAGTTTTTCCAGTACCGATTATGTAGGGCATAAATTCGGAGTAAACTCAAAAGAAATTGAAGACACTTATATTCGTTTAGATAAGGATTTAGAACGTTTGTTTAATGCGCTAGATACTAAGGTTGGAAAAGGTGCATATACAGTATTTTTAACTGCAGATCATGCTGCCGTAGATGTTCCATCATATTTAAAAAGCGTAAAAATACCAGCGGGTTATGTAGATACAAATGCGTTTAAAGATAAGTTAGGTGCATTTATGCTTGCTAAATTTGGTGCTACTGATTTAATTGAAAACATAAGCAATAATCAGATATTTTTAAATAGAGTTCAAATAAATAAGCTCGATTTGGATTTAGACGACGTTCAAGAAGCGATTGTAAACGAAATTATTAGTTATGAATATATAGATAAGGCATATACGGCAACCGCTATAAACTCAACGTCGTTTACAACGGGTATCGAAGCATTGTTGCAAAAAGGACACAATCAAAAACGTTCTGGCGATGTGCTTTTTGTTTATGATGCCGCTTATATTTCATACAGCAAAACAGGGTCTACCCATGGATCTGGTTTCGATTATGATACCCATGTGCCACTTTTGTTCTTCGGAAAAGGTATTAAGCATGGTGCAACTTTCCAAAAAACCGAGATTACCGATGTGGCGCCAACCATGTCTGCACTATTAGGTATTAGCTTTCCAAACGGTGCTATTGGGCAACCCTTAGAATTTGTTTATAGATAGATGACTAAAAAATCAGTTTACTCATTAATTGCTATTCTTATTGTTTTAGGGATTTATGGGTATGAACATTTTTTAAAAGTAGAAGAAAAGGTAGAAATTGTTGCGGAAGGCGAGGAAGTTAAACAAAACACCAACGAATATTTTTTGCCCACCAGTACTACGGGGCAAATAGTGCACCATGAAGGTTATTCGCTTTCTTATAGCGAGCCACACGAGCAAGCGGAGTGGGTTGCTTATGAGCTAAAGAAATTTCACTTGTCCAATACCAATTTCAAGCGCCCCTATTTCGAGGTTGATAAAGCGGTGAAAACGGGTGCTGCCGATTGGAGGAATTACAAAAACTCAGGTTACGACCGTGGGCATTTATGTCCCGCAGGCGATAGAAGTTACAGTAAGTTTGTATATGAAGAAACTTTTTTAACCAGCAATATCAGTCCGCAAGACCACGCTTTTAACTCTGGAATTTGGAATACCTTAGAGCAAAAAATACGTTATTGGGCAAGTAAATACGATGGGGTTTTTGTGGTAACAGGCGGTGTTTTAAAAGGAAACATGAAAACCATAGGAAGCGAAAGGGTAGCAGTACCAAATCAGTTTTATAAAGTATTGATTGATAACAATTCGGGAAAAACAAAAATGATTGCCTTTTTAATGCCTCATGAAAATTCCAATAAACCACTTTATGAATTTGTGGTTTCTGTAGATTCTATTGAAAAACTAACGGGAATTGATTTTTTTCCACAATTGGACGATACTTTAGAGAATACCTTGGAAGCTTCTAGCAGTTATAAAGATTGGAGTTTTAATTAGTATTGTGTTTTAAATTTTGATTAACGATAACGGAAGTTCTATCCAAAATAATACAACAACCTTCATAATGACCAGAATTGGCTTCTAAGGTATTTGGTGGTACGCAGTTTAGATTGCCCGTATTGGTTTCAACCTCCTTAACGGTAGGTTTTAAGGTTGTTTTAGCTAAAAAGTAGATGCCAATGCAAAAAAGAAGTGTCAATCCGAACGCTTTCATGTGAATGTTTTTAAGATTTGAATTTATTAAACATTCCTTTCCAACGCAAATTTCTAATAAATTCACCTTCCTTTTCGCTTACCAAAAAGTCGATATTATCCTTTTTAGCTTTAAAATAACCGGCTATATAATCTTTAAAAAGTGAAAAACTACCTTTTTTATAAGCCAATTTTAAAGCCGAAATTAAAGTGATGAAAAAGCCATAGCGCATTTTGTACATGGCTTCACCTTGTAAATATTTTGAAGCTTTGTTATAGCTAATTCCCGTAGGTTTTAAGTGTTTTACATGCAGCGATGCATCGGTTACAAGTTTCCAGCCGTAAAACTTAGCTAGCAATTCATCAACCGTATCCCAACCCATAGATGGTTTTAGTTTGCCAATTTGTAAAAAACAGTCTTTTTTATAAGCTTTTAAAGCTCCTCTAATGTGGTCTTTTCGGGTTAAATTTTCCAATACCCAAGAACTATTTTTTTCAATATAGCAAAATCCTGCTGCCATACCAATATTCTTGTCTGCGGTAAAATGGATGGCGAGCTGTTCTAAATAATTAGTTGGGAAAATTAAATCGGCATCAAATTTACATAGCACATCATAATGCTCGTCAAGAGTTTCGTAACCTTTATAAAAAGCATTAATAATTTTTGAACCCGGTAAATGCTCGTTGGATGATTTTGAATTTACCAACTGAATCCAAGAATACTTTGCTGAATATCCTTCAACAATATCTTGTGTGTCATCTGTAGAATTATCATTCACAACCACAATACGTTTTGGTTGAAGCGTTTGTTTGACCAATGAATCTAAAGTTAATCCAATAGAACTTGCTTCGTTATGTGCTGGAATGATGATGTAAAAGTTCATTCTATAAATTTCAATATTTAAATTCCAAATCCCAATTTTAATTGAAATCTTTTGGAGTTTGGTACTTAGAATTGTTATTTGCTTATTCTTTCGGCATATACAATGTAATACCTTGGTGTAAACCAACGCAAAATGGGGCGTATTCCAATTTTTTTTGTTGGGTTTGTCCATTTTTGGCGATCTATAATTTTCCAACCGGCTTTTTCTAACAGCCAATCGAATTGCCAATCTTCAAACTCATGGTAATGTCTGTCCAGCATATCGGTTTTGCTTCTGTAAGCTGAAGAAAACCATAATTTTAAAGGAACACTGGCAACTAATTTGTTGGTTTTTATAGACTGAAGTACGGTAAATGGCGATAATAGATGTTCAAAAATTTCAAAAGCCGTAACAACGGAAGCGTTGGAATTTTCAATGGTTGAAGTATCCATATCCAAATCTTCCCCTTTGGTGTTTTCAACTTTAAAACCGCGTTGTTTCATAATATCCGAAAACGGATTTTCTACACCTAAATCTAAAATAGTTTCAGAGTTTTTTATGTGTTTCTCTAAAAATTGGAGCGTATGTTTAAAACGTTTATTAGGAAAAGTTTTCTCGTACATTAAACAGTTGAATCTTTAATATTTGTAAACAATAGCATTGATATGCATACCAGCACCAACACTTGCAAAAATAACAACATCGCCTTTTGAAAGGTTGTGGTTTTCTAATTTATTATTTCTAACTAAATCCAAAAGCGTAGGTACGGTTGCCACCGAACTATTTCCTAGTGTTTGGATGCTCATAGGCATAATATGTTCAGGAATTTCGGTTCTGTAAAGTCTGTATAAGCGTTTTAAAATCGCTTCGTCCATTTTTTCGTTGGCCTGATGAATAAAAATCTTTTTTACGTCTTTAATATCCAAGCCACTATTATCAATACATGTTTTTATAGCTTGTGGTACATGATTTAATGCGAACTCGTATATTTTTCGACCTTCCATTTTGATGTAGCGCGTATCTTTACTTAGTGTGGGGTTGTTGGAGTTTCCAAAATGTAAATAATAGGCTTCATCATAGGTGTAACTGGCAGTTTCATGTGCTAAAATACCGCCTTCATCTTCGGTTGCTTCAATAATGGTGGCACCAGCGCCATCCGAAAAAATCATGGCATCTCTATCATGTTTATCAACAACTCTTGAAAGGGTTTCGGTACCAATAACTAAGCAGCGTTTTGCTATCCCAGCTTTTATAAAAGCATTTGCTTGTATTACGCCTTCAATCCAACCGGGACAGCCAAATAAAATATCGTAAGCGATACATTTTGGGTTTTTAATGCGTAAACTGTGTTTTATTCTTGTGGCTAAACTTGGTAGCATATCACTTTGAATGGTGTTATGTTTAACATCACCAAAATTGTGTGCTACAATAATATAATCAATCGTTTCAGGGTCTATTTTGGCATCTGCTATGGCTCTTTCTGCAGCAAAAAAACCTAGATCGGATGAGTTATGGTGGTCTTTTGCATAACGCCTTTCAACAATACCTGTAATGGCTTGAAATTTTTCAATTATAACATTGTTAGGGTAATTAATTGCTGAACCATCTGTGTTTAAAAAAGTATGTTCGTGGAATGCATCGTTTTTTTCAATGGTATCTGGAATATAGCTTCCTGTACCGGTAATTTTAATATTCATAAAAAGAAAAATTTGCCTTTTTTAATTACCTATAAAAGTACGGGTTTATAATAAAAGGCAAATTTATTTTTGATCTATTTTACGATGTTCAACGACTATTTTTAGGCCTCTGCATAGGCTTCAATAGGAGCGCATGAACATATTAAATTTCGGTCTCCAAAAGCGTCATCAACACGTCTTACACTGGGCCAGAATTTGTTGTCGCGCACATAGTCAAGTGGAAAAGCAGCTTCTTCACGTGTGTATGGGTAATGCCATTCGTTGGCTGTTATCATATCTAAAGTATGTGGTGCATTCTTTAAAACATTATTGTAATCATCTTTAGAAGCAGCATCAATTTCCTTTCTAATAGAAATCATGGCATCACAAAAACGATCAATTTCAGCTTTACTTTCGCTTTCCGTAGGTTCAATCATTAAAGTTCCGGCAACAGGAAAAGACACAGTTGGTGCGTGGAAACCATAATCCATTAAACGTTTAGCGATATCGGTTACTTCAATGCCGTTGGCTTTAAATGGTCTACAATCTACAATCATTTCGTGTGCTGCACGTCCGCGCTCGCCAGAATAAAGCGTATCAAAACTTCCTTGTAAACGTTGTTTGATGTAATTGGCATTTAAGATAGCAATCTTGGTAGATTCCGTTAAACCTTCAGCTCCCAGCATTTTTATATAGCCATAGGAAATTAAACAAGCCAAAGCAGAACCATAAGGAGCTCCTGAAATAGCTGTAATGGCTTTTTCGCCGCCAACTTTTTTAACGGGGTTTCCGGGTAAAAACGGCACCAATTGTTTGGCAACACAAATAGGGCCAACGCCCGGGCCACCGCCACCATGAGGAATGGCGAATGTTTTATGTAAGTTTAAATGGCAAACATCGGCTCCAATATTTCCTGGGTTCGTTAAACCAACTTGAGCATTCATGTTGGCACCATCCATATAAACTTGACCACCATTATCGTGTATAATCTTAGTGATTTCTTTGATGGCAGATTCGTAAACGCCATGTGTAGATGGGTAGGTAACCATAAGGCAAGAAAGATGGTCTTTGTGCAAAATGGCTTTTTCGCGTAAATCATCAACATCAATATTGCCTTCAGCAGTTGATTTGGTAACAATCACTTTCATACCCGCCATAACCGCTGTGGCTGGATTGGTTCCGTGTGCTGATGATGGTATTAAGCAAATATTTCTATGGCCTTCGTTACGAGATTCATGGTACGCTTTTATAACCATTAAACCAGCATATTCACCTTGCGCACCAGAGTTTGGTTGTAAAGAAGTTGCCGCAAAACCTGTGATTTCGGTAAGTTGGTCTTCTAATTCCTTTAAAACCGTTAGATAACCTTGTGCTTGTCTTTTAGGAACAAACGGATGGATGTTAGCCCACTTAAAGATGCTTAGAGGCAACATCTCTGAAGCGGCATTAAGCTTCATGGTACAAGAGCCTAAAGAAATCATAGAATGGTTTAACGCTAAATCTTTACGTTCTAAAGATTTTATATAACGCATCAATTCGGTTTCAGAATGGTAGGTGTTAAAAACATCAAGCGTTAAGAAATCTGATTTTCTTTTTAGTGTTTCTGAAATATTATCGCTTTCTGAAATAGTGCTGATGGTGATGGTTTCTTTTTCGGCAGCTTCAGCAAAAACAGAAATTAAATAATTTATATCTCTAACCGAAGTTGTTTCATTTAAGGAAATAGTAACCGTTTCCTTGTCTGGATAAAATAAGTTAACCTTTTTTTCTTTGGCTATACGTTTGATTTTTTTAGAATCGGTTTTTATTTGAAGTGTATCAAAATACGATGTGTTTACTTGTGTATACCCCAAGGTTTTTAAAGCAGCAGCTAGTGTTGATGCTGTATTATGAACTTTATTGGCTATAAATTTTAAGCCTTTTGGTCCGTGATATACGGCATACATACTCGCCATAACCGCCAATAAAACTTGGGCGGTACAAATGTTTGAGGTTGCCTTATCGCGTTTTATATGTTGCTCACGGGTTTGCAAGGCCATACGTAAAGCTCTGTTTCCATCCGTATCTTTGGTTACGCCAATAATACGCCCAGGAATATCACGTTTATAGGCTTCTTTGGTTGCAAAATAAGCGGCATGCGGACCACCATATCCCATAGGGATTCCAAAGCGTTGCGTTGTGCCCACAACTACATCAGCACCAAATTTACCAGGGGCTTCCAATTTTACCAAACTTAAAATATCGGCAGCTACGGCTACTTTTATTTGAGCATCGTTTGCATTACTTATGAATGTTTTAATATCGGTAACTTGTCCGTCTTTTCCTGGGTATTGTAAAATTGCACCAAAATATTCTGAAGAAAAATCAAAAGTTTCTTCCTTGCCAACTACCAATTCAACACCAATAGGAGTCGATCTGGTTTGTAATAACGATAAAGTTTGTGGCAATATATTTTCTGAAACAAAAAATTTGTTGACGTTGTTTTTCTTTTGCTCACGTTCACGAACAGCAAATAACAAACTCATAGCTTCGGCAGCAGCGGTACTTTCATCAAGCAACGATGCATTGGCTATTTCCATACCTGTTAAATCCATCACCATGGTTTGGTAGTTTAACAATGCTTCCAATCTGCCTTGGGCAATTTCAGCTTGATAAGGCGTGTAAGCAGTGTACCAACCTGGGTTTTCAAGGATGTTACGTTGAATAACGGCTGGTAAAATGGTAGGATGATAACCCAAACCTATATAAGTTTTATAGGCTTTGTTTAGTTTAGATAAATCGTGAATATGAAGCAAATATTCGTACTCAGTCATCGGTTCATCTAAATTTAAACCATTTTTTAAACGGATATCATCTGGAATGGTTTCGTAAATTAACTGGTCTAAAGAATCAACACCAATAGTTTCTAACATAAGTTTTTGGTCTTCTTCTCTAGGGCCAATATGACGCAATGCAAAAGCGTTTGTATTCATTAAATGGAAATTGTTTATATAATTCGCAAAAATACAGAATATAAAACGTGTTTTATTGCATATAATGGAAAGTTTTTAACCATTTAAGGGCTTTATTAACACTGTACGAAACCTATTGCTTAAATTTGTAAAATGAAGATGTTAAAACAGCTTTTAAATTTCTACATAAACAGTAGTGTTCATGTGGCTTTAGCGGTATTTTCGTTAACGTGGATTACACTTTTGGAGTTCGATATTTTTTATGATGAAAACTTGTTGTTTTTTGTGTTTTTTGCATCTATAACAGGCTATAATTTTGTAAAGTATTTTGGTATTGCCAAATTTCACCACAGAAGTTTAGCAAATTGGTTGAAAGCCATACAAATTTTCTCGTTTTTTAGCTTTTTATTGATGTGTTATTATGCTTCTAAATTGAATATGAATACTCTTATTTATATTGCTGGATTTGGACTTGTAACATTTTTATATGCCATTCCGTTTTTGCCCAAACATTTGTTTATAGATAACCATAATAATTTAAGAAATGTAGGGGGTTTAAAAGTGTACCTTATTGCATTGGTGTGGACCGGAGTTACTGTTTTTTTGTCCCTGTTAAATAATCAATACCCCATGCAAGCAGATGTGCTGTTTACGGCTTTTCAGCGGTATGTTTTTATAATTGTATTGATGTTGCCTTTTGAAATACGGGATTTAAAGTACGATAGTTTAAAACTTGCTACCATTCCGCAGAAAATAGGCGTGAAGTTTACAAAAATTATGGGTGTTTTATTATTAGTCGTATTTTTCTTTTTAGAATTTTTTAAGGACGATGTTGGCGTAAACAAATTAATTGTTTTTGCAGTCATATCAATAATAACAGGGTTGTTTTTAGTGTGCTCTAAAAAGAGTCAAGGAAATTATTACAGTTCGTTTTGGGTAGAAGGTTTGCCCATTCTGTGGCTAATAATGTTGCTTTTGTTCAGTTGATAGATGTTTCTTTAATGGCTTTATCCAACTCTTTTTTCATGTTTTCTTTACACTTTTTATCTAAACACACAACATTTGCCTTTTTAATGGTATGGGTAAGTTTTGCGTTGTTTTTAGAATATTTTCTGCAAGCTCTACAGATAATTAAGTGAAGATTTAACTTAATTTTTTCCCATAAAGAAGCATTTTTATATTGCGATTTATCGCAAACATGATTTGCTTCATTGCATTTCAACATCAGTTTAATTTTATCACTCATAATCAAAACCAATTTTCTTTTAAACATTCTGCCATAGCGGTTCTTGCTCTGTGTATAATTACCCAAAGGTTAGACGCTGTAATATTCAGTTCATTACAAATTACTTCGGTTTCATAGCCTTCAATGGTTTTCATTCTAAAAACTTCAGCTTGTTTTTCTGGTAATTTACTTAAACAATTAAGAATGGCATCACCAAGTTCTTCATTTTGCATGGTGTCTTCAGCAGTTTTATCAAACGGATCAGCCACACGTTCTTCTAACCAATCGCCCTCAGATTCACTATCGTCATTATAAGCAATGCGCACTTCCGCTTTCCCTTTATTCGAATTGATTTTCCGGTAATGATCAATAATTTTTCGTTTTAAAATGGAGATGAGCCACGTGCGTTCGCTAGCTTCACCTTTAAAATTTTTCATCGATTTTAATGCAGCCAAAAAAGTATCTTGCACCAAATCTTGCGCAATGTCCCTATCGCTCACACGGGTAACCGTGTAGTTAAATAGATAATCGGAATATAAATCGATCCATTTATTTGGATTAATTTCATGGTTAGGCATTGTTGCGCAATTTTTTGTTAATCAAAAATAGGGTAAAAAAATGAATAATTATTGTTCTTTTGCAATTCATCCCTTTAAGCTAAAATCCGACTAAGCTCCATGTTGTTTTTTGGGAGTTACCACAAGGGTCGGGCTTTCCGCTATATCTTTTTTGCCTAAAGCAAAAAAGGATGCCGCTGCAATCCCTAACGCAAAACCCGTTTGAATATCATGTTTTCAATTTTCATTTAAAATAAATAATAAAAAAGACAAGACTAAAATAGAACCAGAATAGAGAAAATAAAATATGTATTGATGTTTCAAATTTTTTACCCTTCCATAATTTTGGTGAATAAATAAAGAACTGTATGTACAATCTTATTGACCAAAATATAGCAAAGGCTAAAGCTATTTTTCTTCCAAGATTGGTGTCAATAATTTCATTAGCAGATGTTACACAAAGCAATCCCATTAAAAAAACTGTTAAAGCAATGAAAAAGGTGTGAACAGTCATCATTTGCCTATTTAATAAGCTCAAAGTGTTTAGTTCTGCATTCCAATTAAAGTACTTTGGAAAACCAATATGTATTAATGCCAAAACGATTAAAAGTGTACCTATAATGTAAAGATGAATATGCATGATAATTTTGGTTTGTGTCAAGGAATAGAATTAAAAATTGACATAAAAGGTGTGAATTTCGTTTCCGTAAATTCTGAAAACCCTGCACTTATAAATGCGCTTTTCCAGACCTTACGAGAGAAAAAATGTGTAAACCCAATTGAGAAAGCAAAAAAATTGGTAAGGTCCCGCAAATGTTCCACCATAATAACTTGTCCATTGGGTTTGCAAACTCTTCTACATTCTTTTAAAAACTGAATTTTTTCTTCATGCAATCTTATTTCATGAGCAGCAGAAAGTAAAAATATTATGTCTATTGAATTATCTTCAAGAGGTAAAGTATTCGATTTTATTTCTTGAGTATTTGGGTAAACCAAACTTACTTTTCTAGCCCTTATTATAGCAGGTTCTGTATGTAGTTTTGCATTATAAAAATCAAATACTTTTAAATCAGATTCGGGAAAATTGTTTTTTAATATAAAGCTAGTTTCATCAAAACCAGCGTTGATATTAACTATTTTGTTCGTTTTTGAATCTGTTTTTTTTAAATTATTTAACCATTTAAAATCATAATACCCAGAAAAATCATAAACAATAGCTGAAACAATTAATGGCATGAATAAACCATAAATAAATGCAGTAATAATAATCCAAAGTAAAAGATCAGACCATTTAAATATATAAGGGCTTAAAATAATTAGTGTTAGCATAGCCATTCCCCAAACATAAAAATGCCTATTAAAACTTAAAATATTTAAAACACCTTGAAATTTTTTTCTTTTTATTTCCATGATTCAATTTTTCCTTTTTTCCAATAATATGGAATGTTTTTAATTATAAATGCATTTGCTAAAACTGGTTTTTCAGTTTTTAATGTATTTAAAAAGTTAATATCATAATTAATAACGTTTACAGGTGTAGGTTTCCAATTTTGTCTTACACCTTGAATAATTAAAACTTCTTTTTTTGTTTTGTTGTAAGTAAAAGTAAATGGTAAAGGTCCTGCGAAACGTCGTGCTTCTTTCCAGTTTTCAAATGGAGAAAATTTTGGTAAAGGAATGTTTTGGTTTTCATTGTTATCTATCTTGATTCTGAAGTTTGATCTATTTGAAATAATTTCAATTGTATCAGCTTCAATAATTTTATTAATATCGGTGGTTTTATAGTTGTAATGAGTAAAAATATTACCCATAACAGTCATTTTTTTCATATCTGTTTCCGATTTCAAAATGTATAAACCACGTATGCGTTTGCCTTTAGTGTTAGTGTATCTAACAAAAACACGATAACCAATTAAAAAGAAGTCATTCCCAATAAATTTAGGAGTGCCTTTAGGGCGTAAATTTTTTGTCTGCACCATAGCAATTGCCACAAAAGCCCATTTATCTTGAAACGTATCTAATTCTAAACATTCAGGTATTAAACCTTGTAATTGCTCTTTTGGAATTGCAAATGTTAAAACAAGCGAACTCTCAAAAAAAGCTTCAACAGCAAATGGGTGTTTTTTTAAAAATGAAAGCATTATAAAGAAGTTTTTTTGTTAAAATAAAATGCATTATAATAGACCATCAAGATTAAGATGGATGCAAATATAATATTGTATCTACCCCAAAGCAGTAAATTGGGAACTAAAATAAACTCCAGAATATTCATAGTTGCAATAACTACTATTTGAATTACAGCATTTAGTTTAGGTTTTATATTGCTTAAAATCCATATAGCCATAATCACTTCAAAAATGCCAATCAATATGGTTAAAGGTTTAGAATACTCGCTTCCTAAAATTCTTGAAACGATTTGTTCGTGCCTTGGAACAAAATTTAAGATTTTACAAAATAGCCCGTTTAGAATCCAAACTGTGGCAATAAAATATTTTATTACATTCATATCTGTATTTTAAACTTTCAGAAATTATTGAAAGTATAGTTTAAATTTTTTTATGTGAATAATTTTAATAATGATTTTGTAATCCAGTTTTGTTGTTGGTTTACAAGTTTGTTAATCATAGCATCTGCGGTTTCCGTTAAATCGTGTAGCGCTTTTGTTTGCTTAATTAATTCTTTAGTTTTTTCGGTACCGTCATCTTCAATGGAAGACACCTCATTTAAAACTTTAATTACAGGTTTAATTTCTCTTCGGCTACGTTCTTTTGCAACAATTCGAGCTAATTCCTGTACCTCTTTTTCGGTAGAGAAATACTCTTTACGTTCACCTGGAATAAGTTCTTTGGTTACAATCCCCCAATCCATTAGCTGGCGTAAGTTCATGCTTGTATTTCCACGTGAAATTTGAAGTTCTTCCATAATCTCTTCCATCGATAATGGCTTGGTTGAAATAAATAACAAGGCTTGAATTTGAGCCATGGCTTTATTAATACCCCAGAGCGTACCTAAACTTCCCCAAGTGCTTATAAATTTTATTTTAGCTTCTTCGTAATTCATAGTACAAATATATAATAATTTTTAAACTTTCAATAATTATTGAAAGTTTATTTTGTTTACTATTTTTATTATCTTTAGAATATGGATAAAGAATATAACAGACGAGATATTTTAAAGCTATCTGGACTTGCGGGATTAGGGTTAGTTTTAACACCAATGTTTTCATCATTTAATATTAAAGACAAAGTGTTATTAAGAAAAATTCCTTCGTCTAATCAGTTATTGCCAGTAATTGGTTTAGGAACATGGCAAACTTTTGATGTTGATAATTCAGAACCCGAAAGGGAAATACTCTCAAAGGTTTTGTTTGAAATGAATAAATTAGGAGGACAGGTCATTGATACTTCACCAATGTATGGGAGTTCTGAACGTGTAGTTGGTAGCTTGACCCATAATCAAGATTTTGAAGATAATTTATTTTATGCAACAAAAGTTTGGACAAGTGGGAAGGAGTCGGGAATTAACCAAATGGAAACCTCTTTTAAGTTAATGCAAAGAGAAAAAATGGATTTAATGCAAATCCATAATTTAGTCGATTATAAAACACATATTAAGACACTTAGAGATTGGAAAGAAAAAGGTAAAATTAAATATTGGGGTATTACGCATTATACTGATTCTTCTCATCCTGAACTAGAAAAAGTAATTCAAAGTGAAAAACCAGATTTTGTTCAATTTAATTATTCTATTTTATCACGTAATTCGGAAAAATCACTTTTTGAGACTATTAGGAAATATAATACGGCAACCTTAATTAATAGACCTTTTGAAACCGGGAATTTGTTTAGAGCAACTAAAGGAAAAGAAATCCCCATTTGGGCAAAAGATTATGGAATAAACAGTTGGGGACAATATTTTTTAAAGTTCATATTGTCCAATGAATTGGTTACTTGTGTCATTCCAGGAACATCAAAACCTCACCATATGATTGATAACATGATGGCTGGTTATGGAAAAATGCCTGATGCTAAAACAAGGGAGCTAATGTATAATTACATTAAGAATCTATAAATTACTATTAGGGTTTATTCCTTCAATAATCCTGCACGTCTCAATAAAGCTTCAGGTTGCGGTTCTTTGCCTCTAAAACGTTTGTAAAGCGCCATAGGGTCTTCCGTTCCGCCTTGCGAAAGCACGTTATTTTTAAATTTGGTAGCGGTGTCTTTATTAAAAATACCGGTTTCCTTAAAATATTCAAAAGCATCGGCATCTAAAACTTCGGCCCATTTATAACTGTAATACCCTGAAGAGTAGCCACCTTGAAAGATGTGCGAAAACGAGGTGCTCATACAAGTTTCAGGTGTTTCAGGATATAATGTGGTGTTTTCAAAAGCGTTCAATTCATGCGCTTTTACGTTGGCAATACCAGTGGGGTCTTGCCCGTGCCAACTCATATCCAATAAACCAAAACTTATTTGGCGCAAGGTTTGTATCCCTTGATGGAATGTGGCCGATTCCTTTATCTTTTCCACTAAATCCATTGGAATCACTTCACCCGTTTCATAATGTTTAGCGAATAATTCCAAGGCTTCCTTTTCGTAGCACCAGTTTTCCATAACTTGACTTGGCAGTTCCACAAAGTCCCAAAAAACCGAAGTGCCCGACAAACTCGGGTAGGTGGTGTTGGCTAACATACCGTGTAAGGCATGCCCGAACTCGTGAAACAAGGTGGTGACTTCATTAAAAGTTAGTAACGATGGTTTGCTTTTTGTTGGTTTTGTAAAATTACAAACTATAGATATATGGGGTCTGTCGTTTTTGCCATCTTTTACAGATTGCGGCTTATAAGAGGTCATCCACGCACCATTGCGTTTTCCGGCTCTTGGAAAGAAATCGGCATAAAAAATAGAGATGAAATCGCCATCGCTATTGGTAACTTTATACGTTAAAACATCTTCATGGTATTTGTCAATATCCTTAATTTCTTCAAAGTTTAAATCGAATAATTTTTTGGCAACTGTAAAAGCACCATCAATCACGTTTTCTATTTTGAAATAAGGCTTTAGCAACTCATCATCAAGATTGAATAATTTTTGCTTTAATTTTTCAGAATAATAGGAAGCATCCCACTTTTCAAGTTGTTCAATACTATCTAATTCCTTTGCGAAATTTTGAAGGTTTTTAAATTCTTCGTTTGCGGCGGGTTTTGCCTTTTCAAGGAGTTCATTTAAAAAGCCTTCTACTTTGGTTGGTGTTTTTGCCATACGCTCTTCTAAAACAAAATGCGCATGGGTTTTGTATCCCAATAAGTTGGCGCGTTGAAACCTAAGTTTGGCTATTTTTAGAACAATGTCTTGGTTGTCTAAATCATCATTATTAAAGCCTTTACTACCTGCGGCAAGTGTTATTTTTTTTCGGAGGTCTCTATTGTCGGCATAAGTAACAAATGGAATGTAGCTTGGATAATCTAAAGTGAACAACCAGCCTTCTTTGTCTTTGCTTTCTGCCAATTGTTTTGCGGCTTCCATAGCACCTTCCGGTAATCCTGATAGTTCTTTTTCATCCGTAATCAGCATCTCGAATTTGTTGGTTTCGGCAAGAACGTTTTCTCCAAATTTCAACTTCAATTTACTTAATTCTTTGTCAATTTCACGGAGTTTTTCTTTTTTGTCATCTGGCAAATTAGCCCCGTTTCTAGAAAAGCTTTTGTATTTTTTATCAAGAAGTGTTTGTTGTTCGGTATTTAAATTCAAACTGCTTTTAGAATCGTAAACCGATTTTATACGTTTGAAAAGGGCTTCGTTTAAAGTGATATCATTGCTGAATTCAGACAATAATGGTGATACTTCTTGAGCTATTTTTTGAATAGCATCGTTGGTTTCAGCCGAATTCAAATTGAAAAATATGCTCGAAACCCTATCTAATTGTTCACCTGAAAATTCCAAGGCTTCAATCGTGTTTTTAAACGTTGGTTCTTCAGAATTATTAGCAATAGCATCAATTTCAGCCTTAGCTTCTTCAATACATTGTTTGAAAGCAGGAAGGAAATCTTCATTCTTAATTTTTGAAAAAGGTGCTGTATTATAAGGCGTTTGGAACGATTTTAGTAAGAGATTGGATGTCATTTTATAATAGATATATTAAAAAAATAAAATTTATTATGCATACATAATAAATTTTTTATATTTTTGCCGCACAATTTGAAGAGTGACTAACTCATAAAATTATTCTTAATAGCTAAAAAACCTCGAGATTCCCCTCGAGGTTTTTTTTATTTTAAATCTTTAGCCGATTCAAGAACAATTTGTTTTAAAGATTCTTTATAGTCAATTATTTTATTTAAGATAGCAGGGTTGTTAGAACCAATAATTTGCGCAGCTAATATACCTGCATTTTTGGCACCGTTTAAAGCAACCGTAGCTACGGGTACACCTCCTGGCATTTGTAGAATGGATAGCACAGAATCCCAACCATCAATAGAATTACTGCTTTTTACAGGCACTCCAATTACAGGAAGTGGTGATAATGAAGCGATCATACCAGGTAAATGGGCTGCACCACCCGCACCGGCAATAATAACGGCAAAGCCTTTGGTGTGTGCATGTTTACCGTAATCAAATAGTTTTTCCGGGGTGCGGTGCGCCGAAACAATATCAACTTCCACTTCAATATTAAAATCTCTTAATACATCAATAGCGTCTTGCATTACTGGCAAATCGCTTTTGCTTCCCATTATAACTCCTACTTTATTCATAAAATTCCAAATTTTAAATTCCAAATTCCGTATTAATCTAAGATAATTGGATTTTGGTACTTGTTTTTTCTGATTTATTCACTTATAACTCTAATTGTTTTCTTAACTTCCTCGGCAACACGTCGCGCTTCATTTAAATCTTCATTCACAATGGTTACGTGCCCCATTTTTCTGAAAGGTCTGGTTTGTTTTTTACCGTAAATATGGGGCGTCACACCATAAAGGTTCATGATGGATGCAATGTTTTCATAAACTACATTCCCCGAAAAGCCTTCAGCACCAACCAAATTTACCATAACACCACCCACTTTACTGTCGGTTCTTCCTAAAGGTAAATCTAGAATAGCACGCAAATGTTGTTCGAATTGCGAGGTATAACTCGCTTCAATGGTTTGGTGGCCAGAATTATGAGGTCTTGGTGCTACTTCATTTATTAAAATATCGTCGTTTTGCGTTTGAAACATTTCAACAGCCAATAACCCGACATGATTAAATGCTTTTGATGTTTTTAGAGCAATTTCTCTGGCTTTGTTTGCTACATCATCGGATATTCTAGCAGGACAAATAACGTATTCCACTTGGTTTGCTTCTGGATGAAATTCCATTTCTACAACAGGAAATGTTTTGGTTTCCCCTGAAGGGTTTCGTGCTACAATTACTGCCAATTCATTTTTAAAAGGCACTAAAGTTTCTGCTATACACTCACCTTTGGGTAAATTTTCCAAATCGGAAATCTGCCTCACCACTTTTACACCATTGCCATCATAACCAAACTGCGCTGCTTTCCAAACAAACGGAAATTGTAAACCGCCGTTATTTATGGCGTCTTCAATTTCAGAAAGATAGGCGAAGCGAGAAAATGGGGCTGTTGGTAAATTATGGTCAACATAAAACAACTTTTGAGTTGCTTTGTTTTGAATGGTTCGAAGGGTTTTAGACGATGGATATACTTTTTTCCCATCTTTTTCAAGCGCTTCCAAAGCATCAACATTTACGTTTTCAATTTCTATAGTAAGCACATCAACTTGTTTTCCGAAGTTATAAACCGCATCAAAATCCATTAAATCACCTAAATGAAATTCATTACTGGCAATTTTACAAGGGGCTTCATTACTGCCGTCTAAAACACAGGTATAAATATCAAATTTTCGGGTGTCGTTAAGTAGCATTTTACCTAATTGACCACCACCAAGAATACCGAGTTTAAAATTTGAAGAAAAATAGTTCATGCTTTTATTAATGCTAAAAATCGTTAATTGTATGGCAAAAATACACTTAAATCTTAAAATAGTCTCGAATTCGTAAACCAAAAATCGTAATTAGGCAATCTATTGATTATCTTTGCCCCTTTCAAAAATAACTAACTGTGATAAAGCTACACGACAAATATTTTAAACCATTTATTTCGGCTAAAGAAATAGATGCGGCTATGCAGCGTATGGCTAATGACATAGCGGACGATATTGGAGACGAAATTCCAGTGTTTGTGGGTATTTTAAATGGCTCATTTATGGTAGTGAGCGATTTTGTAAAAAAGTACCCAAAACCATGTGAGGTAACGTTTATTAAATTGGCATCTTATGAAGGTGTTAAATCTACCGAAGACATTCAAAGGTTAATAGGCCTAACGCAAGATTTAACAGGACGTACGGTGGTTATTTTAGAAGATATTATTGATACGGGCAATACGTTGGCAGAGGTACACCGCATTTTTAAGAATGAAGAAGTAAAATCATTAAAAATTGCAACTTTATTTTACAAACCCGAAGCTTATAAAAAAGATTTTAAACTACACTATATAGGTATCGAAATCCCTAATAAATTTATAGTTGGCTACGGCCTAGACTATAATGGGTTGGGGAGAAATATACCAGAAGTCTATCAAATAAAAGAAACACAATTCATGACAAATTTAGTACTATTTGGACCTCCAGGAGCAGGAAAAGGAACGCAAGCAGAATTTTTAAAAGACAAGTACAATTTAGTACATATCTCTACGGGCGATGTTTTTAGATTTAATATTAAAAACGAAACAGCTTTGGGTATGTTGGCTAAATCTTACATGGATAAAGGCGCGTTGGTTCCAGATCAAGTAACAATAGATATGCTAAATGCTGAAGTTGAAAAAAACTCTGGGGCAAAAGGTTTTATTTTTGATGGATTTCCACGTACCAATGCACAAGCTGAGGCTTTAGATAAATTATTGGAAAGCAAAGATTCTTCAATAAATGCCATGGTTGCATTGGAAGTTGATGATGAAATTTTAGTTGAACGTCTTATTGGTAGAGGAAAAACCAGTGGGCGTGCCGATGATGCCGATGAGTCCATCATTCGTAACAGAATTAAAGAATATTACGATAAAACCGCTATTTTAAAAGATTACTATTCGGCACAAAATAAATACTACGGTGTTGATGGCGTTGGTAGTATTGAAGATATTACGGTGCGTTTGAGTGGTGTTATTGATAAACTTTAAGAGATGTTTGTAGTTAAGTTGTTTGTCGTTAAGTCGACTCTTTAACTTCGGCTTAACAACTAAACAACAAACAAATAAACAATTAAGATGACCGAGGGAAATTTTGTTGATTACGTAAAAATGTACGTTAGCTCTGGTAACGGAGGTAAAGGATCGTCGCATTTACACCGCGAAAAATTTATTGAAAAAGGAGGTCCCGATGGGGGCGATGGTGGTCGTGGTGGTCACGTTATTCTACGAGGCAATGAAAACCTTTGGACACTTCTTCATTTAAAGTTTAAAAAACACATACGTGCTGGCCATGGCGAACATGGTGGCAGTAGCCGCAGTTTTGGTGCCGATGGCGCCGATGAATATGTTGAAGTGCCGCTAGGAACCGTTGTTCGAGATACCGAAACCAACGAAATTATTTTTGAAATTACTAAACACGGTGAAGAAAAAATCATTGCCGAAGGCGGTAAAGGTGGTTTGGGCAACTGGCATTTTAGAACTGCCACGAACCAAACGCCGCGTTACGCACAACCAGGTATTCCGCATGAGGAAAAGCATATTACTTTAGAGTTAAAAGTGCTTGCCGATGTGGGGCTGGTAGGTTTCCCGAATGCCGGAAAATCGACTTTGCTTTCTGTGGTAACTTCAGCAAAACCAAAAATTGCCGATTACGAATTTACCACCCTAAAACCCAATTTAGGCATTGTAAAGTATCGCGATTTCCAAACCTTTGTAATGGCAGATATTCCTGGAATTATTGAAGGGGCAGCCGAAGGTCGTGGACTCGGGCATTACTTTTTACGCCATATCGAGCGTAATTCTATTTTGCTGTTTTTAATCCCAGCCGATGCACCCGATATTAAAAAACAATACGATATTCTGTTGGATGAGTTACGTCGTTACAACCCAGAAATGCTGGATAAAGACCGCATCATTGCCATATCAAAATGCGATATGTTGGACGAGGAACTTAAAGCAGAATTAAAAGAATTATTGGATAACGAGTTGCCAATTCCGTATCTGTTCATTTCCTCGGTTGCGCAACAGGGCATCACACAGTTGAAAGACACACTTTGGAAAATGTTGAACGATTAATTTTTTGTTTATAACAATTTTTAAAAAGCTCTTAATTTTATTAAGAGCTTTTTAATTTTATAGAAAACAGTAAAAATGAAGTTCTATAAACTACATGATTCCATTTCAAAGGAATGTTTGCCTAATGTTAAATTGAAAGCTGAATATTTTTGGCATTATTGGGATTTTTTATTCACAGATAATAGAGATTTGATTTTAGTTAATGAACCAAAATTTTCTTCCCAGATTTCATTGATTAGCAAGGTGGAAAAACATTTAGAATGGAATAGTGGGATTAATTGTAAAAAACTACTGAAATATTTTAATCACCATAGTTATTTCCATAAACAAAATATACTTTTAAGAAGTAACGATAAATTATCGAATGAGATTCAAAGCATAAAAAAAAGAATTGAAAATAAAGAAGAAGGTGTTGATGATTCAAAATATTTATCTTTTTCCGAAAGAGAAAGATTGAGGAATGCATTTAAAAATCTTAGGAATGATTTTTTTGATTTAAATATATTTCCCGGCATATTAATAGGTAAATTGTTAAATACTATTTTCAGCAAAAAGAATTTAGACAAAAATTGTAAGCAAGATTTGAAGTTTTTGAGTAATTCTATTATTGATCTATTTGTTTTAAAAGGTTACTCTTTAGCTTTTATTAAAGGATTGTTAAGTAATACCATATTTAACCCTTCAAATAAGTTCAATTTTAGATATGAAAAAAATTCTGCTGACTTTGACTCATATGAACTGTGGAAAGAATATGTTTCAGAACAATTTAAACTTTTATCGCTAAAAGATAGAATTAATTATTTAGAATTTTTTTTAAAAGAACCACAGCACAAAGGTTTTTATATTTTCAAAATAGAAGGAGTAGACTTTCAATCAGAACCAATAGAAATATTTGAATCTACTTTTTACAACCCAAAAAAAAATAAAATTCTCAATTTTTATAAAACTGATAAATCAAAAATTAGAGAAGAAGACTTTAATTACTATTCTAATTGTGAGTTGTTCAATGAAAATTATTATGAGATTAATGATTCAACTAAGGAGAATTCTACTTGTAATTTAATTATACCAACTAAATATAATACTGAAGATATCGACCATTTTGATTCATTTAAGTTTCCAACAAAGTCTTTTATTGAAGCTTATAGTAGAGCGGAAATTTCGCTTTTAGAATTTAAAAGATGTCTTAAGTCCTTTTCAATTGAACATTTTTATGATGAGAAATTAACTAATGTTAGATTGTCAAAACATAGTATATTGGTAGATGAAAAATATAATTATCATAAAATATCTAATAACAAAGAGTCTAGTAAAATAACATTTAGGTTAGATGATATAAGAAAGAGTATGTTAGATGAACTATTAATATTTAAGAATAATATTAAATCGCAAAACTCTTTTTCGATACACTTGGCAAATAGTAATGCTTTGATAGCGAGTAATAAACTTGAATATCATAAACTTAATTTTAAATCTTTATGGATAGAGTGTGTTGAACCATATTTTGATAACACAGATGAGTTTATAGATTTTGCGAAAAAATGTATTAGAATAAGGACAAATTTTTTCACCAATTATAGGATTTTGTTATCCAATGCTTTAAGCGAAAATTTTTCTTTTTATAGAGTATATTCTTTAGACCAAAGTAAAATGGATGAAATTGGGTTGGGTAAAGTTAATATAGGAGAAAGTATTATTGGTGATGTCTTGGAAAAGAAAATTGAATTACTACCATGTGGTTCAATGTTATGTGAATTTAAAGATGAGATGAGATCTTACGTAAAAGATAAATCATCTTTTTTTATTGAAATAGATAAGTGGATATCTAATACAATTAGGGTAGCTTATGACGAAAGAAACATCGAAGTTCATTACAATATTGTAGATTATTATAATGATGTATCTATTAAAAAAGATATTCTATTTATTATTTCTTGTATTATAGGGACTTTTAATGATGCAATTTTTAAGTATAATGTGAGTTCTTCAAAAGGAGCTAAAAAATATGTTGACAACACATTACATGATTTGAAAAAAGGATGCTAATCACCAAATAATTTTTGATTAACTTTATAGTAAAAAATAAAGTTATGAAAGTCTTTATAGCCCTATTCTTAATAGTTTTAATGGTTTCCTGTGCGCCTATTCGTGTAAATACCGATTTTGAAAAGGGAACCGATTTTAGCAAATACAAAACCTATAGCTATTATGGCGATATGAAAACCGGTTTAAGCGAACTCGATACCAAACGGTTTTTAGATGCCCTCGATGCAAAAATGGCAGCCAAAGGTTTTTCATTTTCCGAAACCCCAGATTTTTTAGTTGATATAAAAAGTAACGAATACCAAGAAGCTCAGCGCAGTAATGTGGGCGTTGGTTTAGGTGGTGGCGGTGGAAATGTGGGAGGAGGCATCTCTATTGGGTTGCCTATTGATCAAGCTAATATTAACCGACAAATTATTATCGATTTTGTAGATGAAAATGGCAAAGGTTTATTTTGGCAAGCGGTAAGCGCATCGAGTTTTAACCCCAATGCATCCCCCGAAAAAAGGGAGCAACTATTTAACGCTATTGCTGAAAAAGTGTTAACCCAGTATCCACCAAAACAATAAAATTCCTGCAAAAGCAGGAATCTAAATACCCAAAAGGATTTTTTTCGGATGTATTAATAGACGGTTTTAGTTTTTAACCAATTTTTTACTGGCAATAAGCGTAGTTCCTGTATAGAAATTAGCTAAATAAATTCCAGTGCTTAAATGGCTAATATCAACCTCATTGGTTTGGTAATTGTTTATTAAAACTGTTTTAATCTTTTTCCCATCTAAACTAACAATATCAATCTTCAAGATAGCATCTTTGTCACTTTCAAAGGCAAAGTTCACCAATGTACTTGTTGGGTTTGGATACATGGCAATATGGTATTTTGCCATTTCACTCGTAATGTCCTTAATGCCAAGTGCAGAATTGTCAATAGTCCAAGTTACGGTATATACATGGAAACTGTCGTGGTTGTCAACTTTCAAAAGTCCGGTGGCATCGTTTACGGCAACCGTTAGTGTATTCATTCCAGTGTTCAAATCGGTTTCTAAAATACTTACATCATCTACATCATTAGCAAAATCCAATGCGTTTAAGGTCCATTTGCTTTTTAAGGTGTTCGGGTTGGGTTTTATTAAGTTCAGATGAAAATCGATTGGAAAAGAAGGACTGTTTATTGTATTGGAAACAGGGGTGTAAGAATCAATAGGAGACACCAAGCTATGGATCTTTTCTATTATCCCTTCTTTGCAAACCGAACAGAAAGGATAGCCTAAGTAGCGCATTTTGCAAGCTTGATGCGGTCTGTACCAATTGGCGGCATATCCCGTTGTATTGTACTGGTAAATACCAATGCCATTTCCGTTCAACCAATTTTTCCATTTTATAAAACTAGGATTCGATTCTTGGGTCATATTGATGGCTTCATTAAAATAAATTTCATCTAGCGGAAAATATTCATCTTTTAAGTTCGCAAAGGAGTGTCCTAATTCATGGATAGCAACTTCTACCGCGCTAACGCCACTTTCTACACCTTTGGAGGCCATTGGGAATTCGCCACCCGAACCACCGTAAACCGTCGAGTTTACTAAAATCAACCCTTGGTCGTACGTTGGGTAATTATCAGCTAAAACATTGTATGTTTTTGCTTGGGTGTTATTGGCTGCATTTCCATCAATTTCATAATAAAGCAACCTGTGATAACCATAAGAATCGAATGTGGCGTTAAAATAAGTATCAACTGTTCTTACAGGGGTTTTGGGTTCTGTAACATCAATGGCCGTTCCTGGGTGGTCTGCACCACTTTCATTTGATGGTACTTTTAGAATATGAACATTAAAATAATTGGCATATTCTTTAAAAGGCGATTGGTTAAACAAGGTATTTGTAAAGTTTACGGCATCTGTTTTAAATTGTGCCAGTTCGGTTACTTGATAGCCATCACTTAAAATAACCAAATTGATTCTTTTATCATCATTTTCAAAATTCTTGATGGTTTCCTTATCAAAAACTTGAGCAGATGCATGCTGGAAACCAATCAATAAAATAATGCGTAGAAGATGTTTCATTTTCAATCTAACTTTGTAATGATTAAAGTGCTGCTGTTTTGTAACGAATCGGTTATTTCATTAATAGCTATAAACTTTGTTTTATGGTGCAGTGGCATTCTAAATGAAAGCGGAGCACTTTTTAAGTCTAATTTTTTATTTTCAAAGATAAGGGAATCGTTCAGAAATTCAATATGCTTACTTAATGGGTTTTGAATGGTCATGGAAGTTATTTCAGTAAAATCTTTATCCAATTGAAGACATTTTAAATCGCCAATAGCAGCGTGTTTGATATTGCTGTTGTTGGTTTTTAGCTTTCCATCGGCAATTATTTTATTTATAAACTCTATGTTCTTATTTCCGTTAGCATTTTTTGAAATCTTATAGTTTAAGAAAATAAGCTTTGGAGGCACGACCTCGTTAGGGGTTTCTATGCCAACACTTTTCTTTGAAGCACAAGCAACAGACCATAAAAAAACAGATAATATTACTAATTTAGATAGAAGTTTATACATTATAATAAATTTGCCTATTGCCTATTGCCTATTGCCTATTGCCTATTGCCTATTGCCTATTGCCTATTGCCTATTGCCTATTGCCTACATTAATACGAACCCCTTCACTATGACTACTAAATTCTGGCGCATACATACTTTGGATGGTGGTTATGCCATTACTCATATTACCTGAATTATTCACACGTAAATCGTATTCAAATACAAAAACACCTTTAGGTAAATAATCAAAAAAGAAGTTGGTTGAGGCATCCTTAGTGCTTTCATAATAGCCCAAACCATCTTGCCATTTGTATTGAGATATAACGTTAATGGGTTCTAAACCTGCGGCACGCATATCTTTCATATGTACAAATTCCATGGCTCTATCACTTCGCAATTCAATACGAACCCGCACCAAATCCCCAACATTCAAATTAATTTCAGAAGTGATTTCTGAAATTTCTTCGTCCGTATCGGTATTGGTTTTAAGGAATAGTTTTTTCTTCAATTTTAATGGAGTTTCGGCAGATGTGATTTTATCCAAATCCTCAAAATATTGCCAATATAAACCGCCCCAAGCAATGCCATCACCTTTTTTGGTAAGGGTAACGGTTGCCATATCTGGTTTTATTTCTGAAGTGTTCCATGAGGTTTTATAATATCCTGTACCTGCTTCCACTTTTATGTTTTCTAGTTTTGAAGGCTCTATTTTTTGATTTCCTAAAACTACATCAACAGCATCTGTTACACTTAACCAATCGCTGCCTTGTAGTAATAGTGCATATACTGCTTCGGTGGTGGCTTTCGTAGTTTTCCATTGGTTGGTTTGTTTGTTTTTTAGTAACCAAATTTTTAAGTTATCGATGGTTTTGGTGTCATTTTCAATTTCTGAAAAAGTTTCAATAAGTAATGCTTGCGTTTCAATAGGTGCTTGGTACCAATACCAAGAACTCGTGTTTGCTTTCCAGTACATGCCCAATTCATCACTAGTAATACTGTTTTCTTTTAACGATTTTAAGATTTTTGATGCGGTGGTTTTGTCTCCTAATCTATTAACCACCAAAGCCATTAATCCTTTGGAATATAGCGAGCGACTCAACCAATACTTTTGGATTTGTGTGTGGTAATATTTGATAATGTCTTCAACTTCTTTCGATTTTTTAAGCTCTGGATAAAAGCTTCGCATGTATAAATAATGCAATTGGGTGTAGCTTAAATGGTCTTTTGTTAGATCTACTTTCGCATCGTATTTTCTAAGGTCTTTATATTCTTGAACAAATTCAGCATCTAAATAGTTGATGGCTTTTTCAATCATTTTTTCTGAAGAAGACCCTTCGACGGAGCCTGTCTTGAGCGTAGTCGAAGGACTCAGGGTGACACCCAGTTTCGAAAGATGCCCAAAACCAGTAATGATATGTTGCGTAATGTATCGGTTTTCACGTCCGCCATGAAACCAAGCCCAAGCACCATTTGGCAATTGATTGTTTTCAAGTTTGCGTTTTGCCGATTGCAATGCGTTAGTCATTTTGTTTAAATCGAAAAGCAACGCAATGCGTTTCTTTTGTTCGGTTTCGCTTTGTGCCTCTCGCAACCAAGGTGTTTCTTGGATTAGGATTGATTTTAGTTCTTCATTCTTTTCTAAATTAGAAATGATTGCATCTTGTGATGCCCATTGGTTGAAAACCTCCTGAATTCTCGGGTTTGAATTCGCAATATGGCTCGCCAAGGCATTTGCATAAAACCTAGAAAAGGTTTGCTCATTGCAATCATAAGGATATTCCATTAAGTAAGGAAGCGCCTGTACTGCATACCATGCAGGGTTGGAAGTCATTTCCAAAGTCAACTTATGGTTTTTTAGAGTTGAAGAAGTTGAGCCTGCACTGAGCGCAGTCGAAGTGTTTTTCAACTTATCCAACGTAAAGGTTTTGGTTTCGTTACTACGAATCCACATAGGAAGTGTTTCGGTAACTAACATGCGGTTGGTTAAAACAGGCAATGCGTTTTGTTCGCCATCGCTAAAATCACCCGATTTTGCTATGATTTTATATTGAACGGCATCCACATCATCAGGAATAGTTAATTGCCAAGACACTTGGGTATTGCCTTTGGCGTCCGATGAAAACGTCTCGACTGCGCTCGACGTGACAAGTGAATTGGTAACATCTTTTCCGGAGATGGCATCGGTTAATACTAAAGCAGCTTGTCCAGAAAGTTGTTTGTCCGTTAGGTTTGCTATTTTGGTGCTTATGGTAATTTTATCACCTTGTCGTAAAAAGCGTGGTGCGTTTGGGATAACCATCAATTCCTTTTGAGTTACCGAGGTTAATGTTTTTGTAGCGCTTTCTAAGGTTTTGGTATGTGCCAATAATTGCAATTTCCACTGGGTTAAGGCTTCGGGTGTGGTAAAACTAAAACTCACATTACCTTCTTTATCAGTTTTTAAATGCGGAAAGAAAAAGGCGGTTTCTTGAAGGTTTTTACGAATTTGAACGGTATCAAAGTTTGGTTTTTCTACAGGGCTTTTTTTAATAGAATCTTTTTCTTTTTTTATTTCACCAAATTCATTAGGAGCCGCTTCGTTTAAGAAAAGACCATCTGCTGCCATTTCAGCTTCCATTCTATCCTCCATCATTGGAGCAGCAGCAACTTTGTTTTTTTGCGACATAGAAAGGCTTGAAACTCCTCTAATTCTCATATAATTATTGTTTCCAAAATATAGTCCAAACCAATTGAGTCGGTCATACTGTTGTTGCGAATATTGCCCAGTATTTGGCTTAGTGTAAACTCTAAAATTTTGTGTTCCAAAACTTTGGTTGGCATTCATTCGGTTGTATGAATAATAAATAGGGTTTTGTATCGGGTTAAAGCTCCAAGTATGCGGTATAAACTGGTCTAAAGAGGCATCGTACATACTTGCCAATAATTCGGAAGACATCTTATCTCCTTGTGGGCCTTTAATTTTAAAACTCCAAGTTTCATCAATTCCGGGTTGTAATTTATCCCTAAATGTGATGGTTTCAATATTTAAACCAATCTTTGGATAGGGTACCGTAATGGTTTCAGTACCCGATTTAAAACTATTATAAACCGCAAAGCTATAACGTACTGCAAAGCCACCAACATCTTCAGTGTTTACAGGTATTGATAATGTTTTGCTGTTGTTATTTAATTCGATAATCTCGGTTTTTATAACCTTACGGTTTTTTTCAATTGAAACCGTTACATGTAAATTTTCAGCAGCCGATGCTATTGTTAAAATAGCTGTTTCTCCAGTTTTATAATGCGGTTTATTAGTTGTTATGTTGAACAATTGCTTGTCGGACAACGTTTTATCATCATCACTGAACAGAGAGGTCTTCACTTCATCTTTCACCAGTTGACCAAATTTGTCCTTGCTTTCTAAAGTGATGAGGTATTGCCCCGATTCCCATTTTTTAATGTTTCCTAAGTTGAGTTCTTTTGACGTTTCCGTATCAAATTGTTCTTCAAAAACCATAGCGCCCTTTTTCCAATTATTAGCATTGTGTTCATTGGTATAAGCATCATGTGGAAAAAGATTTTTGAATGCTTCTTCAGAAAATTCCTGATAATCGGGTGCAGCCCAAGGTCTGGTTCTTAAAACCGAATTTGGTGCTTGAAGTTTGTAAATTTTTAAGGTTCCTTTAGCAGAAACAATTTCACCATTAAGATTCCTAGTATCAATATGTATGCTGTTGTCTTTTTTGGATTTATCTAGTTTTTCAGCAATACCTATATTGGCAACCATAGCGTGATAGCCTACGTTAACAATGGTCGTGGCACTTCTGGTTTCGCCGTTTAGGTCGGTTACATCCACAGTTATTTCATAATTAAAAATAGGTAAACTGTTTTTTTCAACACTTTGGTCTGGAATGGCTTTAAAGGTAATTTCGAATTCGCCTTTATCGTTGGTTAGGCTTTCACCGTGCGTAATTTCTTGAGGTTCGCTGTTAAACCAAGGACGATACCAAAAATACCAACGTGGGTATTCTACTTTTCTATGAACTCTATAAACTACTTTGGCATCGGTAATGTTACTGCCAGCATAGGCTAAAGTCGTACCTTTTACGGTAACCGAATCGTTAACTTTATAAGTTTCGGTTACAGGTGTAAATTTAGTTTCAAATTTGGGGCGTTTGTATTCTTCAACCGAAAAATAAGAGTTGCTATATAAATCTTCACTTTTTCCATTAAATTCAATGTGATAGTTACCATTTAAACCACTATTTGGTAAAATAAATTCGCCGGAAACCGAACCAAATTCATTGGTTTTAAGTTCTAGCGTTTTTAGCTGTTGACTATTTACATCATACAACGCAACATGCATCATTGTGTTTGCTAAAACTTCCGATTTTCCTTTCGTGGATTTTATGGCAATCGCTTTAAAGTAAACGGTTTGTCCAGGTCTGTAAATACTTCTGTCTGTGAATATAAATCCTTTATATTCGGTATCTTCTTTTGTTTGGTTGTAATATTGGCTTATATAGTAATCGCCAAAATAAGCAGTATCGTTTGTATGACTAATTTTTGCTGCTATATTTCTGTAACGGTTGCTCTCTTTTTCAATTTTTACTTCACCTAAATTATTTGTAATAAAGTTTTCAATGGTTGGTTTTCTGTCGTTGTTTTCATAATAGGTTAATTCTACCTTGGCGTTTTCAATAGGTTTTCCATTATTCCTGTCAATAACTTGAAAGGTTTTGTGGGTTTCGCTTTCACTCTCCACCAAAGTTAAATCAGTAACTTGTATGGTGCTAAACGCAAAAGTGTCATCGTCATCTTTAATCGAAGCAAAAACCACATAAGTTCCGTTGTTTAATTTTGGTATTAAAACTTCGGTGCTATGGGTTTGGTAGTCGTTTTCATTACGCAAATTACTATCCCATTGCTCGCTCGCATTTAGTTTTTTTATAAATGCCAATTGCTCTTCTTTTCTATAAGTTTCCTTTAGTTTTTTTAACTGATTTTGAGAAATAGGATAGATTTTAAACTGAAGTGCATCCAAGTTTTTGTATCTAACCAAAAGGCGTGCGTTTTGCTGAATTGGCAATATGTTTTCGGTAGTAATTTGAAGGGTTTGCTTTAGAATTTCGGCTTTTAAATCTTCACATTTTTCAGCAGCTTTACTTTTTGGAAATTGTTTAATAACAGAATTACAAATACCCATCGCATCTTTTGCTTTCCAACGGTATTCTTCGTTATTTTTTGGAGTGTATTGGTTGCTTTGTTGGTAGTAAATGGAAGCTATTTCAAAATCATATAAACCAGAAACTTCATGCGCTTTTAGTTTGCCGCTTTCCGTTTTTAAAGCATTTAAAAGCAAGGTTTCTTTGTCGCTAAAGGTTCCATGTTGGTTTACAAATTTTAAGCGTTCAATATTAACATCGGCTAAAGCAAAAGGTTCCTTATCTGGTATATGAAACTTAATTAAATCTTGATATATTTTTAAAGCATTTAGTTGTAAAGATGTGGAATCTTTGGAGGTGATGTTCAACTTAGAAAACGTTGATGCATCCTTTAAATAATCAACATTATCAATTTCAAATTTATAAGCAGGTTTGGTAATATGGGTTTCGTTGGTTTTGTAAAAATCTAGTGCTTCATGGCTTAAAAAGTCGAATAGGGTAGGTCTATAAATTTTCGAATCTTTTTGAAGGTTTAAAATAGCATCATACTTGCTTAAAGGTTCTAATTGAAGTTTAGCGCCATTCTGTAACGAATGTTGGTAATGCAAATGGATTTCATCAAACAAGGTTTGTAAATCCCAAGTTCTAAAATCTTTGGTATCTACTTTCTCAGAGGTTTTCGTGCGGTTATAAAATTGCCATCTGTTTTGGCTAAAATATTGCCAATACAAATTAGCCAAAATGCTTTCCAGAATGTTCTTTGTTGGGAAGTTGCTAAGTTCAATCTGTTTATTAAAATCGTTTATAATTTTTAATTGCGCATCTTCTTCCAATACCAAAGCAAACTTGCTTTTAAAGAACATGGTTTTTATAAGCTGAGGTTCGTTTTTATCTTTAACTGCAAGCAAAGAAATTTGTTCTACAACTTTTAAAGCCGACTTATGCAAACCTTCATGTTCATGTTTTTCAACTTGTTTCCAAAGGGCGTCATAGTTGCTGTTCTGGCTATTAACAAGGCTTGAAAGCAAAATAATTGTTAAAAAAATTACCGATTGTTTCATTTGCTTATATTTATTGTTTTTTAAAGGTCAAATGCTGTTCGCTATTAATAATCCTTGAAAAAGATGAAATTTTGAACAGGCTCGTTTCATTTGTTTTATTTTTCAACCAAATTACATTCAAAAGCTATTCCAAAAAACAATAAATGAGCGAATAGTGGTTTTGATTGAGTGAAATTAGTTATTTTTAGTCAAACAGGCGTATTGATATTTGTTAACAAATTACATGTTATGAGAAGAATTATTTATTTATTGCTTTTCCCGTTAGTAGCGTTTGGTCAAACTCAATTAAATAATTTTGAAGATTTAATTAAACGCAAACAGTTTGATAAGGCAGAGCTTCAACTTACCGTTTACTTAGAAAAACACCCCGACAATTTAAAAGCCATCGAACTTTTGGGCGATACTTATGGACATCAAGAAAAATGGGACGAAGCCATTGAAAATTACAAAAAGTTAGTAAGCCATAACCCCAATAGTGCCGAATACCATTATAAATACGGTGGTGCTATGGGCATGAAAGCCTTGTCTGTAAGCAAGCTAACCGCTTTAGGGATGATTGGGGATATTGAAGATTCATTTCTTACAGCAGCCAAATTAGACCCCAAACATGTAAATGTGCGTTGGGCCTTGGTAGAATATTATATGAAATTACCTGGTGTTTTAGGCGGCAGTAAAAACAAGGCATTAAAATATGCCTATCAATTGGAGCAACTCTCAAAAGTAGATGGCTATCTGGCAAAAGGCTATATTTTTGAAAGCGATGACGAGCCCGAACTTGCCGAAAAATATTATAAGTTGGCCATTAACGTAGGGGGCTCACTGTGGTGTTACAACAAGTTAACCACGTTTTATGAAAAGCAAAAGCAACCCGAAAAAGCCTTGGCCAATTTAGAAGTAGCCAAAGAAAAGCATAAGCGTAATACACTCGATTATGAAATGGGCAAAATAGCGGCCGAGTATAACATCGAGTTGCAAAAAGGCGTACAATGTTTGCAAACCTACTTAAAAAACTATTCGCCAGAAGACGGCGTTCCCAAAGCCTGGGCACACTACCGCTTGTCGCAAATCTATGCCCACAAAAAGAACAAACAAGCCGCTTTAAAGTACATCGATTTAGCACTTGCCGAATCGCCAAAAACAAAGCATTTTAAAGACGAAAAGCAACGGATTATGAAACTTTAAAATAGTTAGAGTTTTCAGTCCCAGTCCCAGTTTACGCTTAACAGCAACTACTTTACAAATTAGAGTCTTTTTAACTTTGAAACTTTGTAACTTAGCAACTTTAATACTTAATTAATGAACGTACATTTTATAGCTATAGGTGGCTCTGCCATGCATAATTTAGCTTTGGCATTACACAACAAAGGATACCAAGTAACAGGAAGTGATGATGAGATTTTCGAACCCTCAAAATCCCGTTTACAAGCAAAAGGCCTACTGCCCGAAACCTACGGTTGGTTTCCCGAAAAAATAAATGCAAATATCGATGCCGTTGTATTGGGGATGCACGCAAAAGCAGACAACCCCGAGTTGTTAAAGGCTCAAGAATTAGGCCTCAAAATTTATAGCTATCCCGAGTTTTTGTACGAACAATCTAAAAATAAAACCCGTGTGGTTATTGGCGGAAGCCATGGTAAAACCACCATTACGTCCATGATTTTACACGTGATGCATTACCACAATAGGGATGTTGATTATATGGTTGGTGCCCAATTGGAAGGGTTCGATGTGATGGTAAAACTCACCGAAACCAACGATTTCATGGTGTTAGAAGGCGATGAGTATTTAAGTTCCCCTATTGATAGACGTCCAAAATTCCATTTATACAAACCCAATATTGCCCTGTTAAGCGGTATTGCTTGGGACCATATCAATGTATTCCCAACTTATGATAATTACGTAGAGCAGTTCCGCATTTTTGTAGACTCCATTGTTAGTGGTGGAAGCATAACCTATAACGAAGAAGACCCCGAGGTAAAACGTGTTGTAGAAGCTTCAGCAAATACCATCCGTAAGTTGCCATACCACACGCCTGAATATATTGTTGAAGATGGCGAAACCCTATTGGAAACCCCCGAAGGCCCATTACCCATAGAAGTATTTGGTAAACACAACCTAAACAACTTAGCAGGTGCTAAATGGATTTGCCAACACATGGGCGTTGATGAAGACGACTTTTACGAAGCTATTGCCACTTTTAAAGGCGCCAGCAAACGCCTAGAAAAAATAGCCGAAAGCAAAACCAGTGTTGCTTATAAAGATTTTGCACATTCGCCAAGTAAAGTAGAAGCCACGACCAAAGCTGTAAAAGAACAGTACCCTAATAGAACGGTTGTAGCTTGCTTAGAACTGCATACGTATAGCAGTTTAAATGCTGAATTTTTAAAAGAATACAAAGGCGCGTTGGATGCTGCCGATGTAGCCGTTGTGTTTTACTCGCCACACGCCGTAGAAATTAAAAAACTTAAAGAAGTAACCCACGAGCAAATAGCCACCGCTTTTGAACGTGAAGACCTTATTATTTACACCAATCCAGATGATTTTAAAAACTTCCTGTTCTCGCAAAATTTTGATAACAAAGCGTTGCTTTTAATGAGTTCGGGTAATTATGGTGGGTTGGATTTTAACGAAGTTAAAGGCTTGATTGGGTAGTTCATTCCTGCGAAAGCAGGAATCTATATGTCGTAATTATCAATGATAATTTGGTTGTGTTAAGTGGGGTTAAGCTGTAGCTAAGGTTTCAATCATATTATATTATGATTTAAATGTTAGCGTGAATTTTCTTCGATGATGCCGTTTATTAATATCAATAGTTTATTGTTTGTTTTTCATTTTATTTCATGAATGTGAATATAATTTGGTGTTGCCCTAATTGTAGAATTAGCGGTAAATTAGGTTGGTAATATGAGCTTAATAATATCGACGAAAAGCATTAAAACAAGTCAAAAAGCATAAATATTGTTTTTTCCTTTGGTGGTTGTGTGAAAAATTTTATGTTTGCCGCTAACTTTAAAATAATACTTAACTTATGAAAAAATTTTTACCACTTTTCGCATTTACCCTTTTACTTGTTTTAACAAGTTGTACTTCAAATTTGAAAGATGATATTTCTGATTTACAGTCTCAATTAGACGAATTTAAATCATTAACATTATTTCCTGCTATTAAAGTTACGAATGAATATTCGTATGATGCAAATACCCCAATTAAAGATGTAGTTACTTTATATTATTCTAGCAAACATTATCAATATATTGAAGATAATGAGGATGGCACCTACGAAATATACATCTATAACTTCGATAATCCGGCTTGGTATGACGAAGCAGAATTAGAATTTACTTATAATTCAAATACAGGTGAAGCAACACTGAACAATTATTATGGAGATTACATAAATGATTATGGAGATAGAGTTAGATTTAATGATTCTTATTACAATGCTGTCACTGATACTCAAGAGTTGGTAATTAATTCAATTAATTTAGAAACAGGAAAAATCTCTTTGGTATTTACTCTTACATATTCAGCTACTAGCAATAGTAATGTGGCTATTTATGGTACTGCAGGAACATTAAAAATTGAATATGATGGTACTTTACCTATGCGTTCAGCTTATCCTACAAATTAATTAATTATTAAGGAATTAAAATTTAGTAGTTGTCTTAAAAAAAGATTGATTAATTAAAAGATAATTTAACTAATAACAAAACCATCAAAATTTACTTTTGATGGTTTTTTATTTATATAAGTTTACTTAGAGATTGTTGGCACGAGCGGGATGCTTGCGCTTGCAGGGGGGGGATAAGAATTGTCTAGTCCTAAAAAGATTAGTTTTTTAGCTCAGTTCATTGTTACCCACATTTTTTATTTATTTTATTATTTCTTTCAGAGTTTCTAAATCAATGTCTTTAGCTATAATAATTCCTTTTGCGTTAATTAAGAAATTGGTTGGAACTCCAGTCACTCCATATTTTATTGCAGCAGTATTTTCTTTTCCTTTTAAATCGCTGACATTAATCCAAGTTAAACCATCTTTTTCAATTGCCTGTGTCCAAGATTTTTTTTCGTCGTCTATTGAAACTCCAATTATAATTAATCCTTTATTTTTATTAGTTTCATAAATTTTAACCAATTCAATATTTGATTTTCTACAAGGGGCACACCAAGAAGCCCAAAAGTCTATTAAAATATATTTTCCAAGATGTTCAGACAATTTAATTTTTTCTCCATTTTGATTTACTAATTCAAAATCAATGTACTTTTCGTTAATTTTTGGATTTTGATATAATTGAATGAAGTTTGATATGTCTATTCCGACTTGCGAATTCTTGATTTTTTCAGGCATTGGTTCAAATAATTTTTGTGTCAACCGCTTTCCGTAAAGAAATTTTAAATTAGTTAAAGTCTCTGCTGATAATAGAGAGTTTGGGTTTTCAGATATAAAATTTTGATATACAAAAAGTTGTTTGTCTTTGTTTTCTTTGAATTGTATTCTGACGGAATTTCTATAAATCGTGTCTTTAGGTCTTTGTCTAAGAATATAGCTTAAACTATCCCAAATTTTATTTGTGTATGCTAACTTTTCATTTAATAATTTTTTATCATTTTCGTAAGAACTAACTTTATTAGAATCTAGAGTGTTTTTATTTTGAGAATTCCCTTTGAATGATACAAAAAATATAAAACACGAAAACAATAAGTTAAAATATTTCATCTAATTGTCTTTTTTAATCTCAAAGGGCAAATTATTCGAGTTTATTATAAGGTACTCATCGATGAATAACTTTAGACTTTCATCTTTTTCCATCATTTCATATAATCTGTTTTCTGCTAATTTTAAAAGCTCATTATTATCTAAACTCTTTGGGTTTTTTATTGCTTCTGAAAAATATGTCCTAGTATTAGAAATAAATTTTGGACGTTCACTTTTTTTCTTATCAAAGGCACTAATTATCGCTTCGTAAGTCATTGCTTCTATCAAAGACACATCTTTGATGGCATTCAAGTCTTGAAAGTAATTTCCACCAGCACAAATTTTTATTCTAAAAGTTTTCCCAGAGTTTACAACCACGAAAAACCTAGAAGCTACTTGCATAATTTCATCTATGGTATAGTGTTCTTTAGTTTGTTTTTTGATGTTAGCTAATTTTGAGAAATTAGAAACGAAATGTTTTTCGTTAATCTGTTTTATGAATTCTTTTTTTATTTTTAAGGTATCAGGATATAGCATTTCTAAAGTTTCAACGTCTAATTTATTACCAAAAAAATAATCAAATCTTGGTTTGTGGTTTTTAATAAATACTCCAATGTCATCATCTTGTTTATCAATTATATTAGTAGATATATGACTCAAAGTCTTATTATCATTTTTATGGTAGATTAAATCAATATAATTCTCAGGGGTTAACTTGTCTTTTGGCTTACAATTAAAAAATGTAAATACCAATAATATCAATATTAAGTTTGTAATGTTCACTAGAGTTTATTTTTTGAATTGTGGTTAACAACAGGATATAATCAATTGTCCATACCCACTCTATATCCCACGAATATAATAAAAAACCTCTTACAAAAATCAATTTTTTTAAACCCCCATTTACCATTCATCGACAAATTAAAATAGTTTTCTAAGGGTTTCCTTCGAGTCTCCTTCGACATTCCTTCGAGGTTTCTTCGTAAAACCCCTTATTTTACGAAGGATTCCCGAAGAATCCTCGAACAAGTGTGGGAGAAAGCCTTATAAAATATATGAAAGTCACCGACGAAATGCATGATTGGTATGCATTTCGTCGGTATTTTTGTTAAAATAGGTATGCGTTTCGATAAAACGAACTTTTTATGATGCCGTTTATCGATTATTGGGAATGATAAGTTGCCTGTTGTAACAACTTTAAAAGTGTCGTGAAGTGGGCTGTATTAAGCCAATATTTTTTTCGGGTTACTTCAATTTCTCCTTAAAAAAAGCAATGGTTCTTTCCCAAGCCAAATTTGCTGCTTTTTCATCGTAACGCGGTGTGGTATTGTTGTGAAAGCCATGGTTTACATCGGGGTAAAAATGGGCGGTGTATTCCACATTGTTTTGTTTTAAAACCTCTTGGTAGTCGCTCCAGCCTTCGTTTACACGGGTATCTAATCCTGCATAGTGTAACTGTAAAGGTGTTTTTATTTGCGCAGCTTCTTCGGAAGAGGGTTGCCCGCCATAAAAAGGAACAGCCGCTTTTAGTGCAGGCACTTTTACAGCCATCATATTGGATATCCAACCGCCAAAGCAAAAACCAACTACTCCTATATTTCCATCGCAATTAGGGTGCGAACTTAAGTATTGGAAAGCGGCAATAAAATCTTCAAGCATCTCGTTTTTATTGCGTTTTTTTTGAAGTTCGCGTCCGTCATCATCATTACCTGGGTAGCCACCTAAAGGTGATAAAGCATCGGGCGCTAAGGAAATAAAATTTTCAAGAGCAGTGCGTCGGCCCACATCTTCAATATAAGGATTTAAACCTCTGTTTTCGTGCACTACAATAACGCCGGGTAATTTCCCCGTAGTGTTATCGGGCATAGACAATAAACCTTTTATGGTGCCACCACCTTTGGGCGATTGGTAGCTGATGTATTTGGAATCTAAACGTTCATCATCCGGTTTTACTAGAAGTGTATTTATATAATCGGGTGTAATAAAGCTTAATAAAGACGACACGGTAATGCCACCAACGGCATATATGGATAGTTTTTCAACAAATTGGCGTCTGTCAATTTTATTATGGGCATAATAGTCGTACAAATCAAATACTTCTTGACTGATATCTTCTTTGGTGAGTTTTTTCATGACCTATGTTTTTAAATTTCAGTATTATAGCCCTAAGTTATTTAAAAAATCCCACATACGTTTACTAAGAAGCGCATTTTGTTCTTCGCTAAACTTACCGTGCACACCTCCAGGAATGGTTAGAAATTCGGTTTTAACACCGTGGGTTTTTAGTTTTTCATGAAGTACTACCGATTGAAGATAGGGTACAATTGGGTCTGCATCGCCATGTACAATGAAAGTGGGCGGACTCTGTTTATTGATGTGATAAAGTGGTGATACCGATTCTACAAACTTTTGGTTGTTGTAATGAGTACCCAACCAATTTTTTGCCGATTTCCATTTTGCCAAAGGAAGTAAATCTGTAACGCCGTATTTATCAATAATAGCAGCTGCTTTTATAGTACCATCATAATGGCAATTGGTATCAAAGCGTTTATCGTTTCCTAATAAACCAGCCATAAGTGCTAAGTGTCCGCCAGAAGAGCCACCCATAATCACAATGTTGTCGGGATCTATGTTTAAGGATTTGGCATTTTTAAGGAGGTATATTAAGGCGCATCGCACATCTTCAATAGCCGCAGGAGCAGGGGCTACATCTACCAAACGGTATTCCACATTGGCTACGGCATAACCATTTTTAAACCAAGAGCCAAAACCGGTTTGCGATTCTTTTTCACCATGGTTCCAACCACCACCATGAATATTGATCACAACGGGTGTGGGTGTTTTTGCTGTTGGGTTTGTGTAAAGGTCCATACGGCCATCCCAACCATTTACCTGGGTGTAAATAACATCTATTTGACTTTGGTAGTCCTTTGGGAAACTTACAGGTTTAAAGGTTTTTTCTTGTGAAAACAAATAGCTTGCACATACAAGGCTGAAAATGCTAAAAAGAAACCGTTGTTTCATTTTTTAATAAGTGTATTAATTATGAATATTACAGTCCTAAGTTATTTAAAAATTTCCAAATACTTTTACTTAAAAGAATGTTCTGCTTTTTGTTAAAGTTTCCATGTTTGCCTTTTTTAATGGTTAAAAGTCGGGTTTTAACCTTGAAAGCTTTCAGTCTTTTGTAGAGTATGATGGATTGTTGGTAAGGCACAATGGGGTCTGCATCGCCATGCGCTATAAAAATAGGCGGACTGTTTTGCGACACGTAGTTTATGGGCGATACTTTTTTTACAAATTCCGCATCTGTATTATTGAGCCCTAACCAATCTCTTGGCGAGTTTCGGTAGGCAAGGGGTGTTAAATCGGTTACTCCGTATTTATCAATAATAGCGGCTACTTTTATGTTTTCGGAATTTGGGCAGTTACTATCAAAACTGTTATTGCCTGCCAGTAAACCTGCCATAAGTGCCAAATGGCCACCCGCAGAACCACCCATAATAACAATTTTGTTGGTATCTATATTTAAGGTTTTAGCATTTCTATAAATATATAACAAGGCACAACGTACATCTTCAATAGCAGCAGGGGCAGGCGCTACATCTATTAAGCGGTACGCTACATTGGCAACCGCATACCCACGACTAAAAAAGGTGTCTAGCCCTGTTTGCGATTCTTTTTGTCCGCTTTTCCAACCACCACCATGAATGTTAATCACTACCGGGGTGGGGTTGGTGGCGTTGGGATTTGTAAATATGTCCATGTAGCCTTTCCAGTTGCCTTCTTGGGTGTAAAGCACATCTATGTTTGCGGTGTAATCTTCAGGATAATCAACCGAGGTGTATTCCTTTTCTTGAGGAAACAAAAGCTGTGTATAGCAAAAAAAAGCCATGATAAACATGCAATACTTCATAATTCTGTAGCTATAGATTAAAATACTTTGTTTAAAAATTTTTCAATGGATTCTTGGTTGGCACGTATTAATTCGGCACGGGCATTTTCAATGTCTTGTGGTTTTTTGTCTTGCGAAAGTTTAAATTTTCCTTCCCAAGCATCAATGGTTATTTCAAACATTTCAATATAATCTAAAGCACCTAACATACGCTGGTTATCGGGTTCTAAAACATATTTATGCTCTGGAGCTTCTAAAAACGCGGTCATGGTAATAATCGATTCCTTTAAAGCTTCTTTACTTTCTATAGCATGAACCGTGCCTTTTAGGTGTACTTTGATGTAATTCCAAGTAGGTAATTGCGTTGTGGTATAAATACTTGGCGAAATATAGCATTGCGGACCCGAAAATATAATGGTAACAGGAAGGCTGTTTCTTAATAAGGCTGCATGCGGATTTTGCTTATCGATATGCCCAATTAATTTTCCAGCTTCATTATAAATTAAAGGTAAATGGGTAATAAAAGGCATGTTGTCTTTTACTGAAATTACGGTAGCCAATGGGTATGTTTTTATCACATCAACCATGTGGTTTATGTTGTTGTCTTGATGTATTTTTGGAGGATAATTCAATGGGATGTGCAATTTAGATTTACGAATAAGGGTTTTTAAAATTACAACAATTATTTGTGAGTAAAATAATAAGTTTACTGATAAACGGTTATTGAATTAAAAAAAATGAAAATAAAATTTCTCTGATTAAAAAAATTGACATATCTTCGACGAACGGTTAATAAAGTCGACGAAAACTCTCCCCAGACTACTTAAATAGTTATTTTATGAAAGTGCAACAGGTTTCGCTATGCGAAATTGATTGGAGAAATAAATTAAATTCTATCAATAATGATACTGATTTATTCTTGCTTTTTGTTTCTCCACTTTTTGAATCAAAACAAGAGGTTATAAACCAAATTAAATTAAAACATCCAAAGGCTATAATAATGGGCTGTTCTACAGCTGGCGAAATTTCGGGTGTTACCGTTAAGGATGCTACCATTTCGCTTACTGCCATACAATTGCATAAGGTTACATTAAAAAAAGTGGCAGTGACTGTTAAGGATATGAATTGCAGTGTTAAAGCAGGCGAGCAAATTGCACTACAACTTAATAGTAACGATTTAAAACATGTACTGGTTTTAAGCGATGGACTTCATGTTAATGGTGCCGATTTAGTTACAGGTTTAAAATCTGGACTGCCCAAAGTTAGTATTACGGGAGGTTTGGCTGGAGATGGTGCTAATTTTAAAAGCACATTTATAATTAACGATGATAAGGTTGTTGATAAAACAATAATTGGCTTAGGTTTTTATGGCGAAGGGTTAAAAGTAGGATATAGCTCTAAAGGCGGTTGGGACAGTTTTGGTATTGAAAGATTAGTAACCAAATCAGACAAAAATGTTTTGTATGAATTAGACGGATTACCTGCTTTAAAAATTTATAAATCGTTTTTAGGTGAAGAAGCCAATAATTTACCAGGTTCAGGATTGCTGTTCCCATTGAGTTTGCGTGTACACGAAAATTCGACACCAGTAGTTAGAACCATTTTAGCAGTGAATGAGGAAGACCAAAGTTTAACTTTTGCAGGAAACATACCTGAAGGTGCTTATGTTCGCTTAATGAAAGCCAATATAGATAGATTGATAAAAGGTGCAGAAGATTCGGCTATTAGTGCTGATAACAATTTTAAAGACGCATCTGAATTAGCTATACTTATAAGTTGCGTAGGAAGGCGCTTGGTATTAAAACAACTTATTGAAGAAGAAATTGAAGTAGTTCGCGATGTATTAGGCGATAAACCTTGCATCACTGGTTTTTACTCTTATGGAGAAATAGCGCCATTTGGGGAGTTTTCACCTTGCGAGTTACATAATCAAACCATGACTATTACAACCCTATCAGAATGTTAAGTGCCGAATTACATAGACTTTTACAACGTCAGCTTAAAAAATCCGAATTAGATGTTTCAAACAACCCACAGTTGGAAGAATTCCTGCATATGGTTAACGAAGCATATAGAAGTTTCGATAAAGATATTTTACACATTGAAAATATTCTTGAAGAGAGTTCAAAAGAGTTGTTTATTTCTAATCAAAAATTAATAGCAGAACGAGATAGCACCAAAAATAAGCTAGAAAATATAGTGGATAATGTGGGAGGGGTTATTTTTGAGACCGACTTAGATGGAAATTTCACATATTTAAATAATGCCTGGGAAATCCTTTCAGGATACAAGCTCGCCGATACCCTGGGTAAAAATTTCAGAAGTTTTCTTTATGGAGAAAATATAGATGGTAATATTAAATTTAGCGAATTGTTCTCAAACACAAAATCAGAGACTAAATTTATTTTTAAGCATAAGCGTAACGAAAAAGTTATGTGGTTTGAGCTAAAAAGCAAGCTTATATTAAATTCCAACGGATTCCCAATAGGTTATATTGGAACAATTGTAGATGTTACCAATTTAAAAAATATTGAGATAGAATTAAAAAGAGCCAGTGAAGCAAAGGATAATTTTTTATCTACCATGTCTCATGAAATTAGAACGCCTTTAAATGCTGTAACAGGGTTAGCAAACATTCTATTAATGGAAGACTATTTGCCCGATCAAGTAGAAAATCTAAAAGCTTTAAAATATTCAGGAGAACATTTATTAGGTTTAATTAACGATTTATTGGATTTTGATAAAATAAAATCGGGTAAAATAAAATTGGTTGAAAAGGATTTTAGTATCATTCATTTTTTAGAAAATATTAATTCTCATTTTAGCTTAAGAGCAGGTAAAAAAGGCGTAGATTTTATTTTAAAAATTGAAAATGAACTACCCAAAACTATAATTGGCGATGATTTAAAATTAGCTCAAATAGTTAAAAACTTATTGAGTAATTCTTTAAAATTCACCGATACCGGAAGTATTACCTTAAGTGTTAAGAATTTAGGGGTAGATAAGAATAAAATACAATTTGAATTCAAGGTAATAGACACAGGCATAGGTATTTCAAAAGACAGGCAGCAATTGATTTTCGAAAGCTTTATGCAAGCAGAATCGGAAACATCAATTAAATATGGCGGTACAGGTTTAGGATTATCCATTAGTAAAAAGTTATTGGAAATTCAGGGCAGTAATTTAATTGTTGAAAGCGAATTAGGTAGTGGTGCAACTTTTTCCTTTATAATTACCTATAAAGTAAGTAATAGGTTAAATGGGTTTGAACCCGATATGATTAAAATGCAACCCAACTACGAGCCATTAAATATTAATGTATTGGTAGCCGAAGATAATAAAATGAATATTTTAATAATAAAGAAGTTTTTCGCAAATTGGAAAGTTAATTATGAAATTGCCGAAAACGGTAAAGAATTACTTGATATTTTTGAAAAAAGAGATTTCAATTTAATTTTAATGGATTTACAAATGCCCCTGTTAGATGGTTATCAAACAACATCCATTATTAGAAAATTGCCAAATCCAACCAAATGTAATGTTCCAATTATTGCTTTAACTGCTTTTGCACAAACAGATATTAAAAAGAAAACCCAACAATATAAAATGAATGGGTTTATGGGGAAACCATTTAATCCTATTAAGCTATATAATTTGTTAAAATCATATAGTATAGATACTCTTAATAACCAAGCGGTTTAATTTTTAAAACGCCCACATTTTCTTCAATTTAAATTGTTCAAAAAAATAAATATTTTTAGTAGGTTTATGCAATGCAAGAAAAACAACCCTCATTTTCAATAAAAAATTGGAGTCAAGACGATCAACCACGCGAGAAATTACTCTACAAAGGGAAGGCGGCATTAAGCGATGCAGAGTTGGTGGCCATTTTAATAGGTTCGGGTAGCCGAAATGAGAGTGCCGTTGAGTTATGCAAGCGCATTTTAGCAAGTGTAGATAATAATTTAAGCGAATTGGGGAAGCTTTCCATCAAGCAACTTATGGAATTTAAGGGTATTGGTGAAGCTAAAGCCATTACCATTGCGGCTGCTTTGGAATTGGGAAGACGACGAAGAGGCGAGGAGGCGTTGGAAAAGAAAAAGATAACGTCAAGCACTTCGGTTTTCGAGTTGATGCAACCCATCATTGGCGAGCTTCAACATGAAGAATTCTGGATTGTTTACTTGAATAATTCCAATAAGGTTATTCAAAAAAATCAATTAAGCAAAGGTGGTATCACGGGTACATTGGTAGATGTGCGACTGGTACTAAAAAATGCGTTGGAAGTGGGAGCAACCGGACTTATCTTGGCGCATAACCACCCATCAGGAACACTGAAACCTAGTGAAGCCGACAAGCAAATTACCAATAAATTAAAAGTGGCTGCAGAAAGTTTAGATATAAAAGTGCTAGACCACTTAATTATTACCGAAAATGCATACTTTAGTTTTGCCGATGAAAACCTTTTGTAAAGTAAATAACAAAAAAGGCAATAAAACAAAATTCCAATAGGTATAGATTTTAACGAATAGGTTTTTTGGATTTTGGAATTTTAATATTGGAACTTATATTTTAGATGCTTTTAGTTTATACTCATAATATTACGCCACGTTTAAAGTATGTCTTTAAACATATTTGCACACGTATTTTAGGTATTGAGGTTTCCTTTACCACAAAGGTGGAAGAGTTTATTGCCCACGATAGTTTAAAAATATCCTATACAAAACAACAACTTAGTAACGAGTTTTTTATTAAAAGTCACGACCTTCTGTTTGAACAAGGGTTGAACGATGTTGAAATTCATGTACAACCGTGGTGGCACACCAAATGTTTCTTTTTTACCGGTGAAAAAAGTGCCATTCCTTTTGATGTTTTTGCGGCATCTTTTTATTTACTATCAAGATATGAAGAATATTTGCCCCATGTAAAAGACAATTTTGGACGCTTTCTGGCCACCGAAAGCATTGCATATAAACATAGTTTTTTGCATCAACCCGTTGTAGATATTTGGGCTTATAAATTTAGGGATGCTTTACAAATACAATTTCCAGAATTTAAGTTCCCCGAAAGAAGTTATAGTGTTAAACCTATAATTGATGTGCCAACCCCTTATCATTTTAAACTGAAAGGGATTATGCGAAGTGTTGGTGGCAGCTTAAAAGATTTGTTTAAATTTGAATTTAAAAGCTTTTATAATAGAATTATGGTGGTTTTTGGGTTAAAACATGACCCGTATGACACTTTTAAGTATATAATTAATAAGCAAAAGCAAAGTAAATTTAAGTTTTTGTTTTTCTTTTTGATAGGCGATTTTTCAACCTACGATAAAAGTATCAATCCTAACAAACGAAAATTTATATCGCTTATAAAGCATGTGGCCGATTATTGTGAAGTAGGATTAAAAACATCGTTTTTTGCGCTTGATGATTTTTCAATTTTGAAAAAAGAAAAGCTTAAAATGGAGGATATTATAAATACCACACTAAAAGCATCAAGACAATCGTTTTCAAAGTTAAATCTGCCAGAATCGTATAGAAACCTAATAGAATTGGAGATTTTATCTGACTATACCATGGGCTATGTAAATCAAATTGGTTTTAGGGCTGGCACATGCACCCCTTTTTTCTTTTATGATTTGGATTATGAAATTCAAACACCCCTAAAAATTCATTCTTATCATGTGATGGATTATGTGTTGTTAAAACACCAGTCGTTGCTAGATAAAACGAAAGCTTTGAACGAAATTATAAGTGAAGTAAGGCGTGTAAACGGTGAGTTTGTCCCTGTGTTTCATAATTATACGTTTAGCGATATAGAACGCTGGAAAGGATTTAAAGAATTGTTTAATATTATTTTAGAGTCAGGGAATTAAACGAGCATGTGAAAAAGCTGATTATTTAATGAAGTTGTTAATAGCTAACGGCATACGGCCTTTAAAAAACAATTAAAATGCACATATGAAAATTGAAGGTATTACTGATGTGTTTTTCGACTTAGATCATACACTTTGGGATTTTGATAAAAATTCAGAACTAACATTCGATAAAATTTTTAAAATGAATGCAATACAAATTGAATTGCACGAGTTTTTATTGCATTATCGCGATATCAATTTTCAATATTGGAAACTTTATAGAGATGCGAAAATTGATAAAGAGGTGTTGCGTTTCGGCCGATTGAGAGACACCTTTGTGGCTTCTAATTTTCATGTAGAAGATGATATGATTCGGAAATTATCAACCGATTATATTACATACCTTACCGATACTAATTATTTGTTTGAAAACACCATTGAAATTTTAGACTATCTAAGTTTAAATTATAATTTGCATATCCTCTCAAACGGATTTGAAGAAGTGCAATCTAAAAAGCTAATGAAATCAAATATTTACCATTATTTTAAAACCATTACCAATGGTGAAGATATTGGTATTAAAAAACCACATCCGGAAATTTTTCATCATGCCGTTAAAAAAGCTAAAACAGAAATGAGTAGAAGTATTATGATAGGTGATGGCTATGAAGCTGATATTGAAGGTGCTATAAATGTTGGTATGGATGTTATTTATTTTGATACCAATAACATGAATATTAAAACCAACGTTAAACAAATAAGTGGTTTAATTGAAATAAAAAAATACTTATAAAACGTATCTTTACAAACATAGCTTAATTATAAAATTAAATAAAAATGAAACTTAAATATATCGCCATTCTTATTACGTGCTTGTTTTCAGCTAGTATGTTTTCTCAAAGTAATTTAAATAACTATAAGTATGTTATTGTTCCAAAAAAATACGATTTTTTAAAGGAAACAGACCAATACCAATTAAACTCATTAACCGAATTTTTATTTAACAAATATGGTTTTATAGCTTTAATGGAAGGATCAGATTATCCAGCAGACGTTATGAAAAACAGATGTTTGGCATTAAAATCGAATTTGATAAAAGATAATAGCATGTTTAAGACCAAGTTAGCTGTAGAACTTAAAAATTGTAATGACCAAGTGGTTTATACCTCTGAAATAGGAGAAAGTAGGGAAAAAGAATATCAACGTGCCTATACTGAAGCTTTGAGGGATGCTTTTAAATCCATTGAGGCACTTAAATATAAATATGTACCAATTGCCAATGCAAGCGTTGCGGTATCACAAGAGGTAGAAACCAAAAGTGAGGTTTCAAAAGAAATAGAAACGTTAAGACAGGAAATTGAAAACCTTAAAAAAGAAAAAGAAGCCGTTGTAGAAAGAGCAGAACCAAAGGTTGAAGCGGTTGCTCAAACGCCTACTCCAAAAGTGGTTGCTAAAGATGTAACAAGTACAACAACAGTAACCGTAAAAGCATCCCCATCAGGTATTTTATATGCACAGGTCATTGAAAACGGATTTCAGTTGGTAGACAGCACTCCCAAAGTGGTTTATAAAATTAAAAAAACAAGCATTCCAGATATGTATTTGGTAGATGGTAGAAATGCTACTATATATAAAAAGGATAATAATTGGGTTTTAGAATACTATGATAATGATGTTTTAAAGCAAGAAGTGCTTAATATTAAATTTTAATAGATGTTAAGTTGTTTAGTCGTTGAGTCGTTAAGTTGTGATAGTTAATCAACTTAGCAACAAACTAACACCCAAACCCTAATACCCAAAACCTTAATACCCATACTTATCCTTCCAACGTTGTTTTAAAAATTCGCGGTGGGCATTTTCGCGGGCATTATTGCCAGGGTCGTAAAGTTTGGTGTTTTTTACTTCTTCAGGTAAAAATTCTTGGTTGGCAAAATTATTTTCGTAGTTGTGGGCATATTGGTAGTTTTCACCATAACCCAATTCTTTCATCAGTTTTGTAGGTGCATTTCTAATATCCAAGGGCACCGATAAATCGCCCGTTTCCCTTACCAATTGTTGCGCTTTGCCAATAGCCATATAAGCGGCGTTACTTTTTGGCGAACACGCTAAGTATGTAGCACATTGGCTCAATAAAATTCTAGATTCCGGATGTCCAATAACCGAAACCGCTTGAAATGTATTGTTGGCAATTACCAACGCCGTTGGGTTGGCATTCCCAATATCTTCACTTGCTGATATAAGCAATCTTCTGGCAATAAACTTTACATCTTCGCCACCTTCAAGCATACGGGCTAACCAATAAACCGCCCCGTTGGGGTCGCTACCACGAATTGATTTTATAAACGCCGAAATAATATCATAATGCTGTTCGCCCGTTTTATCGTAGCGCACCGTATTGCTCTGTATTTTTTTCAAAACGCCATCGTCCGTAATTTCAATGGCATCGCTGTTTTCCGAATTTACAATCAATTCAAAAATATTCAGCAGTTTTCTAGCATCACCACCCGAAAGGCGTATCAGCGCATTGGTTTCCTTCAGCTTTATCTTCTTTTTAGATAATTGCGTGTCATTTTCAATAGCGCGCGTTAAAAGCGTCTCTAAATCGCTCTTATCAAAAGCATTTAAAGTATAAACTTGGCAGCGCGATAAAAGGGCAGGAATCACCTCAAAACTTGGGTTTTCGGTCGTGGCACCAATTAAAGTTACCCAACCTTTTTCAACCGCTTGTAATAACGAATCCTGTTGCGATTTACTAAACCTATGTATTTCATCAATAAACAAAATCGGGTTTTTGGTAGTAAACAAACCGCCACTTTGTTTCGCCTTGTCAATAACGTCCCTAATATCCTTAACACCAGAATTTATGGCACTCAAGGTGTAAAAAGGTCTGCCAGACTCAGTAGCAATAATATTGGCCAAAGTTGTTTTTCCCGTTCCCGGAGGCCCCCAAAACACCATCGATGGAATCAAACCCTGCTTGATGTGTTGCGATAAAGCACCATCCTTCCCCACCAAATGCTTTTGGCTTACATAGTCCTCCAAGGTTTTTGGGCGTAATCGTTCTGCTAAAGGTTCGTTCATACTGTAAAATTAAAACAATTCCCTTTCAAAAAGGAATCTCATGGCTATTAAGTTTTGTTTTTTAGGGCGTGCCCCCGAAAAAAGTCGGGGTCGGGCTTTACGCGCTACACGGTAGCTTGCTTCAATCCCTCACGCGGTGCACTTCTGCCATTTTAGCACAAACACAAAACTTGGTTAACAATTTGCTATCTTTAATTCTATGAACAATAACCAAGACCATTTTAAATTTTCAACAGGTGTCATTGCATACCCCGTTTTTTTTGTGCTGACTATTTGGTTGGTATTTTGGTTCGAAGTGCGTTTTGGTTTCAACTTTAGTAAATACGGCATCTATCCACAAACCTTTAAAGGCTTGCGAGGTTTGTTTTTAAGCCCATTTTTACATGGCAGTATTCAACATTTATATCACAATAGCATTCCATTGTTTGTGTTGTCTATGGCGTTATTCTATTTCTATAGACCTATCGCTTGGAAAGTCATATTTTATGGTATAATAGTTTCAGGCTTTTTAACATGGTGCATTGGCAGACCCTCATACCATATTGGCGCTAGCGGACTCATTTATGTATTGGTAAGTTTTATTTTTTTTAAAGGTGTTTTTGCAAAGCATTACCGATTGGTAGCTTTGTCATTATTGGTCATTTTTCTTTACGGAAGCATGATTTGGTACGCTTTGCCTTTAGAAGAAGGCGTTTCTTGGGAAGGTCACTTATCAGGATTGATAACAGGGCTTCTATTTGCGTTCATTTTTAGAAAAGCCATCGCGAAACCCAAAAAATACGTTTGGGAAGAACCCCATTATAATGAAGACGACGACCCTTTTTTAAAACACTTCGATGAAAACGGAAATTTTATAGAAACAATAGAACCAGAACCAGAACAGGAGCAACCTAAAGTTAATTATACCTTCAAAAAAAATAAAGAATAGTTCTTAAATCGTAATTCGTCAATCGAAAATCTTATTTCAAAAGTCTTTGTCTCACCGCTTCATACAAAAAAGCACCACAGGCCACCGAAACATTTAAAGATTCAATCTCGCCAAGTAAAGGTAATTTAGCCTTGGCATCTACCACTTTTAAAATAGAAGGATTAATACCTCTGTCTTCCGATCCCATGATGATAGCGCAAGGTTCGGTAAACGATACATCATATAAGGTGTCATCCGTTTTTTCTGTTGCAGCAATAACTTTTATTCCAGAGGCTTGCATATGGAAAACAGCATCTTTAATATGGTCAACTTTACAAATAGGAATTTTAAAAACTGCTCCAGCGCTTGTTTTAATAGTATCGCCATTTACGGGAGCACCACCTTTTTTTTGTATAATAATACCGTTAACACCAGTACATTCAGCAGTACGGATAATGGCACCAAAATTACGCACATCACTCAATTGGTCCAAAAGCAAAAACAACGGTGTTTTACCCGATTCCATAACATTCAAAACAAGTGTTTCTAGATCATGAAACGCTATGGGAGATATTTGTGCAACAGCACCTTGATGATTACCTTTTGTTAATCGATTTAGTTTTTCAACAGGGACGTAAGATAAGTTTATTGAGTTAGTACGTATAAGTGTTTCTAATTCGCTGTATAATTCACCATGTAATCCTTTTTGAAGAAATACTTTATCTAAAGTTTCTTCAGAATTTATGGCTTCTATGATAGCTCTTATCCCAAATATTTGTGTTTGCTTTTCCATGGCGTAAAGGTATAAAAAAACCGAAGAATTAATTTTCTTCGGTTTAATTTATTGAATTACATTTATTGTTAATGTTCGTCTTCTAAGAAACCAGTTCTTTTGTAGCCTTCAATATGATATATAGTACCTGGGTCATCAGAAAATTCAATATCAAATGATATCTTATCTGCTGTTCTACCAGATGTACTTGTAGTGCCATTTTTTACAATAGCTCCATTCGTTATATTAACAGTTATCTCATAATCATCAACTTTACTTGCTAAATTAGAACCTTCAAAAGTTAATGATGAAATATTAACAGGAACAGCTGTATTGAATTCCCAAATGTGACTATGATCAAAAATTTGGATAGCAGTACCGTCATCTTCAGGAGTGTTTGAAACTGTTATAACTTCATACCCTAGAGCTAAGTTGCCATTGACAAATGTTTCTACATACCAATCTCCAGACATTTCTGAAACTGCAGATTTATCTAGTGTCAAATCTGCATAGCCTTCTTCACTGGTACATGATGCTACCAATGCAAAAAGAAGAATTAAACTACATTTATATATGTTTTTCATAATATTTTTTATTTTTTTAAACTCTTTTAAATATTCTAAGTAAACTACCATAGAAACCACTAGCGTTTAAAACCCAGTTAATTTCATTAGCATTAATTATTTTTCCAGAACCAAGAACACTCTCTACAGTAATTCCAGTAACAGACGCATTTTCTTGTCTTGGTATATATAAATTAACATCATCTATATTATAAAAAGTAACAAAAAGTGCATTGTCTCCATCCACGCCGCCAGCATTGCTATGGGTGTATTCTCTATCAGAAATACGAACAATAGTTGCATTGCCTGTTGCGCTTCTTCTCCAATTTCCTTCAAAATTATAAATACTTGGAGTATTAGATAATACAACTACGGTTCTTTTAGCTGAGGCAGGAAAACCATCATCATTTATAGTTTCGTATGTAAGGAAATACACTCCTGGAGTAGAGGTATTGACAGATCCTGTAGTCGTATAAGGTACCGATTCACCATCAATTAAAGAAATAGCTCCTGGATCGGAGAATGTTTCTCCTTGTATTATAGCCATAGTGCTATCTCCAACTAACTGAACATCTGCATAATAGGTAATGTCAGATTTAATAGGATTTTCTTCGGTACAAGATGTCATCAATAATGCTATCAGCACTAAAGATAGACGGCTTATATATTTATATGTTATTTTCATCTTTATATTTTTTTATTTTAATTTATTTTTGATCCCACCAAATTTTCTCTGTAAGAGAAGCTTTTTGATCCAAATTAGAGTTTCTTTTCACTTCATCTCCTGGATAAAAAAGTGTTTTTGGAGTTTGACCAGCAGGTAATACAGAGTTCCTAGAAACAATCAAATTTCCAATAGTATAGTTTTGAGTGCCAAAAGTTTTAATTTCTGGATATTTGGTTCTAGTTAATTCAAAAAATGCTTCAATATTATTTACATAAGCTAGTGAAGCCCATTTTTGAACCATTACTTGTCTTACTGCTGTTTCTACAGTAGCAGAAGGAACATATTCGTAAGCACCACCACTTCCAGTAAGTGCATTTGCTTGAGCGGCTGTTAATCCATACGTTAAAAATGAATTCAATACACCTGCATTGTATTTGGCATCTGCACCAGTACCACCAGCATATCTAATCAAAGCTTCAGCTTGAAGAAAGTTACTTTCGCTAACAGTCAAAAGATAAACAGGTGTATTAGGTTTAATGTTTGGTCTAGAAAAAGCAGTTGCTAGAACTGAAGCAACACTAGCTCTATCACCTGAATCTATACCTCTATGAAGCCCCGCAGTATTTTTACGATATACGGCATCAATTCTAGGGTCTGAATTATCAGTATAGAAATTTAAAAGTGATAAACTTGCTATGTTATTAACATCGCCTAACCTATCAATCTGAACATCATAAAAAGGATTGTTTTTGTTTTCTTCTTTAATTGCAGAGTAAACGGAAAACTTAGCATCAGATGATATAAAGTTATTAGCAGCTAAAAGTGCATTTACAGCAGTAGGATTTGCTTGACTTGTATAGGCCATTCTTAAATACATTTTAAGTTTTAAAGTATTTGCAAATTTTACCCAATCACTCATGTTGGCACTATAAATTATGTCCTGGGTGCCAACAGTAGAAGCTACAGAATCACTATTATATTTTGCTAAAGCTGTATCTATACTTTCTATTAATGCAGGATAAATAGTTTCTCCTGCATCGGGTTTAGGATTAATGTTGCCAGCTCCTAATAAGGCTTCAGAATAAGGAATACTTCCAAAAAGATCTGTTAAAACCTGATAAGTATATGTTTGTAAAAGTGTAGCAATTAAATAAGAACCTGTATCGTTCTCTTCATCAGAAACTTTTTTAACATGTTCTAAATCATTCAAAGCACCAGCATATAGCTCATTCCATAGCCTATTTGCATAGTCTGTATTCATGTTATATGTATCAATTTCTAAATATTGAGAAGCTGTACCTGGTTGTGTATGGTATTGTGCTAAAAAACCGCCTAAGTTCGTTAAATCTCCACCTAACACCCTAGCAATAGATCCTTGAGCAGCTGTTAAGATAAAACTTTTATCTGCACCTACAGGAGTATTTGGATTTGTATTTATGTTTAAATCTTCTTCGCATGAGGTTATCAAGATTGCGAGAAAAAGAAATCTAATTATATTTTTCATCTTTTTATTTTTAAAATTAATTAAAATCTAGCCTTTAATGTAACACCTAGACTCTTAGTACTAGGATTTGCGCTAAACTCTCCAAATTGGCTATTTAAATCGGTACCAAAAGTAGAAACCTCAGGATCAATAAATTGATTAGACTCAGGTGTGAATAGTAAAAGGTTTCTTCCTATTACACTTATTGATAAATCTTCAAAAGGAGTTTTCTTGATTATATTTTTTGAGAATCTATATGAGAATATAACCTCTCTTAATTTTATAAACGATTTATCAATAACATTTTCTCTGTCATTAGCTTCTGCTCTATAATAATCATCCCAATGCTCCGAATCAATTGCGGTAGTATTGGTTTCAAATACACCAGTACTTACTTCCTGTACCGAATTTGGTATTATGTATGGATTTCTATCATTAATAGTAGTCGTTATAGAGTTACCTGTGAATCTAGTAATATCTGCAGTTCTTGAAAACATTAAGCCACCTTCTCTAACGTCAAGCGTAAAACCTAATGAAAATCCTTTGTATGAAAAATCATTTGATATACCTAGAGTATAGTCATATTGGGTATCACCATAAATCTCTTTGATAGGTGAAGCAACTGGAACACCGTTTGCGTCTACAACTATATTGCCATTAGGATCTCTTTTTGCTACACTACCTTCTAATAATGATAACGGTTGTCCCTTTCTTGCAACTAAAGCTACTGTACTCAATCCTCCTAAATCAACTTGTTCTAATCGATCATCTAATTCTTCTAAGATAGCATCATTAGTAGAAAAGTTAAAAGAAGTATCCCAATTGAAACCGTCTGAATTTCTAAAAATACTTAGTTTAAGTAAAGCTTCATAACCTTTATTAGATATTACACCAACATTTGCTGTTTGATTTGTATAACCAGAAGAAGCTGCTAATGGTAAGTTTAATATTTGGTTTTCCACTTTAGCATCGTAATAAGTAAAATCTACAGAGATACGGTTTTTTATAAATGATAATTCGGCACCAATTTCAAACTCTTTTCTTCTTTCCGGTTTTAAATTTGGATTTCCAGCTCTATTACCAATTTCGAAAGCGTTAAAGCCTCCTGCTGGAAATGCTAAAGTTCTGAATCCTTGATTGTCAATTTCGCCAGATACAATTACAGGGTCAATTTGATAAGGATCGGTATCTACACCTGTTTCTCCATAACCCAGTCTTAATTTACCATAGCTTAAAACATTTTTTATTTCAGGAAATGTATTTGTTGCAATCCAAGAAGCATTTACACCACCGTAAAGAACAGATCTATTTTCTTCTGGAAGAGTTGAATACCAGTCATTTCTAATGTTAGTTGTAAGATATAACATGTCGTTATATGAAAAAGTACTAGAATTGAATACTCCATATAATCTTCTTTTGCTTATAGTTGAAGAAGTTATTGGAGTACTAGCTGAATTTGCTAATGAATAATATCCTGGTATGTCTTGAGAACTTACAGAAGCAGCTAAACCTGTAGTAAATCTATCATTATAGTTAAAACCAAATGTTGATTCAATATTAAACTTATCACTAGCCTCTAAGTTGAGGTTATAGAAAAAGTCATGGTTGAATTGCTTAACAATGTTATTTGCTTCAGAATAAGCTCCAGATTCTTCGGTGCTGGTCCCATCATTTGGACTACCTGGGTCAGCGTCTACTATGGCTCTCCATATTATAGTGTTATCTGCATATGCATCTATACCAAATCTATATCCAATACTAGACCAAGAGTTTATTTCTGCGCTTACATCAAATGCGCCATAAACACGCTCTTTTTTATAGCCACTTCCATTTTCATTTAATGTGAAGTAAGGGTTAGTAACACCATAAGGAGTGTAATAGTTAGAAACGTTATTAAACGGATCTTTATAATCCTTAAATTCAGTAATGTCTATATCCGTTGGAATCTGCATTAAGTTATTTATAACAGATAAACCTTGACCAGTAGCAACAGCGCTACCAGAGGTGTTTACGTAATTTAAACTACCACCAAAAGTTAAGAAATCTAATTTGGAACTAAAAGAAAGTGTTAATGTGTTTCTTTCATAACTATCCGCACTTGTAGGATAAATACCGTCTGATGTGGCGTTGTTTACAGAGATTCTACCTGTAGTAGTATCCGAACCTCCTGCAACAGAAACATTAGTAATATAAGATTCACCAATATCAAAAAAGTTTCTTAATTGATCTTTTTGGAACGCATAAGGCTTTAATTTTTGAGAGTTATTTACCACATTTCCCCAAACTATTACACTATTGTCAAAGCGTGGACCCCATGAGCCATTTTCTCCTAAGTAATGTTGACCATCCCAACCTTGGCCAAACTGATCTTGGTATTTAGGAGCTCTTAACAAATCAGAAAAAATCATAGAAGTTGAAAAATCTATATCTAATTTAGATGATTTTCCTTTTTTTGTAGTAATTATAATAACACCATTCGCAGCTCTTGATCCATAAAGAGCAGTACTTGAAGCTCCTTTCAAAACAGAGATAGATTCAATGTTTTCAGGGTTAATATCTCCTGATCCACGCCCAAAGTCATAACCGCCATTCAAACTAGATGAAAATCTTGATCCGTCACTGATAGGAACACCATCAACAATGTAAAGAGGCTGGTTGCTACCACCTAATGAACTAAATCCTCTAATGATAACACCAGAAGAAGCACCAGGATCCGTAGAAGAATTTGAAATTACAACACCTGCTACTTTACCTTTTATTGCATCAGCTAAGTTTGTTTGAGAGCCCTCATTTAGTTCTTCAGTGTTTACAGTTGTAACAGCAGAACCAATTGAAGCTTTTTCCCTTTTAATACCTAATGCAGTTACCACAACCTCTTCTAAAACAGCTGTGTCTTCAGTTAATTGCACATTAATTGAATTTGAGGCTGCTACTTTTCTTTCTTGGGTTGTATATCCCACAAAACTAAACACAAGTGTAGCACCTGTATTAGCTTTAATTGAATATCTTCCATCGAAATCTGTTGAAGTACCTGTAGTAGTACCTTTTACTAAGACAGTAGCTCCAGGTAAGGGCAAACCAGACGCATCTGATACTGTACCTGAAATAGTCTTTTCTTGTGCGAACGTTAGCTGCACGACAAACGCTAGTAATAGCGTTAGAATTCCACTAAACTTTGTTTTCATTTTATAATTATTTGAATTAGTCAATGCCAAAAATCATAATAAAAAGTTAATAAAACAATAAATAATGGTTAAAATTTACGAATTAGGGCAAAAAATTAAGAAAATGACAATTTAGGGTTAGAAATTTGCTGTGAAACTAAGGTGTATCTTAGAATTAGAAAGTTTAAATTGATTATTCTCAGTTTTGCCATTTGCGTAGTTAAACCTAAGCAAGCCTGTTTTAGTTAAAATTCCAAAACCAAAGCCAAAACCAAACAGTTTTTCTTTTGTGTTGGAAATTTTGTTTTCAAAATACGCCAAATCGGTAATGGTATGTATGTAGATAGAATTGTTAAGTTGATATCGGTATTCGGCATTTAATAAGCTCATTAGGGACGCGTATATACTGTTTTCCTCAAAACCCCTTATGGAATTTATGCCGCCAAAGCGCAAAAGTTCGTTTTCAAAATAAGTATTGGAATTAAGTGTAGAACCGTTTATTCTTAAATAGATGCTATTTTTGTAATTCAAATTAAAAATTTTAAAAGCATCCAAACTCAACAATGTTTGTTTTTCTTGTTGGTTTGATTGTTTTCTTTTTCCAAAATTGCTCTCAACATATAGTTGCGAATTTACGGGGAAAAGCAAATTATAGTTTTGGTTTTTTAGAAACTGATAGGCAAATGTATAGTAAGTTGTTTTGTAATCTAATATGGAGGTTGTGGTTTGGCTCAATAAATTGTTGGACTGGGTGGATAAAATTCCCGTATAAACCTTGTGCTTCGCATTTATTTGGTAGTGAATTTTTGCAGTTTGGTTTACCGTGGTAAAAGATGAATCTTTTTTGAATATACGCAAAGCTAGGTCTAACCCAACGGGCGACTTAAAAAAATAGGGTAGGGAAAGGTTGGTTTCAAAAGTTTTTTGGTCGTTTTCATCACTTTTGTAAAGCAACTTAAACGATTCACCGTAGTTTAAATTGTTAGTAAGGTTTAAATTCAAATAACCATCAAATTGTAGTTGGTTTGTGTCTTCATTGGTGCCAAATCCTAAAAAGCCATCAAACGCATTGCTTTTTGTTTTTTGAAGGTATAAATATAAGGTTGTAGAATCTTTTGAAAACAAAACTTCAGGTGGTTTTATTTCACTGGCAAACCTTAAATTGTTCAATTGCTGCGTTTTGTTTTTTATAACGCTTAAATTAAAAGTTTGATTGGGCTTAATTTTTAAATAATGTTTTAAATATGAACGAGGAAACTTTTCGTATCCTTTAATGATAATGTCACTTATTACGCGCTTCTGGTTTTTAGATGCTACAATTAAGTTTCCTTTTAAGTTTGATTTTTCTATTTCAATATCAGATAGATATAATTTAGAAAAAGGGTATCCTTCTTCTGAAATTTTAGAATTAATATAGCTTAAAGTATTTTCAAGTTCACTGAAAGGAACCGAAAAATAGTTGTCAAACACCTTGTTTGATATGGCATTTATTAGTTTCGGGTTGATAATGGATTTGTCATAATATATATGTATAACATTATATTTTCTTTTAAGATGAATTTTTGCAGCGAAGGATGAGTCATTAATTCTGTCAATAAATTTTAGTTCATTTTCAATATAACCAATTCTGTATAAGCTTTTTTGAAGCGAATCTACTTCATTTTTAATAGATGTATAATTTTCATGTTTTTTAAAATAGTTTAACGAATCGATGGTAGTGGTTTCCATGGTGTTTTCACCATCAATTTTTAGGTATAAGGTTTGGCAAAAAATTTCCGAAGAAAATACTATATATATAATAAGGTATAAAAAGAGTGTTTTCTGCACGGGATGAATAGCTGTTTTAATATGTAAATCTAACGGAAAACTAACACTAATAATATAACTAATAAAAAAATATTATAAATGTTGTGAAAATTAATGAATTAGGATTTGAATTATTCATTTTAATTTCTACCTTTGCAGCCCTCTTAAAAGAGGATTTTAAAATTTATATATAATATATATGCCAACAATTTCACAATTAGTACGAATAGGAAGAGCCAAAATAACCAAGAAGAGTAAATCGGCTGCTTTAGATTCGTGTCCACAAAGACGTGGGGTTTGTACGCGTGTTTACACCACTACACCTAAAAAACCTAACTCAGCAATGCGTAAAGTTGCTCGTGTTAGATTAACAAATGGTAATGAGGTGAATGCATACATCCCAGGTGAAGGTCACAATCTACAAGAGCACTCGATAGTATTGGTTAGAGGCGGAAGAGTAAAAGATTTACCAGGAGTTAGATATCACATCGTTCGTGGTGCCTTAGACACAGCAGGTGTTGCAGGTAGAACACAACGTAGGTCTAAGTATGGTGCGAAACGTCCAAAACCAGGGCAAGTAGCAGCAGCTCCAGCAAAAGGTAAGAAAAAGTAATTAAAACTTTTAAGAAGAAGACATGAGAAAAAGAGCAGCAAAAAAGAGACCGCTTTTACCAGATCCACGTTTTAACGACCAGTTAGTAACTCGTTTCGTTAACATGATGATGTGGGATGGAAAGAAGTCTGTGGCTTTTAAAGTATTTTATGATGCGATTGACATTGTAGAGTCGAAAAAAACAAACGAAGAAAAAACAGCTTTAGAAACTTGGAAAGATGCTTTATCAAACGTTATGCCTCACGTAGAAGTACGTAGTCGTCGTGTTGGTGGTGCAACATTCCAAATTCCAATGCAAATTCGTCCAGACCGTAAAGTTTCTACAGCAATGAAATGGCTAATTAGCTATTCTCGCAAAAGAAACGAAAAATCTATGGCACAACGTTTAGCTTCAGAAATTTTAGCAGCAGCTAAAGAAGAAGGAGCAGCGGTTAAGAAAAGAGTAGATACTCACAAAATGGCAGAGGCTAATAAAGCATTCTCTCACTTTAGATTTTAATACAACATGGCAAGAGATTTAAAATATACAAGAAACATAGGTATCGCTGCTCACATTGATGCTGGTAAAACAACAACAACAGAGCGTATACTTTATTATACAGGAGTTTCCCATAAAATTGGGGAAGTACATGATGGTGCTGCAACCATGGACTGGATGGAGCAAGAGCAAGAGCGTGGTATTACTATCACATCTGCGGCTACAACTTGCGAATGGGTATTTCCAAGAGAAAATGGTGAGCCTACTGATAATTCAATGAGTTATCATTTTAACATCATTGATACTCCTGGTCACGTTGATTTTACGGTTGAAGTAAACCGTTCATTACGTGTATTAGATGGTTTAGTGTTCTTATTTAGTGCGGTTGATGGTGTTGAGCCTCAATCTGAAACTAACTGGAGACTAGCTGATAACTACAAAGTGCCTCGTATTGGTTTCGTTAACAAAATGGACCGTCAAGGTGCTAACTTTTTAGCAGTTTGTCAACAAGTAAAAGATATGTTAAGATCTAACGCGGTGCCAATCGTTTTAAATATTGGTGACGAGATTGATTTTAAAGGTATCGTAGATTTAGTAAAAAACAGAGCTATCGTATGGCATGATGAAACTCAAGGGGCAACTTTTGATGTTATTGAAATTCCAGATGAATTAAAAGCTGAAGCTAAAAAATATAGAGCTTTACTTATTGAAGAAGTAGCTACTTATGATGAGAACTTATTAGAAAAATTCATGGAAGATGAAGATTCTATTACAGAAGAAGAAGTGCACGCTGCACTTAGAGCTGCTGTAATGGATATGGCTATCATTCCTATGATTTGTGGTTCTTCATTTAAAAATAAAGGTGTACAATTCTTGTTGGATGCTGTATGTCGTTATTTGCCTTCTCCAATGGATAGAGAAAGTGTAATTGGAGTTAATCCAGATACAGAAAAAGAAGAAAGACGTAAGCCAGATGTAAAAGAGCCGTTCTCTGCATTAGCATTTAAAATTGCTACCGATCCTTATGTTGGTCGTTTGGCATTCTTCCGTGCTTATTCAGGTCGTTTAGATGCTGGTTCTTATGTGTTGAACAACCGTTCAGGCAATAAAGAGCGTATCTCTCGTATCTACCAAATGCATGCAAACAAACAAAATGCTATCGATTTTATTGAAGCAGGAGATATTGGAGCAGCAGTAGGATTTAAAGATATCAAAACAGGAGATACTCTTTCAGCTGAAAAACACCCAATTGTTTTAGAAAGTATGAACTTCCCTGATCCCGTTATTGGTATCGCGGTTGAGCCTAAAACGAAAGCTGATGTTGATAAATTAGGTATGTCTTTAGCTAAATTGGCTGAAGAAGATCCAACATTTACAGTGAGAACTGATGAAGCTTCAGGACAGACTATTATTTCTGGAATGGGTGAGCTTCACTTAGATATTATTGTAGACCGTTTACGTCGTGAGTTTAAAGTAGAAGTTAATCAAGGTGCTCCTCAAGTTGAGTACAAAGAGGCTATTACTCGTAAAGCTGAACATAGAGAAGTTTACAAAAAACAATCTGGTGGTCGTGGTAAATTTGCTGATATCGTATTTACTTTGGAGCCAGCAGAAGAAGGAAAAACAGGTTTAGAGTTTATATCTGCAATTAAAGGTGGTAACGTTCCTAAAGAATTTATCCCTTCTATTGAAAAAGGATTTAAACAAGCAATGCAAAATGGTCCATTAGCAGGATACGAAGTTGATGCTATGAAAGTAACATTAACAGATGGTTCTTACCATGATGTGGATTCTGATCAATTATCGTTCGAATTAGCTGCTAAATTAGGTTTTAAAGCATCTGCAAAAGCTGCAAAAGCTGTAATTATGGAGCCTATTATGAAACTGGAAGTTATTACTCCAGAAGAAAATATGGGTGATATTGTTGGTGATTTGAATAGACGTCGTGGACAAGTTAATGATATGGGTGATAGAGCAGGAGCAAAAACTGTAAAAGCACATGTGCCATTATCAGAAATGTTCGGTTATGTAACTACATTAAGAACATTATCATCAGGTCGTGCAACATCAACTATGGAATTTTCACATTATGCTGAAACACCTTCAAATATATCTGAAGAAGTGATTAAAGCGGCTAAAGGAACAGAAGCTTAAAACTAAGAATATGAGTCAAAAAATTAGAATTAAATTAAAATCTTACGATCATAACTTAGTAGATAAGTCTGCTGATAAGATTGTAAAAACTGTAAAAAGTACAGGTGCGGTGGTAACAGGTCCAATTCCATTACCAACAAACAAGAAAATTTTCACTGTATTACGTTCTCCACACGTAAATAAAAAGGCAAGAGAACAATTCCAATTAAGCTCTTACAAGCGTTTATTGGATATTTATTCTTCGTCTTCAAAAACAATTGATGCTTTAATGAAACTTGAATTGCCAAGTGGTGTTGAAGTAGAAATTAAAGTGTAAGTAAGAACAGAAACATGTCCTTAACGATGGTTAAGGAAAAACGGTAAAATACAATTCAAGGCTGAATGTATTTTCAGCCTTGAATTTTTAAAAACAAATAGTAATCATTAATAAATAATAAATATGTCTGGGTTAATTGGAAAAAAAATCGGTATGACCAGCATTTTCGATGAAAATGGAAAAAACATTCCATGTACAGTAATCGAAGCTGGACCATGTATCGTTACCCAAGTCAGAACTGAAGAGGTTGACGGCTACAAAGCTATTCAACTTGGTTTCGATGACGCGACAGAAAAAAGTGCTACAAAAGCTGACCTTGGTCACGCTAAAAAAGCAGGGACTTCTGTAAAACGCAAAATCGTTGAATTCAAAGGTTTTGATGAGGAGTACAAATTAGGTGATGCAATCACAGTAGAGCACTTTATTGAAGGTGAATTCGTTGATATTGCTGGAATATCAAAAGGAAAAGGTTTCCAAGGTGTTGTAAAACGTCACGGTTTTGGTGGTGTAGGTCAAGCAACACACGGTCAACACAACCGTTTAAGAGCGCCAGGTTCTATTGGAGCGGCTTCATATCCTGCAAGAGTATTTAAAGGAATGAAGATGGCCGGAAGAACTGGTGGTGATAGAGTGAATGTTGAAAATTTAAGAGTTTTAAAAATAGTAGCAGATAAAAATCTACTTGTTGTTAAAGGTTGTGTGCCTGGACATAAAAACTCTTATGTAATTATTCAGAAATAATGAAAGTAGCAGTTTTAGATATAAACGGAAAAGATACAGGAAGAAAGGCAGACCTTTCTAAAGATGTATTTGCTATTGAGCCTAATAATCACGCAGTATATTTGGATGTTAAACAATATTTAGCAAACCAAAGACAAGGAACTCACAAATCGAAAGAACGTGCTGAGATCTCTGGAAGTACTCGTAAGATTAAAAAGCAAAAAGGAACTGGTACAGCAAGAGCAGGTTCTATTAAATCTGGAGTTTTTAAAGGTGGTGGTCGTATGTTCGGTCCAAGACCAAGAAATTATAGCTTCAAGCTTAACAAAAACGTAAAGCGTTTAGCTCGTAAATCAGCCTTAAGTATTAAAGCAGGTGAGCAGTCAATTGTTGTGTTGGAAGATTTTAATTTTGACACTCCAAAAACTAAAAATTTCACAGCTGTTTTAAAAGCATTAAACTTAGAAAACAAAAAATCTTTGTTTGTGTTGGGTGCGTCGAATAATAATGTATATTTGTCGTCACGCAATTTACAAGGCTCTGAAGTTATAACTAGTTCAGAATTAAGCACTTATAAAATTCTAAATGCAAACCAAGTTGTGCTTTTAGAGGGAGCTTTAGAAGGAATTGAAACAAATTTAAGTAAATAGAAACCATGAGTATCTTAATTAAACCTATAATCACAGAAAAAGCGACAGCTAATAGCGAGTTAAATAACTGCTATACTTTCGCAGTGAAAACTAAGGCGAACAAGGTAGAAATTAAAAAGGCTGTGGAAGCAACCTATGGCGTTTCTGTTGAAAAAGTTCGTACTATAAATGTCCGTCCAGATAGGAGTACCAAATACACAAAAACTGGTATTCAACATGGTAAAACAAATGCTGTTAAAAAAGCAATTGTACAACTGGCGGAAGGTGAAATGATTGATTTATACAGTAACATGTAATTAAAGACAAAAAATGTCAGTAAGAAAATTAAAACCAATCACACCAGGACAGCGATTTAGAGTAGTAAATGGATTTGACGCCATTACTACTGATAAGCCGGAAAAGAGTTTACTCGTTCCGAACAAAAGGTCTGGTGGTAGAAACAGTCAAGGAAAAATGACCATGCGCTACATAGGTGGTGGTCATAAAAGAAAGTATCGTATTATCGATTTCAAACGTAACAAAGAAGGAATTCCTGCTGAAGTTAAGTCTATCGAATACGATCCAAACAGAACCGCTTTTATCGCGCTATTGAACTATCAAGATGGCGAAAAAAGATATATCATTGCACAAAACGGCTTACAAGTAGGTCAAACTGTAGTGTCTGGTCAAGAAGGTATAGCTCCAGAAATTGGAAATGCTATGCCTCTTAGTCAAATTCCATTAGGAACCATTATTTCTTGTGTAGAGTTACGTCCAGGTCAAGGAGCTATTATGGCTCGTAGTGCTGGTGCTTTTGCTCAATTAATGGCAAGAGATGGTAAATTTGCAACAATTAAATTGCCTTCTGGTGAAACAAGATTGATTCTTGTTAACTGTTTAGCAACCATTGGTGTTGTGTCTAATTCAGATCATCAATTGTTAGTATCTGGTAAAGCAGGTAGAACAAGATGGTTAGGAAGACGTCCACGTACTAGACCAGTAGTAATGAATCCTGTTGATCACCCTATGGGAGGTGGTGAAGGAAAATCTTCTGGAGGACACCCACGTTCTAGAAACGGTATTCCAGCTAAAGGTTATAGAACACGTTCTAAAAAGAATGCAAGTAATAAATATATTGTAGAACGTAGAAAGAAATAAGACATGGCAAGATCATTAAAAAAAGGACCGTTCGTTCATTATAAATTAGAGAAAAAAGTGGCTGACAATGTGGAGGCTAACAAAAAAACCGTAATCAAAACATGGTCTAGAGCCTCTATGATTACTCCAGATTTTGTTGGACAAACTATCGCAGTTCACAATGGCCGCCAATTTGTACCAGTATATGTTACTGAAAACATGGTAGGTCATAAATTAGGAGAATTTTCACCAACACGTTCATTCCGTGGACATGCAGGTGCTAAAAATAAAGGTAAAAAGTAGTAAGCTATGGGAAGTCGTAAAAAACAAATGGCAGACGCTATTAAGGAAGGTAATAAGCTTGTTGCTTTTGCAAAACTTAACAATTGTCCTACGTCACCGAGAAAAATGCGTTTAGTAGCCGATTTAGTAAGAGGCGAAAAAGTAGAGAAAGCTCTTAATATTTTAAAATTCAACCAAAAAGAAGCTTCAGCTAAATTAGAAAAATTGCTTTTATCTGCAATTGCTAACTGGCAATCTAAAAACGAAGAAGCTAGCATTGAAGATGCTGAGTTGATTGTAAAAGAAATTAGAGTAGATGGAGGAGCAATGTTAAAAAGATTGCGTCCAGCACCACAAGGTCGTGCACACAGAATTAGAAAACGCTCAAACCACGTAACAATCGTAGTTGGAGCTAATAATAACACACAAAGCTAAGATAGACAATGGGACAAAAAACAAATCCAATCGGAAATCGCTTAGGTATTATCAGAGGATGGGAATCTAACTGGTACGGAGGTAATGATTATGGAGATAAGCTTGCCGAAGACGATAAGATTAGAAAATACGTACATGTACGTTTATCTAAAGCTAGTGTAAGTAGAGTAATTATTGAAAGAACTCTAAAGCTTGTAACCGTTACTATCACTACGGCGCGTCCAGGTATCATCATTGGTAAAGGCGGTCAAGAGGTAGACAAGTTAAAAGAAGAACTTAAAAAGATTACTGGAAAAGAAGTTCAGATTAATATTTTTGAAATCAAAAGACCTGAACTTGATGCATTTTTAGTAGGAACTAGCATTGCACGTCAAATTGAAAATAGAATTTCATACCGTCGTGCTATAAAAATGGCTATTGCTGCTACGATGCGTATGAACGCTGAAGGAATTAAAGTTCAAATTAGTGGTCGTTTAAATGGTGCTGAAATGGCACGTGCTGAACACTACAAAGAAGGACGTATTCCTTTATCAACCTTTAGAGCCGATATTGACTATGCTTTAGTTGAGGCACACACTACTTATGGTAGATTGGGTGTTAAAGTATGGATTATGAAAGGTGAAGTATATGGTAAAAGAGAACTTTCTCCGCTAGTTGGTTTATCCAAAAAGCAAGGGAAGGCAGGTGCAGGAGCACCTCGTGGAGGAAATAATTCTAAGCCACGTCGTAGAAAGTAATTTTTTATAAAGTAAAGAAAAATGTTACAGCCTAAAAGAACAAAATTTCGTAAACAACAAAAAGGACGCATGAAAGGTCTTTCTCAAAGAGGACACCAACTTTCATATGGTACTTTTGGTATAAAATCACTCGAGTCTGAGTTTTTAACGTCACGTCAAATAGAAGCTGCACGTATTGCTGCTACACGTTACATGAAAAGAGAAGGTTCATTATGGATTAAAATATTTCCAGATAAGCCAATTACAAAGAAACCTCTTGAAGTACGTATGGGTAAAGGTAAAGGTGCCGTTGAATATTGGGTAGCTGTTGTTAAACCAGGAAGAATGCTTTTTGAGATAGGAGGAGTATCACTAGAGATCGCTAAAGAAGCGTTACGTTTAGCGGCTCAAAAACTACCAGTTAAAACTAAGTTTATAATCGCTCGCGATTACGAAGCATAATTTATTTGATATCATGAAACAATCAGAAATTAAAGAATTATCAGTAGCCGAGTTACAAGAGAAACTTGGTGAAACAAAAAAGAGTTATTCAGACCTAAAATTAGCTCATGCAATATCTCCTTTAGAAAATCCAATTCAATTACGTTCTATAAGAAGAAGCGTAGCAAGAATTGCGACAGAATTAACTAAAAGAGAATTACAATAATTCTGCTAAAAGATGGAAACAAGAAATTTAAGAAAAGAACGTATAGGAGTTGTTACAAGTAACAAGATGCAGAAATCTATTGTGGTTTCTGAGGTGAAAAAAGTAAAACACCCTATGTATGGTAAGTTCGTGTTGAAAACAAAAAAATATGTTGCACACGACGAAACAAACGATTGTAATATTGGAGATACTGTAAGAATCATGGAAACAAGACCTTTAAGTAAATCTAAATGTTGGAGATTAGTTGAAATCATAGAAAGAGCTAAATAATTATGGTACAGCAAGAATCAAGATTAAAGGTAGCAGACAATACTGGAGCAAAGGAAGTTTTAACTATCCGCGTTTTAGGTGGTACTAAAAGAAGATACGCATCTGTAGGAGACAAAATTGTTGTTTCCATAAAAGACGCAACACCTAATGGAAACATTAAAAAAGGTGCTGTTTCAACGGCAGTTGTTGTACGTACTGTAAAAGAAGTAAGAAGACCAGACGGATCTTATATAAGATTTGACGATAATGCATGTGTGCTTTTAAACGCTCAAGGAGAGATGAGAGGAACACGCGTATTTGGTCCTGTTGCTAGAGAACTTCGTGATAAACAATTCATGAAAATTGTATCATTAGCACCTGAAGTGCTTTAATACATTAATTTAAGATGACAAAGCTTAAAATAAAAACTGGAGATACTGTAAAAGTAATTGCTGGAGACCACAAAGGTGCTGAAGGTAAAGTACAAAAAGTATTAATAGATAAGAACAAAGCGATTGTTGAGGGTATAAACATGGTTAAGAAACATACTAAACCAAGTGCTAAAAACCCTCAAGGTGGAATCGTAGAAAAAGAAGCGCCTATTCATATTTCTAACCTATCATTGTTAACTTCGAAAGGAGAAACTACAAGAATTGGTTATAAAATTGAAGGTGATAAAAAAGTAAGATTTTCAACAAAATCTAATGAAGTAATATAGTTATGGCATATTCACCGAGACTTAAAGAAGAGTATAAAAGCAGAGTAATTGCAGCTCTTACAGACGAATTTGGATATAAAAATGTAATGCAAGTTCCTAAACTACAAAAGATAGTAATATCTAAAGGTGTTGGAGCTGCAGTTGCAGACAAAAAGTTAATTGACTACGCAGTAGAAGAGTTAACTACAATATCTGGACAAAAAGCTATAGCAACAATTTCTAAAAAGGACGTTGCATCTTTTAAATTACGTAAAGGTATGCCAATTGGGGCAAAAGTAACTTTACGTGGCGAAAAAATGTACGAGTTTTTAGACCGTTTAGTTACTTCTGCACTTCCACGTGTAAGAGATTTTAACGGAATTAAAGCTACAGGATTTGACGGACGTGGTAACTACAATTTAGGAATTACCGAGCAAATCATCTTCCCAGAGATTAATATTGATAAAGTTAATAAAATCTCAGGTATGGATATTACATTTGTAACGTCTGCAGAAACTGACAAAGAAGCAAAATCATTATTAACCGAATTAGGATTACCTTTTCAAAAGAACTAAGTTATGGCTAAAGAATCAATGAAAGCCCGCGAGGTAAAAAGAGCTAAAACAGTAGCTAAATATGCTGAAAAACGTAAAGCTTTAAAAGAAGCTGGCGATTATGAAGCATTACAAAAGTTACCAAAAAATGCTTCTCCTATTCGTATGCATAATAGATGTAAATTAACAGGAAGACCTAGAGGGTATATGAGAACATTTGGAATTTCTCGTGTAACTTTTAGAGAAATGGCCAACAATGGTCTTATTCCTGGAGTTAGAAAAGCAAGTTGGTAATATTATTTAAATAATCAGATTTAAGGTTCGGAATAGTCCGAAAACCAAAATCACAAATCAATTCATTATGTACACAGATCCAATAGCGGATTATTTGACAAGAATTAGAAACGCAGTGCGTGCGAACCACAGAGTGGTTGAGATACCTGCTTCTAATCTTAAAAAAGACATCACTAAAATATTATTCGAGCAAGGATATATTTTAAGTTACAAGTTTGATGATTCTACAGTACAAGGTACAATCAAAATTGCACTTAAGTACAACAAAGAAACTAAAGAGCCTGTAATCAAAAAGATTCAAAGAATAAGTAAACCAGGTTTACGTAAATACGCAAGTTCAAAAGAATTACCTAGAATCCTTAACGGTCTTGGTATTGCCATTGTTTCAACATCTCACGGTGTAATGACAGGTAAACAAGCCAAAAGAGATAATGTTGGTGGTGAAGTATTGTGTTACGTTTACTAAAAAGATAAGATATGTCTAGAATAGGTAATAACCCAGTAGTAATTCCGCAAGGCGTTACAGTTGATATAAAAGACTCAGTAGTTACAGTAAAAGGAAAATTAGGAGAATTAACTCAAAATTTCGATTCTGTAGATATTAAAGTTGAAGATGGAAATGTATTAGTTACACGTTCTTCAGATACTAAAGATCAAAAAGCAAAACATGGTTTATATAGATCATTGATGCGTAACATGATTGAAGGTGTATCTAAAGGGTGGACTAAAGAATTAGAATTAGTTGGTGTAGGATATAGAGCTAGTAACCAAGGTCAAAAATTGGAATTAGCATTAGGTTTTTCACACGCTATTGTTATGAACTTAGCTCCTGAAGTTAAAGTTGAAACAGTTTCAGAGAAAGGAAAAAACCCAATCATTAAACTTACTTCTCACGATAAACAACTTGTTGGACAAGTTGCTGCAAAAATCCGTGGATTTAGAAGACCAGAACCTTACAAAGGAAAAGGAATTAAGTTTGTTGGTGAGGTATTAAGAAGAAAAGCAGGTAAATCAGCTTAATAAGTAAGTTATGGCATTGACAAAATACGAAAGAAGAATAAGAATTAAAAGCAGAATACGTAAGATAGTTTCTGGTACAGAGGCTAGACCTAGGTTAACTGTTTTTAGAAGTAATAAAGAAATTTATGCTCAAGTTGTAGATGACGTAACTGGTGTAACTATCAGTGCAGCATCTTCAAGAGATAAAGATATTAGTTCTGCAAAAGCAACTAAAATTGAAGTAGCTAAGTTAGTAGGTAAGTCGCTTGCTGAAAAAGCTTTAAAAGCAGGTGTAGAAACGATCGCTTTTGATAGAGGTGGTTATTTATATCATGGTAGAGTAAAATCATTAGCTGAAGGAGCTAGAGAAGCAGGACTTAAATTCTAAGAAATTATGTTTAAAAAATATAAAAGTGCAGAATTAGTAAAACCAGGTGGATTAGATCTTAAAGATCGTTTAGTTGGTGTACAAAGAGTTACAAAAGTAACTAAAGGTGGTAGAGCATTTGGTTTTTCAGCAATTGTTGTAGTTGGTGATGAAGCTGGTGTTGTAGGACAAGGTTTAGGAAAATCTAAAGACGTTGCTAGTGCAATTGCAAAAGCTGTAGAAGATGCTAAGAAAAACCTAGTACGTATTCCTTTAAAAGGAAAAACATTACCACATGAGCAAAAAGGTAAATTTGGTGGCGCAAGAGTAAATATTATTCCTGCAGCTCAAGGTACAGGTGTAATTGCCGGTGGTGCTGTAAGAACAGTGCTTGAGGCCGTTGGTGTACACGATGTATTATCAAAATCTCAAGGATCTTCAAATCCTCACAACGTTGTAAAAGCAACTTTTGATGCTTTATTACAATTAAGAGATGCCAACACCATTGCTAGAGATAGAGGTATTTCACTTGAACAAGTTTTTAAAGCTTAATACAGACAGAGATGGCAAAAATAAAAGTAACAAAAGTTAAAAGCGCAATCAATTGTCCACAAAGACAAAAAAGAGTTTTAGAATCTTTAGGTCTTAAAAAGATTGGTCAAGTAAAAGAGCACGAAGCTACATCAAGTATTCTTGGTATGGTAAGTAAAGTAAATCACTTAGTTTCTGTTGAAGAAATTAAATAATAATATACTGAAAAATGGATTTAAGTAATTTAAAACCTGCAGAAGGTTCAGTTAAAAATCAAGGAAAAAGAATAGGTAGAGGGCAAGGTTCTGGTAAAGGTGGTACTGCTACTCGTGGTCACAAAGGAGCTAAATCGCGTTCTGGTTATTCTAAGAAAGTAGGATTTGAAGGAGGTCAAATGCCACTTCAAAGACGTGTTCCTAAATTTGGTTTTACTAACATTAACCGTGTAGAGTATCAAGGTATCAATTTAGATACTTTGCAACAATTAGCTGACGATAAAAAAGTTGGTGATACTGTTGATTTTGAAACTTTATTCGCCAACCGTTTAATCGGTAAGAACGATCTAGTTAAAATATTAGGTAGAGGTGAATTAAAAGCAAAATTAAAAGTATCTGCACATAAATTTACTGCTTCAGCAAAAGCTGCTATTGAAGCTGCTGGCGGAGAAGTTGTAACGTTATAAGACCTTATTATAAGTATGAAATTTATAGAATCGTTAAAGAATGTTTGGAAAATAGAAGAACTAAGAAACAGAATCATAGTTACACTTGGTCTGTTATTAGTTTACCGTTTTGGTGCTCAAGTAGTATTACCCGGTATTGATGCAGCTCAATTAGAAGGGTTAGCTGATAGTACTGATGGTGGTTTATTAGGGTTGCTAAATGCTTTTACAGGTGGAGCTTTTGCAAATGCTTCGGTTTTTGCATTGGGTATTATGCCTTACATTTCTGCTTCTATTGTGGTTCAGTTAATGGGAATAGCAATTCCATATTTACAAAAACTACAAAAAGAAGGCGCTAGTGGTCAAAAGAAAATCAACCAAATTACACGTTGGTTAACTATTGCAATCTGTTTGCTACAGGCACCAGGTTATTTAGCGAGTTTACCTGCATTAGGAATTCCAACAAGTGCCTTTTTATTAGGTACAGGACCATTGTTTTATTTCTCTTCAGTTACTATTTTAGTAACAGGCTGTATCTTCGCGATGTGGTTAGGAGAAAAAATTACCGATAAGGGTATTGGTAATGGTATCTCTTTATTGATCATGGTAGGTATTATAGCTAGAATGCCGGCATCGTTTATACAGAATGCTGCAACCAGATTAGAAGGAAACAATGTGATGTTAATTCTTTTCGAATTGGTATTGTGGTTTGCTATCATATTAGGTTGTATCATGTTGGTTATGGCTGTTAGAAAAATTGCAGTACAGTATGCAAGAAGAACAGCAACTGGCGATTACGAAAAAAGTGCGATGGCAGGTTCTAGACAGTATATTCCATTAAAGCTGAATGCTTCTGGAGTTATGCCAATTATCTTTGCACAGGCTATCATGTTTGTTCCTAGTTTAATTGGAGGGTCTTCACTTTTAAAAGAAACAGCTTTTGGCGCATGGATGCAGACTAATTATGCAGATATATTTGGATTGGCCTATAATATCACATTTGCTATATTGATTATCATATTTACATATTTCTATACAGCTATTACTGTTCCAACGAATAAAATGGCTGATGATTTAAAACGTAGTGGTGGTTTTATACCTGGTATTCGTCCAGGAACCGAAACATCTGAATATTTAGATAAGATAATGTCTCAAATAACCTTACCAGGTTCTATATTTTTAGCGTTCATTGCTGTGTTCCCAGCGTTAATAGTTAAAATTATGGGTGTTCAACAAGGATGGGCATTGTTTTTTGGAGGTACTTCATTAATCATTTTAGTGGGTGTAGCTATAGATACTATGCAACAAGTAAACTCTTATTTGTTAAATAGACACTATGATGGCTTGATGAAAACAGGTAAAAATAGAAAGGCAGCAGTAGCTTAATATTATACTATGGCAAAACAAGCAGCAATAGAACAAGACGGAACCATTATAGAAGCATTGTCAAATGCCATGTTCCGTGTTGAATTAGAGAACGGTCACATTGTGACGGCACATATCTCTGGTAAAATGCGTATGCATTACATAAAACTATTACCAGGCGATAAGGTGAAATTAGAAATGAGTCCTTATGATTTATCTAAGGCGAGAATAACTTATAGATACTAAAGATTAAGTTATAAGGTTATAAAGTAAAGAGTTGAAAAGTTAATACTTAAAACAACTTTAAACTTTTAAACTTTAAACTTTTAAACTACAAAAAGATGAAAGTAAGAGCATCAGTAAAAAAAAGAAGTGCAGATTGTATAATCGTACGTAGAAAAGGTAGACTTTACGTGATAAACAAAAAGAATCCTAGATTTAAACAAAGACAAGGGTAATTATGGCAAGAATTGCAGGTGTAGACATACCAAAAAACAAAAGAGGAGTTATCGCTTTAACTTATATCTACGGGGTAGGTAGAAGTAGAGCTAAAGAAATATTAGCAGCAGCTAATGTTGATGAAAGTATTAAAGTTCAAGATTGGAACGACGACCAAATAGCTGGTATTCGTGAAGCTGTTGGTACTTTTACTATCGAAGGTGAATTACGTTCTGAAATTCAATTGAACATTAAACGTTTAATGGATATTGGATGTTATAGAGGAATTCGTCACAGATCGGGGCTTCCATTAAGAGGTCAACGTACAAAAAACAACTCTAGAACTAGAAAAGGTAGAAGAAAAACTGTTGCTAACAAGAAAAAAGCAACTAAATAACAATTAGTCTTTAGTATTTAGACGTTGGAAGGAATCTGTTTGAAATTATAAAAGGTTTAGGATTCTAGCGACTATCAACTAAAACTGAAAACTATAGAAAATGGCAAAATCAAACACAAAAACTACAAAAAAACGTAAAGTTATTGTAGACTCTGTAGGAGAAGCTCATGTTAATGCTTCTTTCAACAACATCATAATTGCACTTACCAACAAAAAAGGAGACGTAATTTCTTGGTCTTCTGCTGGTAAAATGGGATTTAGAGGTTCTAAAAAGAACACCCCTTACGCTGCTCAATTAGCTGCTGAAGATGCAGCTGCTGTAGCTTTAGAGGCTGGTTTAAAGAAAGTAAAAGTATACGTTAAAGGTCCAGGAAATGGTAGAGAATCTGCTATCCGTTCTATCCACAATGCAGGTATTGAAGTAACAGAAATCATCGATGTTACGCCACTTCCACATAACGGATGTCGTCCTCCAAAGCGTAGAAGAGTATAATAAAATGCGATTAAAGATTTGTGATTGTAGATTTGTAAAATCGTACATCGTAAATCAAAAAATCATTACTAAAATTAATATCATCTGTTTTGCAGATGATATTAATTTTTTGCATACATTTGCAAACCGAAAAAAATAATTATTAACAAGTATCAAAAAGAGATCAACGATTATCGAAGGATAAGATTAAGACCTTAATTCATAATCACTCTTAAAAAAACAATTTAAAATGGCAAGATATACTGGTCCTAAAACTAAAGTAGCTCGTAAATTTGGCGAGGCTATATTTGGAGAAGATAAATCTTTCGAGAAAAGAAATTATCCTCCAGGTCAACACGGAAACGCAAGAAAACGTGGAAAAAGATCTGAATACGCAATCCAATTAATGGAAAAGCAAAAAGCGAAATACACTTATGGTATTTTAGAGCGTCAATTCAGAAACATATTTAAAAGCGCTAGAGCAGCTCAAGGTATTACAGGTGAAGTTTTATTACAACTTTGCGAATCTAGATTAGATAACGTAGTATATAGAATGGGTATTGCTCCTTCTAGAAGTGCCGCTAGACAATTAGTATCTCACAGACATATTACTGTAAATGGTGAGTTGGTAAACATTCCTTCATACCAATTAAAAGCAGGCGATGTGGTTGCTGTAAGAGAGAAATCTAAATCTCTTGATGCTATTACAAGATCTTTAGCTAACTCAAGTCAAGTATACGAATGGATTACTTGGAATGACGATACAAAACAAGGAACTTATGTTTCTGTTCCTGCAAGAATCCAAATTCCAGAAAATATAAACGAACAATTCATCGTCGAGTTATATTCTAAATAATAAATTAATCATATTGGTATTTGGCCAAAGGGTTTATGGGTACTTCTTCAAACTTTTAAACCGCGCAACCAAATAACAATTAAAACGAAGAAAAAACATGGCAGTATTTAATTTCCAAAAACCAGATAAAGTAATCATGATTGATTCAACTGATTTCGAAGGTAAATTCGAATTCAGACCTTTAGAGCCTGGTTATGGTTTAACAGTAGGTAACGCATTAAGAAGGGTATTACTATCTTCTTTAGAAGGATTCGCCATCACATCAGTTAGAATAGAAGGTGTAGATCATGAGTTTTCAGCAATCGCTGGAGTGGTAGAAGATGTTACTGAAATCATTTTAAATTTAAAACAAGCTCGTTTTAAAAGACAAATTGAGGATATTGATAACGAATCTATCTCTATTTCAATTTCTGGTCAAGAGCAAATTACAGCTGGAGATTTCCAAAAATTCATTTCTGGTTTCCAAGTGTTAAATACAGAATTAGTTATCTGTAACTTAGATCCTAAAGTGAATTTCAATATGGAAATCACTATTGAAAAAGGTAGAGGATACGTTCCTGCAGAAGAAAACAAAAAAGCTGCTGCACCAGTTGGAACTATTTTTACCGATTCTATTTATACGCCAATAAAAAACGTTAAGTATAGTATTGAAAACTATCGTGTTGAGCAAAAAACAGATTACGAAAAACTGGTTTTTGAAATCATTACAGATGGTTCTATTACCCCACAAGACGCTTTAACCGAAGCAGCAAAAACGTTAATTCACCACTTCATGTTATTCTCTGATGAGCGTATCACGTTAGAAGCTGATGAAATTGCACAAACTGAGACTTATGATGAAGAATCACTTCACATGCGTCAGTTGCTTAAAACTAAGTTAATCGATATGGATTTATCTGTACGTGCACTTAACTGTTTAAAAGCTGCAGAAGTAGATACTTTAGGAGACTTAGTATCTTTCAATAAAAACGATTTAATGAAATTCAGAAACTTTGGTAAAAAGTCGTTAACCGAGCTAGAAGAACTAGTAAACGTTAAAGGTTTAAACTTCGGAATGGATTTAAGCAAATATAAATTAGATAAAGATTAGAACGATTTTTTGATTTACGAATTACGATTTTTGATTAAAGAAGTCGTAATTCAAAAAATCAAAAATCGTAATTCATTAACCCATCATAGTTTGCTCCCTAAAAAGGTATAGAAGCAAGATGATGATAACAAAAATGTCATGAGACACGGAAAAAAAATCAATCATTTAAGTAGACAAACTGCACATAGAAAGTCTATGTTGGCTAATATGGCTTGTTCTTTAATAGAGCACAAACGTATTAACACTACAGTTGCAAAAGCAAAAGCTTTAAAACAATTTGTAGAGCCAATGATTACTAAGTCTAAAGAAGATACAACCCATAACAGACGTATTGTTATGGCTAACTTAAGACAAAAAGATGCTGTTGCAGAATTGTTTAGAGATGTTGCTGCTAAAGTGGCGAATCGTCCAGGAGGTTACACAAGAATCATTAAACTTGGTAATCGTTTAGGTGATAACGCTGATATGGCAATGATAGAGCTTGTAGATTACAACGAGCTTTACAATGCAGGTAAACCAGAGAAGAAAACAACACGTAGAAGTAGAAGAGGCGGTGCAAAACCAGCAGCTGCTCCAGCGGTTGAGCCTAAGGCAACAAAAGAAGAGGAAGAATAAATGTTAATAAGCATTTAATATACAAAAGATAAACTATTTTAGTTTATCTTTTTTTTTTTTAAAATTAAAATTATTGAATTGAATATGTATAAATTATATGTTTTGTTTTTGTCGTTAACACTTACTTTAGGCTGTTTTGCACAAGAGGGGTTGTCTACCCGTATTATTCCTGGGAATTCTTTTATTGGAGCGGGTTCTAAAGATTCACAAAGTCTTTTGGGGTTGAATATTATTGAATATGGTCGGGGAGTACCTGATTCTCAAAACAATAATATAGAAGGAAGTGTATACCTTTTTAAAGGCTGGAATAATTTGACTGTAATATGGTTTGACGATAAAATAATGAATGTTGATTTAGTAAATTATAATTTGCTTCATGAAAGGTTTGAGTTTAAGCTGAATAATGATTCAATTATAACTATTGATCCTGCAAAAACCAAGCTTGAAAAAGTTTCAATTAACAATAGAGTGCTAAAGCCTTACTATAATAAAGAGCTGTTTAGAGATTCCTATTTTGAAATATTATGGCATTCTGATGAGTATTCACTTTTGTCAAACTATAAAATAAAAATATCACCAGGAGCAATAGACCCATTAACAAAGACCTATACTATTGGGAAAAAATATATACACAATAGGTGTTATTATGTGAAAAAGAATAATGAAGAAGATATGACTTCTATAAAATTAAGGAAGTCTGAGATATTGAAATTAATAGACGTTACATATGTTGATCAAGTGAAAAAATTTGTTAAAAAAAGCAGACTAAAGTATAACAACTTGTCTGATGTTAAAGACATCTTAATCTTCTATAATTCAATTAAAACTTAAAAGAAAGGATAAACTATTTTAGTTTATCCTTTTTTTTTAGCATTTTTGCAAAACTTTTTTAATTAGTACATGAAATATCAAAAAAGACAGAAAGCCATTATTCTTTTAGCAGATGGCACCATTTTTTACGGAAAAGCAGTAGGGAATAAACAAGGAACAGCATTTGGTGAGGTATGTTTCAATACCGGAATGACTGGGTACCAAGAAATTTTTACTGACCCTTCTTATTTTGGTCAGTTGATGGTAACAACCAATGCACACATTGGTAATTACGGTGTGAATGACGAAGAAATTGAATCGGATTCCATTAAAATTGCAGGACTAATTTGTAAAAATTTTAGTTACGATTATTCACGTGATGCAGCTAATGGTTCGTTGGAAGATTTTTTAGACAAGAACAATCTTTTAGCAATATCTGATGTGGATACAAGAGCATTGGTAAGCTACATAAGAGATAACGGTGCTATGAATGCTGTTATATCTACCGATGTAGATAATGTAGAAGGATTAAAAAAGCAATTGGCTGAAGTGCCAGATATGAATGGTTTAGAGTTGGCATCAAAAGTATCAACCAAAGAGCCTTATTATTTTGGTGATGAAAATGCCACTTACAAAGTAGCAGCCTTGGATATAGGTATCAAAAAGAATATCCTTCGCAACATAGCAAAAAGAGATGCTTACATAAAAGTATTCCCATATAATGCTAAGTTTGAAGAGTTGGAAGCTTTTAAACCAGATGGCTATTTCTTATCAAACGGTCCTGGAGATCCAGAACCTTTGGTAGAAGCACAAGCTTTGGCAAAAGAAATTATAAAAAGAGATTTACCGTTGTTCGGTATTTGTTTGGGACATCAAGTGATTGCATTAGCAAACGGAGTGTCGACTTATAAAATGCATCATGGACATAGAGGGATTAACCATCCAATAAAAAATTTAGTTACTGGTAAAGGTGAAATCACTTCGCAAAATCATGGCTTTGCTGTAAATAGGGAAGAAGCGGAAGCGCATCCAGACTTGCAAGTAACCCATGTGCATTTAAATGACCATACGGTTGCAGGATTGGCAATGAAAAGCAAGAATTGTTTTTCGGTACAATACCATCCGGAAGCTAGCCCTGGTCCACACGATTCGTCGTATTTGTTTGATCAATTTATTGAAAACATAAAGAAAAATTAGTGAGTTTGGTAAAGACCTCACAGGTTTTAAAACCTGTGAGGTCTTTAATTGAACTGGCAATTTGGAATACTAAAATGAACGGTTTAGCCAAAAGGTGGCTGGTGCTTGCGTTAGGGATTGCAGTGAAAAGCCCGCAGCGACGCAGGAGCGAGGACTTGTAACGAAAAGCCCGACCCTTGTGGTAACGCCCAAAAGCTGTTTTGTTTTAGAAGTAATATTACTAAAACGTTATAGGTGCTTTTTTGGATATTTATCAAAGAACATCTTAAAATAAACAAGATTTAAACGTAAATTTGAATTATTAAAAAGTTTAAAATAACCAATTATGAGTATAATAATTAATATCCATGCTAGACAGATTTTAGATTCTAGAGGAAATCCTACTGTTGAAGTAGATGTTGTAACAGAAAATGATATTTTAGGAAGAGCTGCGGTACCATCTGGTGCATCAACAGGAGAGCATGAAGCTGTAGAATTACGTGACGGTGGCAAAGCATATATGGGTAAAGGTGTTTTAAAAGCTGTAGATAATGTAAATTCTATTATCGCTCCAGAATTAATGGGCGTTTCAGTTTTTGAACAAAACCTAATCGATCAAATCATGATTGATTTAGATGGAACAAAAAACAAATCAAAATTAGGAGCTAACGCTATTTTAGGTGTTTCTTTAGCAGTTGCAAAAGCAGCGGCAAACGAACTTAACATGCCTTTATACCGTTACGTAGGCGGTGTGTCTGCAAACACGCTTCCTGTTCCAATGATGAATATTATAAATGGAGGTTCGCATAGTGATGCCCCTATTGCATTTCAAGAGTTTATGATTATGCCTGTTAAAGCTAAAAACTTTACACACGCTATGCAAATGGGAACTGAGATTTTCCATAACCTAAAAAAAGTATTGCACGATAGAGGTTTAAGTACTGCGGTTGGTGATGAAGGTGGTTTTGCGCCAAATTTAGCTGGTGGAACTGAAGATGCTTTAGATTCTATTAAAGTGGCTGTTGAAAAAGCTGGATATACTTTTGGAGGTGATGTAATGGTTGCTTTAGATTGTGCTGCTGCAGAATTTTATGTAAACGGAAAATACGATTACACAAAGTTTGAAGGTGAAACAGGTAAAGTAAGAACATCTGCTGAACAAGCGGAGTATTTAGCTGAGTTATCTGCAAAATACCCAATCATCTCTATTGAAGATGGTATGGATGAAAACGACTGGGAAGGTTGGAAATTATTAACCGATAAAATTGGTGATAAAGTACAATTGGTAGGAGACGATTTATTTGTAACCAACGTTGAGCGTTTATCTAGGGGTATTGAAGAAGGTATTGCAAATTCAATCTTGATTAAAGTAAACCAAATAGGCTCGTTAACCGAAACGATTGCGGCTGTAAATATGGCTAAAAATGCAGGATATACATCTGTTATGTCTCACCGTTCTGGAGAAACTGAAGATAACACGATTGCAGATTTAGCGGTTGCTTTAAACTGTGGACAAATCAAAACCGGTTCTGCATCTCGTAGCGACCGTATGGCTAAGTACAACCAATTGCTTCGTATTGAAGAACAATTGGGAGAAGTAGCATATTTTCCACAAGAAAAAGCATTCAAAATCAAATAAGAAAAATTAATTTTTTTTAAAAAGCGGTTATTATTTTAATAATCGCTTTTTTTTTTGCATTAATTTCAAATAATTTGTTAATTGATTAAATCTTTGTTTTCATCCCTTATATTAGTAAGGAGATATTTTGTAAATTAGCAATCCAATTTAAGAATTAAATAAACTATTCAAACTTATGGCGAATACTGCTACCATTGAAGTAAACGGAAAAAAAATAGAACTTCCCGTAATAGAAGGATCAGAAAAAGAATTAGCTATTGATATATCAAATTTTAGAAGTGCATCAGATGGTGTTATTACTATCGATCCAGGATATAAAAATACGGGGTCTTGTGAAAGTGCTATTACGTTTTTAGATGGTGAAAAAGGTATTTTAAGATATAGAGGCTATTCTATAGAAGAATTGGCTGAAAAGGCAGACTTTTTAGAAGTTGCTTATTTGTTGATTTTTGGAGAACTTCCAACCAAAGAACAAAATGATAAGTTTCATAACGATATTAAAGCACAAGCTGTTGTAGATGAAGATGTTAAAAAGATTTTAGATGCATTCCCAAAATCGGCGCATCCTATGGGTGTTATATCATCTTTAACAAGTGCATTAACTGCTTTTAATCCATCATCTGTGAATGTGGATTCTGAAGCTGATATGTACAAATCGGTTGTGCGTTTATTAGGTAAATTCCCAGTATTGGTAGCTTGGACCTACCGTAAAAAAATAGGTTTACCGCTTGATTATGGCGATGATTCTTTGGGTTATGTTGAAAACATTCTGAAAATGATGTTTAGACAACCTAATGCATGCTACGTTCAAAACAAAATTTTAGTTGATGCTTTAGATAAGCTTTTAATTTTACATGCAGACCACGAGCAAAACTGTTCTACATCTACAGTTAGAATTGTAGGTTCATCGCATGCAGGTTTATTTGCTTCAATTTCTGCGGGTATTTCAGCGCTTTGGGGGCCACTTCATGGTGGTGCTAACCAAGCAGTGTTAGAAATGTTGGAAGCAATTCAACAAGATGGTGGCGATACTAAAAAGTACATGGCTAAAGCAAAAGATAAAGCAGATCCGTTCCGTTTAATGGGCTTTGGTCACCGTGTTTACAAAAACTTCGATCCACGTGCTAAAATCATTAAAAAAGCAGCTGATGATGTATTGGGTAACTTAGGTATTGAAGACCCTATTTTAGACATAGCAAAAGGCTTAGAAAAAGAAGCATTAGAAGATAAATACTTTGTAGATAGAAAATTATATCCTAACGTAGATTTCTACTCAGGAATTATTTACAGAGGTATGGGCATCCCAACTGAAATGTTTACGGTAATGTTTGCTTTAGGGCGTTTACCAGGTTGGATTGCACAATGGCGTGAAATGCGTTTGAAAAAAGAACCAATTGGAAGACCAAGACAAATTTATACAGGTGCAACCGTAAGACCTTTTGTGCCAATAGAAAAGAGATAAATTTTTTTAAGTGTAAAATAAATGAAGCTTCATAACTAAACATTATGAAGCTTTTTTATATTTACACCATGCTAAAACTGAATATAAAAAACGAAACCTCTAGGTTAAGAGCTGTTATTTTAGGCACCGCTGAAAGCAATGGCCCTACACCTACCGTGGAAGCGTGTTACGACCCTAAAAGCGTAGAGCACGTGCTTGCAGGCACCTATCCAAAAGAAGAAGATATGGTTAGGGAGATGGATGCTGTGGAAGCTGTTTTTAAGAAATACGATGTTCAGGTATTTAGACCTCAAGTTATTAAAGATTGCAACCAAATATTTTCGCGCGATATTGCTTTTGTTATAGAAGATAAAATAATTAGAGCCAATATTTTGCCAAACAGAGAAGCCGAAATTGAAGCTATCCGGTATGTTTGGAATCAGGTAGATAGAAAAAACCGAATTGTATTGCCTCCAGAATGCCATGTGGAAGGTGGCGATGTTATGCCTCGGGGCGATTATATTTTTATAGGAACGTATTCCGGGGAAGATTACCCCGAGCTAATTACCGCACGTACCAATATGGATGCTGTTATTGCCATTCAAGAACTGTTTCCTGAAAAAACGGTAAAGTCGTTCGAACTTAGAAAATCGAACACCAACGCCAAAGAAAACGCACTGCATTTAGATTGCTGTTTCCAACCCATTGGGAAAGGGAAGGCCATTATACACAAAAACGGTTTTTTAATCGAACGTGAATATGATTGGTTGGTTAATTTCTTTGGAAAAGACAATATTTTTGAGATTACCAAAGATGAAATGTACGATATGAATAGCAATATTTTCTCTATCTCAGAAGATGTTATTATTTCAGAAAAAAACTTTACGCGCTTAAATGCGTGGTTACGCCAACAAGGTTTTACGGTTGAAGAAGTGCCTTATGCCGAAATTTCTAAACAAGAAGGTTTGTTGCGTTGTAGCACGATGCCATTGGTTAGGGATTAAATTCCTGCGAAAGCAGGAATCTCTTTGGTATTATGGGTTTGTTTGCGAGGGTTTTTCGAAGGATAATCAGACATAATAAAAGTGCAGCAAACTTTAGTTTTGCTAAAAAAATGGCAATTTTTATATATGACTTAAATTTCTCTTTATTTCGGTTGATGTTGCTCTTTTAAAATTTCGGCAACTATTTCTTTTGCTCTTTTATAACTTATTCCATTTTCTTGGTCTTTGGTCAAATTGTGATTTTCCTCTATACATTTTATTAGCGGTATCAATCCAACTTTTTGTTCAATAGCAATTGATTTAATGTTAATCGTTTCTCCATAAGTAGGCACTTTCGTTTGTATCCAGCCAAAATATGGATCTTCATCAATTCTTTTGGGTTCTTCTCACAGGTCCATTCTTTTTCCAAAATTGTCTTCGCTGACGGAAGTCCATATGTTAAAGATTAAATCTTCTGAATAATTTTTAATAGGAATAATCAATTTTCCTCTATGATAAAAATGTTTTTTATCTACAACGCAAAGACTTTCTTTTAGTTCAATTCGCTCATTTCTTTCTTCGGGTGGAATTGAGAAATAAAAATCAGGATAATCAGCACCATAACAAAGAGGAATTTCTCCATAATCTATTCCGCAACAGTCACATTTATAAGACGTTTTCTTTTTTTTATTCAGATAAGAAAATAATTTCATAGTTCGTTTTTTCAGCCGACCGTTAACTATTAAGATATAAACCATTTCAATGTTTTTATACTTGGCGACAAACGAATTTAGTCGAAATTATCTACAAATACAAAAATCAAAACTTCAATTTTAATAACTTAAATAGTATTATTTTTGTAATATAATGTGATACACCATGCAACAAACCACAAATACTATTTTAATGATTCGTCCTATAAATTTTAGGATGAACGAGCAAACCGCTGTAAACAATTACTACCAAAAAATACTGGATAATGTATTGCCGCAAACGGTAAATGCCAAAGCGCAACAAGAGTTTGATGCTTATGTTGAAAAGCTACGTAATGTTGGGGTTCATGTAATTGTGGTAAATGATACAGAGGAGTTTGATACACCAGATGCCGTTTTCCCAAATAACTGGGTGTCGTTCCATGAAAATGGTGATGTGGGTTTATACCCCATGTTTGCGGAAAATAGACGTTTGGAGCGTAGTGAGGATGTGCTGGAAGCGGTGGAAGAAGATGGTTTTGTAATTAACAATATAGTTGATTACACAGATGCTGAGGAAGAAAATGTTTTTCTTGAAGGCACAGGAAGCATTTTGTTGGATCGTGCCAATAGAAAGGCTTATTGTGCCTTATCGCCTAGAGCTGATGAGGATTTGTTTATTGAGTTTTGTGAAGATTTTGAATACTTGCCCATTATTTTTACAGCAAACCAAACCGTGAATGGTGAGCGAAAAGCCATTTACCATACCAATGTGATGATGTGTTTGGGTGAAACCTTTGCCGTTATTTGCTTAAGCAGTATAGACGATAAAAAAGAACGAAGAAATGTAATGGACCATTTAAAACAAGATGGCAAGGAAATTATAGATATAACCGAAGCACAAGTAAATAATTTTGCGGGCAACATGTTGCAGGTTAGAGGTGCCAATGACGAACGCTATTTGGTAATGAGTGCGGCAGCCTATAATTCGTTAACAACAGATCAGGTTAAAAGGCTTGAGAAGCACACTAAAATACTTTCAAGTTCTTTGGATACTATTGAGGCTTGTGGTGGTGGTAGTGCCCGTTGTATGATGGCAGAGGTGTTTTTGCCTAAAAACTAAGTTGGCTGATAGGGTTGCGTTAGGGATAGGAGTGGAAATCCTTTTTGTGAGGCACAAGCAAAAAGATTGCAACGGATAGCCCGACCCATAGGGGTAACGCCCAAATAGAATACTACGATGGTCTGGATTTTGGTAACTGCACATAGAAGGTGCTACCTACGTTTAAGGTGCTTTCTACCCAAATTTTACCGTTGTTTAATTCTACCAATTCTTTACAGATTGATAAACCTAAACCTGTGCCTTTTTCGTTGTTGGTGCCTACGGTTGTAAAGGAACTGTTTTTGAAAAGTTTTTCAAGGTTTTGTTTTGAAATACCAGTACCTGTATCGGCAATACTAACAATGCAACTGCCATTGCTTATATGGTTTGAAATGGTAATGGTATCGCCCTTTTTGCAGAATTTTAAGGCGTTTGCAAGTAGGTTTTGTATAACAATTTCGAACATGCTTTTGTCGGCATACGCAAAATCCCGTAAAGAATGGTCAATCAATTCGATGCCTTTATTGGCCATTCGGTTTTCAATAAGTTTTACTTTCTCTTCAAAAACTTCTTGAACATCAAATAAACTTGGTTTTGGCTCTAAAGATTGCATTTGCGATTTAGACCAATTAAGTAAGTTGAATAAAAGTAACGACGCATTATTGGCATTTTCACTCAATTCTGGAATTAAATTATCGAATTCTTCTTTTGATAATGAACCGTCCCTTAATAAATCAATAAAACCATTTATTGAAGAAAGTGAATCTTTTAAATCGTGTGAAACAATTGAAAATAGTTTGTCTTTTACATTGTTGACATTTTCAAGATGTTTGGTTTGCTCTTGGAATTCTTTGTTTTGTAATTCAATTTTTAGATTTTTTTCTTCTAATTCTTGAGTGTATTTTATATTATTATTTCGTTTTAAGTAAATTAAAATCAAGAAGGTTGAAACAATAACAAGTGCTGCTAAAAGACCATAAAAAATGAGTTGGTATTTATCGAAATTGTTATCTAATGTAATTACGGAGTTTTGGGTAGGAGCAAGAGCAGCGTTGTTTGCCAATAAATCTTTTTCGAAATTTGGATTGAAATCCAATTCAACAGAATCGGAATTCTTTAAATTACTCTTGTTAAGACTTCTTTTTAAATCGTAATACTGGCGTTGCCATATAAATGCTTTATCAAATTTATTTTTTGTAGAGTCTAAAACCATCATCAACTTATAATATTTAAGCAATTCTGGTTTGTTATTAATGTTTTTTGCAATAGTTCCCGCTTCGTAAAGTTGTTGTTCTGCTAAAACTAATTGTTTTTTTTGTAAATTTAATTCACCTAAACTATTTAAAGTCAATAAAATACCGTCTTGGTTATTAGCCTTTCTATTGATGCTTAAACCTTCATTTAAATAGTGAGTAGCTTTGTCGTAATCGTTGAACTTTAAATATTCAGCACCTAGTTTTGGATAAATCAGACCTTTTAGAGAGTCTAAACTAGAATTTTTTCCATTTAAAACTTTCTCGTAATATTCAATAGCTTTTCTGTTTTCATTTATAGCCGAATAGAGTCCAGCTAATTGGTTGTAGGATTGTATTAACGTAACATCATCCTTTAACTGTTTTTGAATATCTACAGCTTTTAAATTGAATTCAATTGCCTTGTCAATAGCGTTAATGCTTTGGTACGCTTTGGCTAAATTACTATAAGCTAAACAAAGGTCTTTTTTAAGGTTTTGTTTTTCTAATACTTTAATGGCGGCTAACGCGTATTGTATACCTTTTGAGTAATTGCCACGTTTAATTTCAATAAAACCAATACTGTTATTAACTTTTGCAATTCCAAGTGTGTCTTTTAAAAGTTTATAAAGTGCTTTAGATTTTTCATACCCACTTACGGCATTTATATAGTCGTTTTTTTGAGCATAAATTAAAGATTTGTAGTAAGTTGTTTCTGCTATCCCTTTTGTGTAGTTTAAGTTGTTCGAAAGTTTTTCGCTTTCAACAATATATTTTGAAGCTTTATCATAATAATTGTTTTCATAAAACAATTTGATAAGTTTTAAAGAGGTCTTTATTTTTAAAGAATCTTGAGTTTCGAAAGCAAGTTGTATGGAAAGACTGTCCATTTCCTTAGTTTGAGAAAAACCTAAGAATGCAGACAAAAGAATAATTAAAGTAATTACTTTCCTCATACTGTTATAATATCACAACAAGTAATAAAACTATAAGAAGTATGTCTTAATTGAGGGAAATAAGCATTACTTTTTAAGTTGTAATATTTTTGTTGGTTAAAAAAATCCATCCCAATGGATGACAATAGCTTTACAAAGCAAAAGTTATAAAAAGCATCATTAAAATCTAATTTCTGCGTTTTTCTACCAATAAATTAGACAAAAGGAACAAGCTAAAAACATCAAAAATCCGACGAATAGATTAACGGTGAAAATCATAGAAAAACAGCACTTTTGAAGGTAAAACTTACGAATTTTTGTAGTGCTTTGAAAATATAAAATATTAACTGTTTCATTCAATAAGGTAGTAAAAAAGTCTGACCTTTATTTACTGTTTTTATTAGAATAAGTTTTGCAATAATCCTTTAATAAAAGTTTTATCTTTGTTCACTTAAAAAATAATACGATTAATGAATCTTCAAGAGACTTTATCAAACCAAGTAAAACAAGCCGTTTTATCAACTTTTAATATTCAATTGGAATCGGTGGAATTTCAAGCCACCAGAAAAGAATTTGCTGGTGATATTACCGTGGTGATATTCCCTATGTTGCGCTTTGTAAAAGGTAACCCTGTTCAAATAGGTGAAACTATTGGTAATTATTTGGTTGAAAATGTAGATGAAGTTAAAGCTTATAACGTAGTAAAAGGTTTTTTAAATGTTGAAATAAAGGATACCTATTATTTTGATTTTTTCAATAGCATCAAAGATGAAGAAACTTATGGGTTTGTATCGCCTAAGGCTGATGAAAAAGCTATTATGGTTGAGTACTCATCACCAAACACCAACAAACCATTGCATTTGGGGCACGTTAGAAACAACCTTTTGGGTTATAGTGTTGCTGAAATTTTAAAAGCATCCGGAAAGAAAGTTTACAAAACCCAAATTATAAACGACAGGGGGATCCATATTTGCAAAAGTATGTTGGCCTGGAAACGATTTGGGAACAATGAAACTCCCGAAAGTACAGGGTTGAAAGGTGATAAATTGGTTGGTAATTATTATGTTAAGTTTGATCAAGAATATAAAAAGGAGATTGAAGCGCTTATAGCTTCAGGTAAAACTGAGGATGAAGCCAAAAAAAACGCACCACTTTTATTGGAGGCTCAAAGCATGCTTCAAAAATGGGAATCAGGTGATGAAGACGTTGTGTCACTTTGGAAAATGATGAATGGTTGGGTGTATGAAGGGTTTAATGAAACCTACAAAAACTTAGGTGTTGATTTTGATACTTTATATTATGAAAGTGATACCTATTTATTAGGAAAAGAATTCGTTGCAGAAGGATTAAAATCAGGTGTGTTTGAAAAAGAGGCAGATGGCTCTGTTTGGTGCGATTTAACTGAAGATGGTTTAGATAGGAAAATAGTACAGCGTTCCGATGGTACAGCTGTTTATATAACACAAGATATTGGTACCGCCATACAGCGTATCAAAGATTTTCCAGATGTTGGCGGTATGGTTTACACCGTGGGTAACGAACAAGATTATCATTTTCAAGTATTGTTTTTAATTTTGAAAAAGTTAGGATTTGAATGGGCCAAAAACTTATACCATTTAAGTTATGGTATGGTTGATTTACCTAGCGGAAAAATGAAGAGTAGAGAAGGAACGGTGGTTGATGCCGATGATTTGATTGATGAAATGGCTTCAACAGCTGCTGAAATTTCAGAAGAACTCGGGAAGCTTGATGGTTATACCAAGGAAGAAAAAGAAGCGCTGTATAAAACCATTGGTTTAGGAGCTTTAAAATATTATATATTAAAAGTAGATCCAAAAAAACGTATTTTATTCGACCCAAAAGAATCTATCGATTTTCAAGGTAATACAGGGCCATTTATTCAATATACTTATGCCAGAATTCAAGCTATTTTAAGAAAGGCAGATTTTGATTATAGCGTCAATTTAAGCTCAGTTGATAAATCATTACATGAAAAAGAAAAAGAGCTTTTAAAACAACTAGAGTTATTTCCGGAAGTTATCCAAAATGCCGCTATGCAACATAGTCCAGCATTGGTAGCTAACTATACTTACGATTTGGTAAAGGAATTTAATTCTTTCTACCAAAATGTATCTATTTTAGGTGCAGATAATGAAAATGAAAAAATATTTAGAGTACAACTGTCTAAAAAAGTAGCGCAGACCATTAAGAATGCATTTCATGTTTTAGGAATTCAAGTGCCTGAGAGGATGTAATTAAACCTTGGAAAAGGTATTATGATATATTTTCAGAAATAAATTCGCAGAAGATTTTTTGGAATTTGAAATTTCCTCTTTTTGGAAATTCTTTGATGCTACTTTCCGTATAAAAAGTATTTATTCACCAAATCAATATACAAACGTTTTGCTTCGTTCTGTGTAAGGTCTTTTACTTGAAACAATGCGTTGGTTTTAAAAGCATTTATTATGGCTTTTTTACTACTTGGCCGACTGTAATTATTGGTTGCTTTCTTGTAGTAAGCATATAGGTTTAAAAGCACATCTGCAGGGAAAGGTTGGGTGTAAGCATTCACGCATTCCACCGCATTTTGAAATTCTATTTCTAACTCTTCATCAGTCATTTGCTTCTGCAATAATACTTTCACCTCCTCGAACTTTTTGGTTAAGTTTTACTTTTATTTTTGTATCTAATGGTAAAAATAAATCAACTCTAGACCCAAATTTTATAAAACCAGACTCGCCACCTTGAATGACTTTGTCATTTATTTTAGCATAATTTACAATGCGTTTAGCTAAAGCGCCAGCTATTTGTCTATGCAGTACTTTGCCATAAGTTTCATTCTCGACAACTACGGTAGTACGTTCGTTTTCCTCACTGGCTTTGGGATGCCATGCCACTAAAAATTTACCTGGGTGGTATTTGCTAAATATCACATTGCCACTAATAGGATAACGTGTAACATGAACATTTATTGGAGACATAAAGATACTTACCTGCAAACGTTTATCATTAAAATACTCTTTTTCAAAAACTTCTTCAATAACAACTACTTTGCCGTCAACGGGTGATACAACTTGTTTGTTATTTAAAACCGTATGACGTTTTGGGTTTCTAAAAAACTGAAGAATTATTATTAAAAAAGCTAGTAATACAATTAAAACAATGGTTCTTAGCCACGTTATTGGTATAAAATTATCGACTAATAATGAACATCCAACAACAAAAACGAATGTTAGAAATATAATTTTATGTCCTTCTTTATGAAACATAGTGTAAAATTCTTAAAAATAAATAAATAAAAGGTGCTGCAAAAATAATACTATCCAATCGGTCTAACAAACCACCATGCCCGGGCATGATAGCGCCACTGTCTTTTACGTTTGCTTGTCTTTTAAACTTAGATTCTATAAGGTCGCCCAAGGTTCCAAATACGGTTACTACAATACTTAAAACAAGCCAACTTGTAAATTCTAAAGTTTGTGTAAAGGTAGCAATAAAATAGCTTGCTATGCACGAAAAAAACAAACCACCTAGAAAACCTTCAACTGTTTTTTTAGGTGAAATCTTTTCGAAAAGTTTTTGTTTGCCAAAATTTTTACCAACTAAATAGGCAAATGTATCGTTAACCCAAACCAAAATAAAAGCTCCTAAAAGAATGTTGGGGTTGTAAACATCATGATAATCGGCTATTAAAATTAAAAAAATAAAGGCGCTGGATATGTAAAAAGTGGTTAATATAAATCGTTTTGAGCTAAATAGCGGGATGGTTTTTTCTGAAAACAAATCCTTTATTAAAAATAATTCAACAAAAATAGTAAGTACCATAAGTATTTGAATGGCTTCATCAATATCTGTTCTGGTATTTAGAATGAGTTGCCAATACACAAAAAAAGCATACAGAATTATAAATATAAAATATGGGATGATGCTTTTAAGTTGTATGAGTTTTTTAAACTCTACTAAACAAATGATGCCAAACACAAAAAACAATGCAATGAGTGCTTGTTGGTGGTTTAAGCACAAAATTAATAGCAAGACATAGAGTAACCCGGAAAATGATCGAATAAGAGTTTCCTTCATCTTATAAGTCTTCTAAAAGAAGTAGGTATAAGTTTTTAGCACTACTGCCATAGCTTAAAAAATCTTTCTCATCGCTAGATTTAAAATGTTTTATGGTGGTAATGTTTGTTGGGATTTTTTGCCTGTTTTTAGATTTGATACCTCTTAAACCTTCTCCAATATTTTCAACAATTTGACTTGTAGTGGCAAAAACAATAAAGTTTGTAGGTAATTCGGGTAATTTTTTTTCAAAAATTTGTTTTGAGGAAATGAGTAAAGAACCGTCGTTAGCTATTAAATTTTCGCAAGTTGTTAAAAAAATAGTGGAGTCGCTAATTTTGGTTGTGGGATTTAAATTGGAGTTTTTAAATTTATCTTTAATGTTTTGGTCTAATATCAGTGTTTCTTTATCATCCCAATTATTTTCCTCAATAATACTTTGTAAGTTCTGGAATACTTCATTTAAGTTTTCACAGTATAAAAATTTCCCGCCATTGCCTTTAAAATTTATAGTGAACTTTTCATCAATAGGCAGTTTTATTTCAGGCATGTATCTGCCTCTTTCTGTAGACTTTACTTGTTCATCAGATGTGTCTGGTTTTAGTCCAAAAATTTTTCTAAAAAGGCTCATTTAGTAAGCTGCTATTAATGTGATTCCCTTTGAGGTTATCAAATATAAAAAATCTTAAATTAAACACGTGTTTAATTTAAGATTTTTAATGTTTCTCTAAAAAATATCGTAGATGAATTGTTTGTTGTTAATTTTCAATGTCTTCTTTTTCAAAAGCGCGTTTACCAAAGATGAGTTCTAGATTGTCTTTGAAAATAACCTCTTTTTCAAGAAGAACTTCGGCTAGTTCTGTCAGTTTATCTCTATTGTCTTCTAATAATTTGATAGCACGTTTGTATTGTGTTTCAATAATATCTGAAATTTCTTTGTCAATTAATTCGGCTGTTTGCTCGCTGTATGGTTTTGTAAATCCATATTCGTTTTGCCCCGAAGAATCGTAATAAGTTAAGTTGCCTATTTTATCACTTAATCCATATATGGTAACCATGGCTCTCGCTTGTTTGGTAACTTTTTCCAAATCGCTTAAAGCTCCTGTAGATATTTTGTTGAAAATAACTTTTTCGGCAGCACGACCACCCAAAGCGGCACACATTTCATCAAGCATTTGTTCTGGGTGAACAATTAAACGTTCTTCTGGTAAATACCATGCAGCACCTAATGAACGGCCACGAGGTACGATGGTAACCTTAACCAAGGGCGCAGCATGTTCTAACATCCAACTTACAACGGCATGACCAGCTTCGTGAAATGCAACAGCGCGTTTTTCACTAGGTGTGATGATTTTGTTTTTCTTTTCCAATCCACCAATAATTCTATCAACGGCATCAAGGAAATCTTGTTTGTCAACCGATTTTTTCCCATTTCTTGCAGCAATTAAAGCAGCTTCGTTACAAACATTTGCTATATCGGCGCCAGAAAATCCTGGTGTTTGTTTTGATAAGAAATCAAGGTCTAAGTCTTTATCTTTTTTTAGTGGTCTTAAATGCACTTCAAAAATTTCTTGACGTTCACGAACGTCTGGTAAATCAACATAAATTTGTCTGTCAAAACGTCCAGCACGCATTAAAGCGGTATCTAAAATATCGGCTCTGTTGGTTGCAGCAAGTACAATAACATTTGTGTTTGTACCGAAGCCATCCATTTCTGTAAGTAATTGATTTAATGTGTTTTCGCGTTCGTCATTACTTCCAGACATAGCATTTTTTCCTCTAGCACGTCCAATCGCATCAATTTCATCAATAAAGATAATTGAAGGTGATTTCTCTTTAGCTTGTTTGAACAAATCTCGAACACGAGATGCACCTACACCTACAAACATCTCCACGAAATCTGAACCAGACAAAGAGAAAAAAGGCACTTTAGCTTCACCAGCAACGGCTCTTGCTAATAAGGTTTTACCTGTTCCTGGAGGGCCTACAAGTAAGGCCCCTTTTGGTATTTTTCCTCCTAAAGACGTGTATTTTTCAGGGAATTTTAAGAAATCTACAATTTCTTGTACTTCTTCTTTGGCACCTTCTAAACCAGCAACATCTTTAAACGTTGTTTTTACTTCTGTATTTTGATCAAAAAGTTTTGCTTTCGATTTTCCTATGTTGAAAATTTGACCACCGGCACCACCGCCAGCACCACCAGACATACGTCTCATGATGAAAATCCAAACACCAATAAGTAAAATAAATGGCAGAATGCTCATTAAAAGGTTGCCCCAATTATCGGTTTCCGTGTCAAATTTTATAATAGGTTTGTTCGGTAAATCTTTGGCAACTTCATTTAATTGGTTTTCAAAATTTTGAAGATCGCCAAATTCAAATTTATAATTAGGTAACTCTGTAGCCGAAGGAAGAAATGATGTTGGTTTTGATTTTTTATGAATTTCTTTGGCCTCAGCTTCAGAAGTTAAATAAACCTTAGCAACACGTGTGTTTTTTATAATATCAACCTTTGCTACATCACCATCTTCTAAATATTTAAAAAATTGCGAAGGGGTTGTAGCGCTTCCATCTTGAGATGTACTGCTGCTAAACAATTGAAACCCTAAAAATAGGGCTATTAAAATACCGTAAATCCAGTAAGGACTGAATTTTGGTTTGTTTTCATTTATGTTTTTTTTATCGTTTGCCATCCTAAATTTTTAGTAACTAGTTTGTATAACTGTTGTTTTTGCATCGCCCCAAAGACTTTCAATATCGTAATATTGTCTTATCTGTTTTTGGAATACATGTACAACGATGTTCACATAATCCATAAGCACCCATTCGGCATTATCCATGCCTTCTACGTGCCAAGGGTGATCTTTAAGTTCTTTGCTTACTTTTTTCTGAACAGAATTAACAATAGCGTTAACTTGCGTGTTTGAAGTTCCTTCGCAAATTATAAAATAATCGCAAACAGTATTTTCAATTTCTCTTAAATCAAGAATATTTATTTCTTTTCCTTTTACGTCTTCAATGCCACTAATTATAACTGATATTAATTGGTCTGCACTTATGTTTTCTTTCGCCATTAAAATTTTTTAAATTTTTGCAAAGTTATTATTTTTTTAGTTCTTTATGGTTTAAAATTATCATAAGATTTCAGATACTAATAATAACTATTCCATGCATATAATCAAACTTGATGCCACCGATTCTACAAATAGTTATTTAAAGAGACTTTCTGTAAATGAACAGGTTGCCGATTATACGGCTGTAGTTACCAAATTGCAAACAAATGGTAGAGGGCAAATGGGGACGGTTTGGGACTCTGAAGCGTCTAAAAACCTTACATTCAGTGTGTATAAAGATATTTTTCAATATAATATAGAAGACCCTTTTTACATAAGTATGGTCATTTCTTTAGCATTATTAAAAACTTTAAAATCTTTTTCTATCCCGAAATTGAGCGTAAAATGGCCTAACGACATTTTGTCAGAAAACAAGAAAATCTGTGGCATTTTAATTGAAAATGTGTTTAAACAAAATAAGTTTTCGAGTTCTATTATTGGAATGGGGCTTAATGTTAACCAATTAGAATTTGATAATTTACCCAAGGCATCATCATTAAGACTGATTTCTGGACGTGTTTTTGATCTGGATGAAGTAACCATCGTTATCATCAAAAACTTAAAGCATTATTTCAATATTTTAAAAAGGGGACACTTAGATGTGCTTAAAGAAAAATATGAAGCATCTCTTTTTAGAAAAAATAAACCTTCAACATTTCAAGATGCTGAAGGTTTGATGTTTTCTGGTATTATAAAAGGCGTTTCAGATTATGGAAACCTACAAATATTGCTTGAAGATGATATAATTAAAGAATTCGATTTAAAAACCGTTACGCTTTTATATTAAATTGCTTTTGGGATACTTGTAGCAAGTGTTTCAATGAATTTGCTGATTGGGCCTTTTATCATCATAGCCATCATCGGGTTAAAGTCGCCCGAAAATTGCAATTGTACTTCGCTGGTAGCTTCATCTATTTTAGTGATATTGCCAATAAGTGAAAAGTCTATTTTTCCTCCAGCGGCGCCTAAAATTATTTTATTAGGCGGTACTACTTCTTTCTTTTTTAAAACGATTTCCGGCATACCTTTTAAAGCAAATACAAAAGTGTCTTCGCTTAAAACTTCAAACTTGCTAATGTTTTCGGGCATTAATGATTTGAAATTTTTAACATCAGCTAAAAAATCAAATACGGCTTCAGGTGATTTGCTAACGTTTATTTTTGGAGATTCTAAATTCATTTTATTGTTTGTTGTTATACGTTAAGTTGTTTAATTGTTAGCCAACTAAACGACTCAACAACTAAGCAATATGCTTTTTATATCAAATAGCGTTCCATTCACTAGGGTTGGTATTCCACTCCTGTAAAGTTTTTAATTCTTTTTCAGAGATATAATTTGTTTTAAGCGCTTGTTCCAATAAGCTATTGTAATCACTTAAAGTTTGTAGTTTAATGTTTTCATTTTCAAAATTTTTAATTGAAATATCAAACCCATAAGTAAAAATAGCAATCATGCCTTTTACATTTATGTGTGCTTCTTTTAAAGCTTTTACAGCATTTAAACTGCTGCCACCTGTACTTATTAAATCTTCAACAACCACTACGTTTTGCCCAGATTCTATAAAACCTTCAATTTGGTTTTTTCTACCATGTCCTTTAGCATCAGGTCTCACGTAAATAAAAGGCAATCCCATATATTCGGCAACCAACATGCCAATACCTATCGCGCCTGTGGCAACACCAGCAATAACATCGGGTTTGCCGTATTGCTTTTCAATTTGTTTAGACATGGTTTCACGAATGTAATTTCGAATAGGAGGAAAGGACAATACAATGCGATTATCGCAATAAATTGGCGATTTCCATCCAGAAGCCCAAGTAAAAGGGGCTTTAGGGCTAAGTTTTATAGCATTTACTTGCAACAAAACTTCAGCAGTTTTTCTAGCGGTGTCTTTATCAAAAATCATAGAAGCAAAAATAAACATAAATTTAGTTTTTCAAGTTGGACAGACATTGAATAAAAAATATTTTTTTCAACAATGCCAACTTTGTGCCTAAAAATGATATTTTTACCAAAGTGTAATTATTAAAGTAAGGCATGTACAAAGTTTTTGTTGGCGATAAACCTATAATTTTAACAACAGTTGTTGAGCAGGAAACTAACTTTAAAAACTATTTATTGGATACGGTAAATATAGGAAAAGTTATAAAAGAGCTTAATACTACAAAATTAGAAGAAGTACGCCTTATTCATAAAAATGGCGAAAAACTACTTAAAAAGTTTTTGAAAAAATTACCAAATGTAGTTGCTGGTGGAGGTAAAGTGTATAATGATAATAATGAGATTTTGTTTATATACCGAAATGATAAATGGGATTTGCCTAAAGGAAAAATAGAAGGCTCTGAAAGCATTGAAAGAACTGCTTTACGAGAAGTTATGGAAGAAACCGGTGTTGCAGGGTTGGAAATAACAAAACCTTTAGAAACCACTTACCATATTTTTAAACGCAACGGAAACCATAGAATTAAGGTGACCTATTGGTTTGAAATGCGAACAAGCTTTGCAGGGGTTTTATACGCTCAAGAAGAAGAAGGTATCACTAAAGTAGAATGGTTAAACGATGAGCAAATATCTGGAGCACTTGAAAATTCATATGCCAACATTAAAATTTTAATTTGATTAATCTATAATAAAGCAAAATAATAATAAAATCCCTCATTTATAAATTGCTATTAAAATAACATTTAGAAGTTGTTGTAATTTTTTTAATCTCTCAGAATTAAAATAAAATTACATGAAAAATTATAATTTATCATTTGGGGTAATAAATATTATTAAAGAAAATTTAGCTGAAGTTATAGTTAACGATGGTGTAGAAATGGATGAGATTATGGTAGATGAATACCATGATTTTATACTTAGCAATTTAGCAGAACCTACATTGTTGTTGATTAATAAGAAGAATTCTTATTCATATACTTTCCCAGCACAAAAAGCAATAATTAGTTTAAAAAAGGTTAAGGCCGCTGCCGTTATTGTTTCATCAGTAGGAGGTATGATGTCTACAGAAACTTTAATGAATCTTAACGAAAACAATTGTTGGAAGATTAACTTGTTTCAAAAAAGAGATGAAGCTTTATTATGGTTAAATTCTTTGGAATTCTAAAACCTTTAACTACTCAAACGTTTTAGTTAAATTCTACGGTTAAATATAGGTTTCTGTTGGATATACTTATTTATTAGTAGTAATTTCGTCCTTTAAAAAAACAACCATGACAGAATTTGTAAGGAAGATAATACCAAATGCTAAAGATGATGTGTTGGCAGGTATAACAACATCGTTAGCTATGATTCCTGAAGTAGTTGCATTTGCTTTTGTGGCTCAAATAGATCCTTTAGTGGCGCTTTCAGGGGCTTTTATCATCGGTTTGATTACCGCTATTTTTGGAGGAAGACCTGGTTTGATTTCCGGGGCAGCTGGTGCTGTTGCCGTTATTTTTGTGCATTTAATTTCAGAAGGTCATGCCAAAGGCATGCAGTTCGATACGCCTGTTGAAAATATGGGATATTTCTATTTGTTGGCAGCTGTTATACTAATGGGCGTGTTTCAAATAAGTGCAGGTTTATTCAAATTAGGACGTTTTGTTAGGCTTATTCCACACTCTGTAATGATGGGGTTTGTAAACGGGTTGGCCATCGTTATTTTTCTAGCTCAAGTACGTATGTTTTCACATAAGGAACTTGAAATTTCAGCTGATGGTGTTAAGGAATACATCAACATTCCCATGCAAGGCTCCGAATTGTATTTAATGCTTGGATTGGTTTTGTTTACTATGGGTGTTATTTGGTTATTGCCTAAAATAACAACCAAAATTCCAGCGGCATTAACAGCTATTCTAATAACTACAGGTATTGTGGTGTTTGGAGGTTTGGATGTTAGTACCGTAGGTTCTTATATTGTTGAAGGTGGCGGAAGCGGATTAAAAGGTGAGTTTCCAAAACCTAATTTAGAACTTTGGCAATATTTACCGTTTAATTTAGATACCTTAAAATTTATCTTGCCATATGCTTTTTTAGCAGCATCGGTGGGATTGATTGAATCCCTAATGACCATGAATTTGGTAGATGAATTAACTGAAACCAGAGGAAACGGTAACCGAGAATGTGTTGCCCAAGGCGCAGGAAATATAGTAAGTGGTTTGTTTGGTGGCACAGGAGGTTGTGGTATGATTGGGCAAACGGTTATCAATATTAATGCGGGTGGCCGAGGGAGGCTGTCTGGAATTATGATGGCGGTTACACTACTTACCTTTATTTTGTTTACCGATAAATACATTGAACAAGTGCCTATTGCCGCTTTAATAGGGGTGATGTTTATGATGGTGATAGAAACATTTGCATGGTCTAGTTTTAGAATTCTTAGAAAAATACCAATGGCTGATGCTTTTGTATTGATTACAGTATCGGCAGTTACCGTAATTTACGATTTAGCCATTGCTGTATTTGTAGGTGTTATTATTTCGGCATTGGTTTTTGCTTGGGAAAATGCCAAAAAAATTAGGGCCAGAAAGCGTGTTTCTGAAGATGGAAAAACGAAGATCTATGAAATTTGGGGACCTTTGTTTTTTGGATCTATTCAAGCTTTTAATGAAAAGTTTGATGTAAAAAATGATCCTGACCATGTTGAGATAGATTTTGTAGAATCGCGTATTAGCGACCATTCCGCATTGGAAGCTATTTTTAATTTGGTGAATAAATATGAAGCCGAAGGGAAGTCCATTAAGCTAAAACATTTAAGTGAAGACTGTAAAGTGTTGCTGTATAAGGCAAGTCCGAAATTCAGGGAAGTTATTGTTGAAGCTGTAGATGATCCACGTTATTATTTAGCCGAAAACCCAGAGAAATTTCCAAAGTCTTTATCGGAATATAAGTTTTAGATTGGTTAGAAGATTAGATCTTTAGAACGTTAGAACGTTAGAACGTTAGACTTTTAGAAGCTTGAACTGAATACTTTTGTCTAAAATCTAAGTAGTCTAAAAATCTAAAAGGTCTAAGAAGTCTAAAAGAAATCTATTTCACCCGTACACTATCTGGTACAAACTTGGTATAATCGCCATTGTTTTTAATAACATCGCGTACTATGGAAGAGGATATGTACGATGTTTTTGCTGCGGTTAATAAAAATACCGTTTCAATAGTAGCTAAGCGTCTATTGGCATGAGCAATGGCTTTTTCAAACTCAAAATCGGCAGGATTGCGTAACCCGCGTAAAATAAATTTAGCGTCAATTTCTTTGCAAAAGTCAACCGTCAACCCTTTATAGGTTACTACTTTTACTTTCGACTCGTCGGCAAAGGCTTCTTCTATAAACGCTTTTCGTTCTTCTAAAGAAAACATGTATTTTTTATCGGAGTTCACACCAATGGCCACAACGACTTCATCAAAAAGCGTCACACCACGTTTGATAATATCGTAATGCCCTAAAGTTATAGGGTCAAAAGACCCTGGGAAGATGGCTCGTTTCATTTATTTTTTTGCTCAGTTTTTTTATTCTTTTAAAAAATTCGATTGTTGATATTGTCCAAAATCGCGGAGTATTTTCCCATGTAAATTGAATCAGGAACATTTTCTTTTAATTTTTTTCTAATGTGAAAGTCTGTTATATCTTGTAAAGCAATTTTAATACTTTCACCTTTTCCAGGAATAATCATTACCATATCAACTCTATTGTATTTATTGAAACAATTATCGTTTTTTAATAAAAATCGAATTTTATTTTTTAATGAGTCAACATTTTGTTTTAAGACATTTTCAATTGCATAATCTCTACGGATTTTGCCAATTCTGACTAAATCAAATTTCACTTCCATTATTGCACTTTTTAATTTTTTTATTAATCTCTTTTAGTAAAATCCACCATTTTCAATTCAGTTTTTCCTGTTGAATGAGTTCCGAAATTACAGGTAACAATCAAATATAATCAATAATAATTATTTAATTTTTTAAAGCTTCTTCAATAGCATTATCAAATAGTTCAACTAAAGTAATACCTGCGGCCTTAGCTTGTTGGGGTAAAATGCTGGCTAGGGTTAATCCAGGTACGGTGTTTACTTCCAATAAATGCGGTTCGCCATTTTTAAAAATATATTCGCTTCGGCTAAAACCTTTCATTTTTAAAACTTCGTACACTTTTTTGGCAATGGCAGTTACTTTGGTTTCTTCATCTTTGGTTAAACGGGCAGGGGTTATTTCTTGCGATTTTCCTAAATATTTAGCTTCGTAATCAAAAAAATCGTTTTCGCTTACAATTTCGGTAATGGGCAATACTTTGGTTTTGCCCTTAAAATTTATAACGCCTACAGATACTTCGGTGCCATCTAAAAACGATTCCACAATAATTTCATCATCTTCTTTAAAAGCCACTTCAATGGCGTTTTTTATGTCTTCCTTCTTGTGAACTTTTGTTACGCCAAAACTACTGCCCGCTTTATTAGCCTTCACAAAACAGGGCAAACCTACTTTGGCAACAATGGCATCCTCGTTAATGGTGTCGCCTAAATTTATATAAAATGATTCGGCAGTTTTTATGCCATAGGGTTTTAAAACGCTTAAACAATCACGTTTATTAAAGGTTAAACCCGCTTGATACATATCGCAACTGGTTTGTGGCATGTCAATCAATTTAAAATAAGCTTGCATAAATCCGTCTTCTCCGGGCGAACCATGTATGGCATTAAATACACAATCAAAAGTTATTTTTGAGTTGTTTACAGTTACCGAAAAATCATTTTTATCCACAGGGAATTCAGTGTTGTTGCTATCAACATACACCCATTTTTCTTTGAAAATATGAATTCTGTAAGCGTTGTATTTTGAAGCATCTAAAGTTTCATAAACCACTTGACCACTTTTTAATGAGATTTGGTATTCGCTTGAATAACCTCCCATGATGATAGCAATATTTTTTTTCATGTATTATATTTTTGTCATTCCCTCGAAGGAGGGAATCTTTTATAAGTCTAAAAACTACAATAAAACGTATCTATTATTAGTTAAGCTAAAATATCACTTAAATTGCAAAAGAAAAAACAGTTCTGTTTTTATATATTTGCCTAATCGAAAATTTTATACATGAGCGTTATTAAATTTCTAACCAGTAAAGTATTTTTAAAGCAATTATTATTAGCAATTGGTGCCGTAGTGGTGTTGTGTTTTGTGATGTTAAGATGGTTGAATTTTACAACAAACCATGGTGAATTTCAAACTGTGCCCGATTTAAAAGGGAAATCCCTAAGCGTTGCCTCTATAGAGTTGGACGAGAATAATCTTGAAATGCAAGTTCAAGATTCGGCAAATTACAATCCTGATTATCCGAAATTTTCAGTAATAGATCAATCGCCAAAAGCGGGAGCTAAAGTAAAAGAAGACCGTAAAATTTATATTACCGTAAATCCTTCTGGGTTTAGAAAAACTACCGTTCCCGATTTAAGAGAACGTACTTTTAGGCAAGCTAAACCAACATTGGAAGCGGTTGGTTTTAAAGTGGGTAAACTTACTTATGTTAATAATATTGCTAAAGATTTGGTTTTAGATATGACCTATAAAGGAAAAAGTATAAAACAAGGCGATAAATTACCAAAAACTACTGTTATTGATTTGGTGCTTGGAAATGGAAACAGGCCTGGAGGTGAAGCCAATGTTGAAGGTGATAGTGTGCCGGAAAACGAATCTGATGATAGTAATCCATCTTCCGATTTAAATTTTTAAAATAATACTTGCTGTGGTTTACCACGGTTAATAAATTCCAATGGAAGATTATACCCCCGATTTTATTGATGATGAAAGTGATTTGTATGAACATCATGCGTTTACCGTAGATAAAGGTCAAAATCCACTTCGAATAGATAAATATTTAATGAATTTTGTTGAAAATGCAACACGAAACAAAATTCAGGCAGCTGCCAAAAACGGAAGCATTTTTGTAAATGGAACTCCTGTAAAATCAAACTATAAAGTAAAACCATTTGATAAAATACGTGTTTTATTTACGCATCCACCACATGAAAACTTGTTGGTAGGTGAAGATATTCCGCTTGATATTGTTTATGAGGATGATGAATTGTTGGTGGTAAACAAACCAGCTGGTATGGTGGTGCATCCGGGGCATGGAAATTATTCGGGAACGCTCATCAATGCATTGATTTATAGATTTGAAAATTTACCGAACAACTCCAGCGAGCGTCCTGGTTTGGTGCATAGAATAGATAAAGATACGAGCGGACTTTTGGTTATTGCAAAAACCGAACAGGCCATGACACATTTGTCGCTTCAATTTGCTGAAAAAACAAGCGAGCGTGAATATGTAGCCATTGTTTGGGGGAATATAGAAGAGGAAGAAGGTACGGTTGAAGGTAATATTGGTCGTCACCCAAAAAACCGTTTACAAAACACAGTATATCTTGGTGATGAAGCCGATAAAGGAAAACCAGCCGTAACACATTACAAAGTTTTGGAACGCTTGGGGTATGTAACCTTAGTGTCCTGTAAACTTGAAACTGGGCGTACACACCAAATACGTGTTCATATGAAACATATTGGGCATACGTTGTTTAATGATGAGCGTTATGGTGGCGAAAAAGTGTTAAAAGGTACCACCTTTACGAAGTACAAACAATTTGTAGATAATTGTTTTAAGGTATTACCTAGGCAAGCGCTACATGCAAAAACATTGGGTTTTGTGCATCCAAAAACCGGTAAGTTTATGAGTTTTGATACGCCCATTCCAGATGATATGGTAGAGTGTATTGAAAAATGGCGTACTTATTCGAAACACCAAGGCGCTGTAGAATAAATCTTCTGTTTAATTTAGCTGATTTTATTGTTTTTTTAGAAAAGACTTTATACTACCCCAAGCGTATAAAGTTGTTCCATTGTTGGTGTTTTACTACCACCTGCAGGTTCTAAAGTAATACCAAAAGCTTCACTTTCGTTGGTATTTATAATTTCAAAAATCTTGTTGTTATCAGTAGTGAAATTATCAATAGTTCCTAAGCTTGTAGGGGTTAAAGGACTTAGTTTTAACGACCATACTTGGTACACCTTTCCTTCTGGCGGATCGGGTAAACCTTGTGCATCTAAGAAAATGCGTTGCGTATTTTTATCCCAATAAACTTTAGCATAAGTACTAGCAAAATTGCCTTGTCCCGCTAAAGGAACTTTGGTAATGTTGTCGTCACGTAAAACACTTATTAAGGTATTGGCTTCTTCCAAACTGTTTTTAGAATTGGCTATTTGGGTTTCCAATAAAGATTGTTGGGTTTCTGATATTTGTATCTCTTCTTTTAGTTGATTATTTTCAGTTGAAGTATAAAATAACCCAACGGCTAAAATAATAGATGCAGCCCACCCTGTATAAGTAATCCAATTGTATTTAGGTTTGGTTATGGAGATAACTTTGGCATCATCGTTATTGAAACCTAATTTGTTTTTTATAGCTTGTAACGAGTCTGTTTTTTTGTTGTTAGATGCTGCTGCTGTAAGTTTAATTATGGCAGCTTCAATGTTTAAAACTTCTTGTAAAATTTCAGGATGTTGTTGCATAAGCTCGTACACTTCCTTGTTTTCTTTTTCAGAAAGTGAACCCGCTACGTATAGCTCTAAAATTCCAGATTCTATGTATGCTTTAATATCCATATTTATTTTAATACCATGTTTCTTAATTCTTGTATGCAGTTTCTGTTTCTTGTTTTAATAGTGCCAATAGGCATATCAAGTGCTTCAGAAGCTTCAGTTTGTGTGTAGCCTTTAAAGTATAATAGTTCAATAACTTCTATACATTTTTTTGCAAGCTTGCCCACAAATTTTGCAATACCAATGGAATCGGTTTTATTATCTAAGCTTTCATTGGTTTCAAGTATATCTACGAAAAAAGTAGCATCAAGGTTTTGTTTTGAGTTTTTAAAGGATTTTGAACGGGTTTTATCAATCGCTGCATTTCTGGCAATATTTAAAATCCATGTAAAAAAACGTCCTTTTTCAGCTGAATAGGTGCTGGCATTATGCCATGCTTTTATAAAAACATCTTGCATAACTTCTTCAGCTATATCTGCATCTCGAACAATATTGTATATAACACCTTGCATGCTTTCGCTATACATGTTGTACAACGTTTCAAAAGCCTTTTCGTCTTTCTGTTTAAATTTTTCTATTAGAAGTTCTAAGTGCATACAGGGGTATAAGTTTCCGAAAGTAATGAATTAAAAAGATAAAAGCTACTGTTTTAAAGTAGCTTTTGTAAAGAATTATTTTGCTTTCTGTTTTATTGAATGATACCGCCGCAGCTTATGCGCCCACCAGCATCGCCAGTAGGTTGGGTTTTAAAATCGTCAACACCAGCATGTACAATAATGCCCTTGCCAATAATATCTTTTGTTTCGTCACCACAACCAATGCACCATTCATCTGTAGACATAGAAATGCTTGCGTCTCCGTTTTCATCGGCAGTTAAATTTCCAATGTCACCTTTATGATAGCCTGTTTCAGCATCCCATTTACCATGAGGTTGGTTTGTAGGGTTCCAGTGCCCACCGGTAGATTTTCCGTCAGGTGAAGAACAATCAGACGATTCATGAATATGGATAGCATGTTCACCAGGTTCCAGTCCTTTAATGGTTGCCACCATGTTTACTGTGCCATTTTCTTCAGTAAAGACAACATTGCCACTTACGCTGCTATCGCTTTTAGGTGTTAGTTCTACGGTAAGTGTTTTTGGAGCCACAACTTCCGTTTCAATTACTTCTGTATCTGTAGTTTCGGTATCTTTTTTAACTTTTTTACATGAGGTGAACCCCATTAGTAAAACCATTGCTAGTAAACTTATTTTTTTCATTTTTAATGTGTTTTAATTTTATTTAAAATTACTGTAATAATAAAACAATAGCAAATTTGATTATGACTTATATCATATTATTTTGAACTCATATGCATTAATTTTGGACTATAATGTTAGGTATGTATAATTCATTACTCAATAAATATAATATTGCGGGTCCACGTTACACCAGTTACCCAACGGTGCCGTATTGGGATGATGCTTCGTTTTCGCTAAAAGCGTGGAAAGCATCATTGAAAAAATCGTTTAACGAGAGCCATTTAAAGGAAGGTATAAGCTTATATATTCATCTGCCTTTTTGCGAAAGTTTATGTACTTTTTGTGGTTGCAATAAACGTATTACCAAGCAGCATAGTGTAGAATCGCCATATATAAATGCTGTTTTAAAAGAATGGAATTTGTATTTAGATTTGCTTGAAGAAAAACCTTTTATTAAGGAATTGCATTTAGGAGGTGGTACTCCCACTTTTTTTAGTCCTGATAATTTAAAAACGCTCATTAATGGTATTTTAAGCACTTCTAAACTTGCTGAAAATTATGAATTTAGTTTTGAAGGTCATCCAAACAATACCACCAAAGAACATTTGCAAGCTTTATATGATGTTGGCTTTAGGCGTGTAAGTTACGGTGTGCAGGATTACAACGAAACCGTACAAAAGGCCATTCACAGAATTCAACCTTTTGAAAACGTAAAACGTGCTACGGAAATGGCTCGTGAAATTGGGTATACTTCTGTTGGACACGATATTATTTTTGGGTTGCCTTTTCAAACATTGGAACATGTAAAGCAAACTATTTTAAATACGAAGCAATTATTGCCTGATAGATTAGCATTTTACAGTTATGCCCATGTACCATGGATAAAAGGAAACGGGCAACGTGGATTTAGTGATGCCGATTTGCCTTCGGCGGAATTAAAAAGGCAGCAATACGAACTAGGGAAAACTTTGCTAGCAGAAGTGGGTTACCATGAAATAGGAATGGATCATTTTGCGCTGCAAACCGATTCACTTTACAAATCGATGCAACATGGTAATTTACATCGGAATTTTATGGGGTATACCGCATCAAAAACCCAAGCTATGATTGGGTTGGGTGTATCATCAATAAGCGATAGTTGGTATGGTTTTTCGCAAAACGTAAAAGGCATTGAGGAATATTACAATTTATTGAAAGATGATATTATTCCCGTTTATAGAGGTCATATTTTAAATGAAGAAGATTTAATTATTAGAAAACATATTCTTAACTTGATGTGCCAATTCAAAACAACTTGGTCTAGTAACTTGCATTATTTTAATGAACTGCCTCAAGTTCTTATTAAATTAAAAGAAATGGAAAACGATGGCTTACTAAATATTAGTTCAAATACCATTCAGGTTACAAAAAAAGGTCAGCCATTTGTGCGGAACATTTGTATGGCTTTCGATTTATTATTACAACGAAAACAACCTGATACACAGTTGTTTTCAATGACTGTTTAACATAAAAATAAAGATTATGAAAAAAATAATTGTTCCCATAGATTTTTCAGAACATTCTGAATTTGCACTTAAAGCTGCGGCTAAATTTGCAACAAAATTTAATTCTGAAATTTTAGCATTGCACATGTTGGAAATGACCGATGTGATGCTAACGGCTTCAGAAGGATTTCAAACCGAACAAGCTGTTTTTTTCTATAAATTGGCAGAACAAAAGTTTGAAAAATTTCTTCAAAAGGATTATTTAAAAGGCGTGAAGGTAACACCCATTATTAAACACTTTAAAGTGTTTAGCGAGGTGAATGATGTGGCAGAAAAGCATGATGCCGATTTGATAATAATGGGTTCGCATGGTGCTAGTGGCATTATGGAAATTTTTGTAGGTTCAAACACAGAACGTGTGGTTAGAAACTCTGAAGTTCCAGTATTGGTGGTGAAAAATGAGTTAAAGGGTATTAATTTTGAAACCGTGGTCTTTGCTTGCGATTTTTCAGAAGAATCAATTAAATCATATAAGAAAGCGGTTAAAATGTTCGAGAAAATCAATTCTAAAATGTATATGGTTTATGTGAACTTACCTAACGAACGCTTTAAAAGTTCTGTAGAGATTGAAAAAATTGTTGTTAATTTTTTCACTAAAGCAGAAAGAAATCTTGATAAAATGGACACCGTTCATTACGTTTCCGATTATTCTGTTGAGACTGGTGTTATAAATTTTGCACTAAAAGTGGGAGCAGATATTATTGCCATACCAACTCATGGCAAAAAGGGGTTAGCACACTTTTTTGAAGGTAGCATAGGTGAAGATGTTGCGAACCACGCAAACTTACCTGTAATTACATTTAAAATTTAAGGAGCCTTAGGTTACTGAATGATTTTTTAATAAAAGAGTAGTTGGGAATTCCAACTACTTTTTTTGTTTAATGGCAGTTTATTTGGTTTGTAACTAGATCTGTAATAGGAGCAGGAGAAACATAAGGAATCCCTAAACCTAACCCGCGAAGAATAAATAAAACACCAATAATTATTACAAAAACAGGAATTGCTTTTTGTATTTTTTGCCTGGCATTGCCTTTTAAAAAATTTGATAAATAAATAGCGGTAGTCATTAAAGGCACGGTGCCCAACCCAAAAACCGTCATATATAAACTGCCGTTTAAAGCATTTCCTGCTGCAATTGCAGCAAAAACCGCCATATAAACTAAACCACATGGCAAAAAACCATTAAGGAATCCAATAGTTAAAAAAGTGTCGGCTGTTTTTTTCTTTAAAGCGGCGCCCAAAGCAGATTTAACCTTGCCTATAAGCTTATAAATAGGTCTGGAGGCATTGTATTTGTTTAATTTATGTTGCGGAATAATAACAAGCAAAATCATTAAAACGCCAATAACTATGGAAAGCTGCTGCTGAAAACCAAAAAGGAATAAGCTTTTTCCAATAAGTCCGAATACCAACCCAATAATGCTGTATGCTAGCAGTCTGCCTGCGTGGTACATGGCAATTTGAGATGCTTTTTTGTAAACATTGGTCCTATCTACAGGAAGCATAAAAGCAATAGGCCCACACATGCCAACACAGTGAAAACTCCCCAGTAGCCCTAAAACAAATGCCGAAATTAGCATGATTAATAATTTATAGTTTCTTTGTATAAATAAGGCACATTGTTGTATTGCCAATCAATTTTTATGTTCCAACGACCATCTACCAAACGTTTGTCAGGTATGAGCAAATGGAGTTCAGACAATGAAATTTTGGTTTCAAAGTCCAATTGTTTGTTAGATGGTCTATATAGGAACACATTGCCGCTTATTTTATTAAAATCCAAATTACTGGGAAACACAATCAATAAGCCTTCATCAGTACGTTCATAGCGAATGTTTTCACTTAATTTATTAGCGTTTTCAAGTTTGTTAATATCCGCTTGGTACATTAATTCTTCAGCATAATAATCTTCAGTAACCAAATCATGTTCCAGTTTTTTATCCACGTTCATGGTAATAACAAAGTACATAATAAAGCTTATAAAGCCTATAAACGCTAAAACAATTCCGGTTCCCCAATTTATTTTCATCTTATAATTTTTTTCATTCTCTCGAAGGAGGGAATCTTATTAATTTACTTTTCATTTCAAACAATTCTGGCATTCCCTTCGTTACCTCAGGTCGGGCTTTCACTACTCGCTCCTCCTGCGTCGGGAGCTCAAACATGCCGTTCAATCCCTAATGCACCTTATCAGCCAAAGTCATTTTATCACAGCAAGAGTAAGCACTGTTTACTGCGACTGCGACTAAAAACTATCTATAACTCCTCGGGCCTAAAAAGTTAGCCGTAGCTGTTTCAATAAGTTTATCACCTTTATAAATGCCAATTTTTATTTTGTTTCTGTCACCGGTTAAAGCTGCATTGTTAATTTCAATAAACAAAGTCCCTTTCGATATTCCTTGGCTAGGTACCACAAAACTATCACTAGTAGCAACCAATTTTAAGGTTCCTTTGTGCGACATTAACTTAAAGCTAACATCCTCAATATCTTCAGTTGTTTTGTTTACCAGCTTAAAAGTGTAAACGTTACTTATAATGTTGTTTTCTTTATGTTCATACAGTTGCCCAGGTAGTCTTAATATGGTCGCTTCTACATCATTCCTTAAAAAAAGCATGCCTGTAAGTAACCCCGTTAAAATGACTAAAACAGCTATATAACCTTTCATTCTAGCAGTAAGTTTAAAAGGTGTTTTGTTTTCAATATTTTCTTCGCTTGCGTATCTAATTAAACCTTTTGGTAAATTAATGCTTTCCATGATGTGGTCGCATTCATCTATACAAGCGGTACAATTTACACATTCCAGTTGTGTACCGTTTCTAATATCAATACCTGTTGGGCAAACGTTTACACATTGAAAACAATCAATACAATCACCATATCCCAAAACTTTTCTGTCTTCGTCTTTTCTAAACTTCTTTCTGCCATTTTTGGCTTCACCACGTTTATGGTCGTAAGCCACCACAATCGATTTAGTATCCAATAAAGCACCTTGTAAGCGCCCATAAGGACACGCAATGATGCAAACTTGTTCTCTAAACCAAGCAAAAACAAAATAAAAAACAGCCGTAAAAATCAACAATGAAATAAAGTTGCTTATATGATTTAATGGACCATCAATAACAAATTGTAACAGTTTATCGCTCCCTATTAAATAGGCTAAAAACACATTGGCGATAAGAAATGATATAAGTAAAAAGACTATTAATTTTAAGCCTTTTTTTCTAATTTTTTCAGCATTCCAAGGTTGTTTTGCTAAACGCATTTGTTTGCCTCTGTCGCCTTCAATCCAATATTCTATGCGTCTAAAAACCATTTCCATAAAAATGGTTTGCGGACAAATCCACCCACAGAAAATACGTCCAAAAGCAACCGTAAATAGCGCAATAAAAATAACCCCAATAAGCATGGAGATTACAAACAGGTAAAAATCTTGTGGCCAAAACGGAAACCCAAAAATATTAAAACGGCGTTCCAGTACATTAAATAATAAAAACTGGTTTCCATTTATTTTAACAAATGGAGCCAAAATTAAAAACGCCAATAAAAAGTAGCTTACAAATTTTCTGTATGTATAGAGCTTGCCACTTGGTTTTTTAGGAAATACCCAAGCGCGTTTACCGTCTTTGGTAACCGTGCCAATGCTGTCTCTAAATATTTCGTTTCCTGGGGTTTCCATTTTGTTTTTGTTTAGACCTGTCAGTTTTTTAAAACCTTGTAGATCTTTATGTTATTTAGCTTCAGAAGCTGCTTCTTCAACCCAAACATCACCTTCAGGAGCTTTTGGATTTGCAGGTGTAGTGCCTTGTAAGCTTAACACGTAGCTTGCTACTTGTGCAATTTGTGCTGGTTTTAGTTGTGCTTTCCAAGCAATCATCCCTTTGCCGGAGCGTCCGCCTTCAGAAATTGTATGGAACACATTTTTTATGCCACCACCTAAAATCCAATGGTCGTCGGTTAAGTTTGGTCCAATACCACCGCCACCATCGGCCATATGGCAGGCTACACAGTTGGTTTCAAATGTGGCTTTACCAGCACTTAAATCGGATGCATCGGTTAGTAATGTTACCGTGTTGGCATCAACCAAATCTTTAGCTGTTTTTTTGTAAGTTTCAATAGCGGTTTTTGCCTCGGCTAATTCCGTGTCCAATTCATCATATTGATTTTGGCCTTGAAACACGTGGTATCTTAACAAATAAACCGCACCAAATACAATGGATATGTAAAACCCATATTTCCACCAAGGTGGTAGGTCGTTGTCTAATTCTTTTATACCATCATAGTTATGGTCTAAAATAATTTCACTTTCAACTTCCATAGGTTTTTGGCCTAAAAGTTTTTTATAGATGTTGCTTAACCAAGTAAATTTGATGCTACTTTCTTTTTCAGCTAAAAAACGTGCTTTTGCTTCTTCATCTAGTCTATGAAGCATCACATTTTCTAATGCGCCAATGATAGCTTCAATGGCAATTAATATAAGTAGCACTAATAATAAAAAGAGTAAAACTGCAGGATATTCTACAAATGCTGGTTTATTGCCTGAATCAATTACGTATTCTACAACTCCGAAAATGATGAAGAATATAAGGGGCACTCTTACCCAAGATGGAATTAAATTTCTCATTTGATACTTTTTTTATTGTTTTTTAATAGACAAATGCAACCTCCAATAACATTTAGAAATGAATTTTTTTTTTGATTAGTTAGTTTCATAATATTTCGTCGTTTTGGTTGTCTAATGGCAAATTGCTAACAGATTTTATATACTCTTTTTTTGCGGTATATACCCAATAAAAAAGACCAACAAAAAATGTGAAAAATATAAGCAAGGAAATGATGGGGAAAATTTCGATACCATCAATACTATCCATATAGCCTTTTACAAATTTTAACATAGTACTTTTATTTTGAGGTTTGTTTTTGTTCTTCTTTTACATGAATATCTGTTCCTAATCGTTGTAAATAGGCAATAACGGCTACTATTTCACGATTTTTCATTTCTATAAAAGGGTCACCATTTTCTGCTGCATATTTTTTGTCCGCTTCATAAGAAGTTACAAAATCTGGGTCAGCATACAGATTTTGCTCTATTTGTGTTCCTTGAGCCAACATGCTTTCTTGGGCGTTAGCAATTTCTTCATCTGAATATGGTACACCTAATGTTACCATGGCTTTCATTTTGGCTTCGGTATCCGATTTGTCCAATTCATCATTGATTAACCAAGGGTAACGCGGCATGATAGAACCTGATGAGGTACTTTGCGGATCGTACATATGGTTAAAATGCCAATTATCAGAATATTTACTGCCAACTCTATGTAAATCTGGTCCTGTGCGTTTACTTCCCCAAAGGAATGGATGGTCGTAAACATATTCACCGGCTTTTGAGTATTCACCATAGCGTTCCACTTCACTTCTAAAAGGACGGATCATTTGTGAATGACAGCCCACACAACCTTCACGAATATAAATATCTCGACCTTCCAATTCTAAAGGGGTGTATGGTTTTACACTTGCTATGGTTGGGATGTTCGATTTTACCATAATTGTTGGTACAATTTGGATAATACCACCAATTAAAATGGCAATAGTTGCCCCAATGGTTAATTGGATTGGTTTGCGTTCTAACCAAGAGTGCCATCCTTCACCAGCAGTACGTTTTTTAGAAACACGTTCTAGGGCAGGTGCTTCGGCCAATTCGTCTTCAACTTTACTTCCGTTTTTAATAGTAACGGCAATGTTGTAAACTAAAATAAGCATACCGGTTAAATAAAGGGTACCGCCAATAGCACGCATCCAGTACATAGGCATAATTTCGGTAACGGTTTCTAAAAAGTTACCGTAAGTTAGGGTGCCGTCAGGGTTGAATTGTTTCCACATACTTGCTTGGGTAAACCCAGCAACATATAATGGTAAGGCATACATAATGATGCCTAAAGTGCCAATCCAGAAATGAAGATTAGCCAACCCTATAGAATATAATTTGGTTTTGAATAATCTAGGTACTAAGTAATAAATAACGCCGAAGGCTAAAAAGCCATTCCAAGCCAATGCACCAACGTGTACGTGTGCAACAATCCAATCGGTAAAGTGGGCAATGGCATTTACATTTTTAAGTGAAAGCATGGGGCCTTCAAAAGTTGCCATACCATAACCTGTAATGGCTACGACCATAAATTTTAAAACAGGATCTGTACGTACTTTATCCCAGGCACCACGAAGTGTTAACAATCCGTTTATCATACCTCCCCAAGAAGGCATTAATAGCATCACAGAAAAAGCAACACCTAAATTTTGAGCCCATTCTGGTAATGCAGTATATAATAAGTGATGGGGACCTGCCCAAATATATATGAATATTAACGACCAAAAGTGAACAATAGAAAGTCTGTAGGAATATACAGGTCTGTTAGCCGCTTTGGGTACAAAATAATACATCAACCCTAAAAAAGGCGTGGTTAAAAAGAATGCTACCGCATTGTGGCCATACCACCATTGTACTAAGGCATCTTGCACGCCAGCATAAACCGAATAACTTTTAAAACTACTTACGGGAAGTTCTAAACTATTAAAAATATGAAGTACAGCTACCGTTACAAAAGTGGCAATGTAAAACCAAATGGCAACATATAAATGGCGTTGTCTTCTTTTTAAAATAGTCCAAATCATGTTAATGCCAAAAACGACCCAAATTAATGCAATGGCGATATCAATGGGCCATTCCAATTCGGCATATTCTTTAGATGATGTGTACCCTAAAGGAAGCGTTATGGCCGCAGCAACAATAATTAATTGCCAGCCCCAAAAGTTGATGTTGCTTAAAAGGTCGCTTGCCATACGTGCTTTAAGTAACCGTTGAAGCGAGTAGTAAATACCTGCAAACATGGCATTTCCCACAAATGCAAAAATTACGGCATTGGTGTGTAAGGGCCTTAAACGCCCAAAACTTAACCATGAAATGCCATCTGTTAAGTTTGGAAATAAAAACATAAATGCCAATAGTAAGCCTACCGACATACCTACAACTCCAAAAGCTATTGTAGCATAGATGAATTTTGTAACGATTTTATTATCGTAATGAAATTGTTGCATCTCCATAATTGTAATTGTTAATCTTTTAATTGGTTAGTATCTATTTTTTTTGATTTTTCTTTAACGAGTTCATCTTCAAAAAGCATTCTTATGGATGGCGTATAACTATCATCATATTGCCCGTTTTTTACGGCCAAAATGAAGGCAATAAAAAAGACAATAGCGACCGTTACGCTTACAGCTAACAAAACATAAATAACACTCATACCTATTTGAAGTTATGGTTCAAAATTACTTTCATCGTATTTCTTAAAATATGACATTCGTCATGTTTCTCTTTTATTCTAATTTTCTCCCAACCATATTTGTAGCCAGGGTTGTAAAAACCACAATACTAATGGAACTTAAAGGCATTAAAATAGCAGCTACCACAGGCAATAGTTGCCCCGTGACAGCAAAATAAAGCCCAATGCAGTTGTACATAAATGAGAGTAAAAAACTCCATTTAATAATTTTGATGGCTGCTTTTGAAACTTTTATATAGTTGAACAATTGGTTGAATTTTGAAGCGTCCAGAATAGCATCACAAGCGGGTGAAAATACATTCACATTTTCTGAAATAGCGATGCCAACATTGCTTTGCGCCAAGGCACCAGCGTCGTTAAGTCCATCGCCAATCATCAATATATTGGCGCCTTCTGTTTGGTGGTACCGTATGTATTCCAATTTGTCCTCTGGCTTCTGATGAAATAGTAACTTGGTTTTTGTAGGGAGCAATTTGGTTAAATTGTCTTTTTCACCTTCATTGTCACCCGAAAGGATAACTAAGTCATAATCTTTTTTTAATTCATTAAATAATGAAGAAAGCCCTTTACGGTACGCATTGTAAAAAGTGAATTTACCTTTGTATTGTTTGTTGGTACTCACATGAACCGCTGTATTTAGTAATGTAGATTCTGTAGTGTAACCTACAAAAGGAGCAGACCCCACTTTTATATGGTTTTGGTTATAAGTAGCTTCAATACCCTTGCCTAAATGTTCTTCAAAAGCATCTAGGGTTACAATGTCTTGTTCGTTCAATAAATTGTATAATGAACGACTTAAAGGGTGGTTAGAACCACGCAATGTGCTTTTTAATAAAGCTTCCTCTTCTTTGGAAAGTTGAAGGCCTTCATAATCTATCGTGGTTTCTTTATTGGCGGTAATAGTTCCTGTTTTATCAAAAATGATGGTGTTTGCTTTTGCTAATTGTTCAATAACCGAAGCGTTTTTTAAATAGAATTTTTTCTTTCCTAAAATGTGTAATACATTGCCAAAAGTAAAAGGTGCAGCTAAAGCTAGGGCACAGGGGCAGGCTATGATAAGAACCGATGTAAAAACATTCATGGCTTTACTTGCATCTGTTATCAACCAAAATGTAGTTGCTAATATGGCAATGGCTAAAATGCTTATGGTGAAACGTTTGCTTATTTGATTGGTAATGTTTGTGAAAGCCAGAGATTTGTCTTTTTTAAACACATCATTGCTCCAAAGTTGGGTTAGGTAACTTTGCTCAACCGATTTTAAAACATCTACTTCAATCGTGCCATTTACTTGTTTTCCTCCAGCAAATAATTTATCGCCAGATTGTTTTGAAACAGTTTTGGATTCACCTGTAACAAAACTGTAATCAATGCGTGCATTTCCTTTTATTAAAATGCAATCAACAGGAATCAATTCTTCATTTCTAATTAAAAGTCGGTCGCCCTTTTCAATATCATAAACCTGTATGGATTCTTCTTTGTCTTCGGAAGTGATTTTGGTTATTCCAATAGGGAAATACGATTTGTAATCGCGTTCAAACGATAAAAAAGAGTAGGTTTTCTGCTGAAAAAATTTCCCAAGAAGTAAGAAGAAAATAAGTCCGGTGAGGCTGTCAAAAAAACCAGAACCCTTATCGGTAATAATTTCAAAAGTGCTTCTAATAAATAATACGGAGACCCCTAAAGCAATGGGTACATCAATATTTAAAATTTTAGAACGAAGCCCTTTAAATGCGGAAATAAAATAATCTTGAGACGAATAAAAAACCACGGGCACAGAAAATGCAAACATGAGCCACCTAAAAAGAGGTTTGAATTGTTCCAGCCAAAATTCGCCTACTTCAAAATATTCCGGAAACGATAAAAACATCACATTTCCAAATGCAAAACCTGCAATGCCTAATTTGTAAATAAGCGATCTGTCTATATGTTTTTTGCCAACGCTATAATCATCCAAACTTATAAATGGTTCGTAACCAATGCTACTTAAAAGGGTTACTAAATTTTTTAATGATAGTGTTTCGGCGTTAAAAGTTACCCGAACTGTTTTTTTGCCAAAATTTACAATGGATGCACTTATTGATGGGTTTAATTTGTTGAGGTTTTCTAAAATCCAAATACAAGAACTGCAATGGATATGCGGAATATAAAGCGTAATGATTTGCGTGTTTCCATCATTAAACTCTAAAAGTTGTTCTATTATTTTAGAGTTTTCCAAGAAGTTGTATTTGCCCTCTATGTCTTTTGGAGTGGCACCAGGGGCGGTTTGTAAATCGTAGTAGCAAGTTAAATCGTTTACTGAAAAAATTTCGTAAACAGTTTTACAGCCATTACAACAAAATAATTTATCGTCGAAGTTGATTTTAGATGTCGTTGCATCTAAACCACAATGAAAACATGTTTCTTTGCTCATTTATTATTTGCTCAATTATACCTGCTGCAAAGGTTTAAATTGATGCTCTTTTTAAATATGATATTAGTCATATTTTCTCTATTTTTACGGCACTTCAGATTTTGGTGTTATGGAAGTATGGTTTTTAAATGTTGTAATGCGCATAATTTTTTCCAACACCAACTAGGGTAATGTTTAATGCTATTTAATAGTTTAATAAAGCTTGTATTGTAATGCTTCAAAATGATAAAGAAACTTTTAATATACTATTTGAAGCCGTTTCAGAAGGTGTTATAGTAGTAAATGCGCAGCAAAAAATTATTGCTGCAAATGCTTCTGCAGAGCGCATGTTTGGTTACGATAAGGTTGAGTTAATTAATCAAGATCTAAATATTCTAATTCCCCAAAAATATAAACCCAATCACAGTGCTCATGTTAAGGGTTTTATGAAACAAAAGGAAAGTAGGCGCATGGGCCATGGGCGCGATTTGTATGGCGCGCGCAAAGATGGAAGCACATTTCCAGTGGAAGCTGGTTTGAATCCGTTGGAAATTAATGGTGAAACCTTTATAATGGCCTTGGTTATAGATATTTCTGTTCGAAACGAGCAAGAGTTTCAGTTACAGCAACTCAATTCCATATTAGAAAAGCGTGTAGAAGAAAGAACCAAGGAATTAAGTAATACGGTTGAAGCATTAAAAACAGTAAACCTAGAACGTGATACCGAGATTAAAAAACGTATTGAGGCTCAAAATAAAACAAAAAACGCCCTTAAAAAGGAAAAAGAACTCAATGAATTAAAAACAAAATTTTTGTCGTTGGTGAGTCATGAATTTAAAACGCCTTTAAGTGGTATTTTAACTTCGGCCATGTTATTAGGTAAATACAAATTAGCAGAACAGCAGGAAAAACGTGATAAACACGTTAAAACTATTACAGATAAAGTACATTACTTAAATAATATTTTAAACGATTTTTTATCTATTGAAAAATTAGAAACAGGTAAAATTAACTATAAGTTCAGCAATTTTAAGGTTAGTAAGGTGGTAAACGAAGTGGTTTATAATGCTAATATGCTTTTAAAAGAAGGGCAAATAATAAATTATCCAGAGAATATAGATGAATACTCCTTATACCAAGATGAGAAAATTGTAGAATTGGCATTGTCTAATTTGGTACATAACGCTATCAAGTATTCATCTGAAAACACCTTGGTAGATATTCAAATAAACCAAGACGAAAAACAAACTACTTTTAGAATAAAGGACAATGGTATTGGTGTTCCTAAGAAAGATCAAAAAATGATATTTAATCGCTACTTTAGGGCTGAAAATGCGCTACTTACACAAGGAACAGGTATTGGGCTGAATATTGTTAAAAGCCATTTGGAAAATTTAGGAGGTTTTATAACCTTTGAAAGTGAGGAAAATAAAGGAAGTATATTTACATTTACAATACCCAATAAAGCAAAAGCATGAAAAAAATATTATTGATAGAAGATGATGTTATTTTAAGGGAAAATACAGCAGAATTATTAGAACTATCAAATTACCATGTTACTACCGCGCCTCATGGAAAAGCGGGGTTAGAAATAGCTAAAACAAGCTTGCCAGATATAGTTGTTTGCGATATAATGATGCCCGAGCTAGATGGTTATGGCGTTTTAGAGGCCCTATCAAAAAATGATGAAACACAACACATTCCTTTTATATTTTTATCAGCAAAAACCGAACGTAAGGATGTTAGAAAAGGCATGGATTTAGGTGCCGATGATTATATTACAAAGCCATTTGAAGAAGAAGAATTAATAAGTGCCATTGAAAGCAGATTAGCAAAAGCGGCAATATTAAATGAAAGAAAAGAGGTTTTTGAAACTACAAGTGTAGATGAAACCGAAGAACTTAGAAACCTTAATGATCTAAAGAATTTTTTTGATGATAATGGCAATGAAATTTCTTTTAGTAAAGGCGATGTGGTTTATGAAGAAGGACAACATTCCAACAACATTTATTTAATAGCTAGCGGTTTAATAAAATGCCATAAGCTGGATGAACAAGGGAAGGATTTAACAACGGCACTTTATAAGGAAGACGATTTATTTGGTTATACCTCATTCACCCAAAACACACCTTATCAAGAAACAGCAACGGCCATACAAGATTCAAAATTAATTGCCCTTTCTAAAAATGAGTTAACAAATGTGCTTAATAGTAACCATAAGGTAACTTTGGAGCTCATACAATTATTAACTGAAGACCTTAGTATTGTAAAGGGACAATTGCTGGAAATGGCATACAGTTCTGTAAAGAAAAAAACAGCATCTACCATCTTAAAATTTGCTGAAAAAATGAATCGGAATCCTGAAGATGCCATTAAAATTTCTAGAAACGATTTAGCAAGTGTTGCAGGAATTGCATTAGAAAGCTTAATAAGAACACTCTCAAGTTTTAAAGATTTAGGGCTTATTGAGATTGAAGGCAGAAATATTAAAATTCTTGATATTGATAAACTTCAACAAATAAACTGATTTTAATAAAACAATGGCGAATTATGATTTTGGTCATATTTCGTTAGTAATCATGCTTATACTTTTGTTTTTTGAAGTAACAAAGCATGAAAAACATTTTAATACCCATAGATTTTTCTGAAAATGCGTGGAATGCCATAGCGTATGCATTGCACTTTTTTAGTAAATCGTCATGTAATTTTTATTTGCTACACGTTAATACGAGTGGAACCTTAGTAAGTAAAGAAAAAGCTTTTGTTCAATATTCGGGTAGTGCTTCAGAAACCTTATCAATACCAGTAAAAAAATTGCTGCAAGATACCGTAAAACGAATTCATGATACTTTTCCAAAAAAAAACAATCATAAATTCTTTACCATTTCAGATAGTAATTATATTATCGATTCCATAAGGGAACAGGTTGTATTGAACAATATCCATTTTATTGTGATGGGCACCAAAGGTACTTCTGGATTAAAGAAAATAGCCATAGGAAGCAATGCGGGAAATGTGATTACAAAAGTGAAATGCGCTACTTTGGTGGTTCCAGAAAACGCTAAATATATAGAGCCAAAAAAAATTGCGTTCCCCACCGATTTTTCAATTTTTTACCACCCAGAAACCCTACAGCCTATTCTGGATATTCTTGAAGTAAATGATGCGGCCATTAATGTATTGCATGTTAATAAAAAAAGGGTGGACCTTAATGAAGACCAGCAAAAAAACAAAGAATATTTATCCGATTATTTTACAAACTATAAGCATAGTTTTAATTTTTTAATTAATAATCATATCGAAAATGCTGTACAACAATTTGTTGATGAAAAAGATATTCATTTAATAACCATGCTTGCTAAAAACCTAAATTATTTTCAACGTATTTTATTTCATCCTACATTAAAGGATTTGAATTATTATAAAAATATTCCATTTCTAGTATTGCATTAATAAATATTGAATATGAGTAAGTGTGAACAATGTATTATTAAACAATTTAATTCGCTAAAGTCTTTAACGAAAGATGAGTTAATGCGTATTTCCAGTTGTAAAACTTCTATGAATATTAAAAAAGGCGATGTTATTTTTGACGAAGGCGAAACCATAAATGGTGTATACTGTATAAAGGAGGGTATTTGTAAGTTGTCCAAATTAAGCGCAAACGGAAAAGATCAAATTGTTAAAATTGTAGTTAAAGGCGATTTATTAGGCTACCGTTCTATGGTTTCAGATGAGGTTTCCAATTTACAAGCTGTAGCGTTAATAGATATGAAAGTATGCTTTATTCCTAAAAACGAAATAATTAACGATCTGCAAACCAATCCGAAATTTTCATTTGATGTTTTAAAAGAAATGGCTCATAATTTAAGAGAAGCCGATGATATTATTGTGAATATGGCTCAAAAATCCGTTCGACAACGTTTAGCAGAAACCTTAATTTACATTCATGATAGTTTTGGTGTAAACCCAGATAAAACGTTGAGTATATTGCTATCTCGTGAAGATTTTGCGAATATTGTTGGTACTGCTACCGAGTCTGCCATTCGAGTATTATCACAATTTAAAAAAGATGGATTAATTTCTATGGTTGGTAAAAAAATAAGAATTGAAAACTTAGAAGGCTTAAAACGTATTGAATAATTGTAATAGACAATTCGTGTTAAAGTATAGATAAATCTAATAACCATCCTGTCTCACTTGTATAAAAAAATAGTATTTTTATACGGCTATGACAAAATATCCCACATCCAGAAAAGGTTTTATTTTCAAGAAATACGAAGCACCAGAACAGTCTCCGTTCGACAAACTTTTCGACATATTTAAAGAGCTTATTACGCATACCTCTGGCGATTTTGATGAAGCCATTGATTGGTTACGGGAATTGGATAAGGAATATAAACTTACCACGCCAGAGTATACCATTGATGATTTTATTGAAGACCTTAAAAAGAAAGGCTATATACGAGAAGAAATTGACCCCGATGGTAATAGTGGTGGTATGGCCATTACTGCAAAAACCGAAAGAGCCATTCGGCAACAAGCTTTAGACCAAATTTTTGGAAATATAAAGCGCAGTGGTCAAGGCAATCATAAAAGTAAAAGTCCAGGTATAGGCGATGAGCATACGGGAGATTTTAGAAACTATCAATTTGGTGATGCCTTGGATAAAGTGTCTATGACCGAAAGTTTAAAAAATGCCCAAATAAACCATGGTATCGCAGATTTTACTTTGTCTGAAAGTGATTTGGTAGTTGAAGAAACCCTTCACAAATCGCAAATGAGTACGGTGCTTATGATTGATATTAGCCATAGTATGATTCTTTATGGTGAAGATAGAATAACACCGGCAAAAAAAGTAGCCATGGCTTTAGCCGAATTAATTACCACGCGCTACCCAAAAGATACATTGGATATTCTGGTTTTTGGTAATGATGCATGGCAAATTGAAATTAAAGATTTACCCTATTTAAAGGTAGGTCCCTATCACACTAATACGGTGGCAGGACTTCAATTGGCAATGGATTTACTTAGAAGAAAGCGAAACACCAACAAGCAAATTTTTATGATTACCGATGGAAAACCCAGTTGTTTGCGTTTGTCAAATGGCGAATATTATAAAAACAGTAATGGTTTGGATAGGCATATTGTGAACAAATGTTATATGATGGCGCAACAAGCAAGGCGTTTGCACATTCCCATTACCACATTTATGATAGCGCAAGACCCTTATTTAATGCAGTTTGTAAGAGAGTTTACTTATGCCAATCAAGGAAAAGCATTTTATACAGGGCTTAAAGGTTTAGGCGAAATGATTTTTGAAGATTATGAAACCAATAGGAAGAAGAGAATTAGGGGATAAAAGCCCCACCTAACCTCCCCAAAGGGGAGGAATAAAAAAAATCAATAATAAAATACCCTACAACAGTTCCCTCTCCTTTGGAGAGGGTTAGGGAGAGGCATATGAAAAACATAAAAACACTAAGAGAATTAAAAAAATCAGGTTATCAATCTAAATCCATAAAAGATGAATTACGAGATAATTTGATTCAAAAACTAAAAAACAAAGAAACCACTTTTGAGGGCGTGCATGGATATGAAAATACCGTAATCCCCGAATTGGAACGTGCCATTCTATCTAGGCATAATATAAACTTGTTGGGTTTACGTGGGCAAGCTAAAACACGTTTGGCCCGTTTGATGTTAAATTTATTGGATGAATACATTCCCTATGTTGAAGGTTCTGAAATTAATGACGATCCTTTTCAGCCCATATCAAGATATGCCAAAGAATTAATTAAAGATAAAGGTGATGATACACCTATTGCATGGATGCATAGAAGTGAACGTTTTGCTGAAAAACTAGCCACACCCGATGTAACGGTTGCCGATATTATTGGAGATGTAGATCCTATAAAAGCAGCCAATTTAAAACTGAGTTATGCCGATGATCGTGTTATTCACTATGGAATGATTCCACGAGCCAATCGATGCATCTTCGTCATTAATGAGTTGCCCGATTTACAAGCAAGAATTCAAGTGGCATTATTCAATATTTTGCAGGAAGGCGATATTCAAATTAGAGGATTTAAGTTGAGGTTGCCATTGGACATTCAGTTTTTATTTACCGCAAACCCTGAAGATTATACCAACCGAGGCAGTATTGTAACCCCATTAAAAGACCGGATTGGTTCTCAAATTTTAACACATTATCCTGCCGATATTGAAACGGCTCGTTTAATTACGGAACAGGAGGCTAAAGTTGTGGAAGCACAAAAAGACTTGGTTACCGTTCCGGATTTGGCACGCGATTTATTGGAGCAAATAGTGTTTGAAGCACGGGAAAGCGAATATATAGATGCTAAAAGTGGTGTTAGTGCCCGTTTAAGTATAACGGCATTAGAAAATTTATTAAGCACTGCAGAGCGTCGTGCTTTAAAATCGGGCGATGAAAAAACAACGGTTCGATTGAGTGATTTTGTTGGTGTCATCCCATCTATAACAGGAAAATTAGAGTTGGTTTATGAGGGAGAACAAGAAGGTGCTGCCATGGTTGCATACAACTTAATAGGTGAAGCTGTTAAAAGTTTATTTGAAGAGTTTTTTCCGAAAATTGAAAAATTAAAAAAGCAGGACGAGGAAACTCCTTATGATGATATTGTTTCATGGTTTTTTAATCAGCAAGATGGTTTTGAATTGTTGGACGATTTTCGTGATAAAGAATATAGAAGCCAATTGGATGCCATTTCACCTCTAGATGATTTATTGGCTAAATACCAACCAAAATTATCAAAAGAAGATAGTTATTTCATCAAAGAATTTGTGCTTTGGGCATTAGTGGAATTTAAGCAGTTAAGCAAACATCGTTTTACAGAAGGCATTCAATTTAAAGACCCTTATGGTAATTTTATAAGCGGTATTTAAGCGTTTTTTGTAAGTTTTCATATTGTAAATTTAAGTTTATATAATTTCGAAATTGTTAATGTGAGCTAGATATATTCCTTTTATATCAAAAATATTTTTACAGTCCATTTCTTAATGGATTGAGACAGTGCAAGTCTTTAATTTTCCTTATATTAAGGTCTCAAGTAGTTTTTCTAACTATTTATAAAGTAAAATCTAAACAATTGCATTTTAAAATATGGATATAAGCAAAGAGAATAATATCAAACTTTTATCTTTTGATATAGACAACACACTCATCGATTTTAATACACTAAAAGGAAGTTTTACCAAAACTTGGAATAAGTACAAAACAGATTCTAAAGTATTGCTCACTTACAATACAGGCAGATTGATTGATGATGTTTTGAGCCTCATTAAAAGAGGTGTTCTGCCAGAGCCAGATTATATTATTTCAGGGGTTGGTACCCATATTTATGATTATAATAATAAATGTATCGTAAAAGAGTTTAATGAGGTACTTGATGATGGTTGGGATATTCAGTCCGTTGAAAACATCATACACAATAGCAACCACCCTATAAACGAACAGCCTTCAAAATTTCAGCACTCCTACAAACGAAGTTATTTTTTTCACGATGCCACTTCAGAGCATATAGCAAATATTGAACAAGATTTTGCCAATGCCAATATGTATATTAACGTGGTATATTCGGGCGATAAATTTTTGGATATTCTTCCCAAGTGGGCAAACAAAGGCAATGCTTTGCAATGGCTACTAAAGAAGCTCGATTTAAACACCAACCAAGTTTTAGTGGCAGGAGATAGTGGAAACGATTCCGCCATGTTTGGGTTGGATGGTGTAAGAGGAATTGTTGTTGCCAATGCACATGAAGAGTTATACAAATTTACGAAGCATAGGCAAGTATACCATGCCGAGGGTGTAAATGGAGATGGCGTTGTTGAAGGCCTTATTTATTATGGCATATTGCCAACTGGTGCTTTGGTTAACAATGAGAAAGACCATAAAGACGACTTTTTTATTAAGCAAGAACTAAATAATATAGCAACTGAGGATGAAGGTGAAAAGATAGCCTTAATTAAAGAAGGTTATGAAAAGGCCATTGAAGCCATAAGAAAGAATATTACACCACTGGGTTTTTCAGCTTGTTCTATTAAAGATAATATACCTAATGGAACCGATGAAAACTATCACAGTGTATGGGCAAGGGACGGTGCCATAACGGTTATTGGCTCGTTGCCTCTTATTCATGATGAAGAAATTCATCAATGCCAACGTCAAACACTTTTAACCTTATTTGAACATATTTCTCGTAACGGACAAATTCCTTCAAACGTTCGTATAAAAGATAATGTGCCCGATTACTCAGGAGTAGGGGGTATCTGTTCCATAGATAGTGGTATTTGGGTAGTTATTGCCTTTTATGAGTATGTGAATGTAACTAAGGATATTGAATTTCTTAGAGACCATATTGCCAACATAAAAGAAACCATGCGATGGCTTGGAGCTCATGATAGTAATAACGATGCTTTGTTGGAAATACCTGAAGCGGGCGATTGGACTGACTTGTTTGGTAGAAGTTATAACATTCTATATGACGAAATCCTTTGGTACCGCGCCAATGTTTGCTTTGGGCGTATGTTGGAAATGTTGGGAGATTATGAGCAAGCAGGAGAATATATTAGATGGTCTCAAGTAATTAAAAAGGAAATTGTTGATAATTTTTGGCCTTCTACAAAACCAAAACCATATTCACCGGCTTCATTTGCTGAACGACAACTTGCCTTGGGAGATACTACCTATTTAATAGCGCAAATTACCCCGTTCGATTTTAGTTGGCGTTGTGATGTCTTCGGAAATATTTTAGCCTTTTTGCACGGTACCATAGATGCTGAAAAAGCACATCAAACATTTCGTTTTATGTTAGGGGTTGGGGTTAACGATCCGTTTCCGGTGTCAAATGTCTATCCCGTAGTGTCTCCCGGAGATCCAGATTGGAGACCTTATTATACCGTAAACCTTTTAAACTTGCCTAATCACTATCATAATGGTGGTATTTGGCCTTTTGTAGGTGGTTTTTGGGTGAAGTTTATCAACAAACTGGGTTTGAAAGAAATGGCAATTTCAGAGTTGCACAAACTTGCTTTAATTAACAAAGAGGGCATTACTGAAGAGTGGGAGTTTACAGAGTGGGCGCATGGTACCACAGGAAGGGCCATGGGTAAAGCCTACCAAGCTTGGTCTGCAGCTCAATACATTTCTGCTTGTCACCATTTAAAAATAATTAATAATTAACTAAAATTTATAAACTATGAAATCGATTTTAATGATCTCTTTGCACGGATATGTAGGTGCCAATGCCGAATTAGGAAAACCAGATACAGGAGGACAGGTTGTTTATGTTTTAGAATTAGCAGAACGTTTTAGCAGACTGGGGAAGAATGTAGATTTAGTGACTCGTCAGTTTGAAGATCAGCCAGAATACGACCATGTTGATGAGAATTACAGTGTATGGCGCATTCCTTTTGGTGGAAAAAAATTCATCAGAAAAGAGGATATGCACGACCATTTAAAAAAGTTCGTCACCAATTGTTTAGCGGCTATTAAGAAGGAACGAAAAAAGTACGATGTGGTATATACCCATTATTGGGATGCTGGTTGGGCAGGACAGAAAATAGCTGAAGAATTGGGGATATCCCACGTACACACACCACATTCACTTGGTTGGTGGAAACGTCATACCATGGGAAGCGATATGGATGAAGTTGAAATGGAAAAAACATATCGTTTTAAAGAACGTATTCGAAAAGAATATTTTGTGTATCAAATGTGTAACTTCGTTATTGCTACCACATTACCACAGGTAGATTTGCTTACAAAGCAATATGATGTGTTATCTCGAAATTGCGGTATGATTCCTCCTGGAATTGATGAAAACCGTTTTTTTCCAGTGCCTTCCAAAGAAAATGACAAAGTGCGCTCTAAGTATGATATACATCCCAACGATATTCTAGCTTTGGGTCGAATGGCACATAACAAAGGCTATGATTTGCTTTTACAATCTTTGCCTACCGTATTGGAACTTTGCCCCGAAGCACGTTTGGTAGCTGCTATTGGAGGGGATTCGGACCAAGACAAGCAAGGTATAGAGAAGCTTAAAACACTGGCGGGCGAGTTAGGTGTGATGGATAAAATAAAATGGAAAAATTATATTGCAGATGAAGATTTAGCAAATGTGTATCGTTCGGCCAATATTTTTGCTATGCCATCACGCTATGAGCCTTTTGGCATGGTTGCTATTGAAGCCATGGCATGTGGTACGCCTAGTGTGGTGACGGTTCATGGTGGTTTGTATGATTTGATAGATTTTGGAAATCAAGCATTGTTTGCAGATCCTCATAGGCCTATTGAGTTTGGTGCGATGTTGTCCATGCCGCTTTTATATCCTAAATTACGTAATGAATTATCGGTTGAAGGAGCTCGTTTTGCACGTCGAAATTTTGGATGGACGGGAATAGCTAAACGTATACTTAAAATATTTGATAATTCCATCAACCAGCAATCTATGGAATCAAATATATATACCCATTAAATGATTGAGTTTTTTTCAATTTATTGATTATCTCTGCTTTTAATATTCAAAGCGCAAAGTTTCACTATTTCTGAAATTCGTTTTGTTCTGGTGGCTTCGCGTTTTGCTTGATTAAGCCAATATAAATAGCTTTTTCTGTAGGAGGGCGCAAAGTTTTGGTAGTTTTCAAAAGCTATGGGGTTTTTGTCAAATTCGGTTTGTAAATCTTCAGGAATAATGCCGTTTTCAACATCGTCCAGAGCTTCCCAGCTACCGTTTTGTTTGGCAACTTCAATAATTTTCAAACCACTTTCGTGCATTAGGTTTTCAGAAATTAAGTCTTCTAAATATTTTTTGTTTAGGGCGCTCCAAACACTTTTTTCGTTTCTGGGTGTGAAGTATTGCCTGCGTTTTCCGTTGCCTAAGCTTTTTACGGTTGAATCTATCCAACCATAGCATAAGGCTACTTTAACGGCTTCTTCCCATCGCATGGAATCGTTTTCGTGTTCTACTTTATAAAAGATGAGGTAAACGCCTTTGTAGGTTTTGTGGTTTTTATGTAACCATTCGCGCCATTCTTTATCTGTTTTAAAATATAACTCGGGTAATTCCAAACCAATTAAAGTTTTTTAGAATTAATATAGAAATTTGGATCTATTTCAAAGGTCGCGTTTTTGGTATCTAAAGTTTTGGTTTTCCAATCGGCTTTTGGGAACAGCCATTCTTCTTTGCCATTTATGGTTACTTGAACAGGCATATCGAACTTATCAATAATGTTGGTCCATCTATACTTTAGCTCTTTGTTTTCAATTTTGTATTCTAAAGTTGGTATTTTAATTGTTCTTAAATATTGATTGAAATACTCGGTTAAATCGATGCCCGTTTCTTTTGAAATATAATCTTCAATCTGCTTCGTGGTAACGGTTTGGTGGTAAAAGGTTCTATTTAAACCTCTTAAAATTTGACGCCATTTTTCATCATCTTCAATAAGCTGTCTTAAACTGTGGAGTATGTTGGCACCTTTAAAGTACATATCGCCAGAACCTTCTTTGTTTACATTGTAAATGCCAATAATGGGTCGGTCGTTTATAATATTTTTTCTAAGTCCAATAACGTATTCTGAAGCAGCTTTTTTTCCATAGTAATAATCTAAAAATAAACTTTCAGAATAACATGTAAATGCTTCATGAATCCACATGTCGGCTGCGTCTTTGTAAGTGATGTTGTTCGCAAACCACTCATGTCCAGCTTCATGGATGATAATATAATCAAACTTTAGTCCCCATCCGGTACCTGACCAATCATTGCCTAAATAACCTTTTTTGTATTGGTTGCCGTAAGTAACCGAACTTTGGTGTTCCATCCCTAAATAAGGCACTTCAACCAATTTAAAACTATCGGCGTAAAACGGATATTGACCAAACCAATGCTCAAAAGCTTTCATCATTTTTGGGGCATCTTTAAAATGCTCTTTGGCCTTTTCAAGGTTGTATCTCAAAACATAATAATTCATGTCTAAATTACCGCCTTCGCCGTCATACACCTCAGAGAAATTTACGTAATCGCCAATGTTGATGTTAACACCGTAATTGTTGATTGGGTTTTTTACAATCCATGTATAGGTTTTGGTATCTCCAATTTGTTCTACGCTTCGTAGCCTTCCATTGGAAATGTTTGTTAAATGGTCGGGTACATTCACGCTAATTAGCATACTATCCACTTCATCATACATGTGGTCTTTACATGGCCACCAAACACTGGCACCTAAACCTTGGCAGGACGATGCGATAAAATGATTGCCATTTTTGTCTTTTGTCCAGGTAATGCCCCCGTCCCAAGGGGCTCTTATGGCTTCTTTTGGATGCCCCTCGTAATAGACATCGACACTATTGATGTCGTTTTGGTTTTGAACATCTACTAAGGTTATAAAATGCGCATTTCCATCATGTTTTATCTCTAATTCTTTATTGTTTTGTATGGCCTTAGTGATTTTTAAAGGGGGCTGTAAATCAATTTGCATTACAGAACTGTTTTCAAGTACTTTATATTGAATGGTGTTTTTTCCTGAAATATATTTTTCATCAGGATTTACTGTAATGTCTAAATGATAATAGGTTAAATCCCACCAAGCGCGCTCTGGTGTTATGGAGCCTCTTAATGTGTCTTGTCTCGTGAAGTTGTTTTTGCTGGAAAATAATTCTTGAGCTTCAGCATAAACTAAAGGGAATAATAAAAAAGATATTATAGTATATATGTGATATTTCATTAATTTAATTTTAATCAAATCTAATAAAAATAAAGAGTATCTCGAAAATAATTATAAGTCACTGTGAAATAGATACATAGAAAATTAAATATAACTTCCTATGGGATTGGTAATTTATCGTTAATTTTTGCTGTATAAAGTGAATTTTTCTATTTATGTAGAAATAAGAGTACTTTAAAGGGTTCATATTTCTCTCCCAAGAAATTCAAATAATATCTCCTCTCCCTAAGAGATATAATTGAAGCAATATATCAATGTTTTAACAAATTAAAACCAATCATAATTATGAAATTATTAAAACCAATTGTGCTGGCATCGGTGTTTGCTGTATGCTTTACTTGTGAAAACAATGACCTTGTTTCTGATGATTCTAATATGAAATTAAAGGCTAAAGATCCTATTTTTATGGACTTAGGAAACACTATGAGAACCATTAAAGTTAAAAATAAAATTGATGGTTTATCTAAATCTGCAAACTCTGCTAAGGCGGCTAAAAGTTATAATGTCGCTTTATATATGGCTGAATATATTACGGCAGGTGATACAGAAGAGATGGGAAATATAGTTTATTTTAATAACCGTGGCAATAAGCAACTACAAGGGGATTTTGTACCTGGCTTAGCATTAGATGGTACTAATGCCATATCCTATTATGTGGATGACAATAGGCCTTCATTAGATTTGGATGTTGTTGTAAGCAATAACGCTATAGATAGAGCCATGAATACATGGGATGGCATTATTTGTTCTAATTTAGGTATGTTTGAAATAGCTTATGATGGAAGAGATACAGGTTTTATTGCAGGGATAATAGGTGAAATTCTTGGGGAAGATTTTGGAGGAAGTCAATCCTACGTAGCTGACGTTTTACATGCGGGGTGGTTGCCTGCCAGGGCTTTTGATCTTGTAGCTCCAAATGGTTCCCAATTTATTTTAGGCGTTACCTATACCATTGTGTTTACTGATGAAGAAGGAAACCTTATTGATACCGATAATAATGGAAAATATGATGTAGCATGGCGTGAAATTTATTACAATGATAACTTTTCATGGGATGATGGGAATCATTATGATGTTGAAACAATCGCATTACATGAGGCAGGTCATGGTTTAAGCCAAGGCCATTTTGGTAAAGCTTTTAGAAATATAAAAACTGGAAAGCTACATTTTTCACCTAGAGCTGTTATGAATGCCGCTTATTCTGGAATTCAAACAACTATTGACGAATCTGATTTGGCAGGGCATTGTAGTAATTGGTCCTCCTGGTTCAATAATTAAAGATGTAATATTAATTTATTTCACTAATAAAAAACGCTCCAAATATTTGGAGCGTTTTTACATTTGAGTTAGTCACTACAAGCAAATTGCTTAAAAACAATACTTATTTTCTTTAATAACTTTTGAAGCTATAATATTTCTTAATTCAATAATGTTGGGCATGTTTACATATTTAATGTAACGTTTTAAGCCCATAAGCATCATACGTTGCTCGTCGCCCGTTGAGAATGAAATAATGGAATGTTTTCCAGCGGTTTCAATAACATCAATAGCATGGAATAAGTTTAGTTTAGCCATGGCAATTTGTTCTTTTACTTGGTCTTCTCCTTGTTTTTTCGCCATTTTTTCTGCACGTAAAATAGCAGATTCTGCAATGTATATTTGAATTAAAATATCGGAAGCCGCAAGCATTAATTGCTGTTGTTGTTCAATTTTTTCGCCATATTTCTGTAATGCAGCGCCAGCCACCATTAAGAATAATTTTTTAAGATTGGCAATGATGCTTTTTTCTTCGGAAAATAATTCTGAAAAATCTTGTACGTCAAAATTAGGAATACCGGTTAATTCGTTAGCTACCTCTGTTGCAGGACCCAATAAATCTACATGGCCTTTCATGGCTTTTTTAATAAGCATGCCAATACTTAGCATACGGTTTATTTCGTTGGTGCCTTCATAAATTCTAGAAATACGGGCGTCTCTCCAAGCCGATTCCATAGGGGTGTCTTCAGAGAACCCCATCCCTCCAAAAATTTGTATGCCTTCATCAGTACATTTTTGAATGTATTCAGAAACCGCCACTTTTAAGATGGAACATTCAATGGCATATTCTTCAACACCTTTCAATTCAGCTTCTTGATGTGAGTCTTTGCCGTTGTTTTGACGAAGGATGATGCGGTCTTCTATGTTTTTTGCTGCACGGTAACTGGCGGCTTCACCTACCCAACAGTTGGTTGCCATTTCAGCTATTTTTTGACGAATGGCGCCAAAGCTTGCAATTGGGGTGTTAAATTGAATGCGCTCATTGGCGTATTTTACCGATTCGGTGATCACACGACGCTGTGCATCTAAACAAGCTGCTGCTAATTTGATTCTACCTACGTTTAGTGCATTCATGGCTATTTTAAAACCGTTCCCTCTGGTTGATAGCATGTTTTCAACAGGCACTACGGTATCATTAAAAAATACTTGTCTTGTTGAAGAGGCACGAATACCTAATTTATGCTCCTCTTCGCCCATGGTAATGCCATTTGGGTTGTTCTTGTCGTATCCAACAATAAAACCTGTAATGTTTTTATCATCTTCTATACGAGCGAAAACAATCATTAAATTACAAAAGCCGGCATTTGAAATCCACATTTTTTGCCCGGTAATCTTGTATGATTTCCCATCTTCAGATAAAACGGCTTTGGTTTTACCCGAGTTGGCATCACTACCAGCACTTGGTTCAGTTAAACAATAAGAGCCAAACCATTCGCCTGTAGCTAATTTTGGTACATATTTTTGTTTTTGTTCTTCGGTACCATATAATGTTATCGGCATGGTGCCAATTCCAGTATGTGCACCAAAGGCGGTGCTGAACGACCCTGTGGCACCTGAAATATAATCACAAACCAGCATGGTATCAATAAAGCCCATGCCCATACCACCGTACTCCGTTGGTACGGAAATGCTTAAAAAACCCATTTCGCCTGCTTTTCGCATGCAAGATTCCGTTAAGGCATAATCTTTTGCTTCAAAACGTGGTTTATTTGGCCAAATTTCTCGGTCTACAAATTCTGTGACGGCCTCTTTCATCATTAATTGTTCCTCAGAAAAATCTTCAGGCGTGAATATATCTTCACAGTTTGTTTCTTTAACCAAGAATTGACCACCTCTTAAAATGTCTTTTTCTGTTGATTCCATATTTTTTAGATTTATAGATTCAAGAATCAGGAATCAAGACTTATAATTTTAGCCATGATTTGAAACTTGAAATCATTTTTTGTATTTGTTTTATTTTTTTGTTTTCAATCGTTCTTCTCCTTTGGGGAGGTTAGGTGGGGCTTTTTAATTTAAAAATTCAAAAATTCCACAAGCACCTTGACCGGTACCTACGCACATGGTAACGGCACCATATTTACCCGTCATGTTACGTTTGCGCATTTCATCAAATAATTGAACCGATAGTTTTGCACCAGTACAACCTAGTGGATGCCCTAAAGCAATAGCGCCACCATTTACGTTTACAAGCTCGGGGTTGAGGTTTAATTCCCTTATTACAGCTAATGACTGTGAAGCAAACGCTTCGTTAAGTTCTATTAATTCTAAATCCGATTGATTTAAACCTGCTAATTGTAATGCTTTTGGAATGGCTTTTACAGGACCAATGCCCATAAACCTTGGTTCTACGCCTGCTGCTGCATAATTTACCAATCGCGCAATAGGCTCTAAGTTTAATTCTTTTACCATATCTTCACTCATCACCATTACAAAAGCAGCGCCATCACTCATTTGCGATGAGTTTCCAGCGGTTACACTGCCACCAGCGGCGAATACTGGTCTTAATTTTGCCAAGGCTTCTAAACTGGTTCCAGCACGAGGCCCTTCGTCTTTGGTAACGGTGTAAGATTTTGTTGCTTTTTTTTCGTTGTCATCAATATAAACCTGATCTACTTTAATAGGTACAATTTGGTCTTGAAATCTATCTTCAGCGAGTGCTTTTAAGGCTTTCATATGTGAATTATAAGCAAATTCATCTTGGTCTTCGCGCGACACATTAAATTTGTTGGCAACAGCTTCGGCCGTATTTCCCATGCCCCAATAATAGTCTTCATGACCCGCTTTAACGGTGTCGTAATTCAATTCAGGTTTAAACCCCGTCATAGGTACCGAACTCATACTTTCTGAGCCACCAGCAATAATACAATCGGCCATACCTGATTGTATTTTAGCAGCTGCAATAGCAATGGTTTCAATACCTGAAGAACAAAAGCGGTTTACGGTAACCCCTGGAACATCTACACTATTTAATCCAATTAATGAGATAAATCGTGCCATGTTTAAGCCTTGAGCACCTTCTGGCATGGCATTACCCACAATAACATCGTCAATGCGTTTTACATCTAGATTTGGTAATTCCTTCATCATGTGTTGGATGGTTTCCGCACCCAATTCATCGGCACGTTTAAAACGAAAGACACCTTTTGGTGCTTTACCAACAGCGGTTCTGTATGCTTTTACTATATATGCGGTTTTCATAGTTTTATTTTTATTTTGAAAACGAGAATCAAGAAAATGGAATAGAGAAAGAAGATTTTCAAATCTGTTTCCGAATTTTCTATTAGTCTCTCTTTTCTTTTCTCTTTATTCTTTTTTCTAGTTTCTTAAAGGTTTCCCAGTTTTTAACATGTGTTGGATGCGTTCCAAGGTTTTACGTTCTGTACATAAACTTAAAAAGGCTTCGCGCTCTAAATCCAATAGATATTGTTCGGTAACTAAGGTAGGTTCAGATAGATCGCCACCAGCCATTACATAGGCCAATTTGTTGGCTATTTTATGGTCGTGTTCACTGATGAAGTTTGAAGCTTCCATAGAATCGGTTCCTACTAAAAACATACCCAAAGCTTGCTTACCAAGTACTTTTACATCGGTACGTTTTACAGGTTGTGTATATCCAGCTTCCGCCATTAATTTAGCATAGGCTTTTGCGGTAGCAATTTGTCTGTCTTTGTTTACAACAACAATGTCTTTTCCTTTTTGAAGCAGACCCAAATCGAAGGCTTCATAAGCAGAGGTTGCTACTTTTGCCATACCAATAGTTAGGAAGTATTCTTGAAGTGTGTTCAATTCAACATCACCTTTTTTAAACGAATCGGAAGCACGTAAAGCCATTTCCTTTGAACCACCTCCACCAGGAATAACGCCCACACCAAATTCTACCAAACCAATATAAGTTTCGGCTGCGGCTACTACTTTATCGGCATGCATGGATAGTTCGCAACCACCACCAAGCGTCATGCCATGTGGCGCAGAAACCGTTGGAATAGCTGAATAACGCATACGCATCATAGTATCTTGGAAATATTTGATGGCGGCATTCAATTCATCATATTCTTGTTCCACAGCCATCATGAAAATCATACCAATATTAGCGCCTACAGAGAAATTTGCTGCTTGGTTACCAATTACCAAACCAGCGAAATCTTTTTCAGCAATATCAATAGCTTTATTTAATCCAGCTAAAACATCGCCACCAATGGTGTTCATTTTAGATTGGAATTCGCAATTTAAAATACCATCGCCCAAATCTTCTACAACAACGCCTGTATTTTTGAAAACTTCTTTAGATTTTCTAATATTATCTAAAATAATGAAGGCATCTTGACCGGGAATTTTTTCTTGTGATTTCTTCGGAATATCATAAAAATAAGTAGCGCCGTTTTTTACGGTGTAGAATGATGTGTTTCCTGAAGCTATCATCTCATTAACCCAAGCCGCAGGTTCTAAACCCTCAGCTTTCATTATTTCGATACCTTTTTCTACACCAACAGCATCCCAAATTTGGAAAGGACCATGTTCCCAACCAAATCCAGCTTTCATAGCATCATCTATTTTGTATAAATCGTCGGTGATTTCAGGAATTCTATTTGAAACATAGGCAAACATGGAAGCAAAGTTCTTTCTGTAGAAATCGCCAGCTTTATCTTTTCCTGAAACTAAAATTTTGAATCTATCAATGACTTTATCAACCGTTTTTGTTAGTTCTAAAGTAGCAAAATTTGCTTTTTTTGAAGGCTTGTATTCTAAAGTATTTAAGTCTAAAGCTAAAATATCCTTACCTTCTTTTTTGTAAAAACCTTGTCCTGTTTTGCTTCCAAGCCATTTATTTTCCATCATTTTATTGATGAAATCGGGCAGTTTAAAAAGTTCATGAGCTTCATCGTTAGGGCAATTTTCATAAATACCGTTGGCAACATGTACCAAAGTATCTAACCCAACCACATCTACCGTTCTAAAGGTAGCCGATTTTGGTCGTCCAATCACCGGACCCGTTAATTTATCTATTTCTTCAACCGTTAAGCCTAAAGATTTTACTTGGTGGAATAAACTTTGAATGCCAAAAATACCAATGCGGTTTCCAATGAACGCAGGTGTATCTTTACCAACAACCGAGGTTTTTCCTAAGAATTGTTCACCATAACCATTTAAAAAGTCTAAAACTTCTTGTGATGTTTTAGGACCAGGAATAATTTCGAATAATTTTAAGTAACGTGCCGGATTGAAAAAGTGTGTACCGCAGAAATGTTTTTGAAAATCTTCTGAACGGCCTTCACTCATAAAATGGATGGGAATTCCAGACGTGTTTGAAGTTATTAAAGTACCAGGGGTTCGGTGTTTTTCTAGTTTTTCAAAAACACTTTTTTTAATGTCTAGGCGTTCAACAACAACCTCCATAATCCAATCTACATCTTTAACTTTAGCAATATCATCTTCTAAATTACCTGTAGTGATGCGTTTAGCAAAATCTGGATGATAAATAGGAGAGGGCTTCGATTTTAATGAGGTCGCTAAAGCATCATTTACCAATCGGTTTCTTACTATTTTATCGTCTAGTGTTAAGCCTTTCGCTTTTTCTGCATCGTTTAATTCTCTTGGAACAATGTCAAGCAACAGCACGTCTACGCCAATATTTGCGAAATGACATGCAATACCGCTTCCCATAATTCCTGAACCAATAATGGCTACTTTTTTAATTCTTCGTTTGCTCATTTTAGATTACTTATCGTTTTGATCGTAAATTTTTTTGTTGGAAATCATATCGCTTATTAAATCTGAAACCTCATAGAAATGATTTAATTTTTCTTCGGAAATGTTTTTTCTAATGGTTTCATTAAAAATCAGTACTTTTTCTTTAGAATTGGCTCTTTTTTGACGTCCAAATTCAGTAAGACGAATGATAACACCTCTGCCATCTTCCGGATTTGGGTGGCGTTCAATCAACCCTTTTGCTTCCATTGTTTTTAAAATCCGAGATAAGCTGGTTGCTTCCATACCCATTTTAGGGCCTAAAGCTGTTGATGGTGTGCCTTTTTCTGGGTCTATACTTAATAGTGTAAAGCCAGTAGCCATAGTGCTTTCAAATTTAGCAGCTTCTTCATTATACATTTTTTGAACAGCAAGCCATGTGGTTCTTAATATATAATCAATAGTTCTTTCTTTCATAGTTGTTTGGTAGTTAGTCCAAATATATGAAAATATATTATGCACGCATAATATATTAAGAAAAATTTAATTTGTTTTAATGTTAATTAGAACGTTTCGTTAAGATCTATAAATCTTTTCAATAAGATTTGAATAGATTTCCTTTATCACTTTTCGTTTTAATTTCATGGTAGGTGTTAAATGTCCTGCATCAATAGACCAAACATCTGGGGTTATTTCAAACTTTTTGATTTGTTCCCAATGGCCGAAATTTTTATTCGCATGGTCAATTTCACTTTGAATGCGCTCTATTAATTTTGGGTTTGAAATAAGATCGTTGGTATCTTTAAATGTTATTTGATGTTTTTTTGCCCATTCTTTAACAAAATCAAAATTAAGTTGAATTAATGCGGCCGGCATTTTTTCGCCTTCGCCAATAACCATAATTTGTTCTATAAAACGCGATTGTTTAAATTGATTTTCAATGAGTGCAGGTGCTACATATTTTCCGCCAGACGTTTTGAACATTTCCTTTTTACGGTCGGTTATTTTTAAAAAGCCATCGGCATCAAATTCTCCAATATCACCTGTATGGAAATAATCGCCAGTCATCACTTCAGCTGTTTTTTCTGGATCTTTGAAATAACCTAGCATCACGTTAGGTCCTTTTACTAGTATTTCGCCATCTTCGGCAATTTTAACTTCAACGTTATCAATTATTTTTCCAACGGTGCCTACTCTAAACCCACCGTTTCGCATATCGTTTACCGAAATTACTGGCGATGTTTCTGTAAGTCCATAACCTTCCATAATGGGTAATTTGGCGGCAGCAAAAACGCGGGTTAACCTTGTTTGAAGGGCTGCGCTACCAGAAACCATAATTTCTAAATTGCCACCTAAGCCTTCTTGCCATTTACTGAAAATTAGTTTTCTTGCTATTTTTAATTGGAACTCGTACCACCAGCCATTTTTTCCGTAAGGTTCAAATTTCAAACCTAAGTCTAAAGCCCAAAAGAATAACATTTTTTTAATGCCTGTTAAATCGGTTCCTTTGGCAACAATTTTGTCGTAAACTTTTTCGTAAAGTCGGGGAACAGCCGTCATAACTGTAGGGCACACTTCTTTTAAATTATCACTCATTTTTTCGATAGACTCGGCAAAATAAATTTCAACGCCACAATACATATATAAGTAAAGAATCATGCGTTCAAAAACATGGCAAACAGGAAGGAAGCTAAGCGCTTTGGATTTTCCTTTAACGAATGGAACGCGTTTTTCGCTATCAATAACATTTGATACTAAATTGTTATGTGAAAGCATCACGCCTTTTGGCTTTCCTGTAGTTCCAGAAGTATAGATTAGGGTAGCTAAATCGGAGGCTTTTACGGCTTCCTTTCTTGCCTCAACATCACTTTGATTGCTAGTGTCTTCGCCTAAATTTAAAACATCTATCCAATGATTTTCTCCTTCAATAGCATCAAAAGTATAAACGTTTTTTAGCTTGGTTTTACTTTTGATGTTGTTCAGTTTTTCAAGAACTTCAACATCGGAAACGAAACAATAAATGGATTCGGAATGGTTTAGGATGTACTCATAATCTTCAGAAGCAATAGTAGGATATATAGGTACATTTTGAGCGCCTGTTTGTAACACGCCTATATCTAGAATGTTCCATTCTGTTCTGTTGGATGAAGAAATAACGGCAATTTTGTCGTTAGGTTTAACTCCTAAACGCAGCAAACCTCGGCTGATGGCGTTAGCTTGATTTATGAATTCTTGAGTTGAAATTGATTTCCACTCACCATTATATTTTGTGGTGAATGCCTTATCTAAATTATAAGTGCTTAATTGATGATAAGGAAAGTCAAAAATTCTAGTAATATTTGCCATCGTTTCTTTGGAGATTTCTTGTTATGCAAAGTATGAAAATAAATAAGATTTTCAAATTGTTAAAAAAGGGAAGTAAAATTAATGAAATTCGTAGAATATATTGCTGAATGTTATTCTTTTATGATTCTGAAGGTTTCAATAGCAACCGTATCATATACTTTCAAAATGTAAACACCTATAGGTAAATTATGAACACTAATTGTTTTTTCTTTGTTAGAATTGCCTTCTGCTAGCAATTTTCCTGTATGGTCAAATATGGCATAATTATAAGTTTCGAAACTCAAATTTTTAATATTTACAATATCTTTAGTTGGGTTTGGGTACACGAAAGACTTATTTATCAGACTTGTGCTTTTAACAAATTCGGTTTTAGATTTGGTTTCTGTAGCTACAAAATCACAAGAAAAATCTAAATAAGCTTGCAAATCATCTCTATCATATGTTTTTTCGTAACCAAGAGTTTTTGCCTTTTGCAGCAGTTCACATGCCTTGGTGTAATTACCTAAATCATAATAAACAACGCCTAGATTTCTTAAGGCAAAGGAATTGTCTTTGTTTATATTTAGAGCCTCTTCTAAGTCTGTTATCCCTTTGTTGGTTTCTCCTAATTTATGATATAAAAACCCTCTAGTTGTCCATAGGTCTCTTTCGGCGGTACCTTTGCCATTTTTATAAAGGCTTGCTTCGTTTTTAAAAGCAATGTTTATGTGGTTCATAGCTTTTTCGTAATTTCCTAAATCGGTATAAGCCATTGCTAAAACCCAATTTGCAAATGAGTGATTGGGAACCATTTCGATAGCTTTGTTTAAATACTCTATACCCAGTCTATAAGACTTGACGCTTACAAGGTATCCACCAAGGTTATGATATAATCTACTTTCTTTAGGAGATGCTTTTAAGGCTTTAAACTTATATTGAATACAGTAATTTTCCATTTCATAACCTTCATAAATTGAAGCAAGGTTGTCGTAAATGTTTCCCAACATTTTTTCAGGAACTTTTTTGGTTTTTGAAATTTTTAAAATCGTCTTTTCTATTTTTTTAAAATCATTTAACGCCAGCGTGTTGTCTCCTAAATATGCTCTTATGTTGGCTCTAGTGAAAATGGATTTAAAATCGTTGGGCTTCTGTAAAAGTTTTTCATTTAAAATTTTTAAATCGCTATGTGCTTTTTTTACTTTTTCTTCATTTTTTTTATTGAATTCTATTATGTGGTCAATGCGTTCAATTAATTTGCCTTTGTTAAATTTCCAACTGGTTAGTTTTTCTCCCTTTTTATTAAACTTATAGGACATTCCATCATAAAATCCGTTTATATAGTGAAATTCTTCATTTAATTCACCCGATTTGTAGTAGGTTTTAAGGCTGTCTAACTTTTTATCGTTGCCATACCATCGTTCCATAGCAAGGACACTATCCTTAAAAAACACACGTTTTATAACATCTTCATCATCTTGAGAAAAAAGACAAATAGGAATAAGAAATAGGTTGATTAAAAAAAAGTTCTTCATTTTCAGTAATTATATTAAACAAAAAAAGCTCTTACTAAAGTAAAAGCTTTTTTAATGATTACGTGAATAAATTCTTATTATTTTTCTAACCAAAGTCTAGCATTCACAAATGCTTCTAACCAAGGCGATACTTCGTCGTTTCTGTGTTCTGGGTAATTTGCCCAATTCCATTGGAACGTAGAACGCTCAATATGCGGCATGGTTACTAAATGACGCCCTGTTTTATCACACATCATAGCGGTGTTAAAATCGGAACCATTTGGGTTATGAGGATATTCTGCATAACCATATTTAGCAACAATATTATATTCGTTTTCAGACTTAGGCAAGTTAAATTTACCTTCACCATGCGAAATCCAAACGCCTAAAGTAGCGCCTTCAAGTGTTGAAAGCATGACTGAGTTGTTCTTTTGAATTTTCACTGAAGTGAATGAACTTTCATGTTTATGCGAATCATTATGAACCATTTTGCCATGAACATCGTGCTCTGGGTTGATAAGCTCTAACTCCATCCACAATTGGCAGCCATTACAAATTCCAACCGATAACGTGTCTTCTCTTTTGAAGAAATCCTGAATCACTTTATTGGCTTTTTCGTTGTATTTAATAGCACCTGCCCAACCTTTTGCAGAACCAAGTACATCAGAATTACTAAAACCTCCAACAGCGCCTAAAAACTGAATGTCTTCTAAGGTTTCACGGCCCGAAATTAAATCGGTCATGTGTACATCTTTCACATCAAAACCTGCTAAATACATGGCGTTTGCCATTTCACGCTCGGAATTACTTCCTTTTTCGCGAAGAATAGCTGCTTTAGGTCTTTTTAAGGGTGTTTCAGGTAACTTTCCTGTAAAATGACTAGGGAATGTGTATTCTAATGGCTGATTTTTATAGTTGTTGAAACGCGCTTCAGCTAAATTATTAGCAGTTTGTTTTTGGTCTAAAAGGAAAGAGGTTTTATACCAAACATCGCGTAAGCGAGAAACAGTTAGAGTGAAAACATCTGTGCCGTTAATGATGCTTAACACATCGCTATTGGCAACGTTTCCTATGTTGAAAAATTCAATATTTGCTTCAGATAAAATGGCTTCGATAGACACGTCTTTCGATTGAATTACAATACCAGCATTTTCGGAAAATAAAAGTTTCACAGAATCTTTTTCAACTAACGCAGAAAGGTCTAAGTCAGCACCTAAATTTGTATCCGCAAAACAAAGTTCTAAAAGCGTAGTAATTAATCCACCCGAAGCCACATCATGTCCTGCAACTATTTGTTTTTCTTTTATTAGTTTTTGAATCGTGTTGAAAACGGTTTTTACATACCCAGCACTTTTTACGGTAGGTGCATCGTTTCCTATTTTGTTCAACACTTGGGCAAAAGAACTTCCTCCTAATTTAAAATCGTCTTTAGACATGTTGATGTAGTAAATGCTACCTGCATTTTTTTGAAAAACAGGCTCTACAACATTGCTAATGTCATTACAGTTTCCTGCTGCTGAAATGATTACCGTTCCAGGAGATAATACATCGCCATCAGGATATTTTTGCTTCATAGAAAGCGAATCTTTCCCAGTTGGAACATTAATGCCTAAATCGATGGCAAATTCTGAAACCGCTTTAACCGCTTCATATAAACGGGCATCTTCACCTTCATTTTTACAAGGCCACATCCAGTTTGCCGAAAGTGAAACCGATTTTAATTCATCTTTTAAAGGTGCCCAAATAATGTTTGTTAATGCTTCGGTAATGGCATTTCTGCTTCCCGCCACCGGGTTGATCAATCCTGAAATAGGCGAGTGCCCAATAGACGTTGCAATTCCTTCTTTTCCTTTATAATCAAGCGCCATCACACCCACATTGTTTAGTGGTAATTGTAATGGACCAGCACATTGTTGTTTGGCTACTTTTCCACCTACACAACGGTCTACTTTATTAGTTAACCAGTCTTTACATGCTACGGCTTCCAGTTGTAAAACTTGTTCTAAATAGTCGTGGAATTTATCGGAATTATAGCTTAAATCTTTATAATTTCTTTTAATGGTTTTATCGGTCATGATGGTTTTTGGAGAACTTCCAAACATATCTTCCATCGCTAAATCCATCGGTTTATGGCCGTTGGTTTTAGATTCAAACGTAAAACGATCATTACCTGTCACATCCCCAACCGTGTACATAGGGGAACGTTCACGTTCTGCAATACGTTGTAAGATATCGATATGCTCTTTGTCAATCACCAAGCCCATACGTTCTTGTGATTCGTTACCAATAATTTCTTTATCAGAAAGGGTAGGGTCGCCAACAGGCAAAGCATCTAAATCTATTTTTCCACCAGTATCTTCCACCAATTCCGATAAACAATTTAAATGACCTCCAGCACCATGATCGTGAATAGAAACAATATAGTTTTTGTCGCTTTCAACCATACCACGAATAGCATTGGCAGCACGCTTTTGCATTTCTGGGTTGGAGCGTTGTACGGCATTCAGTTCGATACCTGAAGCAAATTCACCGGTATCGGCACTAGAAACTGCTGCACCACCCATACCAATACGGTAGTTTTCGCCACCAAGAATAACAATTTTATCGCCAGTTTGTGGTTTATCTTTTAAAGCTTGGTCTTTTTTACCATAACCAATACCTCCAGCTTGCATGATCACTTTATCGAAACCAAGTTTTCTGGCATCTTCTTCATGTTCAAAGGTTAAAACCGAACCGCAAATAAGTGGCTGCCCGAATTTGTTTCCAAAGTCCGATGCACCATTTGAAGCCTTAATTAAAATATCCATAGGCGTTTGGTACAACCATTTGCGTTCTGGAAACGCTTTTTCCCAAGGACGGTTTTCTTCTAAGCGAGAATACGAGGTCATGTACACCGCGGTTCCTGCTAATGGAAGCGATCCTTTTCCGCCTGCAAGTCTATCACGAATTTCACCTCCCGAACCAGTTGCAGCACCATTAAAAGGCTCTACGGTTGTTGGGAAATTATGGGTTTCAGCTTTTAATGAAATAACCGACTCAAAATCTTTGGTTTCGTAGAAATCGGGTTTGTCGGCGGTTTTTGGAGCAAACTGCTCCACTTTTGGGCCTTCAACAAAAGCCACATTATCTTTATATGCTGAAACAATACTGTTCGGATGTGTTTCAGAAGTTTTTCTAATTAATTTGAAAAGCGAGGTTGGTTTTTCTTCGCCGTCGATGACGAAAGTGCCGTTAAAAATTTTATGGCGACAGTGTTCTGAATTCACTTGTGAAAAGCCAAACACTTCAGAATCGGTTAACGGACGACCAATTTTTTTGGCAACGCCTTCTAAATACGCTACTTCTTCATCACTTAATGATAAGCCTTCTTTTTGGTTGTAAGCGGCGATATCTTCAATATTAAGTATGGGTTCTGGTTTGATATTGATGGTGAATGATTCTTGGTTTAATCCTTTGAATTTTTCAGAAATCATTGGGTCGAAACCCTTGAAATCCTCAGAAACCGCTTGGAATTCTTCAATACGGATGATGTCTGAAATGCCCATGTTTTGGGTAATTTCAACCGCATTGGTACTCCAAGGAGTTATCATGGCAGCACGCGGACCAACAAAAAAAGCATCGAGTGATGCTTGTTCTATTTTAGGCTGGTTGCCAAATAACCACGTTAATTTAGCGATGGTTTCAGTTGATAATTCTTTTGTTGTTTGAACAGCAAATACCTTGCTGGTTACGTTTCCAAAGAAATGAATCATTATATATTGATTTGTGTGTGTTTAAAGAAAGTGCAAATTTACTTTTTTTCGGCGTAATTCCATGTAATTAATGCCATGAAAATGTTTAGTTATTCACTAGGTTTTAAACATAAAAAAAGCGACTCATAAAAGTCGCTCTTTAATTATTGTTTTATAAGCTTTTTGGTAATGCTCCCTTTATCTGAATTTAGCCTGACTAAATAAATGCCTTTTTTAAGAGTGCCGATGTTAATTTCAGAAGTGTTATTGCTTAATTTTTGCTTTAAGACTGATTTTCCTAAAACATTGAAAATTTCAAGGTTTAAGTTGGTAGTATGATTGCTTAAAGTGATTTTAAACACGTTTTCTTTGGTAGGGTTTGGGTATATTGAAAAATTGATAGCCTCCCTATTGTTTGTTGATAAGGAGTTCCACCTATTTTGTGCAACCGTTCCTCCCCAAATAACTGTAGCTAAGTATGGATTATCAATAAAAGGATTTCTGTTGCCTTGGCCATAAGTATTAGATGCATTGCCATGATATGTGTTTCTGTTATCTTCAATAGTGGAAACTTGGTCTTCCGCATTCCATTGCAACAATAAATTAATCATATTAGAGTCAACAGAATTAGTTGTGCCTACTGCGGTATAAGATGGCTTGCATTGTGTTCCGTATCTTAAGTACATATACATAATAATTCTGGCCACATCGCCTTTCCATTCGTCGCCAGGATACCAGTTTCCCGATACATTCCCAGCATTACCACTTCCTGAAGCGAATAGTAAATTACCTCTGTTATTGTTCATTCTCACATCCGAAGGTCTTAAATTATGAGCATCGGCATAAGGAGGAACATTTGTTCCACTATCTTCTAGTTTGGGCGAAGCTAAAGAATTTGGAAATGTGTGTTCTCTATTCCAATCAGTACCTTGGGTGCCACCGTTTAAAGTTTTGCTTCTTGAGCGGTCTGTAATGTAATTTCCATCATTATCATTATAGCCATATATTAATAGAACATTGTTGCTGTTTGCAGGGTCTTCATCCGTAATTTTATCAGCTTCCCATACATCAGAATAACTTATGTAATTGGTGTGTTTGGATGCGGTTGTAACGGCTAAATCATCAAAAAGATTTGTGCCAGTTTTATTAAAATCTATGCCACTGTAATAACTCTGTAAGTTGGCAGGAGGCGTAAGTTGTGCAAAAGCAATTGAAGTAAAAAATAGAAAGTAGAGTTGCTTCATGGAAACTAATTTTTGCGTTCTAAAAGTGCCATGTAAAATCCGTCGAATCCAGATTTATGGGCTAAAACTTTGTTGTCTTTTACAAATGTAAAGTTTTTTCCAGCTTCCGATGTTAAGAATTTATCAACTTGCTGTTGGTTTTCAGATGGTAATACCGAACAGGTTGCATACACCAATTGTCCGCCTACTTTTACCATTCTGGAATATTGTTGTAAAATTTCCTGTTGGGTCACTTTAATCTTGTCTATAAACTCGGGTTGCAATTTCCATTTGGCATCTGGGTTTCTGCGTAATACGCCTAAACCAGAACACGGCGCATCAATTAAAACGCGGTCGGCTTTATCATATAATTTTTTAATGACTTTTGTAGATTCTATAGCACGTGGCTCAATGTTATGGGCGCCGTTTCGTTTAGCGCGACGTTTTAATTCATGGAGTTTGTTGGCGTAAATATCCATGGCTATAATTTGCCCTTTATTTTCCATTAAGGAAGCTATGTGCAATGTTTTTCCGCCTGCACCAGCACAAGTATCTACCACGCGCATACCTGGTTTTACGTTTAAAAACTCGGCAACTAATTGTGAGGATGCATCTTGAACTTCAAAAAAACCGTTTTGAAAGGCTTCGGTGGTAAACACGTTGGAGCGTTCCTTTAGTTTTAAGGCATTGGGGTAATCGGGTAAATAATCAGTTTCTATATCTAAATCGAATAATTCGGCTTGTAATTTTTCTTTCGTTGTTTTAAGGGTGTTGACTCTTAAAATAACATCGGCTTGTTCGTTTAAGGCTGCCATTTCTTTGGTCCAGATGTCTTTGCCTAATTCTTTTTCGCCCAATTCGTCCAACCAATCTGGAATGGATTCTTTGAATTTTCTGATTTTTGAAAGCTCATCAAAACGTCCTTTTATTTTACGGGTTGGGGTGTTTTCAAAATAGGTCCAATCGGGTAGTTTAATGCCTTTTAGGGTAGCCCAAACAGCAAACATGCGCCATAAATTATCTCTATCGAACGGTTCTTTAACTTCGGCTATTTCGGCATATAAACGTTTCCAGCGTACTATGTCGTAGGTGGTTTCGGCAACAAAAGCACGGTCGCGTGCGCCCCAACGTTTATCTCGTTTTAATAATTGTTGAATGACTTTATCGGCATAATTTCCTTCGTTAAATATTAAGGTTAAACCATCAATAACCGAAAAGCATAAATTTCTGTGTAATCGCATGTTCTATAAATAAGTTTGCAAAGTTACGTTAATTGCTACGAATTCACGAATGTTTTTGTTTTATTGAAATTTGAATGATTTTAGATGATAGAGATGTTCTTTATGAAGGCTTTATTTTGGCTGATGTGTTGCATTAGGGGTTGCAGCGGAAAGCCCACAGCGACGTAGGAGCGAGGACTTGCAGAGAAAAACCCGACCCGCTTTTTGGCGGGTAATGCCATAAAAATTTAAAAGCTTGTGAATTGTTTTTAAAATTAAGTAGGTTTGTAGTAAATTGAATGTGATTGACAGAAAACGAGTTTATAACCGAGTTGCGAAACCATAGCCAAAAGGCTTATGGGAAATTGATTGATGATTATCAGCAAAAGGTGTTTGCTACTTGTATGTCGTTTGTGCCGAATAGGGAGGATGCCGAAGATATTGCCCAGGAGGTTTTTGTGGAGGTGTTTAATTCGATTGGAAAATTTAAAGGAAATTCGAAGCTTTCTACATGGATTTACAGAATTACAACCAACAAATGTTTGGAGTTTATTAGAAAAAAAAGCACGAAAAAGCGTTTTGGTTTTTTACAAAGTATTACGGGAAATAATGTGCCTTTTGATAAAACGGCCTACTTTACTGAAATGAACCACCCAGGTATTTTATTGGAAAACAAAGAGAAAAGTGAAACTTTGTTTAAGGCCATTAATGCATTGCCTGAAGCGCAAAAGGTGGTTTTTACGCTTTGCAAAGTAGATGGTAAAAGCTATGAAGAGGTGAGCGAGATTACCGAAAAAAGTGTTTCATCGGTAGAGTCGCTAATGTTTAGGGCAAAGAAGAATTTACAGGATTTATTGGGCGATTTTTTTAAAAGTGAAGTTTAACGCAAGTTTTTAATAAGTATTGCATCTAAAAAAGTATAACACAAAGAAAATGGAAACAAATAACAACATTCAAAAGAAAATAGATGACACTTTTGCGTCTATGGATGCTATTGAAAACGTGAATGTATCTCCTTTTTTTAAGGATAAAACCATGCAACGTTTGTTTGCGGAAAAGGAAGAGGTTGCAGTGGCTTGGGGTTGGTTTACGCCTAAATTGCAATTGGCAACATTGGTTTGTTTTATTGTTTTAAACGTTTTGGCTTTTAGACAATACAATTCGAACCAATACATAACAAATGTTGATGCGTTTGCTGAAACTTACGGACTTACTTCAAGTTCGGACGATACAATACTGAATTTAAAATAAGACGCATGAAGAATAATTTAATCTTATATATATTACTTGTTTTTTTGGTGGCGGTAAATGGCTTCTTTCTATACAATTATTTGAGTCCTACTACTGCCAAAAGCAATAATTTGGTAAAGGGGAGCGGAAACGGAGGTCCATCGGAGTTTATAGTAAAGGCTTTGAAGTTTGATGATGAACAGATGAAGCAATTTGAAAAAATAGACAAGGAGCATCATGAGCGGATGGTTGCATCTAACGAAGAAACAAAAGTTTTTAAAGACCAATTGGGTAGGTTGATAATAAAAGACCATGTTGCTGAAGCTGAAGTGGATTCTATTTTGAACTTAATGGGAGAAAAGGAAATGGTCCATGAAAGGTTGATGTTTGATCACTTAAGGGCAATTCGTAATATATGCACCGAAGAGCAAAAGCAACGTTTTGAACAAATAGTACGCGATGCATTGCGCAGAGGGCCTAACGGCAAAAGACCAGGTAACGGTGGTCCACCGCCACGAGATGGAAGGCCTCAAGGAGGACCTCCACCAGAAAATATGCCAGAAGGTGGGCCTCCACCAAGACCGGAATAATTTATTATCAAATTAGAAGAAAATCCTGTTAAGCAAATTTGTTTGACAGGTTTTTTTTTGCTTTGTATGTTTCTTTATGGCTTTTAAATGTTTAAAACAGAAAAAAAACAAGAAGTTTCATGAATTTTTTTAGAAGTAAATAATTGAAAAATAGTGCGTTAAAATGGTAATGTAAATTTAATATTAAAATAACACAAGTTTTTAAAACAAAAGGCATCTAATTATTAAACATTAGAAAAAAACGTACCACGTGTTTAATTAATAAAGATGGACTCATGTATGAAATATCGAATAAATTAGAAAAAGAAATACAAAACTTTTTGCCCATTACTTTGGAAGAAATGGATGATGTGAAGTTGATGAAGCGCACAGATACCAAGTTTGTAATTCATGAAAAAGATTTGGTGTCGGTTTTAAAGCGTGTTGAAGATGCCTATAAAGTTGTTGAAATAAACGGGAATAGAATAAGTACGTATTCCTCATTGTATTTTGATACGCCCGAGCATAAGTTTTACAAAGACCACCATAACGGAAAAAACAATAGAACAAAAATTAGGATACGAAAATATGTAGAATCTAATATTTGTTTTCTTGAAATAAAGCAGAAAGACGGTAAAGGTAATACCACTAAAACCAGAACAGCCATGCCCAATTTTCAAACCAATCTTTTAGAAGCGTCGAGAGCATTTATTAAAAAAACTACCCAAGAAACTTTTGATTTAGAGCCCATTATTTGGAACCAATTCAACAGAGTTACCTTGGTAAATAAAACCGATAAAGAACGATTGACCATAGATTTGAACCTATCCTTTAAAAAAAACGATTTGTTTAAAACCTATAATAATTTGGTAATTATTGAATTGAAGCAAGAACGCTTTAACAGAAACTCGCCCATAGTTCAAGAATTAAAATCAAAACAAATCAATCCTTATAGCATCAGTAAATATTGCATTGGGATGATTAGTATTTACGATAACTTAAAATACAACCGCTTTAAAGAAAAACTAATAAAAATTAATAAAATAACTGCTTAACACAATTTGCCCTATGGAATTTTTGGATATCCCAATCTTCAATGATGATTTTTATAAAATGATGGTCAGGCTTTTTATCAACATGACATTCTTAACTATAATCATCCGGTTTATATATTACCCATTTTCAAAACGAAAAGATTTTGTTTTTACCTATTACCTAATCAGTCTTATCGTATTCTTTTTGTGTTTTGCGCTTAAAAAGTTTGAAATGGACCTAGGGATGGCGCTCGGTTTATTTGCCATTTTTGGTATCCTTAGGTATAGAACAGATGCCATTTCTCAAAAAGAAGTTACCTATTTATTCGTGGTTATTGGTATTTCTGTAATAAACGCTTTGGCTAATAAAAAAATGAGCTACGCCGAAATATTTGGATTCAACACCATCATCGTGGTAGTTCTTGTACTAATAGAAAGGTATTGGTCTTTAAAACAAGAAGAATCCAAATCTATTATTTATGAAAACATAGAAAACATTAAGCCCGAAAACTATGCCATATTAAAGAGTGATTTGGAAAACAGAACCGGTTTAATAATAAACCGAATAACTGTTGGTGAGGTCAATTTTTTAAGAGACACGGCTAACATTACTATTTTTTATTTTAATGGAAATCAAGAAATCACAAATTAGTATTTAATTATGAAAAAGATAGTAAACATTAAGCCATTCTGTTTATTCATATTGCTACTAAGTGTAGTTTTTCCAATGAATATAAATGCCCAAACGAGCAATTCGAAGAATTTAAATGCTTGGAGCACGGTTTCAATTGAATATAAACTTAACAAAAAATGGAGTTTTGAATTGGCAGAACAGCTTAGGTTAAAAGAAAACTTATCATTAGTAGATGAATATTTTACGGAACTACAAACGGAGTATTCGGTTAATAAAAATTTCAGTCTTAGTGCAGGGGCGCGATTTATTAGGCAAAACGATACCGAAGGCAATATTCAAGGATACGAAAATCATTTTAGGTTTCAATTCGATGCCAGTTACAAACACAAAATCAACGATTTTAAACTGGATTACCGCTTGAGGTACCAAAATAAAAACGATTTATCCGTTTCTGTTGCAGATGGCGATTATGCCAATCAGCACCTTCGTTTTAAAACAGATGTAGAATACAACATTAAAAACTGGAAACTCGACCCGCAATTTTCAGCCGAAATTTTTAATCATTTCGAAAAAGGAGAAGATGGCGGTTTCGATAAATACCGATTAACCTTTGGAACCGATTACGATATGAAAAAATACGGTAAAATAAGTTTGTACTATCGCTTCGAGAAAGAGCTAAATGTCGATTTGCCAGAAACTACAAACATCATCGGATTATCCTATAAATACACCATTAAAAACAAATAACTATGAAAAAAACAATTTTAAAATTAGCACTACTATTAAGTATTGTGTTTATAAATGCCTATGTAATTATAGGTTGCTCAACTAAAGAATTAGTGAATGAGGAAGATGATACTACTAGCGAAGTCGTTATAGAAGATACAGATTTTGTGCCTACCGATTGGACCACCGAAACTCATAGCAATGATGCAGAACCAAATTTTGATGAAGTCTTTGAAGATATGGCAGTAAAACGGTTTGATTTTGTTATTTCAAAAGAAAATTGGGCAGCTATGTTATCAAACATGACGTCGTTATATGGAACTTTTGGTAGAGGAGGAAGCAATAATTTTTCAGATGAAAACCCCATTTTTGTACCTGCAGATGTTTATTATAACGGAAAACAATGGTATAAAGTTGGTGTACGTTTTAAAGGGAATTCCAGTTTGTCCAGTACCTGGAAAAGTGGCATTATGAAACTGGCATTTAAAATGGATTTTGATGAATATGAAGACGATTATCCGCAAATTAAAAACCAACGTTTTTATGGGTTTAAAAAATTAAGCCTTAAAAATAATTTTGATGATGAATCTATGTTGCGTGAAAAAGTAGCTGCCGATGTATTTAAAAATGCAGGGTTGGCCGTTTCGCACACAGCTTTTTATACACTTTATGTAGATTATGGTGATGGTCCAACATATTTTGGGTTATACACCTTAGTTGAGGAAGTTGATGATACCGTCATTGAAACCCAGTTTACAAATGGTGATGGTAATTTGTATCAGCCAGATGGTACGGCGGCTTCGTTTGCATCAGGTACTTATAATGAAAGTCAATATGAAAAACAAAACAATGAAGATGAGGCCGATTTTTCAGATGTTAGTAGATTGTTGTCGGTTATTAATGCTTCAACAAGAACATCGGATGCTGCTACTTGGCGCTCTAACTTAGATGCTATTTTTGATACCGACAAGTATTTAAAATATTTAGCGGTAAACACAATCATTCAAAATTGGGATACTTATGGTAGAATGACGCATAACTATTTTCTATATAACGATCCAGCTACAAATAAGTTAACATGGATACCTTGGGATAATAATGAAGCATTACAAACAGGTAAACAGGGAGGTGCTTTGGCGTTAAACTTTTCGGGTTTAAGTGCATCTAGCTGGCCCTTAATTGGATATATATATAATGATGCGGTTTATAAAGCTAAATACGATGCTTATTTACAAGAGGTTATAGATGGACCATTTAATACCAGTACAATTCAAGCGCTATATACCACTTATGCAGCATTAATTGAACCCTATGCTACTACCGAAAAATCCGGATATACATTTTTAGAATCCAGCTCAGATTTTCAATTGGCTATAAGTACTTTAAAAACACATGCAAGTTCAAGAGCTTCTGCTGTAAGTACTTACTTGAAATAATTTGATCATATTTGTTGATGACTATTAGTGTAAACTAATGGTGTAATGAAGGCCCTAGTTTCTAGGGTCTTTTTTTGGCATTTATTTAACAAAATACGCTACAAGTTTTTAAAACAGATAGCATCTAAACCTTCATAACATTAATTTAAAATTATGAAACGTAGCACATTAAAAACAGGAATTATTTTAGGAATAATAACATGCTTATTCACTATCACAACTAATGCACAATCTTCTGATAAAAATCAGCAAAAACCACAGCGCCCTACTATTGAAGAACTTTTAAAGGAAATGGATGCCAATAAAGATGGTAAATTATCCTTGAAGGAAGTAAAAGGACCTTTGAAAGATGATTTTAAAAAAATTGATGCTAATGAAGATGGATTTTTAACAAAAGAAGAATTGGAAAAAGCACCGAAACCATCAAAAAAACCAAAAAAGGAATAATTTTTAATACAGAAGCACAAGTTTTTGTTTCAAAGAGCATCTAAAGAATCATAATACAAAAAGTTAAAAAATGAAAAGTCTATTAAAGTTATCCATTATTGCAAGTTTATTGCTTTTGGTTTTTATTGCTTGTTCCAGTGAAAGTTCTGCTACCGAAGAAGATGAAGAAGTAGTAACAGAGCTTCACGCAGCATATGCAGCATTTAATACAGATGCGGTAACCATTTATTTAAGCGGTTCAAACGTAGTTATAGAAACTACCGGTTTGCCAAATCATAAAACGGTTTATTGGGGTGTTGGTAACAGCCTGTATATGGAAGAGCCAGATGTGGAGACGACACCAAGTATTATGTCGAGTAACAATAATGCGGTAACCATGACGGTTGATGCAACTCCAAATTTATCAGGAAGCACTGTTTCTACCCAGTTAAACACTATTGGTATCGCGGTAAGTGGGGCATCTATTTTTAACGATCAAGAAGGGAATGGCGCATTAAATCAAGCAGCAGCCAGTTTAGATTGGACGGGGGCTCACATTGGTCCTGGTGTTTATCATTATCATTTAGAGCCAAAAGCGTTTACCGACGATGACTCAAATTTGGTGGGCATATTAAAGGATGGTGTATTTCTTTATGGACGTAAATGTACTTCAACAGGAACATATCCAACTGATTTAGATGCATCTGGAGGGCACACGTCTACCACACAATATACTAATGGAGAAGCAGAGTACCATTACCACATTATTAACGAAATATATTCTACAACGGGATCTTATATTGCTTTTGCGGGTCCGTATAGAGGTTACTAATGAAAAATTTGATAATACCATTTTCTTTCTTATTACTAGTGGTTTGTTTGTCTGGTTGTAAACAAGCTTCTAAAGATGCCTTTGCAGATAATCAAGAGGTTGAAGAACAAAACCAATCTGTAATTATAGATACCACTGTTGTTGCTAAAAGCCAGTTGGTTTTAAATCAAATAGAAGGAACATGGTATTATAAAAGTAAACCTTTTAATGGGTACTCATTAAAATTTTATAACAACGGTGTTTTACAAGAAAAGTTAGGTTTTTTAAACGGAAAACGCCAAGGTATAGCCAAACGATGGTCGGAACTTGGAGTGCTTAGGGTACAGTGTTATTACAACCAAAACAATCTGGTTGGGATTTATAAAAGTTTTTGGGAAAATGGTGAATTATCAGAAGAATCCACTTATGAAAATGGAGTAAAACAAGGTGTTGAAAAGCAATGGTATGATAACGGACAATTATCAAAACTAAGGCATTTGGTTGATGGAAACGAAGTTGGGATGCAACAAGCTTGGTTAAAAAACGGAACGTTATATGTTAATTATGAAGCTAAAAATGGTCGTGTTTTTGGTTTGCTCCGGTCTAATTTATGTTATCAGTTAGAAAATGAAAAAGTTATTAAAGATTAGAAGAAATTATTGGGTTTTTGCTTTATTAATAATAGGCGTTGTTGGATGCAAAAAAGAAGTAAAAAAGGAATCCATTAACGTAGAAGAAACCAGCAGGGTAGAGTATTTGCCATATTATAATGATGAATCTTTCACGCCCCATTGGTTAAGGCCAAATAGCAAAGAAGAAAAAGGATTTCATAAAATTCCAGATTTTGAATTAGTCAATCAATTAGGAGATACAATTACTCAAAAAAACTTTGAAGATAAAATTTATGTAGCCGATTTCTTTTTTGCCAGTTGTCCTGGTATTTGTCCGCAAATGACGAGCAATATGTTTAAACTTCAAGAAGAATTTATTAATGATGACGAGGTTTTGTTTTTATCGCACTCCGTTACGCCAACATTAGATTCGGTTCCGGTGCTGAAACAATATGCTAAAATGAATGGGGTTATAGACAATAAATGGCATTTGGTTACTGGAGATAAAACACAAATTTATAATCTGGGAAGAAACCAATACTTTGTTGAAAATGATTTAGGAACTCCAAAAGATATTAATGATTTTTTACATTCAGAAAACTTCTTGCTAATAGATAAAAACAAACATATAAGAGGGATTTATAATGGTTTAAATAGGGCTTCGTTGGCGCAATTGGTTACAGATTTAAAAGCACTAAAGAAAGAAATCTGATTGGTAGCATTTTGTTAAATTGATTTCTGTTTTTAAAGGCTTTGTGTTTAATTGCAAAGCCTTTATGTTTTTAAAACTTTTTTGAACGTAAATTATTTAAACCTTTTTAATGTAAATTAGTCTAAATGTTAAACCAAAAAAAATGAAAAACGCCAAACACTTACTAATGCTTCCTATAATTGCTATTGTAATTTTTGTAGCTTGTTCTAGTAATGACGATTCCAAAGACAATGATGAGGCAGAACCAACCAATTACAATATAAGTTCCATCCTTTCTAAATTTAGCGGAACAGGCTTGTCTTATGCAGTAAATGGAAATACAGTAACTTTTACAACACAGGATTTGCCAAACCACACGAGTCCGTATTACGCAACAAACAATCCATTATACGAAGCTTATAACGGTACCAACCCCAATTGGAGAAAAAACCCCAATGAAATTGCTTCGCAAAATGTGGTTTTTACAATAACATTAAATCCAAAAGAAGCTACCAATCATCAAGCAACTCCGTTAGGGCCTATTGGGATTTCCAGAAATGGCGTCGTGTTTTTTAATCAATATGCAGGACCAGACCAACCTTTAACGAATGAAATCAATTCGTTCGACCAATGGTTGGGGCATCCCACAGGTTTTGATATGTACCATTATCACCTACAGCCAACATATCTTACTGGCCAATTTGGTGAAGATGCTTTTTTAGGGCTTTTGGCCGATGGGTTTCCTGTTTACGGACCTAAAGAAAATGGTGTCATCCTCACTTCGGCAGATTTAGATGCTTACCACGGACATGTTGGTGTTACGGCAGATTTTCCCAACGGTATTTACCATTACCACGTAACTGCTGACGACCCCTATATTAACGGAAATGGCTTTTTTGGAACACCAGGCAATATATCACGATAGTTGAAGTTTGGTGGGTTACATATTGTAGTTTCGATTTTGTTTTTTGTAGCCTGCAATAACGCTAATCAAACAATTACTATGGAGGCTTCCAATAAAAATTTAATGCTTGAAAATGGTGTTTTAATGTATCAGGATCAACCATTTTCAGGACGATTGGTTTCATATTATTCAAAAGAAAAATTAAAATCTGAAATGTTTTATCGTGATGGAAAAAAACAGGGTTCAGAAAAACAATGGTTTGAAAATGGCCGTTTAGCCAGTGAACGCTTTTATGCGAATGGGGTTAAAATAGGAGTGCATAAAGCGTGGTGGGAAAGCGGAAAACCAAAATTTGAATATCATTTTAATAATCAAGGTGCTTTTGATGGTAGTGTGAAAGAATGGTATAAAACAGGTCAGCTTTTCAGGGATTTTAATTATAAGGAAGGAATGGAAGTTGGCAGTCAGCGTTTGTGGAAAGAAGATGGCACCATTAAAGCAAACTATGAAGTTGTAAATGGCGAACGGTTTGGACTGATTGGTTTAAAGAAATGCTACACCGTTACCGTTGGCGAGGACGAAGTTAAATAACTACTTTTGGTTGTTCTGATGCATTTAGGGCTTCATGTGTAAATCATAAAAATGAAAAAATCAGTATTTTTAATAGTAGTTTCTTTGGTCTTTTTCAACTGTAAAGAAAAACCCAGCGAAGCCTCCTCAGTTTCAAAGTTGCCCTATTTCAATAGTCAAGATTTTACACCAGAGTGGGATCATGGTACACATAAAATTCCTGAATTTTCATTTGTGGACCAAAACGGAACAACCATTACCAATAAAACATTTGAAGGTAAAATTTATATAGCCGATTTTTTCTTCACCACATGCCCTGGTATTTGCCCTAAGCTTACAAAAAATATGGGCAGCCTTCAAGAAACCTATTTAAAGGATACAGAAATCATGCTGTTATCGCATACCGTAATGCCTTGGAAAGATTTCGTTTCTGTATTGAACACCTATGCCAAAGAACATAATGTTATAAGTAACAAATGGCACTTGGTAACGGGCGATAAGGACGCGATTTATAAAATAGCAAGAAATGGCTATTTTGCCGATGAAGATTTTATTAAAACTCAAGATGAAAGCAATTTTATCCATACCGAAAACTTTATTTTGGTAGATAAAAAAGGATATATACGTGGGGTTTATAATGGCACTATTGAATTGGATGTGGAGCGTTTAAAGCGCCATATAGACATTCTAAAACAAGAGCATTGATTTTATTTTGTGTGGTTTTGTAGAATTACTAGATTGAAATCCACAGAGCTTTTCTACTTTTAAGGAAATTTTTAATTTATGAAACAGATTTCCGTCATCTTGATAACCATTGTTTTTTTTATTTCCTGTGGAAAAAAGAAAACGTTACCACCACGTAATTTTTCCAACGTAGAGATTGAAACCATTTTAGAGGATTCGTTGTTAAGTATTCGGGCCATTGATATATTGAACGATGGAAGTCTTGCTTTTGCTGCCAATAATGGTGCTTTTGGTCTTTTTAATCCGCTGAAGCATAGTTGGATGATTTCAAAACAAGAGTTTGATAGTTTGGAACTTCAGTTTAGGGCAGTAGCACACACAGCAACCGATTTTTTTATGCTAAGTATTGAAAACCCAGCTATATTATATAAAACAGGCGATACGGGACAAATGCAAGTGGTTTATAAAGAAAATCACGCTAAAGTTTTTTATGATGCTATGGTTTTTTGGAACAATCAAGAAGGTATTGCTATTGGCGATCCAACTGATGGTTGTATGAGTATCATTATTACCCGAGATGGTGGTAACACGTGGAATAAAATTTCTTGTGATAAATTACCAAAACCCAAAGCAGGTGAAGCGGCTTTTGCAGCTAGCAATACCAATATAGCCATTTTAGGAGATAAAACTTGGGTTGCCACAGGTGGAACATCGAGTAGGGTATTATATTCGGCAGATAAGGGTGAAACTTGGGAGGTTTTTGAAACGCCCATAGTGCAAGGTTTAGAAACCACAGGGATATATTCCATCGCTTTTTATGATGACATGCATGGATTTGCCATAGGCGGCGATTATACTAAACCAAATGATAATACATCAAACAAAATAAGGACTACCAATGGTGGTAAAACTTGGCAATTGGTAGCACAACATGAAAACCCTGGATATAGAAGTTGTGTACAGTACATACCCAATAGGAATGGAAAGGAACTTATTGCTGTAGGTTCTAAAGGTATCGATTTTAGTAGTGATTCTGGCGATTCTTGGAAGCATTTAAGTGATGAAGGTTTTTATACGCTTCGTTTTTTAAATGATAGTATTGCTTATGCAGCAGGTGCTGGAAGAATTTCTAAGCTTACTTTTAGGGAATAAAAAAAAGAGGCTGTCTGAAAAGTCTATATATTGTCAAACTGAACTTGTTTCAGTTTCTAATAAATATTGATTATCAATGAGTTAAGATTCTGAAATGAATTCAGAATGACACTTGTTGATACTTTCAGACAGCCTCTTTAGTTTTTATTTTCTTCTCTTTTTATATTCGTCAAACATTTTTCGTTTAAAATCGTCTTCAACTTTATGCAAAAGAATGATTTTTTTTGCAGGTATCACCTTCATCAGATTATTGATGAAATCGCTTTCAAGTTTGTCTCTTTTCTCCTCATTCATTCTAATTTTCTTTAGTAGTTGCAAAGCTTCTTCATCAGAAATAGCGTTTAAATCGGTTTTTTTACGAGTTTCATAAGATTGTCTTCTTAAGTTAGAATTTTCTTCTTCATACTCATTGTATATGGGCCAAAATTTTTGGGCTTCTTTTTCACTTAAATTCAATTTTTCCGTTATGTACGCAATTTTCAGTGTTTTAATTTTATCACCATTAGATTGCGCAAAGGTGGCTAAGGAAAAACTTATTATAAAAAGCATGCTTGTAAGTGTTTTCATCGTCTTTATTTTGTAATAATATCTTCAATTTCTAAGTTGTCAAAAACATAATTTTCTAAAGTTTCTGAGCTGTAACCTTCATTTATTAGCTGAACATCCAGTAAATCTTCTTGGGTAAAAAGAGATGCAAATTCAGTTGGTTCCAAATCTTCGTTTAGAATGTAGTTTTCAATACTGGCTGTTTCCAGAGTATCGATGGTAATATTTTCAGTTTTATTAAAGAATATATTAATTAGTAACATTAAACTTGCTGCAACTGCGGTAGCATAAACAGCTTTTTTCCATGTGAATAGTTTGATAACCTTTGTTTCTTGTTGTGTTTTAACGGTATTTAATATGTTGTCTTCTAAAGAATCAAAGTAGTTATCGGGTACTTTATAGCCAGATTTAGGAACCATTTCTTGAAGCTTCACTTCGCTTAAAATCGTGTCTTCAAGCGATGCAAAGTAATCCTTCGGAACTTTGAACCCAGTTTCTTTTATATTATGTAATTTATTTGTACTCATCTTGTTAATAAGACTTTATATTTTGTAAAAGGTTTAATCTTCAGTTAGATATGCTTCAATTTTTTTTACTGCTATGTGGTAAGACGCTTTTAAAGCACCTTCGCTGGTTTCTAATATATCGGACATTTCAGAGTATTTCAAATCCTGAAAATATTTCATATTAAAAACCAATTGCTGTTTTTCTGGTAATGTTGCAATGGCTTTTTGTAATTTAAGTTGAATGGCGTCGCCTTCAAAATAAACATCCGAACTTAATTTACTAATAGCTATAGATTGTACTTCTTCGCTTGTTGTTTGCAAACGTTTAGCGTTTTGATTGATGAACGTTATTGCCTCATTTGTTGCAATACGATACATCCATGAAAACAATTTACTGTCTCCTTTAAAGTTATGAATATTTTTGTAAATTTTTATGAAAGTGTTTTGGAGTACGTCATCTGTATCGTCATGAGACTTTACAATGTTACGAATATGCCAATACAACCGTTCTTTATACAGCGTTATCAGCTCTCTAAAGGCGCGTTCTTTATGGGATTCAGATTTTAATGCTTCTAATAATTGTACTTCGTCAATCACAAAAATACTTTAGTAGTTAGACTAATAAATATACTAAAAGTTTAATGCTGAACTTCTTTAATTTTTTTAAAAATGTTAATTATCTATAAATCAATTAATTAAAATCAAAAACATCGATTAAGTGTAAAAATAACACGATTAAATACATTTTTTCTTGTGCAATGTGTTTTTTTATTATAAGTTTGCTTCAGAAACCTACTTATGTTGTTAGTCGTCCCCAAGTCTAACAAGAACAAAAAAAAAGGATAGAAGCCCCCAAGTCTCTATCCTTTTTTATATTTAAAACCTTTTCGTTTCTTATTCAAAACTTTGCATTTCTACAAGCTTTTGGTAAACACCTTTTTTTCCAATAAGTTCGGTGTGTTTTCCTTTTTCCACAATTTCACCTTTGTTTAAAACTATAATTTCATCGGCATTTTGAATGGTAGATAATCTGTGGGCAATAACAATGGATGTTCTGTTTTTCATCATATTTTCCAAGGCTACTTGTACCAAACGTTCGCTTTCGGTATCGAGTGCTGAGGTTGCTTCGTCTAAAACCATAATTGGCGGACTTTTTAAAACCGCACGTGCAATGCTTAAACGTTGTTTTTGGCCACCAGAAAGTTTGTTTCCCGCATCGCCAATATTGGTTTCAATACCTTTTGGCAATTCTTTTACAAATTCCCAAGCATTGGCAATTTTTAAAGCTTCAATAACTTCATCATCGGTAGCATTGTCTTTTCCTAATTTTAAATTGTTTTTAATGCTATCGTTAAACAAAATAGCATCTTGGGTAACAATACCTAGTTGTTGGCGAAGGGACTTGGTTGTTAAATCTTTAATATTGATGCCGTCAATTAATATGCTGCCTTCATTTACATCATAAAAACGTGTAATTAAATTGGCAATGGTAGATTTTCCACTTCCCGATTGCCCAACAAGTGCCACGGTTTTTCCTTTAGGAATGGTTAAAGAAAAGTTTTTTAAAACATACTCTTTTTCATATTTAAAAGAAATGTTGTCAAACACAATTTCAGAAGTAAAATCTGTTTTGGTAATAGCGTTTTCTTTATCTCTTAATGGGTTAGGTGTGTCAATAATATCTTGAATACGTTCTGCGGCAGCACTACCTTCCTTTATGTTATAAAGTCCTCTTGAAATGGCTTTTGCAGGAGTTAATATATAATATGCCAAACCCATATATACTAAAAACGCACTACCATCTAAATCGCCATTTCCACCTTCATTCAGCACTAAACTTCCACCATACCATAAAAGTATCGAAATGACACAAATCCCCAGAAATTCGCTTGCGGGTGATGCCAAATTTTGTCGGTTCATGAGCTTGTTAGAGAAGTTAAAAAAGCGAGAGGTTGATTCTCTAAACTTATTATCAAACTTTTCTTCTGCATTAAAACCTTTTATAATACGTAATCCAGTTAATGATTCTTCCAAAGTAGATAAAATATTACCTTGTTCTGATTGAACTCTGTCCGATTTTCTTTTTAAACTTTTTCCAATTCTTGAAATTATAAATCCAGTAATTGGTATAAATATAAAAACAAACATGGTTAGCGAAGTGCTTAAATAAAGCATTGCTATTATGGTGAAAATAATTGTTAAAGGTTCTCTAACAATGAGTTCTAAAACGGGTAACATGGAATATTGTAATGTTGACACATCGTTGGTAACACGTGCCATGATATCGCCTTTTCTTTGTTCAGAAAAATAGGAAAGCGGTAATTCTACGGTTTTTTTGTAAACGGCATTTCTTAAATCCCTTACAACACCATTTCGTAAAAAAACCATGAAGTAATTAGCTAAATAGCCAAATAGGTTTTTTAGCAAAAACGCAATGACAATGATACTTATAACGAAAATGAGTGCTTTGGTTTTATCGCCTCCAGTAAATTCATGCATTTGGTATGAAAGGCTTTTTTTAAGAAAATCGCCTAATTTTAAAAAACTTTCAAATACAGGTTTTTTAGGGACATTATAAATATCTTCTTGTTTAAAAATAACATCTAACATGGGCATTAACGCAATCATTGATAGCGTGCTAAATAAAGCGAATAGGATGTTTGAAATAATATGGCCTATAGCATACTTTTTATAAGGCTTAGCATACTTTAGGATATTTAAAAACTGATTCATTTAAAAGGATTTGTCCGTTTATAAAACATGCTTTTATGGTAACATAAAAGCATGTAAAATTTTTGCAAATATACGTGTTATTATATTAATTTCATGTCTTTTAAAATGGCTTCTGCTTTAGCATCAAGTGCAGCTTCGGTTTTGCTAAAATTGGCTATTGCATCTAACTTAGTGTTAACGCTAACATAAAATTTTATTTTAGGCTCAGTACCACTTGGTCTTAATGCCACTTGACTTCCATCTTCCAAATAATAAATGATCACATTTGATTTTGGAATATCTATGGAAGATGTTTCGCCGGTTATCATGTTTTTTGAAGTAGATAAATCATAATCTTCAATTTTTAAAACTTTTGAACCGTTTACTGTTTTCAATGGGTTTTCACGCGCATCAATCATCATTTGTGTGATTTCTTGTGCACCTTCAATACCTTTTTTGGTTAACGACACTAATTTTTCTTTATAGCAACCGTGTTCTACATAAAGGTTTAAAAGTTCGTTGTAAAAAGAACTGCCGTTTGCTTTTGTTGCAGCAGCTATTTCGCACGCTAAAAGGGTAGAAGTAACGGCATCTTTATCGCGTACAAAATCGCCAACCATATAGCCAAAACTTTCTTCGCCGCCACCAATAAAATCAAGTTCTGGGAAATCTTTGATAAGTTTTGCAATCCATTTGAAACCAGTTAATACAATTTTACTGTCAACGCCATAGGCATCTGCCAATTTATTTAGCATTGGCGTAGAAACAATGGTAGAGGCTATAAATTCTTTTCCTTTAATTTTTCCAGCGTCTTTCCATTGTTTTAACAAGAAATCGGTCATCATCAACATGGTTTGATTTCCGTTAAGCAACTGCAATTTGTTTTCAGAATTTCTAACAGCTACACCCAAGCGGTCGCAATCTGGGTCGGTACCAATAACAATGTCTGCATTTACTTTTTCGGCAAGTTCTAAAGCCATTTTTAAGGCAGCGGGTTCTTCTGGGTTTGGAGAGGCTACTGTTGGGAAGTTTCCATCTGGAGCTTCTTGTTCTTTTACAATATGAACATTTTTGAAACCGGCACGTTTTAATGTTTCAGGCACTGCCGTAATAGAGGTTCCGTGTAGTGAGGTGAAAACAATGGTTAGATTATCTTTTGCTTCTTTTGAAGTATTAAAGTTGGCATTTTTTACTGATTCGGTTATAAACGCATCATCAACTTCCTTACCTATATATTTAATTAATGAATTATTGGCTTCAAATTTAACGTCGGAATATTTTAAACTATCTATAACCTTAATGATTTCACCATCTTGTGGCGGTACCAATTGCCCACCATCTTGCCAATATACTTTATAGCCGTTGTATTCTGGTGGGTTGTGAGATGCTGTTAATACAATACCGCAATGGCAGTTTAAATGTTTTACAGCGAACGATAATTCTGGGGTAGCACGTAAATCTTCAAACAAATATACTTGTATTCCGTTTGCTGAAAATACATCGGCAACCACTTTTGCAAGCGATTTGCTGTTGTTTCTACAATCGAAAGCTATGACTGCTTTTGGTGTTTCGTTTGGGAACGATTTAATTAAGTAATTGCTTAGGCCTTGGGTACTTTTTCCAAGGGTGTATTTATTGATGCGGTTGGTGCCCACACCCATAACGCCACGCATACCACCAGTACCAAATTCTAGGTCTTTGTAAAAACTTTCTTGAATGTCTTTTGGGTTGTTTGCAATGCTATTTTTTATAATAGATTGGGTTTCGGCATCAAAAGTTGGGGTTAGCCACGAGTTAATTCGATCTAAAATTTTTGGTTCAATGTGTATCATAATGTTTTAAAATAGTTAGTTTTAAAAAAGTAATTAATTGTAAGAGAATATTTTTGTAAAAGTTACTAATTTGAAGTGAAATATTGAGGTTTAAAATTAATTTTTTGTTTAAATGTTGAAAATTTTATTTGAAACTTTAATTTGCGTTAGGGGTTGAAGTGGCATCCTTTTGGTTTTTCAGAAAAAACCAAAAGATATAACGGAAAACCCGACCCTTGTGGTAACGCCCAAATAGTTATTCTAAATTTAATTTTTCTTTAATTGCATAGCGTTTTTTGTCTTCTTTGGTGCGTAAAATTATTTCGCCTAAAAAACCAGCTACAAAAAATTGTGTTCCAATAATCATGGTTGAAAGTGATATGTAGAATTGCGGACGCTCGGTTATTAGCCTGCCAGTTGGGTTTAAAAATAGTTTATCGATACCTAAATAGAGCGCGAAACCAAAACCAATGGCGAACATAATGAAACCTAATGCGCCAAATAAATGCATGGGACGTTTTCCAAAACTTGACAAAAACCAGATGGTGATTAAATCTAAAAAACCATGAACAAAGCGGTTCATGCCAAACTTAGTGACTCCGTATTTTCTAGCTTGGTGCTGGACGATTTTTTCGGTGATTTTTACAAAACCAGCATTTTTTGCCAAAACGGGGATGTACCGGTGCATTTCGCCATTTACATCTATATTTTTAACAAGTTCCAGCTTGTAGGCTTTAAGGCCGCAATTAAAGTCGTGTAATTTTACTCCCGATGTTTTTCTGGCTGCCCAATTGAATAATTTCGAAGGTAAGTTTTTTGAAATGACTGAGTCGTAACGCTTCTTTTTCCAACCGGACACCAAATCGAAACCATTGGTTACAATCATGTTGTAAAGTTCTGGTATTTCGTCTGGGTTGTCTTGTAAATCGGCATCCATAGTAATAACCACATCGCCCAAAGCTTTTTCAAAACCTGCATGAAGTGCTTGCGATTTTCCAAAATTCTTTAAAAAACGAATGCCTTTTACGTTTGGGTTTTTTGATGATAAACTGGTAATAACATTCCAAGAAGCATCGGTACTGCCATCATCTATAAAAATGATTTCGTATGAAAATTGATTGGATTGCATAACCTTGGCAATCCAATCGTGTAATTCGTTTAAAGAATCTTGTTCGTTAAGTAGTGGTATAACTACTGATATGTTCATTTGAAATAATGTTTTCAGATTCCAAAAGTAAAGAATTTATTTATGCATCTGATTTTTTCATTACTAAACCTCCAATTAAAGAATATATTAATCCAAAGAATAAACTCATGGCTACCCAAAAAACGCTACCTGCAATAGGATTGGAAAAGAATTCAACCATTTTTAATTGCATTTCTTTAGCTTCAACGGGCGCTTCAGATGCAGCAATTTGATCGGTTGCAAACTCTATCATTTTGGTATTATATTCAGAATCAATGATGTAATTAAAAATAAGGATGTAGCCAACATATACTAAAGCGCTAATAAGCGCAACTACAATTCCTGTTTTCATGGCTTCTTTTAAACTTAGTAATCCAGAGTTGCTTTTTTTATAAAGACTTATTGCGTAAATTATAATTAAAGGAAAAGCTATATAATATATGTACACTGGCCATTGCTGTCCTTTAAATGCCATATCGGTCGCATACATGTACATAGCAATTAGCGTCATGATACCGCCTAAGACCAAACCTAAATTAATACCAAATTTGCCAGGGTTTAATTCTTTAGATTCCATATTTTTGTGTTTAAATTGTTGGTTTTTTAGTTAGTATTCAAAGATAGTAATTCGTTACAATAATATTAGTAATAAAAAATGCAAAAAAGTATTGCGAGATTGTAAAAAATGCTTATTTTTGCAAACCAAAATTGAAAGAATATTAAAGCTTTAAGCGATGAAACACTTTTTTGTGTTGCATCTGACAGAAAAAAAATAAATATCATCCAGATGAAAAAAGATATACATCCAGAAAATTATAGAATTGTAGCATTTAAAGATATGTCTAACGAAGATGTGTTTTTAACTAAATCTACTGCAAGTACAAACGAAACTTTAGAGGTTGATGGTGTTGAGTACCCACTTATTAAAATGGAGATTTCTAGAACATCGCACCCTTTTTACACTGGTAAATCTAAATTAATAGATACTGCTGGTCGTATCGATAAATTCAAAAACAAATACGCTAAGTTTAGTAAATAAGCTTAATAACCTATATATAAAGCCTTCTATATTTAATATGGAAGGCTTTTTTATTTTATACAATTAGCCTACTTTTGATTTGAAAACCAACAAAGTTCTAGTTTGAGTGAGCAACTTTAAACTTTAAACTTTTCAAACTTTAAACTTTTATGAATTACATTCTTTTTGATGGACCTTCGCGTAATAACTTATTGCCATTTACTTTTACACGTCCTGTTGCCGATATAAGAATTGGGATTTTAACTATTCGTGAAAAATGGGAGGCTTTTTTAGATTCTACCACCACAACCATAACCGAAGAATATTTGTCGGATAAATACCCTATGGTGGAAATGGACGAAAATGTAATGATAAATGCATCGTACCTTCCAAATTTGGAATTGGTAGAAATGGTGAAAGATTTGCAGGAAAATCAAGCTATTTTTAAGGGTGAAGATGTGATTGCTTTCTTTTCAAAGGATACGCAGGAAGAAGTTGATTTTGATACCTATGAAGCTATAGAATTTAATGACGATGTTATTAAAATTGAACATGCCTGGGATATTTTTTCAAAAAATGGCGATGCTATTCAAGAAGATTTTAATTTGTTGACCAATGGAAGGCATTCTCAACCCATTCCATCAAGTAATAATGTAATTGCTGCCGAAAATATTTTTATTGAAGAAGGAGCTACATTAGAGTTTACAACGCTAAATGCTAGCAATGGTCCTATTTATATAGGAAAAAATGCTTTGATTATGGAGGGAACTTTAATAAGGGGGCCTTTTGCACTTTGTGAAGAAGCCATTGTAAAAATGGGAGCTAGAATTTATGGGCCTACCACTATTGGACCTTCAAGTAAAGTGGGTGGCGAGATAAATAATGTGGTGCTGTTTGCTAATTCCAATAAAGGTCATGATGGCTATTTAGGAAACTCCGTTTTAGGGGAATGGTGCAACTTAGGTGCCGATACCAATACATCAAACTTGAAAAATAATTATGCCGAAGTGCGTTTATGGGACTACCAGACTGAAAGTTTTGCCAGAACAGGATTGCAGTTTTGTGGTCTTATGATGGGAGACCATAGTAAATGCGGTATAAATACCATGTTCAATACTGGTACAGTAGTAGGCGTTAGTGCCAATATTTTTGGAAGCGGTTTTCCAAGAAATTTTGTGCCAAGTTTTAGTTGGGGTGGAAGTGCAGGTTTTACAACTTATTTAACTAAAAAAGCTTTTGAGGTGGCCGAAATTGTAATGTCAAGACGCCATATTGTATTTACTGAACAGGATAAAGCTATTTTAGAGCACGTTTTTCAAGAAACTTCAAAGTACAGACGGGAATAATTTTTAGTCTCGGTTTGCAGTAGCAGCGCGATAAATATTTTTTTTAAAAATGCCTTGAGTTGTATTTTACGAATTTTCGTGAAATGACATTGCTTTTTTAACAAACAGAAAACTTATTCTAAAGTTTTGTATATTTGAGTGTTACATTAATTCAAATGGCAAAACCACTCTGTTTTTTTTATTTTTTTCTATGTTCTATTGGGTTTTCCCAAACGGAAAATTTCACGGTAAAAAACAGTGAAATTAATACCGAATATCCACATTTTGGTTTAATGTTGGTTGCCAATTCTAAAATTATTTTCACTTCATATTTATTAGATAAAAAAGATAGGGTAGAACGCATTCAAGGACATCCTATTCTTGCCATTTTTGAAGGAGAAATAGATGTGGACGGTGCTATTCAAAATATAAAAAATATTGAAATTGACCCCGACCAAAAGATAAATTACATCACAAGTGCTTCCATGTCATCCAACGGAAAACAACTTTATATAACCACGACTTTTGATGACAGGAATTTTGATGAAGATAACTTTCAAATAAAAGTAGGCGAATTTAAAAGTGGTATTGGTTGGACAAATTTTGAAGTTTTGCCATTTTGCGATTCCAAATATTCCTATGCGCATCCTGCCTTAAGTAAAGATGGCAAAACCTTATATTTTACATCAAATATTAGAGGCGGAAAGGAAACAACTAAAGGAGGTTCAGATATTTTTAAAGTCGATATTTTAGAGAATGGTAAATTTTCAGAACCGAAAAATTTAGGAAGCAAAGTGAATTCATACAGTAAAGAAATGTTTCCTTTTATTACTGGAGATAATACCTTGTATTTTGCTTCCAATAGGCCAAATGGTTTTGGAGGTTTCGATATTTATAAAAGCCAAATGAGCGCCGATGGAACCTTTGAAAAGGCTGAAAAATTGCCTAAACCTATTAATAGCCCGAAGGATGATTTTTCATTTATTATAAAAAATGATAGAAAAACAGGTTATTTTACATCCAAAAGGGATGATGGAAAAGGAGATGATGATATTTATTATTTTAGTTTGAATTAGTCTTTTTTACCTGCTTTAACTCCAACAAATTAATAGGATTAATACCTAAACCATTTACATTTTTTCTGGTAAAGCGCACCACCTCGTCATAAAATAGAGGTACAACAGGCGCTTCATGCATCACTAACGAATCCATTTTGGTATAAAGTTGTTCTCTTTTAGAGGTATTTGTTTCGGTAAAAGCTTTTTCGTACCAGCTATCGAATAAATCGCTTTTAAAGTGCGTGTAGTTAGGTCCGTTTGGAGCAAAATTCTTGCTGTAATAAAGTGATAAATAGTTTTCAGCATCAGGATAATCGGCCACCCAACTTGCCCTAAATACGCTTAGTTTTCCATTGGCTTTAGCATCTTTTAAGGTTGCCGCAGGAATAACATCTACTTGTACTATAATTCCAATTTTTTGAAGTTCGCGCTGTATGTATTCACAAAAACTTAAATAATTCCCCGTGGTTGTTATGGATATTTCAGGGGTTTTGTTGGCACTCTCTTTTTTAAATTCAGCAATTAATTGTTTGGCTTTTTCGGGTTGAAAACCAAAACCAATAGTTTCGTTGTAACCTGGTAATCCTTTTGGAATAAAACCTCCGTTGGCAGGAATACCAACACCATTTCGTAAATAAACCATCATTTTTTTACGATCGAAACCATAATTAATGGCTTTTCTAATGCGTTCGGATTGTATTTCGGGTATGTCAGAATCCATGTAAAACGCTAAATATTCGGTGTTTAAATAGGGGCCACGAATCATGTTTACATCATTCTTGTATAAACTTCTAAGTTGTCCATCAGCCGTTAATATTTCATCTTTATAAGAAGCGTCCAATCCAGAAACAAAATCAATATTGCCTTGCGCAAACTGTAAAAACTCACTTTGCTTGTCGGGTAAAAAGGTTATGGAAACTGCTTCTAAATATGGTAATGCTTTGCCTTTTTCATCTTTTTCAAAATAATGATTATTTTTTCTAAATACCAATTTGATGTTTTCTTCCCATCGTTTGAATTTGAATGGGCCTGTACCAATAGGGTGCGAACGGAAATCACTTCCATAGTGCTCTACAATTTCTTTAGGTACTACACTGCAATATTTCATGGTCAATAATCCTAAAAAAGCAGGAAAAGGCTGTTTCAGTTGGATTTGAAAAAGGGTATCGTTTACAGCTTTAAAACTATCAACTTTACTTAAAACCCAACCTCCGGGAGATGCAATTTGAGGGTCTAACAAACGGTTGAGGCTATATTCAAAATCTTTAGCGTTAACAGTTCTGGTGGAATCGGTTCCAAATAAAGCATTTTTATGAAAATATACATCGTTTCGTAAAGAAAATGAATAGGTTAGGGCATCATCAGAAATCGTCCAACTTTTTGCAATACAAGGTTGTACGTTTAAATGGTCGTCCATTTGTACTAAACCGTTAAATAATTGGTTTGTGGCCCATATATCGGCGATGTCTTTAGAAAAAGCAGGGTCTAACGAACCTATGTTTTTATGTTCATTATACCTAAAAACGAGGGAATCGTTATTCGTTGTAGATTTCTTATTGCAAGAAACGTACATGTTCGCAATAAGTAAGAGTATGCTGTATTTAAAAAACTTAGAATAGGCCTTAATCACTTTTGTGGTTTTATGTATTCAAAAATAAAGTTTTTATTATCTATTTCTAATTATTTAAGCAGTTAAAAAATTATTGTGACTTTTTTAATAATGCTGTGTCTTAAAAAGCAGTATAGGTAGCATGCCTATCATAACAACCCCAATCTTTAATTAAGAGCGTTTCTATTTGAAACGCTCTTTTTTTTATTAACTTTGCATGTTTTTAAAAATGAAATGAATATACAAAAAAAAGTCGCATTTTATACTTTAGGCTGTAAACTTAACTTTTCTGAAACTTCAACCATAGCAAGAAGTTTTGCAGACGAAGGGTTTGACCGTGTAGATTTTTCTGAAAACGCAGATATTTACGTGATCAATACCTGTTCGGTAACCGAAAATGCAGACAAACGTTTTAAAAGTATTGTAAAACAGGCTCAAAAGGTAAACCCGAAAGCATTTGTAGCTGCTGTTGGATGCTATGCACAATTAAAACCGCAAGAATTGGCAGATGTTGATGGTGTAGATTTGGTTTTGGGTGCTACCGAAAAATTTAAAATCACCGATTATTTAAACGATCTTTCAAAAAACGATTTCGGTGAGGTACATTCCTGCGAAATTGAAGAGGCCGATTTTTATGTAGGAAGCTATTCAATAGGCGATAGAACCCGTGCTTTTCTAAAAGTGCAAGATGGTTGCGATTATAAATGTACCTATTGCACCATTCCGTTGGCGCGCGGTATTTCACGAAGTGATACCATGCAAAATGTATTGGAGAATGCCCGAGAAATTTCATCTCAAAACATTAAGGAAATAGTTTTAACTGGAGTTAATATTGGCGACTACGGTAAAGGAGAGTTTGGTAACAAGAAACACGAACATACTTTTTTGGATTTGGTAACAGAACTCGACAAGGTAGAAGGTATTGAGCGTTTACGAATTTCATCAATAGAACCAAATCTTTTAAAGAATGAAACTATCGATTTAGTTTCAAAATCTCGAGCTTTTGTGCCTCATTTTCATATTCCATTACAATCTGGTAGCAATTACATTCTTAAAAAAATGAAGCGTCGTTACATGCGGGAATTGTATGTTGATAGGGTTTCAAAAATAAGGGAAGTCATGCCACATGCTTGTATTGGGGTGGATGCTATTGTGGGCTTTCCCGGTGAAACCGATGCGCATTTTCTGGAAACCTACAACTTTTTAAACGAACTGGATATTTCGTATTTACACGTATTTACCTATTCGGAGCGCGATAACACTGAAGCTGCTGAGATGGACGGTGTGGTAGCAATGAACGTTAGAAACAAACGCTGTAAAATGTTGCGTGGTTTATCGGTTAAAAAACGTCGTGCTTTTTATGAAAGCCAAATAGGAAGCCAAAAAACCGTATTGTTTGAAAGCGAAAACAAAGAAGGTTATATTTATGGATTTACTGAAAATTATGTTAAAGTAAAAGCACCATGGAATCCGGAATTGGTAAATACATTACACCAAGTTGAGCTTACCAAAATTGATGAAGATGGCTTGGTTCGATTTGAATTTGCAAAAGTCCTTTCTTAATTGAATTACCAATAAACTTGATTTTAATTTATTCAACTTATTTGTTTTATAAATAGGGATTTACATCATACTTTTACCCATGAATAAATTTCGCTCGAAAATATGAAGAACACATGGTTTGTTTTATGTTTCACATCATCATTATTATTAACTAGTTGTTTTAATGATGCTGATGATAATTTAACTATTGAAGGTGTTTGGAGATTAACGGCAATGAATGTTGAAGATGGTTTTGATATAAATGAAGATGGTGTTGCTAATGTTAATTTATTAAATGAAATAGATTGTGTAAACAACGAGACTTTGGTTTTTGAGTCTAAAGGAGTTGTTACTTCCAACAAAACATTTAACCCCGATATTAAAATTGCTTTACTAGAAGGAACTACCGATGCGTATGTTTTTGATGTTGAATGTGATGTTGAAGGTACTATAAATTTTGCAGTAAACTATACGCAAAATAACAATCTAATTATTATTAATGAAAGTGAGGCGATTTTAAATGGCAATCAATTAACGCGTGTTTTTGAAAACGCCATCAATATATACAGTGAAGATTTTATTAATGTTATAGCAACTAAAAAAGTAACTTTAGTTTATACGAAGCAATAATTTTTTCAGTTTTAAACAAAAAAAAGTCCGAAGCTTAAAAACTTCGGACTTTTTTAATTTTATCTAAAATCTAAAATCTAAAATCTAAAATCTAAAATCTAAATCCTAACACCTACTGGAAGCATACGCTTGTACTTGCGGTTACTTCTAACAAACTTAGCAATTTCAGGACTTGTTGGTACCACGCTTAAGTTACGTTCTTCAATTTGTTCAAAAACAGCGGCTAAAAAATCTTTACTAAAATTCTCATCATTAATTTCTTCAGGAATAACAAGTTTAGTTAAAAAAATCTTTCGTTCTTGCAATGAGTATTCTATTTTAGCTAAATGGTTATCGATTTTTAGTTCAAACTGGCGTAAAAAATCATTATCTACTAAATCTGCAACATCAATCATGGTGAGTATTTTTTAATTTTTCAGGAAACTTAAAATAGCTGAGTACTATTGTATAACTTTGTTTAGCAAAAATACGAAAAATAATCGTTAGTAAAAAGTAAAAAATAGGTTAATGCCTTATAAAATAAACTATTACAGTTTAATGGTTGTTTTGTGTTTTTTAGATTGAAACGTATGAGTGAAGAAATTATACACGTTTATTTAATGCCAGGAATGGCGGCAAGTCCTAAAATTTTTGAGTATATCAAATTGCCCGAAAACCAATTTAAGATTCATTACTTAGAATGGGTTTTACCAATTAAAAATGAAACTCTTAGCGATTATGCCTTAAGAATGACAAAGCATATATTGCATGAAAATATAGTATTGTTGGGTGTGTCTTTTGGAGGTGTTTTAGTGCAAGAAATGAGTAAGCATATTGCGGTAAAGAAGCTTATTATTGTGTCCAGCGTAAAAGCAACACACGAATTACCTAGAAAAATGTTGCTGGCCAAAACAACCATGGCATATAAGTTGCTGCCAACACAGTTGGTTAGTAATGTAGAACTTCTTGCTAAATATGCTTTTGGAAGTAATATAACAAAGCGTTTGGAGTTGTATAAAAAATATTTATCTGTTAATGATAGCAGCTATTTAAATTGGGCAATTAAAGAAATGGTTTGTTGGAACCAGTCAAATTGTTTGCCTAACATTGTTCATATTCATGGTGAAAATGATGCAGTATTTCCCATAAAAAACATTTCAAATTGTATTACAATAAAAGGAGGTACCCATATTATGATTATCAATAAATACAAGTGGTTTAACGAAAATTTACCTAATATAATTTTAGAAAACTAAGCAAAATATTTACCTTTAAATAAAACTTTTTAAAAATGAAGACTATACAGAAATTATTGGCGTTTGTGGGATTATTAAGTTTGTGTGCGTTATTTGTTTATGCCATCCAAGAAGCGCCAACCGATGAAAACTTTGAAAAAAAGCTGATAAACGATTATAATGTTTATGCGCTTCAAGTACCTAGCAATTTGAATTTTGCAGGTGAGCCCATGCCACTTAAAGATCCGGATATTTTTGAGCGTATGGATAAAGAGTTGTTGGTTAACACCTATTGGCAATCCAACGGATTGTTAATGTTTAAACGGGCTAATAAGTATTTCCCGATTATAGAGCCCATTTTAGCCAAAAATGGTATTCCAGACGATTTTAAATATTTAGCGGTTATAGAAAGTGGTTTAACCAATGCTGTTTCTCCAGCAGGAGCTCGTGGTGTATGGCAAATTATGCCTGCTACGGCGAAAGAGAATGGATTAGAGGTAAATGAAAATATTGATGAGCGCTACCATTTAGAAAAATCAACCGAAGTAGCCTGTAAGTATTTATTAAAATCTAAAGAAGATTTAGGTTCATGGACGCTTGCAGCCGCTGCTTACAATGCTGGTAATGCTGGAATTTCTAGATATTTAAGAGAACAAAACGTTAAGAATTATTACGATTTGTTGTTGGGTGAAGAAACGGGGCGTTATATTTTTAGAATCGTTGCCCTTAAGGAAATTTTATCCAATCCAGCTAAATATGGTTTTAATTTTAGAGAGAAGGATTTATACAATAATGTGCCTACCCGAAAAGTAACTGTTAATACTGAAGTAACAGATTTTACAAAATTTGCTGAAGCAAATGGCATTAACTATAAAATACTCAAAATCCATAATCCTTGGTTAAGAGAACCGAAACTTAATAATAAATCGGGGAAAAGCTATGTTATAGAAATTCCGGAAAAGGGATATTACAATGTACAATAGTAAATAAAAAAAAGACCAACTAAATCATATTATAGTTGGTCTTTTCTTTTTGGGAGTTGTTAGAATTAGCCTCTTCTTTTTTGAGCTCTTATAGAACCACCAGCCCCAAAATGTTGGTTTGGGCCCACAGCACGTTTCATGTTTTCCTTCATCATTTTAATTTGATCAGTAAGCATGCCTTGTTTGTCTAATTTTTGAGCTTCAGCAAGTAGTTTTTCAGCTTCAATTTTTCTGCGTTTAGAAAAAGCAATGCCTGATAAATTCAATTTTGCCATGGCCATATCATGGTCCATAGATAAACCCAATGAAACGGCTTTCTTAAAATATTTTTCTGCTTCATTAATGTTTGTTTGAGAAACCATTAAACCATGTAAGTAGTTATAATAACCTTGTTGTTTTGTTACCAAGGCAGCTTCAGGATTTTTAATTTTATCCAACCATTTTTTAGCACCTTCAAAATCTTGCTTACGTAATCTTAAAAATGCCAATAATATAAATTCATTCTTAAAATAAAGAAACACAAATATTAATGAAAGTAATATAAACATGATGCCATTACCAATGTTTCCTTCGATAAATTGATAGACTGCAAAAGCAATTATTCCAGCAGCTGTAACTAATTTTATTATTTTATTGTACATTTTTTATAGTTTGAATTATTGTTTTTAGATGTTTTTTCGCATCTAAGTTTAATTTTGAATGCAAAGAAACTAAATTTTTATCAAAATCAATCCATAGATATTTAACAAAAGGGAGTTGTTGAGCCCAAATAAATAAAGGAATTCGTGGTTAATTCGTGTCTTAAAAATAAATTCGAAATATTTTTAAAATAACATTTGTCAAAGTAAAAACTCTTTGTATATTTGCCCTCGGTTTTAAAGGAACCTAAAATAATAAATAAAAAGTACAATTCAGATTTTAAAGATATAAAGTAATGAGCAAAAGAACATTTCAGCCATCGAAAAGAAAAAGAAGAAACAAACACGGTTTTAGAGAAAGAATGGCTTCTGCTAATGGAAGAAAAGTACTTGCTCGTAGAAGAGCTAAGGGTAGAAAGAAATTGTCTGTATCATCTGAATCGAGACATAAAAAATAATGATTAACAATTGTTGATATTAAAAAGGTATTACTTAAGTGTAATGCCTTTTTTTATATCTGTTAATCCGTATTTTTGTAACTTATTATAAAACAATTATTAAACAGTAAAAATGCCAAAAAATTCAAAACTTAAATCTATTCTAATTATTGGATCTGGTCCTATTGTTATAGGGCAAGCATGCGAGTTTGATTATTCAGGAACACAAGCTTTACGCTCTTTAAGAGAGGATGGAATTGAAACCATTTTAATTAATTCGAATCCTGCAACCATCATGACCGATCCATCCATGGCCGATCATGTGTACTTGTTGCCGCTTACAACCAAATCGATAATTAAAATTTTAAAAGAACATCCACAAATTGATGCCGTTTTACCAACAATGGGTGGTCAAACTGCATTAAATTTATGTATTGAAGCCGATGAAAAAGGTATTTGGAAAGATTTTAATGTTGAAATTATTGGTGTTGATATCGATGCCATAAACATAACCGAAGATAGAGAGAAGTTTAGAAAGTTAATGCTTGAAATAGGTATTCCTATGGCACCTCAAGCAACTGCAACATCCTATTTAAAAGGTAAGGAAATAGCGCAAGAGTTTGGCTTTCCTTTAATTATTAGAGCATCGTTTACTTTAGGTGGTGAAGGTGCTTCATTTGTTTATAAAGAAGAAGATTATGATGCGTTATTAACACGTGGATTAGAGGTGTCTCCAATTCACGAAGTGATGATTGATAAGGCGTTAATAGGTTGGAAAGAATATGAGTTAGAGTTGCTTCGAGACTCCAATGATAATGTAGTAATCATCTGTTCTATTGAAAATATGGATCCGATTGGGATTCATACAGGTGATTCTATAACCGTGGCACCTGCCATGACATTAAGTGATAAAACCTACCAAAAAATGCGTGATATGGCCATTCATATGATGCGTAGTATTGGGGATTTTGCTGGAGGTTGTAACGTGCAGTTTGCGGTTTCACCAGATGAAAATGAAGATATTATTGCCATTGAAATCAACCCGCGTGTATCGCGTTCATCGGCATTAGCAAGTAAAGCAACGGGTTATCCTATTGCGAAAATTGCTGCTAAACTAGCTTTGGGTTATCATTTAGATGAATTACAAAATCAAATTACGAAATCTACTTCAGCTTTATTTGAACCGACTTTAGATTACGTAATCGTGAAAATACCACGTTGGAACTTTGATAAGTTTGAAGGGTCTGATAGAACGTTAGGACTTCAAATGAAATCGGTAGGAGAAGTGATGGGTATTGGGCGTTCCTTCCAAGAAGCGCTTCATAAAGCTACACAATCGCTTGAAATTAAGCGTAATGGTTTAGGCGCCGACGGAAAAGAAAACAAGAACTACGATCAAATTATAGAAAAACTTACCCATGCTTCTTGGGATCGTGTATTTATTATTTACGATGCCATTGCAATGGGAATTCCTTTAAGCAGAATTCACGAAATCACAAAAATAGACATGTGGTTCTTGAGACAATACGAAGAGTTGTTCTTGCTTCAAAAGGAAATTTCTACTTTTACTATTGATACCATCCAAAAAGACTTATTGCTTGAAGCGAAGCAAAAAGGTTATGGAGATAGACAAATAGCGCACATGCTAGGGTGTTTAGAAAGTCAGGTTTACAATAAGCGTGAAGAATTCGGGGTAAACCGTGTTTACAAGCTGGTAGATACTTGTGCTGCTGAGTTTAAAGCAAAAACACCTTATTACTATTCAACATTTGAAAGTGATATGGAAACTGCAGACGGAAACCGTTATGCAGATAACGAAAGTATTGTAACGGATAAAAAGAAGGTTATTGTTTTAGGTTCTGGGCCAAACCGAATTGGGCAAGGTATTGAGTTCGATTACTGTTGTGTGCATGGTGTTTTGGCAGCTGCTGAATGTGGTTATGAAACCATCATGATTAACTGTAATCCTGAAACGGTTTCAACCGATTTCGATACCGCACATAAATTATACTTCGAGCCAGTTTTTTGGGAGCATATTTACGATATCATCAAGCATGAAAAACCAGAAGGTGTTATTGTACAATTAGGTGGACAAACAGCTTTAAAACTTGCTGAAAAATTAACCAAATACGGTATTAAAATAATAGGAACAAGTTTTGAGTCTTTAGATTTAGCTGAGGATAGAGGGCATTTTTCAAACCTTTTAAAAGAAAACAACATTCCTTATCCACAGTTTGATATTGCAACCACAGCGGATGAAGCTGCTGCCATTGCAGATGTGTTGGATTTCCCAATATTGGTAAGGCCTTCTTACGTACTTGGGGGACAAGGGATGAAGATTGTTATCAATAAAGAAGAGCTTGAAAAACATGTTGTAGACTTATTGAGCCAAATGCCAGGGAATCAACTGCTTTTGGACCACTATCTGGAAGGGGCTATTGAAGCTGAAGCTGATGCCATTTGCGATGGAGAAGATGTGTACATCATTGGTATCATGGAACATATCGAGCCATGTGGAATCCACTCAGGGGACAGTAACTCCATGTTACCTCCATTTAACCTAGGTGAGTTTGTGATGCAACAAATTAAAGACCATACTAAAAAAATAGCCTTGGCGCTTAATACGGTTGGTTTAATAAACATTCAGTTCGCTATAAAAGATGATATTGTTTACATTATTGAAGCAAACCCAAGAGCATCCAGAACGGTTCCGTTTATAGCAAAAGCATATGGTGAGCCTTATGTAAACTACGCTACTAAGGTAATGCTAGGAGAGAAGAAGGTTAAAGATTTCAACTTTAATCCGCAATTAAAAGGATTTGCTATTAAGCAACCGGTGTTCTCTTTCAACAAATTCCATAATGTGAATAAGAAATTAGGACCTGAAATGAAAAGTACAGGAGAAAGCATTTTGTTTATAGATAGTTTAAAAGACGATGAGTTTTACGAACTATACTCAAGACGAAAAATGTATCTTAATAAATAAAAATAGAAAAGCCGCTTTAAGCGGCTTTTTTATGTCTTGTTTTTAATAAAATTAACTCTCTGTCACTTCAATTTTAGCATTTTGATCTTTTAAAGAATCTAGATACAATTCCATTTTAAACTCCGAAGTTCTAAAAGCAGTCGTTCTATTTTTTGCTTGTTCCTGTCTAGCAATACTTCTGGCATAGCGCCTTACTTTATCTTTTGAATCTAAAATAATACCGGGAACTGGAACATTTTTCCCGTTTTCATCTTTAGCTACCATGGTGAAATATGAGGAGTTACAATGTTTTTTTTCACCTGTTTGAATGTTTTCAGATTCAATTCTTACGCCTATAACCATGGATGTTCTACCGGTATAATTTACTGATGCTTTAAGGGTAACCAATTCACCTACTTCAATAGGATTTAAAAAATCTACTTTGTTTACCGATGCGGTTACGCAATAGTTTCTAGAGTGTTTGGAGGCGCAAGCAAATGCTATTTGGTCCATAAGCCCTAAAATGTAGCCACCATGTATTTTGCCACTAAAATTGGAATGCGATGGCAGCATTAATTGTGTAATGGTTATTTGCGATTCTTCAGTTGTTCTAAACATAAATATTAAATTAGCGAATTGAAAATAAGTCCGGTAAAAATAGCGATACCAAAACTTATTAAAGTTCCTATTAAAATGTATTCTGTAAGTTGGCGGTGCTTAGATTCTTTTAAATCGCCAAATCTAAAAACCGATTTAGCCGTAATTAAAAATCCAACAGCTTCCCAGTGTCCTACTATTATAAAAATAAACACTAAAACACGCTCTAAAATACCAATATATTTCCCTGCATCCTCAAGTGACTCGTTATTTTTAGTGAGTTCTGAAATATTCCACTTTAAAAAAATGGTTTTCATAATTATTGAAGTAGGTATTGTTAAAAATAGCAAACAAGCTAATAGCAAAAGATTGAATTCTGTTACAATATTGTTCAAGCTGAATGTGTTCTCGATAAAAATATAATAGCAGCAAAAAATAACAGCAATATGCAGTATTTGGTCTATAAAAAATAAAAGACGCCTTGTTTTTTTCTTTTGAATTGAAAGTTTTGTAGCATCAATAATGAAATGCGTTATGCCGATGGTTAAAATGATGGGCCATAAGGAAGCATCCCAAAGAAAGACGCTAGTTAAGATGATGTGGATTAAAACATGAAAATAGAGCTTGTTGGATTTTAGCTTTTTCTTTTCTTTTTCTTTCACCCATTTTTCAGGTTGAAGAAAAAAATCGCCAATAATATGAGCCAGTAAAAGTTTTATCAGTACCATCATTTCTCTTCCAATTGTTTTTCTTCTAACAGATTTATTTTTTTTCGAAACATGCCGTCCAACTCCATGATTTCACTAAAATGGGCGCGTTTTAAACGTTTGCTCACCGCATCTTGACTTACACCTAAAACTTGTGCCATTTCTGTTTGTAAAACACTATGGTTTTCAAGAGCTATTTTAACTGTTTCTGCGGAATTGACAGACCAATTATCCATCGTTATTAAGGCAAGTTTAAAATACAGGTTTAATTCTTCGTTTAAAAATAAATATCGGGACTTTATTTTTAAGTTTGTTTTCTCTTTTTTAAGTTCCTCTAAGGTGTCTCCAGAAAATTGAAACGCTTCACCGTTAGATTCTGTAATTATTTTGCCTTCAAAGGCTTTATTGCCCACGCCAATTGCCATTCTTACATCCAACCCTTTTACGGTTTTTACACACGCTTTAATATATGTTGCAATATGGAATGCCCTTTGATTGTCCTCAATTTCAATTTGAAAACTATCACCACGGAAAACTTCCCAATATTTTTTATCAATTCCCGTTTTTGTTAATGCGTCTTTTAAGGGCGTTAACCATATTTCTGGGTTTTTAAATTTTTTGGACCTAACGATGTCGCCTGTTATTATACTTACCATATTCAAATTTTATATTCCATTTTTAGGGAATATTCAAAAATATGCCTTTTTTAAGGAATATTTAAATATATGCTCTTTTTGTGGAATATTTAAATATATCACGTTTTTAGGTGATAAACAAATATATCACGTTTTTAGATGATAAAATAGCGTCATTTTATTATTGCTGTACTTCAACTTTAGTGATGAAGTATTTAGTGTCCCCTAACCAAAATAAAGTTTTGTAGCGTTCAAAATAATACAACTTTACCATTTTACCCTGAAAATTATTTAAGTCTTCAATAACTTGTTTTTCTTTATCTTCAACCGAAAAAATAAACGATTGCGATTCAGAAACACCCTGACTTATTTCACCTTCCCAAGTTTTAAACATCACGCCTTTATGACTGAATTTTATCAATTCTCCAGCTCTAACCCCATTGCTATAGCTAACAAAGTAGAGAAAGCAGAAATATGCAATAATTGCTAAAACGAGACCAATACCTATTTTTATTAGAATTTTCATAACTTAATGCTATTAGTCTAAATCGTCTTCAGCACGTTTTAGAAGTTTTTGGTTTTGTTCTTTACTCGCTTTGGCTCCAAGAGTTTTTAAATTTTCAACCCGTTTAATTAAATTTCCTTTACCAGTTAATTTAACCATGGCGCTTTCATAGGATTTTTGAACGGTACCAATTTGGTTTCCTACTTTTATAAGCTCGTCTGTAAGATTAACAAAAGAATCGTAAAGTTTACCAGCTTGGGTAGCTATTTCAATGGCATTTGCTTTTTGCTTTTCATTTTGCCACATGGTATCAATTGTTTTTAAAACAGCTAATAAGGTGGTGGGTGTTACAATAATGATATTTCTTTCAAAAGCATCTGAATATAAACTAGGGTGCTCCATGGAAGCTATGGCGAAAGCCGATTCTATAGGTATAAACAAGAGCACAAAATCTGGACTTTCCATCTGGTAGAGTTGATGGTAATTTTTTTCTCCAAGTTCGCTAACCCGTTTTTTCACAGATAAAACATGGTTTTTTAGGTGGGTTAATCGTTGGGTTTCGTCTATTTCATTAATGTGGCGTTCATAAGCAACTAATGAAACTTTAGAGTCTATAACAAGTTTTTTGCTGCCTGGTAAATGTACAATGACGTCTGGCATAACCCTTCTGCCATCATCATTCGTAAAACTTTGTTGTACAAAATATTCAAAATCTTTACGTAAACCACTGCGTTCCAACACGCGTTCCAATACCAACTCGCCCCAATTCCCTTGCATTTTCGTGTCACCTTTTAATGCTTTGGTTAAATTGGTGGTTTCTTTGGTCATTTGTTCGTTAAGTTCTTTTAGACCAATAATTTGCCTTCTCAAATCGGCTGTTCTGTTAATGTCTTCTTTATTGGTTTCCTCAACCCGTTTTTCGAAATTCTGAATTTTATCTTGTAAGGGTTTTAAAATGGCATCAATATTATCTTTATTCTGTACAGTAAACTTTTTTGAGTTTTCTTCTAGAATTTTATTGGCAAGGTTTTCAAATTCTTTGGTGAATTTTTCTTGTAGTTGCTGTACTTCTGCTCTTTGTTCTTCGTTTTTAAGTTTTAGGTTCTCAAAATCGGCCTGTTTTCTTGTTAATTCAGCATTTAAAAACTCTTTTTCACGACGAATATCTTCACGTTCGCCTTCAATTTTATCAACAGTTTGTTTCAGCTCATTAATAGTGATATTAAGTTGGTTTTGGCGTTCTTCTAAAGTGCTTTGTTCACTTTTGCTTTTTAGTTTGGTAATGATCATACCAATATAAGCACCAATACCTCCAGAAATTAGAATAGCAAGAATAAGGATAAGGTTATCGTTCATTGAAAAAATATGTTTGACCAAAGATAATTTTTTTAGTCGGAAGAACGAAGTTTGCTATTGACAGAAATACGGCTTTTTGTAATTATTTTTATAATATGGATGCATCAATTTTAATGTCGGCATCGTTCCAGGCTAGGTCAAATTCTTGTTTTATTTTTTCAGCTTCTTCCATTTTGCCTTGCGCTTTCAAACTTTGGTATAAACCTGTTAAAGACCAACCATTTTGTCTAAGCACACGTAAATCTTCATTATATGTTTTTTCAGCTTCTTCATATTTTTTAGCTTTCATAAGTATTGCTCCCAAGTTTTGTCTGGTTGGGATGTGCCATGCAGCAGGTTCGTTATAAATTAGACCATCTTCTAAAACAACTGCCTTTTGTAAATGTTCAATTGCCAAATTATAATTTCCTTCTAATCCAGCTAATTCGCCCGAAACAACTTCAAAGGCTAATTTTGCAATGGTAGTTCCAGAATCAAATCCTGTGGCTATGATGGTTTCCATTTCAGGATCTTTAATCATCTCATTAATAGCTTCTAATTCTTCTTTGGCTTCCTTGATATTGTTTTTTCTGATGAATGCGATGCCTCTTGTATAATGCCAAATAAGTTTTAAATGTTTGATGTTGTCATTTGGTTTAGGGTAGGTGAGTATATCGTTCCATTTTCCAAATCGAGTGTAAGCCAGAAGTGGTGTAGAGGCAAAATTTTGTAAAAAATGAAGGTCTTTCATTTCACCTACCGGAACTTTTTCTGCTGTTTTTTTTGCTGCATCAATAGCTAGTTTACTGTTGCCTAAAAGGCTTGATGCCGACCAAAGAAAATGTATGTTATGGGGGTAGTAACCTAGTGGGTACATGCCTTGGGAAAAGCATTGTGAAATATAATCTTCATCAGCTAAAATAGCTTCTTGGTTTGCTTTTACGGCATCTTTATATCTGCCAACTCTAATGTAAATATGGGAGGGCATATGAACGATGTGACCAGCAGCAGGCATTAAACTACCCAATTTTTCGGCACTAGGCACTCCTAAATCTGGATAAGGAAGCTCAACCATATGGATGTAATAATGGTTTGCGCCAGGGTTATTGGGGTTTAGTTGCATGGCTTTTTCAAGTGCTGCTTTTGCTTCTCTGATATTTGGTGATGGATTCCCTTCTTTATCCCAATAATTCCAAGGTACCGTGTTCATAACCGATGCAGCGTACAATGTTTGAATATCCGAATCGTTGTGGTATTTAGTTGCTACTTTTGCCATAGCTTCCATATAAGCTTTATTCAAAATTGAAACATCTTTGGTTAAATCTTTGGAATATCTATGGGTTAACGCCTCAATGAGCGCTTGCTCTTTTGGGTTTGCATTATTCATGAGTTTCATGGCTTTATCAATAGCCTCATTGTATTTGTTTTTGCGCTCATCATCGGGTAAAGGGTCATTAATGTTTGGTCCTAAAACATAAGCTTGCCCCCAATAAGCCATGGCGCATTTAAGGTCTAATCGGGATGCTTCCATAAACGATCGGTGCGCTTCGGCATGATTGAAAGCATAAGTTAGCCTTAAACCTTGGTTGAAAAATTGTTGTGCTAATTTGTTTTTAGTACTTACAACGTATGTGTGGTTTCCTAAGTTTTCAAATAGAGGTGCAATTTGCTTTGTAGTGTCAACATTTTTAAGCAAAAATTTGGCTGTTGTGCAACTCATGGCGTTAACCCCTATTTTTTTAGAATAATCAAAAGAATCTTCATTGCTTCTTGTTTTATACAAAAAGGCAGAAGCCAGAATCATAGAGGTAAACAAAAGGATTAATTTAGTTTTCATAATTTCTGAAATAAAATAATATTAGTAAAGAAGCAATATCTTTAATCGCAACCAATTGTAATAAGTGGGTGTAGAAATCACGCTACTAGCTTGGTTCTTAGGGAAGAGAGCTGTTTATAAATATAGTGAATTTTAAGGGACGAAGAAAATAATATTACTTCTTAACCCTAAAACTTCCTGTTTTTTCATCAAAAGCGATTAAATCTTTAGGAAATAAAGTTTCAAAAACACCTTTTGAAATTAAATGGCAAGGTGTGTCGGATACCACTTGGTTAGAAGACATTACAATTAGTTTATCGCAAAGTTGAATGGCTAAATCTATTTCGTGTGAGGAAAACAGAATGGTTTTTCCCGTTTCTTTAGTTAATTTTTGAAGCAGTTTCAGAATATAGGCCTTGTGGTACATGTCCAGATGGGTTGTGGGTTCATCTAGGATGATTAAGTCGGTGTCTTGTGCCAACGCCCGAGCAATCATTACTTTTTGTAATTGACCATCGCTTAATTCAAAACACCGTTTCTGTTTTAAATCTACAATATTGGTTTGGGATAAGGCATTGTTGATGATAGCCATGTCATTTTCAGATAAATTCCCAACCCAATTGGTGTAAGGTTGCCTGCCCAAAGCCACCAATTCGAAAACCGATAAATTTTTAGACATCATTTGTTCGGTTAAAACCAAGCTTAATACTTTGGCTAAATCAAGAGCGGGATATTTTTTTATGGGTTTTCCGTTTATAAAAATGGCTCCACTTAAAGCATCCTGTACATTCGTAATGGTTCGTAAAAGTGTCGATTTTCCAATACCATTTCCTCCAACCAAACCAACCAATTCACCTTTATGTAACTCAATATTGATATTTGAAGCCACAAGAGTTCGTACCTTTTTTGATTGATATCCAATGGATAAATCTTCGGTTTTTAAAATGATATGTTGGTTTTTGTTTGTCATTGATTAAGTTTCAAAGTTTCAAAGTTTCAAAGTTTCAAAGTTTCAGAGTTTCAGGGTTTCAAAGTTTCATAGGGTCTAATTCGTCTAACAGTCAAACAATCTAATAATCTAACTTGCCTACCAATCTAAAAAACCATTTTCCGTTTTCTAACCAATAGCCAGATAACCACTGGAGCACCCACTAACGATGTTATGGCGTTTATAGGCAATGTATAGTCGCTATTGGGAACTTGTGCAATGCTATCGCAAATAAGCATGACGATGGCGCCCAATAAAAAAACGGCTGGTAATAAAATTTTATGATTTGATGTATTGAAAATTTGACGTGTTAAATGCGGAATGGCTAAGCCTATAAATGCAATAGGGCCTGTAAAAGCGGTAATGGTTCCTGCTAATAAACTGGTTGAAAGAATGATGGCCAATCGGCTTCTTTTAATATTCAATCCCAAACTTTTGGCATAATTTTCACCTAAAAGTAAGGTGTTTAACGATTTAACTGAGGCTAAACTAATTGTGATTCCAAGGCAATAAATAATAAAAAATACGAATAACTCGTCCCACGAAAGGTTTCCTAAACTTCCAAAGCCCCAAAAAATATATTGCTGCAGTTGTTGTGCCGATCCAAAATAAGAAAGTACACTTACAATAGCCGCTGTTATACTGGCAAACATGAGTCCAATAATAAGTATGGCCATGGTGTCGCGTACTTTTATTGAAACCATTAAAACCGCTAATAGTACTAAAAAACTACCCAAACTAGCAGCAATTACAATGCTCCATTTTGAAATTAAAAAAGCCATAAATACCCCGCCAAAAACCGACGAACCAAGAATAACCAAAGCAACACCCAAACTAGCGCCCGAACTAATGCCCAACACAAAAGGTCCAGCCAATGGGTTACGAAACAATGTTTGCATCAACAACCCTGAAATACCCAAGCCGGAACCTACTAAAATTGCTGTTAATGCTTTTGGTAACCGGTAATTTTGGATGATTTGTAGCCAAGTTTCTTGCTCGGTGGAGCTTCCAATAAGGCTGTTAAATACATCTTTAAACGGAATATAAACAGAACCCAAGCTGATGTTTGTAAAAAAACAGATAAGTAGTATTAGGAGTAATACTAAAAATGAAAAGCTATATGTTTTTGAATTCAGCAATTAATAATATTTTGGAATTTAGATTTTTTTCTTTTGAATTTTCAGATTCTAATCTAAAGGTTTAAAAAAGTAAAGGTCATGATTTTTTAAGAGTTCTGGATGGCAAATTTTAATTAAGTCTTTTAAAACCAAATCGGGTCGGGTAGTGCCCAATTCAAAATACAGAATACCGCCAGATTTCCCTTTGGTATTTATAGTGGAATATATGTTTTTATTTTGAAACGCTTTAAACATGGCATGATGTGAATTGGCGTTTTTAAGCGCTTCCCTATGGATGTAGTTTGAAGGGCTCAACCAAATATCGGCGTCTTTGGCTTTTGAAAAAACAGTTTCAAAATTAAGGGATAAACTACCAGTGCCTTCGGAGTCGCTCCACAAATAATTGGTGTTGGCATCTTTTAAAAGTTGTGCTTCCGTACTGTTGCCGTTTGGTAAAAACCAAACATCGTTATGCATGGCGCCGCTTAATATGCTCGGTTTTGTTTTAGCGTTTTTGGCTAATATTTTGGCTTCCAGATAATCTTTTTCAATAGTGTTGAATATAGAATCGGCTTCTTTTTCTTTATTGAACAACACACCGAAAAACTTAATCCATTCTGCTTTTGCCAGAGGTGATGCTTCAACCCAATCGCCATTAAAAATAACAGGAATCCCAGATTTCTTTATGGTTTCGAAGGTTCGGTTGTTACCATCAATGCCAAAACCTATCACCACATCGGGTTTCAATTCCAACAAAACTTCGGTGTTGATGCCTTCGTTTTTGCCTAATTCTCGTATCAATCCGCTATCAATTCTGTGTCTTGTTTTTTCAGAAGAAATATAATCCGACCCAGGAAACCCAACCAGTGTTTGTTCTACGTTCAACAATTCTAAAGCAGGAATGTGCGTGGTTGAAGTAACCACAATTTTTTCAATAGGAACGGTGATAATGCCATCAAATTCATCTTTGTTTAAAGTTATTTTTGAAAGCATGTTTTTTTGAACCAAAGCATATTTGTAAACCTTTTCAGCTTTGGGCCAAGGATTGGAAATGGTTAGGATTTTAAAATTTTCAGTATAAGTAACTGAAAACCCTTTAGCATATTGATATTCAGACTTAGTAAGGTCTTGTACCGTTTCAAGAGGTTTTTTCTGATTGTTTTTACATGCTAGGAAGCATAGAAACACGAATAATAAAACTGCTTTTTTCAATGATTGTTATTTGTTTTTTCAAAAGTAAGATTATTTAATCTTTTGGATAAATCTTTAAACAAAATGTTTACTTTTGCAGAGAAATTTGGTTCGACAATCAACCTTCTAAAAAGTTTAGGGATTTGAGTCGATTAAAAGGGAATCTGGTGCAATGATTTACGATTGCAGATTTTAGATTTATGTTTTTTGTGTTTATAAAATTCGTAATTCTTAAATCGTAATTCATTAATTCCAGAACTGTTCCCGCAACTGTAAGTTTATACTGAACTTGTTTCAGTACCTATAAAAAGGATGTTATTACTTCAAAACCACTGGTTAATACTGGGAAGGTAGCATAACATTAAATAAGTCAGGAGACCTGCCATTTTTCATCATCTAATACGGCTTTCGGGAAAAGAGTCTTCAAGATTATGAAAAAAATAATACTTATTTTCTTTTTTGCAAGTACTTGTTTACATGGCAGGGCGCAATCTATCACAGATTCCATTCAGGTTTTGGATGAAATTGTTTTAAGTGACAGTAAGCTAATTCATTATGCTTCAGGAGTTAATCAGTCTGTTTTAAATGATTCAATTTTAAAGAACAATTCAAGGTCATTAACCAGTTTGTTGGCTTTTAATAGTAATTTGTATTTTAAGGAAAACGGTTATGGTATGGTGTCTTCACCATCGTTTCGAGGCACCAATGCTTCACAAACTGCTGTTATTTGGAATGGTATTAATATCAATTCGCAACTTAATGGTCAAGCAGATTTCAATACGTTAAGCTCCAGTAATTTCAATTCTATTTCCATTAGAAGTGGTGGTGGGAGTGTGCAATATGGTAGTGGCGCCATTGGAGGAAGTATTCATTTAAATAACAAATTGGCTTTTAATACGCATTTTGAAAATACTGTTGAGGCATCTTATGGAAGTTTTAATACCAAGCAAACTGGCTTTAAGTCATCTTTCGGAACCAATTTGTTTTCTGTTAATTTCGGATTGTTTTACGTAGATTCTGATAATGATTATAAGTTTTTAGGAACTAATAAAGTGAATGAAAATGGGGCGTTCGAAAACTTAAATTTGAATGTGAACCTTGGATATTTTATTTCAAAGAATGATGTTTTGAAATTATATAGTCAGAGTTATATAGGTGAAAGAGAATTTTCTGGAACCTTGGTGGCTCCCGCAAGAAGTAAGTATGAAGATGAAAATTACCGAAATATGCTAGAATGGGTTCGTATTTCAGGAATGTTCAATTCAAGCTTAAAAGCAGGGCATCTTCAGGAGGTATTTAAATATTTTGAAAATAAAAACACCGATAACTATACCTTCGGAAAAGTGAATACGTATTTCATAAACCATAGTTTGAATGTACGCTTATCAGAAAAACTACAATTTAAAACCATTTTAGATTATAACAGTTATGAAGGAGCAGGAAGCAGTTTTGGCAACCCCAAACGAGACGCTTTTTCAACAACAATTTTATTAAACCACAAGGTAACAGAAAAGTTGAGTTATGGTTTAAACCTGAGAAAAGACTTTACTTCAGGGTTCGAAAGTCCGTTTGTGTATTCTTTAGATGCAGCATATCAAGTTACGGATACATATAAAATTCTAATGAACGGTTCAAAAAATTATCGTGTACCAACCTTTAACGATTTGTATTGGAATCCAGGTGGGAATTTAGATTTGGTTCCAGAGTCGTCGTATCAATTAGATTTTGGTCAGCAACTTCATTTTGAATATTTCAATTTTAAACTAAACGGTTATTATATACATACCGAAGATTTAATTCAATGGACACCTAATAATAGTGGTGTTTGGAGCCCTAAAAATGTAACAGAGTCTCAAAGTTATGGTGCCGAATTAGAAATGGAATCATATTACAGGGTAAAGGCACACCAGTTTAAATTTAATGCGCATTATTCATACACGGTTTCAGAAAATATGGAAACCAAAAAGCAACTTATTTATGTGCCGTTTCATAAGGCAAATACATCTTTTTCATATGGTCATAAAAAATTCAACATGTATTATCAGCATATGTATAATGGTGAAGTATCTATTATAGGTAGTACACTTACAGGTTATAATGTTGGTAATATGGGCTTGGGTTACAGCTTAAATGAAAACGGCCATATTAATTATGAAATTAATTTTAAAATAAACAATCTATACAATACTTATTACGAAAACGTGGCATTACGACCCATGCCAAATAGAAATTATCAAATACAAACAATTATAAAATTTTAAATTATGAAAATGAACAAATTTACTTTACTTGCCTTAGCCATAGGTCTTATTTTTACATCGTGTACTAATGACGATGATCCTGTAGATGAAATAAAAGGTGTTTATGACAATGGGATGTTAATTGTAAATGAGGGCAACTTCTTTCAAGGAAATGCTTCGGTATCTTATGTGTCTAACGATTATTCTGTTGTAGAGAATAATATTTTTAACAATGTAAATTCAAGATTATTAGGAGATACAGCTCAGAGTATTGCTTTTACTGATGAATTGGCTTATATAGTTGTAAACGTATCTCAAAAAATTGAAGTGGTAGATCGTTATTCATTTACATCTATTGCTACTATTGATGCAGGTTTAACAAACCCAAGATACATGGCGTTTGCTAATGGCAAAGGGTATGTAACCGATTGGGGTGATGGCGGTAGTGCTTTAGATGATGTTGTTGCCGTTATCGATTTAGCTACAAATACTGTAGAAAGCTCCATTTCGGTTGGAGAAGGACCAGAGCAAATTTTAGCTAAAAATGGTAAGTTGTACGTTTCGCATAAAGGCGGATGGTCTACAAATAATATTGTTTCGGTAATTGATGCAGCAACCAAAACTGTTCAAACCATAACAGTTAATGATGTTCCAGATGAAATGGTTTTTAATCAAGCAGGCGAATTGGTGGTTTTATGTGAGGGTGCTACTCAGTATGATGCCAATTGGAACCCTACCGGACATACCGATGGAAGTCTTGTTAGAATTAATGTGGCTAATAACTCCATTGTTTCAACTTTAATTTTCAATAATGGTATATACCCGAGTTTGATGGCTTATGCCGATGGAAAATTATATTATCAAGCAGGCAGTAAAATATATACTATAAATGATGCTGCAACAAGTTTGCCTACGGAAAGTATTATTAACGATTCGTTTTATGGATTGGCCGTTAATGATAATATGTTATACGGTACAAAAACAGATTTCACAGCAGGTACTGGCGACCTCCTTATTTACGATTTATCATCAAAATCGTTGACTACTACTAAATCATTAAAAGTAGGAGCTGCAAAAATTTACTTCAACTAAGACTCCTTTCTTTCAACTTACTTAAAACCATATGGTGTTTTTTGAAAATGTATTTTTTGAAAGACATATGGTTTTAAGTTTAAGTTAATTCTCTAATACATAATATAATAGACAAAGTTGCCATGTGCGACTAAATTTCCACATCCAAATTTTAAGATAAATTATGAAACAAAATTACTTTTTTTTAGGCCTATTTGCATTGTTAAATAGTTCAATGTTTGGACAATCGTATGCGCCCGCAGTAGGAGTTGAAGGCACCACAGCTATTTTCAGGGATTCCGAAGTATTTACAGGTTGGGCAACAGGCATCACTGTTGTTAGAGGGCCACAAGATATAGCGGCAACCACCGTTGCCTTAGCAAGTGCTGGAAGTCCTGAATACGCTATTAATAAAGCGAATGGACAAATAGTAAGTTTAGGAGACGGAGGAACAGCAACGCTTGCGTTTAGCACCCCAATCGCGAATGGTTCGGGGTTTGATTTTGCTGTTTTTGAAAATAGTTTCAGTAATACTTTTCTAGAATTGGCTTTTGTTGAAGTAAGTTCTGATGGTATAAATTTTTTCAGATTTCCAGCGCATAGCCAAACGCAAACCACTACACAAGTTGGGGGATTTGGAAATCTAGATCCTACTTATATTAATAATTTAGCGGGAAAGTATAAAGCAAGTTACGGTACGCCTTTTAATTTAGATGATATTGAAGATGATGTTTTGTTAGATAAAAATAGCATTACACATGTAAAAATTATTGATGTTGTGGGAAGCATTAATCCAACATATGCAACTTATGATAGTTATGGTAATATGGTAAACGATCCTTATCCAACACCATTTGCTTCATCTGGGTTCGATTTAGATGCTGTGGGCGTTATTAACCAAAAAACATTGAGTTTAAAGAATGCTTCCAATAAAATGATAATCGCATTGTATCCAAATCCAGCCACAACTTCATTTCAAGTTTCAGAAACGGGAACTTTGGAAATCTATTCTGTTTCAGGAAGTTTGGTTTTAAAGCAAGAATTAAATGTGAAGCAAACACCAATTTCAATTGAAAACTTACTTTCAGGAATTTATTTTGTGAAGTTAACAAACACACAAGGTTCAGGAGTTCAAAAACTAATAAAACGTTAAATTCAGAATTTTAAAATTTAAAGATAGAAGAGGCTGTCTGAAAAGTATCAACAAGTGTCATTCTGAATTCATTTCAGAATCTTAACTCGTTGATAACCAATATTTATTAGAAACTGAAACAAGTTCAGTTTGACAATATATAGACTTTTAAGACAGCCTCTTTTTTATGGAATTAAATCGCAATACCAAACACCATATTTATCACTCTCACAAATAGCATTATCGGTTTTTGGACTATCATATTCACGATACACTTTTTCTCCAATAGTAAATGGAATGGAGTTTTTGAAAATAGGTCCATCAAAACAAAAGGTATGGAATTCGCCATTTTCACCACAGGGGTCAACACCTTCTGGTAAATTGTCTATAAAGTTTTTGTCGATAACAGTACCAACAAAATCTTCACCAAAATATTTAGAATTGGCGCAAACGACGATTGTTTTAAAGCCTAAATCTAAAAATTCAAGAATGAGTTCTTTGGTGTTTCGTTTCCAAATTGGGAAAACGGTTTCAAAACCTTGTTTTGCCAGTTGTTCTTCTCTATAAGTTCTTAAATCTTCCAAAAAAATATCGCCAAAAGCACTATGTGTAAAACCTTCCGTTTTTAATCTAGAAACGGTTTCTAACATTTTTTGTTCATAGATTTCCATACTTGGCATTTCCGGTAATTCTATAATACTAGATTTAATGTTTATAGCATCTGTTTGAGCAAATAGTAATTCCTTTCTCAAACCGTGCATGGAGACGCGGTTGTAATGACTATTTACGGTTGTGATTAACTCATCAACAGTATAACGTTCATCTTTTAATAAATGATAGAGCGCTAAAGCGGAATCTTTCCCAGAACTCCAATTAAAATAGGTTTTTAGTTTGTTCACTTAAAGCTTTTTCTAATAAAGTCCGCAGGAAGCTTTTTGTCCACATACATTTCATTATGGTGGGGTTCAAAACTATTGCTATCCTTAAAAGGTTTTAAAGTTTGAAAAGATTTTGATTTGATAGCTTCTAACTTACTAATAGAACCTTCAATATTAGCTAAGGCTGCGGCTAAAAGTGGCTCGTTTTCATTGCCAATAACACCTAAATTGATGTATGATTCTTTTAGTTCTATATCTGGTGTTAAGCCGTTATCATAATCGGTATAACCTACTTTGTTTAAAGATTTAAAAATAAGGGGTTGCATGGCATAAGCATGGTTTGGGTTAGCACCTTCTTTTGTAAAATTTTCAGAGTCGTATAAAGTGGTTGAAGCTTGGTATTTTCCAGTGGTATAATCGCCAATATGGACAACATTAATATACGGGTCTAGAGCATTTATAACCAATTCACTGGCAGAAGCAGAAGCATCAGTTGCCAAAATATATACTTTTTGAAGGTTTAAACTATTTAAAGCAGCGCCATTTACCCTATTTGTAAATCGGTTGATTAACGATTCGGGTTCTTTTGTTTCAAAATATTCTTGAAATTCGCTATTCCATGCTTCGGTACTAAAAATTTCTCCGTTAAATTGCCCCGTAATCATGCTAGATAATAAAATGGCGGAATTTACAGATCCCCCAGGATTATATCTTAAATCCAATATAAGGTGCTTTACATTGTTAGATTTAAAATTGCCAAAAACAGCATTAAGTTGTGAATCGTAGTTTGCAGTAAAACCATTGTACATTAAATAGCCAACATTTTCTCCCTTAACACTAAAAATTTTAGTGGTATAAATGGGGTTTTCAGCATATTCTAATTTGGTAAGAGCAATGGTTTCGTTTTTAGAAACCACGGTATCATCAGAAGTTTCAGGTGTGTTATTCGTGTTGTAAGTTGCTAAATTTAAGGTGTATGAGGTAGAAGCTAATAAACTGCTGTAGTTATTTACTGTTAAAGGTGTGCCATTTATAGCGTTAAAAACATCACCACGCTTTAAACCCTTATTGGCAGCATCGCTATTGTTAAGCACCAAACGCACAATACCTATGGCATTGGTGTTGCTATTGGGTTGAAGAAAAAGTTTATACTCCATGCCGTTACTGGTTGAAACACCACTAAAAAGTTGCTCTAAAGCAATATAATCATCAACAATCCAACTGTATTTATCTACAGTTTCACTTTGGTATACTAAACTTTCAAATAAGTCTTTAGGGTCAGAATAGCTATTCAAATAATCACTATATTCTTGGTTTGAAGTGAACCTATCATTGGCAAGATTTGGAATGTTATCTTTATATAGGTAAAAAACATTCATGCCTTTCCAAACAAAATCGTTTATAGAACTTGCTGAAATTTGATTGTCATCTTCATCTTCAAAACAACTGGTTGCTAAAAAGGAAATGGCAAATACTAGAATTAGGGCTTTTGTTAATTTCATTTGTTCTTAATTGATTTTAATCGGTCAAATGGAATATCCATATAAACTATATTGTTGAGTAGAATAAATTTAGTGATGGATGTTACTTTTGTCCGTATAATAGATTTTTTTATAACGTTAGTCTTTAAAACTCTAAATTTACTTACATTATTATAGAATTAAAAAATATTTGTAACAAATTAGATGAACGTTCGTCGTAATATCAAATAGCCCTAACAAGCCTGTTTTTAAACCAACCAAAGCAAACCAACAAAATGACTCAAACAGAGTTTTTAAATATTGTGATGCCTTTTAAAGATAAAGTGTTTCGTTTAGCAAAACGATTGCTTGTTTCTACCGAGGAAGCAGAAGATGCTACACAAGAAATATTGTTGAAGTTGTGGAGCAACAAAACAAAAATGGAAGAGTATAAGAATGTGGAAGCATTTTCTATGACCATGACGAAGAATTTTTGTTTTGATAAATTGAAATCTAAGCAAGCACAAAATTTAAAAATTGTGCATAACAATTATGAAGATGGCAACACATCTTTACAAAAACAGGTTGAATTAACCGATAGTGTTCATTGGGTTGCAAAAATTATAGAAGGATTGCCCGAACAGCAAAAATTAGTAATTCAATTAAGGGATATAGAAGAATACGATTTGGACGAGATAGCTAAAATGTTAGATATGAACAACACCGCAGTACGCGTAGCCTTGTCTAGAGCCAGAAAAACAATAAGAGAAAAATTGACTAATACACATAATTATGGTATTAAATAGTATAGAAAAGTTACTTGAAAAGTACGAGAACGGAGAAACATCGCTAAAAGAAGAGCAACAGTTAAAAAACTATTTTTCGCAAGAAACTGTAGCGCCACATTTAGAAATGTATAAACCCATGTTCGCCTATTTTTCGGTAAATAAGCAAGAACAATTTACTAAAGCACTTCCATTAAAAACTAAAAAAGTATTCAACTATAAATGGATTGCCGTAGCGGCAGTAGCTGTTCTTACATTAGGTTATTATTTTAAAAACCCTGTTGTGTCTTCTTATGAAGAATATGCTTACGGAACATACAGCAATCCCGAAGAAGCACTTAACGAAGTCACAAAACAGTTGGCAATGATTTCAAATCATTTTAACAAAGGAGTTTCAACGGTAAATTACCTTGAAGAAGTAAACAAAGGCACCGAAACCCTTGGATATTTGAATGAAATGCAGAACGCCACAAATATCATTTTTAAAAAACAATAACCCGGATTGAACCCTATAATTAAACACGTAAAAACAAGTAAGATGAAGAAGAAATTAATAGTAATCGTAATGACAATCATGTTAATGCCCCTAACCGGAATGGCTCAAGATATTTTTGAAAAATACAACGATAATTCAGATGTTACCTATGTGTCCATAAAACCCAAAATGTTTCAAATGATAGCAAAAATGGGCATCAATGAAGGTGATCCAGAAGCTAAGGCCTATATGGATATGGTAAAAAGCATTACCAGTTTTAAAACCATTGTTACCGATAATAAATCAATTTCGACAGATATTAGCAAATGGGTAAAATCGCGTTCAAGTTCATTAGAAGAACTTATGGAAGTTAAAGACGATGGTGCAGAAGTGAAATTTTATGTAAAGGAAGGGAAAGACTCAAACCATGTTAAAGAGCTTTTGATTTTTGTAAATGGCATCAATAAAGTGATGAAAGAATCGGTTGATGTTAATGGGCAACAAAGACGTATCGAAACCGTTATTGTATCCCTTACTGGTGATATTAATTTGAATGAAATTTCAAAACTTACAGAGAAAATGAATATCCCTGGCGGAAATCATTTAGACAAAAAGAAAAAGAAATAACAAGGCGCATCAATCATGAATCGAACCATCAACTATATCCTATTGATTTTGTTTACAGCTACTGTTTTGGTGAGCTGTAATGACGGAGCCAGTTTGCAAAAGTATTTTGTAGACCATCAGGAATCTAAAGATTTTATAACGCAAGATATTCCAATTTCTATGTTGAAAATAGACGAATCTAAATTCAATAGCGAACAAAAGGAAGCTTATAACTCAGTATCGCGGTTAAATTTTTTAGGTTTTAAAGCCAATGAAACCAATGCCGAAACCTTAAAAGTGGAATTGGCAAAAGTGAAAACCATTTTGGGTAACCAGAAGTATAACGACCTTATGGAATTTAGCGATAGAGGCAATAAAGTGGTTGTAAAATATCTTGGTGACGATGATGAAGCCGATGAAGTTGTGGTTTTTGGAAGCTCTAAAGACATGGGTTTTGGAATAGTTCGAGTTTTGGGCGATGCTATGAGCCCAGATAAAATGGTAACCTTAGTTGGCATTTTACAAGGTGCTCATGTTGATGAAGGACAAGTTCAAGACATCATGAACTTTTTTAAATAATACGAAGGTTTTGTTGTCAGGTCGAGCGCAGTCGAGGCTTAAATCAAAACATCATTTTGAAGTTCTTAACTTTCGTCAAACCAACAGTATCATAGAAAAAAGGTTTGCCAAATCTGGCAAACCTTTTTTATTTTAAATCGTTTTGTTCTTCTTTTTTAGATTTTGAATACACTACAAAAAAGTTAATCAAAATCACTAAAAAAAGAATAGTCAATATGGTTTTAACAATGTAATTGTCTAAAATATCTAAAATTCCAGACACAAATATACCGCCAGCTACAAAGCCACAAAGTATTAAGGATTGTCTGTCGTTTAGCATAATTTAAAATTAAATTCCTGTATAGTTGCTAGGTGTAATACGTTTTAATTCCTCTTTTATTGTGTTAGAGACCTCTAAAGTATCAATAAAATTAGAAATAGAATCTTTATTTATTTTTTCATTGGTACGTGTTAAACCTTTTAAAGCCTCATAAGGGTTAGGGTATGCTTCACGACGTAAAATAGTTTGAATCGCTTCAGCAACCACCGCCCAATTGTTTTCTAAATCTTCAGCAAACTTAGCTTCATTCAACAATAATTTATCCAATCCTTTTAAAGTCGATTTAAAACCAATTAAAGTATGTCCAAAAGGTACGCCCACATTTCTTAAAACGGTGCTATCGGTTAAATCGCGTTGCAATCTAGATACAGGAAGTTTAGCCGATAAATGTTCAAAAACGGCATTGGCAATACCTAAATTACCTTCACTGTTTTCAAAATCAATCGGGTTAACTTTATGTGGCATCGCAGAACTTCCAACTTCGCCTGCTTTAATTTTTTGTTTGAAATAATCCATAGATACATAGGTCCAAATATCACGGTTTAAATCAATGATGATGGTGTTGATACGTTTTAAAGTATCAAACAATGCAGCCATATGGTCGTAATGCTCAATTTGTGTTGTTGGAAATGAGTGGTGCAAACCTAATTTTTCTTGCACAAATTTACTTCCAAAAGCTTTCCAGTCAATGTTTGGGTATGCTACATGGTGTGCGTTAAAATTTCCTGTGGCACCACCAAATTTAGCAGCACTTGGTATATCATTCAATAAATTAAATTGCTCTTGCAATCTCACCACAAATACTTCAATTTCTTTTCCAAGTCGGGTAGGAGAAGCAGGTTGCCCGTGGGTTCTTGCCAACATAGAAACACTTGCCCAATCTTTGGATAAAGCTTTCAATTTGTTTAAAACAATAGTGTATTCCGGTACATAAACGGCATTCATAGCATCCTTTATGCTTAAAGGAATCGCCGTATTATTAATGTCTTGAGAGGTTAGTCCAAAATGGATAAACTCTTTATATTTAGTCAAGTTTAACTTGTCAAATTTTTCTTTTATAAAATATTCAACCGCTTTAACATCGTGGTTTGTAACGCTTTCAATCTTCTTTATGGCAAGAGCATCCTCACTATTAAAGTTTTTATATATCGCTCTTAAATCATCAAAAACTGCTGCATTTACCTCTTTAAGTTGTGGTAACGGAATTTCGCAAAGTGCAATAAAGTATTCTATTTCAACCAGAACACGGTATTTTATTAAAGCTTCTTCCGAGAAAAAAGGTGCTAATTCGTTTACTTTACTTCTATAGCGTCCATCAATTGGTGAGATGGCATTTAAAGGTGATAATTGCATGTGTTGTTTGATTTTTTTTGAAGTTGCAAAGATACGTTTTTGATTTACGATTTACGATTTTTGATTTACGATTTTTGAGTTTTTAAAAACAGAACATTTAAATAAGAAAACTTTAAACTAAAAAATGGAAATTCAAGAATTGTTTTTCCTTTGCCTATTGCCTATTGCCTATTGCCTATTGCCTATTGCCTATTGTTTATTGCAACAGGTGTAAGTTTCTTCAAAATACGTTTAGCTCTCACTTTATATCCAGCACTTTGCGTAGGGAAATCTTGCTGTAAAATTTGTACTAATTGCGGATGCACCCACGAGTGGTTTTTTCCTAAAAGAAACAAAGCGTCCATGGCATGCGCCTTGGCTGCAATTTTTTGGTCGCCAATCAACCAATCAAAACAAGCCTCAATTATTAATTCAATATGTTTGGAGTTTAATACTTTTTTTAAAGTATTGGGTTGTTTAGTATCGTATTCTTGCCCAATAAAACTGCAAACTTTGGCTATGGGTCGCACGGCAGAATCTAAATGTACTTTTTTTATATTGGAACAAAAAGTGTCTAAATACGGTACAATGGCATAAATATAATGCTCGCAAACAAACTCAAAAACCCAAGCGGCACGACACGATATTTTGTCATTGACCCGAAACATCACATCTATCAATTTCGGAAATAAGCTCATGTCGTCTAAAACCATTTGAGCATATTTTTGTCGGTTTTCACGAGAAGCATCAACAAAATTCAATTCATCATAAAATTCTTCTAAACTCATATTTAAATTTACTATTTTTAAACTTTTAATTAAAATCGATATGAAAATAGTAAAAAAGATCTTCTTATTCTTGCTTATTGCATTAGTTATTGCACAATTTTTTGGACCAGAAAAAAATGAAGGTGATTTAGCGTCTATCGATGCTTTTTTAGCTGAAACGAATCCTCCAGAAGATGTAAAACTTATTTTAAAGGAAACTTGTTTTGATTGCCATAGTGATGTAACGCGTTATCCATGGTATGATAAGATTACCCCAGTAAATTATTGGTTGGCTGGCCATGTAAAAGATGGGAAAAAACATTTTAATGTTTCAAATTGGGAAGGTAATTCGGTAAAACGCAAAGACCATAAATTTGAAGAATTGATTGAAATGGTAGAAGACAAAGAAATGCCATTGGAATCTTATACATGGACACACAGTGAAGCTAAATTAACCGATGCGCAAATAAAATCGGTGGTAGATTGGGCAAAATTAGTTAGAGCAAAATATGCTTTAATGCCAAAAGCCGAGTAACTCTGAAAAATTCAAAAACTTAAAATTCCAAATACCAATACCTTGCGATTGGTATTTGGAATTTGTTTTTTAACATTGATGTTTTAATTTTTTATGAAGAAAAAAATTTTAATCATAGGCTTTGTGTGGCCAGAACCCAAAAGTTCTGCTGCTGGTAGCCGTATGATGCAATTGATTTATTTTTTTCAATCTAAAGATTATCAAATTACGTTTGCGAGTCCGTGTGCCAAAAGCGATCATGCTTTTAATTTGGAAAGCATTGGTGTTTCGCAAGTCACTATTGAATTAAATCATTCGAGTTTTGATGTTTTTGTAAAGAATTTGAATCCGGATAGCGTCATGTTCGACCGTTTTATGATGGAAGAACAATTTGGATGGCGCATTGCGGAACAATGTCCTAATGCTTTACGTATTTTAGATACCGAAGATTTGCATTGCCTACGTAAAGGCAGGCATCAAGCTTTTAAAGATGGGAATGCTTTTGATGCGTCGTATTTGTTCAATGATACAGCAAAACGCGAAATAGCCAGTATTTATAGGTGTGATTTAAGTTTGATTATTTCAGAAGTTGAAATGGGAATTCTTGAAAATCAATTTAAAGTCCCTAGCGATTTGTTGGTGTATTTGCCATTTATGTTGGATGAAATTTCAAAAGAAACCATTCAAAAGCTCCCAAAATTTGAAGACCGCCAACATTTTATAACCATTGGGAATTTTTTGCACGAACCCAATTATAATGCGGTTCTGTATTTAAAGGACACCATTTGGCCATTGATAAAAAAGCAATTGCCTAAAGCGGAATTGCATATTTATGGCGCCTATGCTTCGCAAAAAGTAAATCAACTTCACAATCAAAAGGAAGGGTTCATAATAAAAGGATTCGCTAGTGATGTAAACGAGGTGATGCAACAAGCCAAAGTGTGTTTAGCTCCCATTCGTTTTGGTGCTGGTTTAAAGGGTAAATTAGTTGATGCCATGCAAAACGGTACGCCTTGTGTAACCACTTTAATTGGAGCAGAGGGGATGTTCGGTAATTTGGATGTTAGTGGTTTTATTGAAAATGAACCAGACGGTTTTGCAAACAAAGCAGTTCAATTATATGAACATGAAAACCTGTGGTATGAAAAGCAGCAAAACGGATTTCAAATAATTAATAAACGCTTCAACAAAACCGAAATACAACAACAATTCGCTCTTGTTTTAGAAGAAACAACCAAGCACCTACAGAATAAACGCCTAAACAACTTCACAGGGCAAATGCTTCAGCATCATACTATGCAAAGCACCAAGTTTATGAGTAAATGGATTGAGGAAAAAAACAGTAAAAATCTAAAACCCTAACAGTCTAAGAAGTCTAAAAATCTAAGCCTAAGCTTCTACTTCGCTCTTCTTAATTTTTCTATAAGTAAACGCGTTGAAAATATTACGTTTTGCAAAACGCGTTAATTTATCAGACTGACAAAGTTTAATGTACAACGCTTTGTTAACACCAAAATATTCATAGGTATTGCCATCTAAAAAAGTAATTTCTAAAACCAAACCTTTGTGTTGCCAATCCATAATAGGGCTATTGATGGTTTCGTTGTACTCTTCTAAATTAGCTGCTTTGGTTTCAGGGGCAATGCTTACTAGAAAATGGTAGCCATCAATAATTTTTCTGCTCATTAATTCGGCTTCAATAGCTTTTTCATCACCAGCTTGAAACTTATCAGGATGCCACTCTTTTACTAAATTTCTATAAGTGGTTTTCAGTTGTTTAAGTGTCATTTCGTTTTCAACATTAAACAATTTTTTGTACTCGTTAATACGTTTCATAAGCTGATTTTTCTAAATAAGGCGCGAAGATACTCTTTTTTAAGATACTAGATATCAGATAAAAGACAAAAGATAGTAAGTTTATAATGGCATTATTTTAAGGGCTTAAAATCTTAGGTCTAACATCTAAAATCTAACTTCTTTTTATAGCTTTGCAACTTTAAAAATTTACTATGATTTCAGTTGATAATTTAGCGGTTGAATTTGGCGGAAGTGCCTTATTTAGTGAGGTGTCTTTCACTATAAATGAAAATGATAAAATTGCCCTAATGGGTAAAAATGGTGCCGGAAAATCTACCATGATGAAAATTATTGCCGGCGAACAAAAAGCAACTCGTGGGCATGTGCGTTTTCCAAAAGATGTGGTTATTGCCTATTTGCCACAACATTTATTAACTGAAGATAACTGTACGGTTTTTGAAGAAGCCTCTAAAGCTTTTGAACATGTTTTTGTGATGCGCGACGAAATGGCGCGTTTAAACAAGGAATTGGAAACCAGAACCGATTACGAATCGGATGAATACATGAGTATTATTGAAAAGGTATCCGATTTGGGTGAAAAATATTATGCGCTTGAAGATGTAAACTACGATGCCGAGGTTGAAAAGGCCTTGGGCGGATTGGGTTTTAAACGCGACGACTTTACACGGTTAACCAGCGAGTTTAGCGGTGGTTACCGTATGCGTATTGAGTTGGCTAAAATTTTATTGCAAAAACCCGACTTAATTTTATTGGATGAGCCTACCAACCATATTGATATCGAATCGGTTATTTGGCTGGAAGATTTTTTATTGAACAAAGCCAAAGCGGTTATGGTTATTTCGCATGATAAAGCCTTTATTGATAATATTACTAATCGTACAATAGAAGTGACTATGGGTCGTATTTACGATTATAAAGCTAACTATTCCCACTATTTGCAATTGCGTGAAGATAGACGTGCACACCAAGTAAAAGCCTACCAAGAACAACAAAAATTTATTGCTGATAATGTGGCGTTTATTGAACGTTTTAAAGGAACCTATTCCAAAACCAACCAAGTAACGTCTCGCGAGCGTATGTTGGAAAAACTGGAAATAATTGAAATAGATGAAGTAGATACGTCGGCGTTAAAATTACGGTTCCCTCCAGCACCTCGTTCGGGCGATTATCCTGTAACGGTGAAAGATTTATCAAAATCTTATGGCGATCATGTGGTGTTTAAAAATGCCAACATGTCTATTTCTCGTGGTGAAAAAGTATCCTTTGTGGGTAGAAATGGTGAAGGAAAATCTACCATGATTAAATCTATTTTAGGTGAAATAGATTTTGAAGGCAAATGTGCATTGGGGCATAATGTGAAAGTGGGTTATTTTGCGCAAAATCAAGCCTCCTTATTAGATGAGAATTTAACCATTTTCCAAACGGTTGATGAAGTGGCAGAAGGTGATATACGTACCCAAATAAAAACCATTTTAGGAGGTTTTATGTTTAAGGGCGACGATATTGATAAAAAAGTAAGTGTGCTTTCAGGTGGTGAAAAAACCCGATTGGCTATGGTGAAGCTCCTTTTAGAACCCGTTAATTTGTTGATTCTGGATGAGCCAACCAACCATTTGGATTTAAAATCGAAAGATGTTTTAAAGGAAGCTTTAAAGAATTTTGATGGCACCTTGATTCTAGTTTCGCATGACCGTGATTTTCTTCAAGGTTTATCGCAAAAAGTATTTGAGTTTAAAGACCAACGCGTTATCGAACACTTTGAAACCATTGATGATTTCTTAGTTAGAAACCGTATTGAAAACTTGAAACAGATTGATTTGAAGAAGTAAACATCTGATAATTAATGAAATATGTGAATTAAAAATAAAATCCCTATTAAGTCTATATATTTAATAGGAATTAAATATATTTGTCAAAATAATAAATGCATAATTTATGCGAAAAGGCAAATATATCAGTTTAGGAATTCTGTTCCTTATTTTAATACATTTCAGGGGGAATGCCCAAAAGAATGTAGATAATCAACAGCTTTTATGGGTTAGGTATAATCTTAAATTAAAGATTAATAACACATACCAAATACGTCAAGAGTTTGAAGAAAGAACATATTGGTTTCCTTGGCGGCAACATCAAATGCTTTCAAAAACACATTTGGAGCGTTCTTTAGGAAATGGTTGGATTGCTGGTGTTGGATTAACTTATTCAGAACAATCGCTTCCTAATAATCCCAATATCTCGGATACCTATAATGTTGCAGAAATACGACCTCAAGCAGAAATTTATAATAAGCAAATTTTAACAAATTCACTAAATTTAGAACACCGGTATTGGGCAGAGTTTAGGTTTTTTGAACAGCCCGATGGTTCATTTGAATTTTCAAATTCTAGAATGCGTTACAAGTTAGAGTTGCAATATAATCCTGTAAAAAAAGCAACCGTAAAAGTCTTTGATGAAATCCTTATCAATGTTGGTAGTTCAATTACTAATAATGTGTTTGACCAAAATAGATATGGCGGCAGTGTTCAGTATATGCCTTCAGAAGATTTCGGATTTGAATTAGGTTACATCAACTGGTTTCAGCAAAGACCATCGGGTGTAGATCTCTATAATAGAAACATTGTTCGGTTAACTTTTCATCATAATATCAATCTTAAAAAGAATAAATCGCATGTCTGAATTATTTAATGTTTTAACCATACCGTTCCTTTTGGCTATGTTTTTGGCAGTAACCATGGGAGGTAGCGGAACCGCACCTTCATTTTCAGCGGCCTATGGTGCCAATGTTATAAAACGTAGTGTTATACCAGGTTTATTTGGTGTTATGGTATTGGCAGGTGCTTTAATTGCAGGCAAACAAGTTTCTTTAACTTTGGGTGATGGCCTATTAGACCATTCGTTTTTTACGCCTGTTAATACGTCTATAATATTATTATCAGTGGCTTTGTCGTTATTGATTTCTAATTTAATAGGTGTTCCACAATCTACCAGTCAATCCACAGTATTGGCTATTGCCGGGGCCGCCACAGCTTTAAATGGGCTAAACACTCGTAAACTATTCTTTGAAATTATTCCTTTTTGGGTTTTGTTACCAATTATATCATTTTTAATAATGTTTTTTCTTACTAAGTGGGTGTTTCCTGTTTTGAAAAGTAAAGTGCTTACATATAAATTTGGTGAAATAAATCAAAACGGTAAATGGCTAAAAGTACTTTTGGTTTTATCCTCGTTATATGTAGCGTTTTCAATTGGTGCCAATAACGTAGCAAATGCTGCCGCACCCATTGCATCATTAACAGCAAATGAAATAGGATCGGACAGTATTAAAAATTTCATGCCCATAATTATTTTATCGGTTTTAATTGTAGCACCTTGTTTTGCTATAGGAAGTTCACTTTTAGGGCATAAAGTAACCGAAACAACAGGGAAAGAAATAATAGAAGTCACCCCGTTTTATGCTACTGTTATAGCCATTATAGTTGCCAGCCTCCTTATTTTTGCTTCGGTAACTAAAGGCATACCAACTTCGCTTGTACAACTAAATGGCGCCGCTTTTATAGCTTTAAGTATTAGTAAAAAAGGCTTAAAAAGCACTTTTAAAAATAAAATAGTGAGACGTTTTTTTGTTGTTTGGAGTGTTGCACCTATCTTTTCTTATTTTCTAACGCTTATTTTGATTAGTATGTTTAAATAGTTGTACTAATACCGAATAGTTATACCTAAAATTTAAATTGATTTGATACTGTAGGATTGAGTTTGATTTTGTAGAAAAAATCGACTATCTTCGTTTGGCTTCGAATATGATTTATTGAAATGGAATTATGTTCGTTATATGTTAGGGGAATTAAAATAAAACGAAATTCATTGAATAAAATATCTCAAATAACTAGACAAAATATATTTGATTTTATCCAAGTTGAAGGGTTTTGGTGGGCTGGGAGACTTGAAGAATCTAATTTTCTGTCACGAATGTTTGATTTGGAAAATATGCCTTCTTATGACAGTCGCTTCCCGAATGCCGCTGGAGATATTTGGCAACATAGAGTTAATAATTATGATTGGGAAGATAATTGGATTTTTAATGATGATAGATTCAACCTTTTAAATTGTCACGATTCCAAATTATTGGATTTCCTTTGTGAAATGATTCACCCTTTAGTTAGAGCAAATATAGAAGAGGTGAATAAATTACTTCAGATTTTTAATGATAATTTAGCTGAGGATAATTTCGAAATTGTTGAAAAGACACGAATATCGAATAAGCCAATTTTTGTAGGCAGGATTAAAATAAATGGTAAGGAATCTATAGAAAAGAAAGGTAAAGAAATAAAACAGATTTTAAATGCTGATTACGTTTCTCAACAAATAAATTTAATGGAATCTTCAATTGAGAATTCACCACATATTTCTATTGGTTTAGCTAAAGAATTAATTGAAACTTCGTGTAAATCGATATTTGACGAAAGAGAAGAAGAATATGATAAAAATTGGGACTTACCGAAATTGATGAAAGAAACCACTAAATTATTAAAACTAACACCAGATGATATTCCGAACGAGGCGAAAGCTGCAAGTTCAATAAAACAAATCTTAGGAAGTTTATCGTCAGTCGTTCAGGGAATTGGAGAAGTAAGAAACGAATATGGTAGCGGACACGGAAAAGACGGGAAATTTAAAGGTTTGCAGCCAAGACACGCAAAATTAGCAGTAGGTGCAGCTTCTACTTTGGCTATATATTTATTAGAAACACACGGACTGAAAAAATAATTTTATTTCTCCTCTAATTTTGAAAATCAGTTAGGATTTTTAATTAGGTGTGTACCTATAACGTTAAGTGCTAACCCATGTAAGTACTGATAGTCTAAACCCTTCAACGAACACAAAATCTCTATAAATCCTCCTCAATCAACTCTACACCAACCACTTGTTTTATAGGGTAAACCGAAGGTCCAAACTGGTTAAATACAGCAACATCGGCAGCGTCATGCCCGTAGCCAATAGCCACATAACCACCTTTGGGTCCGTGTTGGGTAGCATCAAAGGTGTACCAACGTCCGCCAACGTAAGCTTCAAACCATGCATGCATATCCATAGGTTCTAAATGGTGCAAATAGCCTACCACCATACGCGCAGGAATACTCAAACTTCTACATAAGGCAATGCCCAAATGCGCTAAATCTCTACACACTCCAGATTGTCTGTAATTAACCTCGATGGCTGAAATAGGGTAGTCGCTACTCCCAGGAATATAGCTAATAGTATTTCGTAACCACGTTTCAATGGCAGCTACTTGGTTGTAACCCGGCAATTGGTTTGCGGTTATTTCCATAGCTAAATCGTTAAATCTATCGGACTCACAATAACGGCTTGGTAATAAATAATTTAAAAGGTTGTGTGGTAAATTTTGGATGTCTATAAACGGCGCATCAAAAGCTGTATCAACAAATTGAGATGTTTTAACATCGGCCGTTGTGTGTATAGAAAAATATCCTGGAGGCGCCACCAATCTTTGGCATAAATTCCCATAATCATCCGTAAATTCTACTACCGGAACATTTGGTTTAATTTTAAATTCATCGCGGGCTACCCATTGATGTTCGCCACTTCTAGGACGTAACATAAGAATAAATGGCGTAGGAACTTCTATTTCAAATAATAAGTCGCAACCAACTCTTAACCACATAAATCCATATATTAAAATACTAATTCAAAATTAAGCGATTAATTGCAAATTTTAGAACTGTTTATATTATTTGATTGGGTTTTAGTAAATTAAAATTGATAATAAAATGAAATGGCTATTTATTGAGTTATTAATAATTTTAATAGCATTTTCATGCCAATGGTTGCATTTTCTGCAACAACTGTTAAATTTTGTTTGCTCTCCATGTTTGGTTTCGGATCTATAAAATACGTTGGCGTATTTTCAGGAACATAATGTCTTAAACCAGAAGCAGGATATACTTGCATAGAAGTGCCAATAATTAGTAAAACATCGGCAGTTTCGCAAATTTCCCTAGCTTTATTAATCATGGGCACCTCTTCGCCAAACCATACAATATGGGGTCGTAATTGGTGTCCGTTGGGGCAAGTATCGCCTAAATGAATATCTGTTTTACAATCAAATAAGGTAAAAGGGTCTACAATATTTCTCGATTTCAGTAATTCGCCGTGTAAATGAATCACGTTACTGCTTCCTGCGCGTTCGTGTAAATCATCCACATTTTGGGTAATGATGGAAACGGTAAAATCCTTTTCAAGTTTTGCCAAATCAATATGTGCGGAGTTTGGTTCTACTTCAAATAACTGTTTGCGACGTTGGTTGTAAAAATCCAATACCAATTCAGGATTTGCAGCAAAACCTTCGGGAGTGGCAACTTCCATAACATCATGACCTTCCCATAAGCCATCGGCATCACGAAAGGTTTTTAAGCCGCTTTCGGCACTTATTCCAGCGCCTGTAAGTACAACAAGGTGTTTTTTCATGATATAAAAATAGTTATTATTTATCATTCCTGCGAAAGCAGGAATCCACTCATTTTTACTAAATTCGAAATTTAATAGAATTATGACCGACCTAAAACTCTTAGAACATCTAGAAACTTTTTTAACCGAAGCGCGCAAAGATAAATTTGAAAAAGTATTGGCACAACGCACTAAACATTTTACGGTTGCTACCGAAGATGTGTACCAATTGCATAACACCAGTGCGGTAATAAGAAGTTGCGATGTGTTTGGTATACAGGAAGTTAATATTGTTGAAGAACGCAACTCCAAACGTATTGATAGGGAGATTGCCATGGGTGCCCAAAAATGGGTAGATTTAAACCGATTTCACACAGTTAAGATTGCATCAAGCAATTAAAGCAAAATGGTTACCAAATAGTTGCCACCACACCACATGCCAACGATTGCGAATTGCACGCGTTTGATGTTACTAAAAAATCTTGTTTTTTCTTTGGAAGGGAAACCGAAGGTCTATCGGAAGAGGTTTTGAAAGCAGCCGATTGCTATTTGAAAATTCCTATGGTTGGTTTTACCGAAAGTTTGAATATATCGGTATCGGCAGCTATTATTCTACAACATGTTACTACAAGGCTAAAACAAACTGATATTAATTGGAAGTTAACGGAAACTGAGTTGATTGAAAAACGTTTTGATTGGATAAAGAAAACGATTAAAAGTTATGATGACATTGTTGCGAGATATTATGAAAAATAAAAAAGGAAGCAAATGCTTCCTTTTCTTTTAAATTTTATTTTCGGCTTCTATTTAAAACCTTGTATTCTTCGTAACATTCGCTAATGGCATCTAATATTTGGAGATCGTTAGCGGTTTGTATAAAGCCTTTGGAATAGTTGCATTGACTAACAATTTCATCTAAATCAACCCGGTCAACTTGTAATAATGCCATAAGCATTTCTCTATCAAAACGTGAAGCCAAAAGGTTTCTAATTTCGTCGTCCTCCTTCATCTTTTTCAACTTACGCATTTCGTTCGGGTTTTTACCAAACATACGGTGCAGAAAATCGGCAGGATTGAATATAGAACCAATAATTTTTGTAATAGTTGATGATTTTCCAGCTTCATAGCCGCTAGGCAAACCAGAAATACTATAACGGTAATTATTATTAATTGTAGGCACTTGTTTGATGTCTACTTCCAAATACCCCGTTAATTTTAATTGATTTACAACCACTTCTTCCAGTGCCAATGCCAATTCGGTAAGTTCAATTTTAGAACTGCCAAATTTTAACCAGTCGTTGGTAACACGCACTTTTATAGATTTAAATCCTAAATAGGAAAAATGCAGCGTGTCATTAACTTTGGCAACAATTTGAAAGCTTCCTTCTTTATTGGTTGCTGTTCCCTTTACCTGATTAAGGTTTACGATGTTTACGCTTTCAAGTGGCTCGCCATTTGAGGCATTTACAACCACTCCCATCACACTGTTTAATTCTTGAGCCATTGTTATGGATGAGATAAATAAACATATAAACAGGAGTAGGTAATTCTTCATGCAATTAATGGGTTAAGGTAAAATACGGTTATAAAAGTACTAAACAAAACATGAATAATAAATTTATAGGTTTTATTTTGACTTAAAATTAACAAACGGCTTTAACTAACGTCTAGAGCGTCTTGGTCTTGAAATACCAGAATCACTTGGTTTTGAATCACCACCCGAACGTCTTGCAGACCTGTTTGGTTCCGAACCATTTGATTTGAAATCGCCACCAGAACGTCTTGGTCTAGATTCATCACCACCGCGTCTTTCTCCTCTGTTTCCAGAATCGCCTCTAGAACTTGAACGACGTTCGCCACCGCCACGTCTTTCGCTTCGGTTTCCACCATCGCGTCTTCCGCCACCACCACGTCGGTCGTTGCGTCTTCCTCCGCCACCGCGGTTTTCAGAAACTTCAACATTTACAAAACGTCCGTTGTGTTTGTAATCGGTAAAGAAAGCAAGTATTTTATCTTTTAATTCATTTTCAGTATTGAAAAATGAGAAACTGTCTTTTACTTCCACTTTAAAAACATCGTCTCTACCAAGTTCTAAAACTTCTTTTAAGAAGTCTTTTAACTGCATCCAATCGAAACCGTCTTTACTACCAACGTTTATAAAGTAACGGGTAGAATCAGAGCTTCCACCAAAATCACGACCACCATCACGTCCGCTGTCTCTATCGCGAATATCGGCATCAGAAATATTTAGGTTTTTCGATTTTTGGTAATAGTTATAGAAACGTGTAAACTCAACCGAGAAGAATTTCTTGATTAATTCATCTTTTGACGTGTCTTCAAACAATTCATTGATGCTTGCTAAATGCTTATCAATTTCATGGTTGATTTCTGTATTATGAATTTTATTGGCAAGCGACATTAATTGTACTTCACAAATTTCAGAACCATCTGGAATATCTTTTTTCTCGAAGGCTTTATTAATAATGCGCTCGATGCTTTTTATTTTACGTACTTCACTTTTTGAAACAATAACCATAGAAACGCCTGTTTTTCCGGCACGACCTGTACGACCAGAACGGTGTGTGTAGGTTTCAATTTCATCAGGAAGTTGATAGTTTATTACGTGGGTAATATCGTCTACATCAATACCACGCGCAGCAACATCAGTCGCCACAAGCATTTGTATTTGGTTATTTCTAAACGATTTCATTACCAAATCACGTTGGTTTTGGCTTAAATCGCCATGTAAAGCGCCAGCACTATAACCATCTTCAATAAGGCGTTCGGCAACTTTTTGTGTATCATTTTTAGTTCTACAGAATACCACCGAGAAAATATCCGGATTCGCATCTGCCAAACGTTTTAAAGCATCGTAACGGTCTCTTGAATTCACTAAATAGTATTCGTGAGAAACCTGACTGGTGCTTTCATTTTTATTTCCAACAGTAATTTCCTGTGGGTTTTCCATGAATTTCTTAGCAATAGTTGCAACCTCTCTTGGCATGGTTGCAGAAAATAACCAAGTACATTTCTCTTCAGGTGTGTTTGATAAAATATCAGTGATATCTTCATAAAAACCCATGTTCAACATCTCATCAGCTTCATCTAAAACAGCATATTCTATTTTAGAAATATCAACCAATTTTCTGCTGATCATGTCTTTAATTCTACCTGGAGTCGCCACAATAATTTGCGCGCCTTTTTTAATATCTCTGGCTTGGTCTGTAATGCTAGAGCCACCGTAAACAGCCACCACGTTCAAACCTTTACAGTATTTACCGTAAAGTTTCATTTCGTTGGTAATTTGTAAACAAAGTTCGCGGGTTGGCGATAAAATCAAACCTTGTGTTGTTCTGCTATCCACATTGATTTTGTGAAGCATTGGGAAACCAAAAGCTGCAGTTTTTCCTGTTCCGGTTTGGGCCAAGGCCACTAAATCGGTTTCAGATTCTAATAAAATAGGGATTGCTTTGCTTTGTACTTCACTTGGTTTTGTAAAACCTAAATCGGTAATTGCGTGTAAAAGGTCGTCATTAAGACCTAAATCTTGGAATGTGCTCATTCTGTTGTATAAGTATTCGATTTGTTATGTAGTGTTACATAAGAAGCGAATCGACATACTTAAACCTAAACTTCTAGTAACACATCCTCACTCTGAGGAATTATTTTCAAGCGGCAAAGGTACACATTTATTTGTTATTTCAACTATGTTAAGATTTCCTTATGAATTACTGCTAAAATCTTACCTAAAATGGGGTTTTGGTTGTCTTTGTTCCAAATTAAAGATAGGGTGGTGCGTTGTGGAATCTCATTAAGTTCTATAAATTTTAAGTTCTGATTTGTTTCCGTTTGAAGTGATTTGGGTACAATGGAAACCCCAAAACCATTTTCAACCAGTTTGTAAATGGAACCTGCATGAATGGTGTTGTGTGATACTAAAGGGGAAAAACCATGGTCGTCAAAAATTTCCATGACTTTTTCATAGTAAGAAGCGCTGTATTCGGGGTCGAATAATATAAAATGATCTGCTTTGCATTGTAGCAAGGTCTTAAAATTTGAAGCATCAACAGGATGGGTTTTAGGAAGCACCAAGCAAAAAGGTTCTTTTAAAATGGGTTCAATTTCCAAGCCCCTAGGTACTTTGTCCAATCTTACAAAACCGATATCCATAGTTTTTGCAAGCAAGCCTTCTATTTGTTTGTTGTTGTCCATTTCCTTTAGACTAAACACTATATTCGGATGGTTTTTTGTGAACTTTAACAGCAACTCAGGTATAATTTTTTGCATGGCAGACCCAACGTAACCAAAGTTTAATAGCCCTTCTTTGCCATCTTCCAATAATTTGGCGTGGTGTAAAATGTCTTCTAAATTTTTAAGGTTTTTTGAAAGTGCTTCTTTTAAATACAGCCCAGCGTGTGTTAATTTTACTTCGCGGTTGTGTCTGTCAAATAGTTGAACTCCCAAGCTTTCTTCCATTTCCTTAATTTGTCGGCTTAACCCAGGTTGCGAAATAAAAAGCGATTCGGCAGCTTTTCTAAAATGTAAATGTTCGGCAACAGCCAAAAAATATTTTAAATGCCTTAATTCTATTTGATAACTCATGGTTATTAATTGGTTAAAATAATAGTCTTATTAAGCATCAAATTTATCAATAAATTTGTATGGGAAGCATGTGATAATCAATTATTTATCAATAAAATACAATGTTTGTTTACGGAACAGATCGATTAACGGTAGAAAAGGTGATGGCTATTGCCAAGGGTTCACTCAAAGGTGTTCTGACCGATTATACCATTTCAAAAATTAACGAATCGAGACGAAAAGTAGAGGTGATGGCTAATTCCAATAAGCCCATTTATGGCATTAATACGGGGTTTGGTCCTTTGTGTGATGTGAAAATTTCTCCAGATGAAACCAGTTTACTTCAAAAAAACTTATTACTGACTCATGCGGTTGGTGTGGGAAATCCTATTTCGAAAGAATTATCAAAAATCATGATGATTTGTAAGGTGCATGCTTTATGTAAGGGATTTTCAGGTATTCGATTTGAAGTTGTTGAGCGTATTATTTTTTTTATTGAAAATAACTTGATACCGGTAGTTCCGGAACAAGGCTCGGTGGGGGCTTCGGGAGATCTAGCACCTTTATCCCATTTATTTTTGCCATTAATTGGTGAAGGTGAATTTTGGCTTGGTGAAGAAGTGATTCCAGCGAAAACACTTTTAGAAAAGCACGATTTAAAACCTATTGAATTACAAGCTAAAGAAGGATTGGCCCTCATCAATGGAACACAGTTTATTTTGGCGCATGCCATAACAGGACTTTATAAAATGGCATATTTACTGGATTTAGCCGATGTTGCTGGCGCCATGAGTTTAGAAGGCTACCAAGGAAGTGAATCGCCATTTAAGGAATTGTTGCACAGCATCCGCCCTTTTAAAGGGAATTTAGAAGTGGCAAGACGCATGCGTATGTTGTTCAAGAATTCTAAAAATATAAAGTCGCATAAAAACTGCGCTCGGGTGCAAGACCCATATTCCATGCGTTGTATTCCGCAGGTGCATGGCGCTTCAAGAAATGCGTATTACCATTTAAAAGAACTCACCGATATTGAAATGAATTCGGTAACCGATAACCCCATTGTTTTAAGTGATACGGAAGCCATTTCAGGAGGGAATTTTCATGGACAACCACTGGCCATGGCTTTAGATTATGGTTCCATTGCTGCATCCGAGTTGGGAAATATTTCCGATAGACGTTGCTATTTACTCATTGAAGGCAAATATGGATTGCCCCGATTATTAACAGCAAGCGGTGGCTTAAATTCAGGGTTTATGATTCCGCAATATACCACGGCGGCTTTAGTAACCGAGAATAAATCGTTGTGTTTTCCGCCATCGGCAGATAGTATTCCAACTTCATTAGGGCAAGAAGACCATGTGTCCATGGGAAGTATTTCTGGGCGACAATTCAACCAAATATTAGGGAATATTGAAAAAATATTGGCTATCGAATTGATGTACGCTGCACAAGCCATGGAGTTTAGGCGACCTAATACTTTTTCAGATATTATAGAGAAGAACTTTCGAATTATACGCAGCAAAGTCGCCAAATTAGAAGAAGATCGCTTGCTTAAAAACGATATAGATGCTTTGGTTACTTTGGTTAAAAATCGTGCATTTATAGTAAATTAGAAGCATATGACATTTAAAGCAAACATATTACAAGGTATTCCAAAGGAGTTACCGCCACCATATCGTTTTCCGGATCATGTAAATCGCGCTCCAAAACGAAAGGATGTTTTATCAAAGCAAGAAAAAAAACTAGCTATAAAAAACGCGCTTAGATATTTCCCTAAAGATTGGCATGAGGTGTTGGCTGTAGAGTTTGCAAAGGAACTTCAAGATTTTGGGCGTATTTATATGTATCGTTTCAAGCCAACCTATAAAATGTATGCACGACCCATTTCAGACTATCCAGCAAAGTCCAAACAAGCAGCGGCCATCATGCTCATGATCCAAAATAATTTAGATCCTGCTGTGGCGCAACACCCCGAAGAATTGATAATTTACGGAGGGAACGGTGCTGTATTTCAAAATTGGGCGCAGTATTTATTGACCATGCACTATTTAGCACATATGACAGAGGAACAAACCTTGCATATGTATTCAGGGCATCCTATGGGCTTGTTTCCTTCTTCACAACATGCGCCAAGGGTTGTGGTTACTAATGGCATGATGGTTCCCAATTATTCAAAACCAGACGATTGGGAAAAATTCAACGCCTTAGGGGTTACGCAATACGGACAAATGACGGCGGGTTCCTTCATGTATATTGGTCCGCAAGGCATTGTACATGGTACAACCATTACCGTTATGAATGCATTTCGTAAAATCTTAAAAAGTGATGAAAACCCAAATGGCAAGATATTTTTAACCGCTGGGTTGGGAGGGATGAGTGGTGCGCAACCCAAAGCAGGAAATATAGCAGGTTGCATTACCGTAGCTGCCGAAGTAAATGAAAAAGCAGCAAAAAAAAGATATGAACAGGGTTGGGTAGATGTTCTCATTGATGATTTAGATGATTTAGTTTTAAGGGTGAAACAAGCCCAAGAACGGAACGAAGTGGTTTCCACAGCCTTTATAGGAAATGTGGTGGATGTTTGGGAGCGTTTTTATGATGAAGATATATTTATCCATGTAGGTTCCGATCAAACCTCGTTACATATTCCATGGACGGGAGGTTACTATCCTGTAGGACTTTCATACGAAGCATCAAACACTTTAATACGTGAAGCTCCGGAAGTGTTTAAAGAAAAAGTCCAGGAATCATTACGCAGACACGCCGAAGCTATCAACAAACACGTTTCAAGAGGCACCTATTTTTTCGATTACGGAAACGCCTTTTTGTTGGAAGCTTCAAGAGCTGGAGCCGATGTGATGGCAGAAAATAATATCGATTTTAAATATCCTTCTTATGTGCAGGATATTTTGGGCCCCATGTGTTTCGATTATGGTTTTGGTCCTTTTCGTTGGGTATGTACCTCGGGAAAACCAGAAGATTTAGATAAAACAGATGAAATTGCCATGGAAGTGCTTCAAAAAATCATGAAAAATTCGCCTGAAGAGATTCAACTTCAGATGCAAGATAATATCACTTGGATTAGAGATGCGAAGAAAAACAAGATGGTAGTAGGTTCACAAGCACGTATTTTATATGCCGATGCTGAAGGGCGCGCTAAAATAGCCCAAGCCTTTAATAATGCCATTGCAAAAGGGGACATTGGCCCCGTGGTTTTAGGTCGCGACCATCACGATGTTAGCGGCACCGATTCACCCTATCGGGAAACCTCCAATATTTACGACGGTAGTAAATTTACCTCAGATATGGCCATCCACAACGTTATAGGCGATAGCTTTAGGGGCGCCACTTGGGTGTCCATCCACAATGGTGGTGGTGTGGGTTGGGGCGAAGTGATCAATGGCGGTTTTGGCATGTTGTTGGACGGTACCAAAGCAGCCGAAGAACGCCTAAAAAACATGCTGTTTTTTGATGTGAATAATGGTATTGCCCGTAGAAGTTGGGCAAGAAACGATGAAGCCTTATTCGCCATAAAACGCGAAATGGAACGAACGCCCCATTTAAAAGTAACCATTCCCCATATGGTAGATAATCAACTATTAGAAAACCTATTTTAATGCGAACCTTATTTAAAAATATTAAAGAACTGCTGCAAGTTAGAGACCAAAACATCGCTTTTGTTTCAGGGAAGGCTATGAGTAAACTTCCCACTATAAAAGATGCTTATTTGTTGGTTGAAAATGGCCTAATAAGCGATTTTGGCACCATGGATGCGTGCCCCAATTTGGAAGCAGATACCGTAATAGATGCTACGGGTAAAATGCTATTGCCAACATGGTGCGATTCGCATACCCACATTGTATATGCTGGAAATAGGGAAAGCGAGTTTGTAGATAAAATAAAAGGACTGTCGTATCAAGAAATCGCCAACAAAGGCGGTGGTATTTTAAATTCAGCCAAAAAACTCCAAGAAACTTCAGAAGATGCCCTTTACGAGCAAAGTAAAAAACGTTTGGATGAAGTTATGGCTTTAGGTACAGGCGCTATAGAAATAAAATCGGGTTACGGCCTAACGTTGAAATCTGAACTAAAAATGCTACGCGTTATCAAACGCTTAAAAGAAAGTTATCCATTGCCCATTAAAGCCACTTTTTTGGGTGCACATGCATTTCCAAATGCATTTAAAAACAATAAAGATGGTTATATCAAATTGCTTATAGAAAACCTCTTGCCACAAGTAGCCCAAACACAATTGGCAAACTATATTGATGTGTTTTGCGAAACAGGTTATTTCTCGGTAGAAGATACCGAGCGTATTTTAAAAGCAGGAAAACAATATGGGCTTCAGCCAAAAATCCATGTCAATCAATTTACATCCCTAGGTGGCGTGCAGGTAGGCGTCAAGCACAACGCCCTTTCAGTAGACCATTTAGAAGAAATGAAAGCGGAAGATATAGACGCCTTAAAAAACACCAATACCATGCCCGTGGCATTACCAGGGTGTTCCTTTTTTTTAGGCATTCCGTACACACCAGCACGAGAGATGATAGACGCCGGTTTACCAATGGCATTAGCTACCGATTACAACCCTGGTTCGTCACCATCAGGAAACATGAATTTTGTACTGTCTACAGCCTGTATAAAAATGAAACTAACCCCCGAAGAAGCCATAAACGCAGCCACCATAAATGGAGCTTATGCGATGGGTTTAGAAAAAGAAGTAGGCAGTGTAACCATAGGTAAAAAAGCCAACGTCATACTTACCAAGCCAATAAACTCGTATGGTTTTATGCCCTACGCCTTCGGTTCCAACCACATTGAAACAGTTTTTATAAATGGGGTGAAACTCTAATTTTTTTTTTGGACGTTTTAATACGCTTTACTCATGCATTTATATTTTATATTTTGGAATTCGTGAATATAAATATTTACGCTATATCTTTTTAACGTCATTGCGAAGGAGGAACGACTGTGGTAATCTGTCTAATTTTAGTTTTGAGTTAATTTTTTTCCTGTCATGTTAAAAAGGATGCCGCTTCAATCGTTAACGCACTTTTCAGCCAAAGCCATTCTAGGGAAATGGAGATAGTGAATTTTTAATCAGTTATAGTGGTGGTTTTCTTAACCGTTATTATTATTATTATTATTATTATTATTATTATTATTATCCTTCAGATTGGAAATAACTTTTTAGAATCAATTTCATCCCCCAATTCATTGTTTCCATTGATTCCTCATTGTTTAATCCGCAAACATCCTTAGAGACTATAAATGGTTCAATTCCCATTAAAATAGTTAGTAAATTCACTAATTTCTCTCTTTCGTTTTTATTTATAGATGTGTTTTCTAAAGCAATTTGTAGCGTTTTTTTTCGCCTTGCACCTCTTTTTATTTCTGAAGGATTTGAAGCTAATACAGAACTTAAATATTTTCGAAATGCATTTTCATGGTCTATCACAAGTGTATTGTAGTAATTTTGAATCCCAAGAATTATTTCTTCAATATTTTTTTCTTTTAGGTTTGCAACAATATTTTCCGGACTTTCTGCATTCACATCTATTCCAGCTTCGTTCACTAGAATTTCAATATTTGAATAATAGCGATAAATCGTAGCTCTAGATATACCAGATTTTTTTGCAACATCTTCAAGAGTAAATTCCAGCCCCTTATTCATAAAATATTGAGCGCTGGTTAAAATTTTATTTCTTGTATCTAATTTTTGATTTATCCTACCGGATTTAACATATTCTTTATTCATGAGACAAATATCTCATAAAATTTGGATAATTCAAAATTATATTTTAAGTTTGTGAGACAAAAATCTCATAAAATGAAAAATTATAGTACAAAATGGGTTTTAGGTCATAAAATAACGACTTATGATACAACGGGTGATTACGACTTGATGATGGCAGAAACCCCAGCAATGGTTCAAGGGCCGCCACCTCATATCCATAATAATTTTAAGGAGTCTTTTTTGGTAGTAGAGGGCGAAATGGAATTTTTTATAAATGGTGAGGTTAAAAATATAAAAGCAGGAGAGTTAGTTGATATTCCTCCTAAAAGCTTGCATACGTTCTCCAATAAAAGTAACTCAACATGTAAGTGGGTAAATATTCATAGCCCCAAGGGGTTTAGTGGCTTTTTTGACACATTGGGAATACCTGCTGAAAATGAAAACGCACAACAAACATCGATTGCTCCAGAAAATTTTCAAAAAGTAATGGAAATTGCAGAAGAATTTGATATGATTATTAAAGTTTAATGGGTGTTATTTCGGTTTATTAGTGGCATTTTATCTTTTGCGTTTATAGTGATGCTGTGTTATTTGGTTCAAGTAGGTTTTTGTGCCAATCAGTTCAAAATTCAGTTTTTTTGGTAGTTCTGTAAATAATGAGGAACCTCCTCCTAATAAAACAGGAATTGTAGTAAGTATCATTTCATCTATTAGGTCCTCTTTTAGAAAACTCATGATGGTTGTTCCTCCATCAATGTATAATTTTTCAAATCCTTTTTTGTGAATTTGTTCTAAAATTTCAGTCATCGTTCCTTTTACCAAAAAAGCTTTTCCTTTATGGGTTTCAGGTATTTCTTTTAATTGATTACTTAGCACAAAAACAGGTATGCTATATGGCCAATCGATATCAAATCCTAGAACTGTTTCAAAAGTTGTTCTTCCCATTACAAGGGCGTCAATTCTGTTTGTGAATTCCACATAGCCCATATCATCATTATTTGGATTTGGAATAGAATGAAGCCAATCAATGCCACCATTTTTATCTGCAATGTAACCGTCTATACTAGTAGCTATAAATACACTATTTTTTTTGTTCATTTTATCTTTTTCTGTTTATAGGGATGCCAAGGTTTTTATAAGGATCGTATGGTTTTTAGAGTGAACCCAAAAGGTTAGACAAATTTATAATTAATTTTGATAATAATGAGCTCGATATTCAGTCGGGCTCATACCTTCTAAATTTAGTTTAATTCTTTCATTATTATAATACTTTATAT
>NZ_JAGJCB010000039.1 GCF_017814435.1 Mariniflexile gromovii | reverse complement strand
CAAAAATAAAATGTCTGTGTTAAACGCCGTGAGAAATAAAATCATTCACCGTATTTTTGCTGTAATAAAAAACCAAACTATTTATAAAAATAATTTGGTTTTATCATAGAAATCAACCTGACACATAAAACGTATTACACTTTTTAGACAGCCTCTTTGTTTGTTATTCAACAATTTTGGCTTCTTCGGGTGCTTCAAAAAACGATGCTTTTTGTTTTTCTTTTGAAAGCCTAACATCTATAAAATGCATGTCATTTTTTTTAGTTGTTGGTAAGTTATTCTCGTAATTATACCAAGACAAGGTTTCTGGCATTAATAAACCACCAACCTCTTGCCAATTGCTATACTTTATAAAATGAAATTCTTTAGCTTTTTCTTTTGAAAAATAAGTAACCGTATATGCCAACCAAGACATTTGATGGGTCTTGGAGTCGTAATACAAAATATATTCATCATCTGGTGACTCCCCTACGCCCGCTTCGTATGAAATTTTGATTCCTGGATATTCTACACCTTCAAACACTAAAGGTGCAGCGTCTTCATACGCAATACCATCATCTGATAAAACAAAAGGCATCGCATAAAAATAAAACATCAAATTATAATAAAACTTAGGTTTTCCCTCATAAACAGTTTCATCTTTAGAATGCAACCAAACATCCTTTCCATCAAAACCAATGGTGTGCTTAGGCATTTCCATAAGTGCTTTTCTATTTTTTAAATCGGTAGTGGTTACCTCATCACCATCTGGTTTTGTCATGGTGAACGCCAAGGTGTTCATTTCATTCCAAGCATCTATACCGCCGTGGGCTTCAAATACTTTTGAGATGTTTTCAGGATAAATACTGGTAGTAACATCCAAATGTTCTTCAGAATAGTTTGTTGTTTCCTTTTTGGAGTCCTTGCATGAAACTATTGCTAAAATAGTTACTAGTAGAAATGTATACTTCATTTTATTTTGAATTGGTTCAATGGGTTTGACGAAGGTAACAGGCAATAATTACATTAAAAACATTTACTTTTGCTTTTTTACCTTATGAAAGAAATAACAAGTACCCAAAACAGTTATATAAAACAGCTGGTTCAATTAAAAGACAAATCACGCGAACGTAAAAAAAGCGGCTTATTTTTAATTGAAGGTGAACGCGAAATTACCTTGGCATTAAAAGGTGGTTACGAGTTGGAAACCGTGTTGTTTAACCCTGAAATAATTTCAGAAGCACAAATCAACACTTCAACAAATCAACACATCAACCTTATAGAGGTTTCTACCGAAGTATACCAAAAACTAGCCTATCGAGATACCACTGAAGGCGTTATAGCGGTTGCCAAAAGCAAAAACCATAATATTGCCGATTTAAAATTCAACACAAAAACTCCTTTAATTTTAGTTGCTGAAGCTCCCGAAAAACCAGGGAATATCGGTGCCATTTTACGAACTGCCGATGCCGCCAATGTAGATGCCGTAATTATTGCCAACCCAAAAACCGATTTATACAACCCAAACATCATTCGTTCTAGTGTGGGTTGTGTGTTTACAAACAGCATTGTTACAGGTTCAACTTCTGAAATAATTGAATTTTTAAAAGCCAATAACATTGCAATTTATTGCGCTGCTTTACAAGCTTCGGTACATTATAACACGCAAGATTTCACAAAACCCACTGCCATTGTGGTGGGTACAGAAGCTACGGGGTTAAGTGATGAGTGGCTGGCAAACGCAACACAAAACATCGTTATCCCCATGCAGGGCGAAATAGATTCCATGAACGTATCTGTTGCTGCAGGAATTCTTATTTTTGAGGCGAAAAGACAAAGAAATTTTTTATAAATAAATTTCTCAATACTCAAAAAACAAAAACCAAATTCCAAAAAAACAACTATTGGAATTTGGAATTTAAACAATCATATCATCATCAACCTAAATGTCACACTGAGCGCAGTCGAAGTGCTATTGAAAACTCTAAACTTTAAAGCATGTATTTCTATTATGTTTACATATTAAAATGTTCTGACGGTTCTTATTACACTGGAATTACAAGCAATTTAGATAAGCGTATAGATGAACACACATATGGAAGACATAAAAATTGTTACACTTATAAGCGAAGACCAATAGAAGTTAAATTTTACGAAACTTTTAATGACGTATTGCAAGCTATATATTTTGAAAAGAAAATAAAAAAATGGACACGAGCCAAGAAGGAAGCTTTAATAAAAGGTGATTTTAATATGCTGCAAATTTTAGCCGAATGTAGAAATGCAACTCATTTTAAGTATCTAGACAAATAAGCACTTCGACTGCGCTCAGTGTGACATTTAGTTTCTATTTTTGTTTTCGTTAATTATATTTCTTACAACAATATGAATTCAGAAACCTTATTTTACATCATCATAGCCATCATCATTATCAATTTTATAGTTGATAAGATTTTGGACGCTTTAAATGCCAAACATTTTAACGATGCGCTTCCTAAAGAGTTGCAGGATGTTTATGATGAAACTGAATATAAAAAATCGCAAAATTACAAGGCAACCAATTATAAATTTGGGTTGATCACTTCTACCTTTTCCCTATTATTAACCTTAGGATTTTTAATTTTTGATGGGTTTGAGTTTGTGGACACCATGGCTAGAAGCTACAGCAACAACCCCATACTTATTGCGCTTATTTTCTTTGGAATTATTATGATTGGCAGCGATATTTTAACCACGCCTTTTTCGTATTACAGCACCTTTGTTATTGAAGAGAAATTCGGGTTTAACAAAACCACCCTTAAAACCTTTATCCTCGATAAAATAAAAGGCTGGCTCATGATGGCTATTGTAGGCGGTGGCATTTTAGCCTTAATTATTTGGTTTTACCAATCTACCGGAAGTTATTTTTGGCTCTATGCTTGGGGCTTGGTGGCAGTGTTCACTATTTTTATGAATATGTTTTATTCCAAACTTATTGTACCTCTTTTTAATAAACAAACACCTTTAGAACATGGTAGTTTGCGCGATAAAATTGCAGCATACGCACAGACTGTTGGTTTTAAACTCGATAAAATTTTTGTGATCGATGGCTCCAAACGCAGTACCAAAGCCAATGCTTATTTTTCTGGTTTTGGCAGTGAAAAACGCGTTACCCTTTACGATACGTTGATTAACGATTTGGATGATGAAGAAATTGTTGCGGTGTTGGCACACGAGGTTGGGCATTACAAAAAGAAACACATTATTTTTAATTTGATTACCTCTATTTTGTTAACGGGTTTAACCCTTTATATTCTATCCTTATTTATATCAAACCCATTATTATCGAATGCTTTGGGTGTAGACTTACCTAGTTTTCATATTGGGTTGATTGCGTTTGGATTGATCTACTCGCCTATTTCTGAAATTACGGGTTTAATTATGAATTGGTTTTCTAGAAAGTTTGAATACCAAGCCGACGATTATGCCAAAAACACCTATAAAGGCGAACCACTCATTACCTCATTAAAAAAACTTTCCAAGAATAGTTTGAGCAATTTAACACCGCATCCGGCGTATGTGTTTATGCACTATTCACACCCTACATTGTTGGAACGTATTAGGAATTTAAGGAAATAGCAGCCACTAATTCCTATCAGTTTTACTTGGCGTGTTTTTAATGGTAACATGTTAAAAACATGGCTAAGAAAATTCTTCATTTAAAAAGGAAAAAAATTATATTTACAGGGCAAGAGCAACAACTAACTTACTATATACTGGCATTTTACTGGATATTAGTTATAATATAACAAGTTGACAATGATACAAAAATAAAGTTCACTAAATAAGTGAATTTTTTTATATTATTTGTATCTTTGCACTATGATAAAAGAAAACCATGGAAATAAATTTCGAGAAAGATTATTTAAAAGAACTATACGAAAATGGTAAAGCTCGAAGCAAAAAATACAGGTTTCAACCAAATGTTATCAAAAAGTACATACAAGCTATAGACAAATTAAGAGTTGCAAAAAACACAGAAGAATTATATCCCATTAGGAGTTTGAACTACGAACGTCTAATTGGAGATAAAAAAGGATTAGAATCTGTTCGAGTAGATGGCAAGTATCGAATAGAGTTTATAACTAGACTAGAAGGAGAAGAGCCTAATAGTATTACAATATGCTCAATCGTTGAATTGAGCAATCACTACAAGTAAATACAGAAAAAATGGCAACAAACAAAGTTTTAACACCAGTACAAGCGACGCATCCAGGAATTTTAATTAAAGATGAATTAGATGCTACACCTGACTTAAACCAAAGAATATTAGCAAAGGAATTAGGTGTAAAACCATCTTTTTTAAATGAAATTATCAAAGGAAAAAGACCTGTTACAGCAGATATCGCAATTTTATTAGAAAAGATATTGGGCATTTCAGCGGATTATTGGATGAGATTTCAATCTCAATACGAGATTGACAAGGCAAGAGTTAAGGAGAAAAATATTAAAAAAGTAAAAAATATTGAACTATGGAGCATAATAAAAGAATATGTTCCTGTTCTATATTTTAAAAAGCATAATTATTTAAATGACGACATTGAAAGTGACATAGAAACAATCAAGAATATTTATGATGTAACAACCATAGATGGTCTCGTGGCTTCTTTCTCAAAAGATAAGTTTGCATATTATCGCAAATCGGATAAATTAAAAATTGACGATAAAAACATGTTCGCTTGGAGTTCATTGGCTCAATATGAAGCTAAAAATCAAAAAACGAATACTTTCAATTTTGACAATTTAAACCAACTCTGTATTAATCTAAATAACATATTTTACGAAAATTCAGGAACACCAGAGAGAGTTAAATCTGTGCTTAATCAGTTTGGGATTAAAATGTTATTGATCGATAAACTAGAGAAAACACCTATAGATGGATTTTCTTTTTGGTCAGATAAAAATCCAGCTATTGCTTTGACTTTGAGGTATAACCGTATTGACAATTTTGCTTTTACTATTATGCACGAAATTGGACACATTGACTTACATTTGAGAAATGACAAGGACAGAAAATTTATGGACTTAACAAGTAAACAGAATTTAGATAAATGTGAAAATGAAGCAGATAACTATGCCCAAGAAAAACTAATCTCTAAAAATATATGGCAAGGTATTTTAGATAATCATCTTCCACTTAATGATGATAAAATAATAGCTTTAGGAGATAAATACAGAATCAATCCTGCAATACTGTTGGGTCGAGTTTGCTACGAAATGGATTACTATGCTATGAAGACAACGATTGATAAAAAAATGAAATAACTGTTTTCAACAATGACCAAAAGTAAATGCTCTTCGCCTATTTCTGAAATTACTGGTTTAATTATGAATTGGTTTTCTAGAAAGTTTGAATACCAAGCCGATGATTATGCCAAAAACACATATAAAGGCGAGCCACTCATTACCTCATTAAAAAAACTTTCCAAGAATAGTTTGAGCAATTTAACACCGCATCCAGCCTATGTGTTTATGCACTATTCGCACCCTACCTTGTTGGAACGTATTAGGAATTTAAGGAAGTAGCAACTACTAATTCCTATCAGTTTTACTTGGCGTGTTTTTAATGGTAACATGTTAAAAAAATAGCTAAGAAAATTCTTCATTTAAAAAGGAAAAAAATTATATTTACAGGGCAATAATAACATAATTATGCCCTGACATTTTTATAGGACATGAGTGATGCAAGTTGCCGGGTAACCAGTAGGTATTTTGCTAGCAATATGAACCGAACAATTAGATTGTATTTGCAATTAATTAAAGAAGCGTCACGCTTTTTTTAGCTACTGATTTTCCTTTGAAAAGTCCTCGCACAAAATGAACTGCCCCCAAAAAGTTAGACACTATTTGAGGGTATTTTTATGGAAAGAAAAGTCAAGTACAATTACGATTTTAAACTTCGTTGCGTAAAGGAAGTGTTGAAAAATCATCAAACAGTA
>NZ_JAGJCB010000038.1:0-2500 GCF_017814435.1 Mariniflexile gromovii | reverse complement strand
GAGTCTGAATAGGGCGCTTTAGTCAGTAGTGGTAGACGCGAAACCGTGTGATCTACCCATGGGCAGGTTGAAGCTGTAGTAACATACAGTGGAGGACCGAACCGGTTGACGTTGAAAAGTCTTCGGATGACCTGTGGGTAGGGGTGAAAGGCCAATCAAACTCGGAAATAGCTCGTACTCCCCGAAATGCATTTAGGTGCAGCGTTGATTTATAGTTTTATAGAGGTAGAGCTACTGATTGGATGCGGGGGCTTCACCGCCTACCAATTCCTGACAAACTCCGAATGCTATAAAATGTTCATCAGCAGTGAGGGCATGGGTGCTAAGGTCCATGTCCGAGAGGGAAAGAACCCAGACCATCAGCTAAGGTCCCCAAATATATGTTAAGTTGAAATAACGAGGTTGAACTGCTTAGACAGCTAGGATGTTGGCTTGGAAGCAGCCATTCATTTAAAGAGTGCGTAACAGCTCACTAGTCGAGCGGTTCGGCATGGATAATAATCGGGCATAAACATATTACCGAAGCTATGGACTTGTAAAAGTGGTAGGGGAGCATTGTAGTGTCGTCGAAGGTGTGATGTGAGTCATGCTGGAGAAGCTACAAAAGAAAATGTAGGCATAAGTAACGATAATGCGGGCGAGAAACCCGCACACCGAAAGACTAAGGTTTCCTCAGCTATGCTAATCAGCTGAGGGTTAGTCGGGACCTAACGCGAACCCGAAAGGGGTAGTGGATGGACAACAGGTTAATATTCCTGTACCCGCTCTCAACAAAAGTGACGGAGGCGTGAATTTGGTGCGAACTGACGGAATAGTTCGTTGAAGCCAGTGGCAACACGGCGATAGTACACTGAGGCTTCGGCCAAGGTGATAATCCAGAATAGCGACTTCCAAGAAAAGCGAGAGAAGCGGCCCGTACCCTAAACCGACACAGGTAGTTGGGATGAGAATTCTAAGGTGCTCGAGAGATTCATGGCTAAGGAATTAGGCAAAATAGACTCGTAACTTCGGGAGAAGAGTCGCCACCCTTCGGGGTGGCCGCAGTGAAAAGGTCCAGGCGACTGTTTATCAAAAACACAGGGCTATGCTAAATCGAAAGATGATGTATATGGCCTGACACCTGCCCGGTGCTGGAAGGTTAAGTGGAGGGCTTAGGGGTAACCCGAAGGTCTTAAATGAAGCCCCAGTAAACGGCGGCCGTAACTATAACGGTCCTAAGGTAGCGAAATTCCTTGTCGGGTAAGTTCCGACCTGCACGAATGGTGCAACGATCTGGACACTGTCTCAGCCATGAGCTCGGTGAAATTGTAGTATCGGTGAAGATGCCGATTACCCGCTGTGGGACGAAAAGACCCCGTGCACCTTTACTATAGCTTAGTATTGGTTTTGGATAAGTAATGTGTAGGATAGGTGGGAGACTTTGAAGCGGCGTCGCCAGGCGTTGTGGAGTCATTGTTGAAATACCACCCTTTGCTTATCTAGAGTCTAACCCTTGAACAAAGGGGACAGTGCTTGGTGGGTAGTTTGACTGGGGTGGTCGCCTCCAAAAGAGTAACGGAGGCTTCTAAAGGTACCCTCAGCACGCTTGGTAACCGTGCGTAGAGTGCAATGGCATAAGGGTGCTTGACTGAGAGACCTACAAGTCGATCAGGTTGGAAACAAGAGCATAGTGATCCGGTGGTTCCGCATGGAAGGGCCATCGCTCAAAGGATAAAAGGTACGCCGGGGATAACAGGCTGATCTCCCCCAAGAGCTCATATCGACGGGGGGGTTTGGCACCTCGATGTCGGCTCGTCACATCCTGGGGCTGGAGAAGGTCCCAAGGGTTGGGCTGTTCGCCCATTAAAGTGGCACGCGAGCTGGGTTCAGAACGTCGTGAGACAGTTCGGTCTCTATCTACAGTGGGCGTTAGAAATTTGAGTGGATCTGACTCTAGTACGAGAGGACCGAGTTGGACTAACCTCTGGTGTATCTGTTGTTCCGCCAGGAGCATTGCAGAGTAGCTACGTTGGGAAGGGATAAGCGCTGAAAGCATATAAGCGCGAAACCCACCACAAGATGAGATTTCTTTAAAGGGTCGTGGAAGATGACCACGTTGATAGGCTATAGGTGTAAGGGCAGTAATGTCGTAGCCGAGTAGTACTAATAACCCATAGGCTTATTGTACGCCTGTTTTTTTATAAAGTTCAATAGATTTATTATGTATAAAGTTCATGTATAGTGGTAGTAATACCCTTTTTTCAATATGTTAAGATATTAATTCCCGTGTATACGGGAATCTTTTCCAAGCTAAGGTAAAGGTTCTTTAAAAGAGATTCCTGCCTACGCAGGAATTGAAAAACTTAAGGTGGTTATAGCGACGGGGCTCACCTCTTACCATTCCGAACAGAGAAGTTAAGCCCGTTAGCGCCGATGGTACTGCATTGTGGGAGAGTAGGTCGTTGCCTTTTTTGGAAACCCTTCATTGAAAAATGAAGGGTTTTTTGTTTTTATATGGTTT
>NZ_JAGJCB010000037.1 GCF_017814435.1 Mariniflexile gromovii | reverse complement strand
CAAGTTCAAAGCAGAGAGAGAAAGGAACTAGCATTGCGAACAGCCTTTAAGACCAATGACAGGACTTAGCTTTTATCTTTCTCTATCTTCTGTTGAAAATAAATTTACTCATTATTCAAAGAATTTTCATTCTACAAACATAGGATGACGGAAATCATTAAGTAAAATACTTAAATATTTTTTTTATAAAATTCAGCTTGTTTTTGTACGGTGCATATCGAAGCGATGGGTCTAAGCAATTACCGCGTTTAATAATCGCTTTGTTATGAGTAAACGTATCAAACCCATGTTTGCCATGGTAAGCGCCCATACCACTTGTGCCCACACCTCCAAAAGGGAGTTTATGGTTGCCAAAATGAATTAAAACATCATTTACAACACCTCCACCAAAACTATAAGTTTTTAGTATGTATTCAATGAATTTGTTGTCATTTGAAAACGTGTAAAGCGACAGTGGTTTTTCAAAATTGGTGATGATTCGGTTTATGTCTTCTTTAGTTTCATAAGTTAAAATTGGTAAAATAGGACCGAAAATCTCTTCGTTCATTACATCACTTTGCAAGCTAGGTTCATCAATTATAGTAGGCGCAATGTAGTTATTGGTTTCATCTACAATACCTCCAAAAACAACGTTGGTGCCTTTTAGCATTTCAGCAATGCGTTTGGTGTTTTTAGTGTTTATTATTCTTGGGAAGTCTTTAGATTCTTTGGGGTTTTCTCCATAAAAATTAGTGATTTCATCTTTTAAAAATGTAATGAATTCTTGTTTTAAAGGGCGTTTGATTATTATATAATCTGGAGCAATACATGTTTGTCCTGCATTAAAAAACTTGCCCCAAACAATGCGTTTTGCAGCTAATTGTAAATTTGCGGTTTCATCAATGATGCAAGGCGATTTACCACCTAATTCTAAAGTAACAGGGGTTAAATGTTTTGAAGCGGCTTGTGCTACAATTTTTCCAACGGAAACACTTCCCGTAAAGAAAATATAATCCCATTTTTGGGCTAGCAATTCGGTTGAAACTTCAACACCACCTTGAATAGATGTTACATACTCTTTTGGGAATACATTTTCAATGATGTCCGTTATAAGTTGTGATGTATGTGCAGTAAGTTCGCTTGGTTTTAAAACTACGGTGTTTCCTGCGGCAACAGCCATGATTAAAGGTTCCAATGCCAATAAAAACGGATAATTCCATGGTGCGATAACCAACACATTTCCGTAAGGTTCTTTATAAATATAATCTTTGGAAGGAAATGTTAGTATGGAGGATTTGACGCGTTTAGGTTTCGACCAATTTTTTAGGTTCTTTATGGCTAAATTAAGTTGGGAAATAACCAGGCCATATTCACTTATAAAAGTTTCAAACTCCGATTTTCCGAAATCTTTGTTTATGGCTTTGTAAATAGCGTTTTCCTTGGAAATAATTTCGCTTTTCAAAGCTTTCAAATAAACCAATCTGGTTGAAACCGATTTAGTTTTTTGAGAACTGAAAAAAGATTTTTGAGACGAAAGAATGCTGTTAATGGAATCCAAAGTGTTTTTTTATAAAGATATAAAATTAAGCATTGCAAGCATCCCAAATGGGGTCATTTGGTAAAGGTGCTGTAATATTTATAGGTTCGTTTTTTACGGGATGCATAAACGTGATGTGTCTTGCATGTAGATGGATGCTGCCATCGGGATTACTTCTGTCAAAACCATATTTCAAATCGCCTTTAATGGGGCAGCCTACAGTAGAAAGTTGTGAACGGATTTGATGATGCCTGCCCGTTTCTAAATTAACTTCAAGTAGAAAATAATTATCCAACTTCTTTAAGAGTTTATAATGAAGAATGGCTTTTTTGCTGTCTTTTACCTCTTTAATGTAAGCTGAAGATTTGTTGTTTTTCGGATTCTTTTTTAACCAATGTGTTAATGAATCCTCCGGTTTGGGAGGCATATTTTTTACAATAGCCCAATAAGTTTTATCAATATCTTTTGAAACAAAAAGGGCGTTTAAACGTGGTAACACTTTGCTGGTTTTTGCAAAAATTACCAGTCCGGTTGTAGGTCTGTCTAACCTATGTACTACACCTAAATAAACATTCCCAGGTTTGTTATATTTGTCTTTTATATAACTTTTTACAACCTCGCTTAAAGGTTTGTCACCCGTTTTATCACCTTGAGCAATGTCACCAGCGCGTTTGTTTACTACAATTATATGATTGTCTTCATATAGAACCTGAAGGTTGTTTTTATTGGAAAGTATTTTTTCAGTCACTAATTCACGAATATTATTTTTGCCTAATGCCTAATGCCTAATGCCTAATGCCTAATGCCTAATGCCTAATGCCTAATGCCTAATGCCTAATGCCTAAATTAATATTGCTCAGAATCATTAGGAAAATCTACCGTTTTCACATCATCTACATACTGAGAAATAGCATTGGTCATTTCTTCATATAAATTCATATAGCGGCGTAAAAAACGGGGATGGAATTCATGTGTCATTCCAAGCATATCGTGTAATACTAATACTTGTCCGTCAACACCACTACCGGCACCAATTCCAATAATGGGAATGCTAACACTTTCGGCTACTTCTTTGGCAAGTTTAGCAGGTATTTTTTCTAGAACAATTGCAAAACAACCAATGCGTTCCAATAACTTGGCATCTTTAATTAAATCGGCAGCTTCTTGTTCTTCTTTGGCACGAACGGTGTATGTTCCAAATTTATAAATAGATTGTGGTGTTAAACCCAAATGCCCCATAACAGGAATTCCAGCATTTAAAATGCGTTTTATGGATTCTTTAATTTCTTTGCCACCTTCAAGTTTCACGGCATGTCCACCACTTTCTTTCATAATTCTAATGGCAGAACGAAGGGCTTCTTTGGGGTCACTTTGGTAGCTTCCAAAAGGTAAATCTACAACAACCAAAGCACGGTCTATGGCACGAACTACCGAAGATGCATGATATATCATTTGATCTAAAGTAATTGGTAGCGTGGTTTCGTGTCCTGCCATAACGTTACTTGCCGAATCACCAACAAGAATAACATCAATGCCTGCACCATCAACTATTTTCGCCATGGTATAATCATAGGCCGTAAGCATTGATATTTTTTCGCCATAGGCTTTCATATCAACTAAAGTTTTCACTGTGATGCGTTTATATTCTTTTTTGGCTACAGACATTTGTTTTGTTTTAAAAAATAGAATGTAAAAGTAATGTTTTTTTGAGTATCAAAGTTTCAAAGTAGCAAAGTTTCAGGGTTTCAAAGTTTCAGAGTTTTAGATTTGTGTGAGTGGTGGGCTTTCAAAAGTTTTTTTTCTCCACTTTGTGTCTTTGCTACTTTGTTACTTTGAGGCTTTTTTAATCAACAATCCGACATATTTACACCAATGGCTAAACCACCTTTGGAAGTTTCTTTATATTTCTTGTTCATGTCTTTGGCGGTTTCCCACATGGTTGCAACCACTTTATCTAAAGGCACTTTTACGTTTTTCGGGTCGGTATCTAAAGCCATTTCTGCAGCGTTTATAGCTTTTATGGCGCCCATGGCGTTGCGTTCTATACAAGGTATTTGAACTAAACCGCCAATGGGATCGCAGGTTAAACCTAAGTGGTGTTCCATGGCAATTTCGGCTGCTACCAATACTTGTTCTGGGGAACCTCCCATAAGTTCGCACAACGCAGCGGCGGCCATGGCGGAAGATACGCCAATTTCAGCTTGACAACCACCCATGGCGGCACTAATGGTAGCGCCTTTTTTAAAGATGCTTCCAATTTCGCCTGCAACCAGCAGAAACTGTTTGATGTGGTTAAAATTGGCTTCATGGTTTTCAATCACCATATAATACATTAAAACCGCAGGAATAACGCCCGCGCTACCATTGGTAGGAGCCGTAACTACGCGACCTAAAGAGGCATTAACTTCGTTAACCGATAAAGCAAAACAGCTTACCCATTTAAGTATTTGCCTGAATTTAACTTCAGTTTTTCTAATTGTTTCAAGCCATTCTTGTGGTGAGTTATATGGCAAATCTCCTTTTAGGGTTTGATAGGTATCGAAAGCACGACGACGTACATTTAAACCACCAGGTAAGTTACCTTCGGTATGGCAGCCAATGTAAATGCATTCCAGCATGGTGTTCCAGATGCGTTGGAGTTCAGAATCGATGGTTTTGATGGAGTGGATTGATTTTTCGTTTTCTAGAACAACTTCGGAAATGGATTTGTCGAGTTGGTTGCAGTATTTTAAAAGATCGACCCCCGTTTCCACAGGGTAAGGAAACGTACATTGAAAAATGATTTTTTTGGCTTCTGCCATTTTCCGTTCTTCTTGAACCACAAAACCACCACCAATAGAGTAGTAGGTTGCGTGTTCTTCTTTGCCATTTATAATGGCTGTAAACCGAAGCGCATTGGCATGAAAGGGTAAGAATTTTTTATTGAAAACGATGTTGGTTTTCGGGTTGAATTCCAGTGCTTTTTCGTTATTAAAAAGTAGAGTATGTGTGTCTTTTATTTTTGAAACAATCTCGTGTATGTTTTCCACAGGAATAGTTTCGGGGTTGGCACCGGTTAAGCCTAGCATAATGGCATAATCGGTGGCATGTCCTTTGCCTGTTAATGATAGGGAACCGTATAAATCTACCAAAATGCTTTCTACGGCATCAAATTTATTGGCTTCTTTTAATTCTTTTATCCAACGTTCGGCGGCACGCCAAGGTCCTAGGGTGTGGGAACTTGAAGGACCAACGCCAATTTTAAGCATATCGAAAACTGAAATACATTCCATGAGGCTCATTTAGGTTTGTTACAAATATAGGTTGTTTTTAGTTGGTACTAAGTTGCAAAGTTGCAAAGCTTCAAAGTTACGGAGTTAGGAAGTTGCAAAGTTTCAAAGAGAAAAGAATTGAGCATTTAAAAATTATTTGGCTATTATGAATGTTGCTGAGAACAAGTGCGCAAGGGATTGAAGCAAGCTACCGTGTAGCGCGTAAAGCCCGACCCGATAGGGATGCGCCCAATAAATTATGATTTTAGATTTTTGATTAACGATTAACGATTTGTGAACTGTTTACTGCGACTGTGACTGCGACTGAAAACTTTAATTTTATGACAGCTTGTCAGTTTGTTTGTGTTGGCACAATCATTGACTTATATAAATCGAATTTAAAAATGAACATTCAACACAAATAAAACATATTATGAGTAAAATAATTGGAATCGATTTAGGAACAACCAACTCTTGCGTTTCGGTAATGGAAGGTAATGAGCCGGTTGTAATCCCAAACGCGGAAGGAAAAAGAACAACGCCATCGGTAATAGCATTTGTTGAAGGCGGCGAAATTAAAGTTGGTGATCCAGCAAAAAGACAAGCAGTTACTAACCCAACAAAAACGGTTTATTCTATTAAACGTTTTATGGGGAATAAATATTCTGAATCTAAAAAAGAAGCAGACCGTGTACCTTATAAAGTAGTAAAAGGCGATAACGATACACCACGTGTTGATATTGATGGTCGTTTATATACGCCTCAAGAATTATCGGCTATGATTCTTCAAAAAATGAAGAAAACTGCTGAAGATTATTTAGGAACTACGGTTAGTGAAGCTGTAATTACCGTACCTGCTTACTTTAACGATAGCCAACGTCAAGCAACTAAAGAAGCTGGTGAAATTGCTGGTTTAAAAGTACGTAGAATTATAAACGAGCCTACTGCAGCTGCATTGGCTTATGGTTTAGATAAAAAAGGAAAAGACCAAAAAATCGTGGTTTTTGACTTTGGAGGTGGAACACATGACGTGTCTATCTTAGAATTAGGTGATGGTGTATTTGAGGTATTATCAACAGACGGTGATACACACTTAGGTGGTGATGATGTTGATGAAAAAATCATTAACTGGTTAGCTGATGAATTTAACGCTGAAGAAGGGTTAGATTTACGTAAGGACCCAATGTCTTTACAACGGTTAAAAGAAGCTGCTGAAAAAGCTAAGATTGAATTATCATCTTCTGCTTCAACAGAAATCAACTTACCTTATATTACAGCTACTGCAAGCGGACCAAAACACTTAGTGCGTACATTAACAAAATCTAAATTCGAGCAATTAATTGACGATTTAGTAAAACGTACCATTGAGCCATGTGCCTCTGCATTAAAAGCAGCCGGTTTAACCATTAAAGATATTGACGAAGTAATATTAGTAGGTGGATCTACTCGTATTCCTGCTGTACAAGCTGCCGTAGAGAAATTCTTTGGAAAAGCACCAAGTAAAGGAGTTAATCCAGATGAAGTTGTATCGTTAGGTGCTGGTATTCAAGGTGGTGTGTTAACAGGAGATGTGAAAGATGTATTGTTATTAGACGTTACGCCATTATCGTTAGGTATTGAAACTATGGGTAATGTAATGACGAAGCTTATTGAAGCAAATACTACGATTCCTACCAAGAAATCGCAAGTATTCTCAACAGCTGCTGATAATCAACCATCTGTAGAAATTCACGTGTTACAAGGTGAAAGAGCTATGGCTGCCGATAATAAAACTATTGGACGTTTCCACTTAGATGGTATTCCACCAGCAAGAAGAGGAACACCTCAAATTGAAGTAACGTTTGATATTGATGCCAACGGAATTATACACGTAACAGCAACAGATAAAGCTACAAATAAAACACAAGATATTCGTATTGAAGCCTCTTCTGGTTTAACTGAAGAAGAAATCAAGAAAATGAAAGCAGATGCTGAAGCGAATGCTGAAGCAGATAAACAAGCTAAAGAAAAAGCTGAAAAATTAAACGCTGCTGATGCTATGATTTTCCAAACTGAAAGTCAGTTGAAAGAATTTGGCGAAAAATTATCGGATGATAAAAAGAAACCAATTGAAGAAGCATTAGAAGAACTTAAGAAAGCTTATGAAACTAAAGATATCGCGGTTATTGACCCAGCTTTAGAGAAAATAAACGAAGCTTGGAAAGTAGCTAGTGAAGAAATGTACAAAGCACAAGCTGAAGCGCAACAAGGTGGTGCGCAACCAGGACCAGATGCTGCAAACCAAAATGGACAAGCAGAATCTAGCGATGTTGAAGATGTAGACTTCGAAGAAGTGAAATAAAATGAATTTCTGTGAAAGCAGAAGTCTTTAAATAAAAAACGCAACCAGTATAGAGTGAACCCAAAAGGTTAGACAAATTTATAATTAATTTTGATAATAATGAGCTCGATATTCAGTCGGGCTCATACCTTCTAAATTTAGTTTAATTCTTTCATTATTATAATACTTTAT
>NZ_JAGJCB010000036.1 GCF_017814435.1 Mariniflexile gromovii | reverse complement strand
AGTCTAAATCACATATTGAACATTAAAATTCAGAGCCTGTCTTAGTTCACTTTATTTCCTTTCTCTTTCTTAAATTTATAAAAACAAATCTAAAGGAGCTTGTCGAAACCGATATTGATTATCAATAATTTAAAAATATTTCGACAGGCTCAATATGACACAAAGTTACACTTTTCAAACAGCCTCTTTTTAGTTTTATTACTTATTGCTGTGTTTCCCCGAGTATCGTTTCCAGAGTTCCGTTTGATGCGTTTCTAAACTTATAAGGCGCCCATCAATAAATGCATGTGAAATGATATTGGTGCGCATATCTAAAGCATCGCCTTCCGAAATAAATAGCGTGGCACTTTTACCGGTTTCTAAAGAGCCGTATCTACCTTCAATCCCTAAAATTTTTGCTGGATTTAAAGTGATGAGCTGTAAAGCCTGTTCTTTGGTTAAGCCATGGGCTACAGTAGTACCAGCAAGGAAAGGCAGATTTCTTGTTTCTGCCCGTTCATGGGAGCCGCTACATTCCAATGCAACAAGAATTCCTTTGTCTGTTAGTAATTTTGCAGATTTATAGGGTAAATCATAGTCTTTATCTTCACCATCGGGTAATGAATGTATGCGCTGTAGTACTACCGACACATTGTTTTCTTTTAAAATATCGACAACTTTGTACGCATCTTCCCCACCAACAATAACCAGGTTTTTAATTTGGTTTTCTTTAGCGAAGTTTACGGCGTCAATAATCCCTTTTTCATCATCTATATGGATGTGCAATTTTTTTGAACCGTCAAAAACACCCTGTAAAGCTTCAAAAGGTAAATGCGTTTTTGTTTTATCTACATTGTTATGGGCAAGGGCATTTTTAAAATATGTAGTAACCTCAGTTACTTGTTCAGCGTATTTTTCATTTGGCTTTAAGGTTCTACTGCCTCCAAAGGAACGCGGGCCACGGGTAAAACTACTTGGCCAGTTTAAATGAATGGCGTCATCAATTTTTACGGCAGCATCTTCCCAGTTCCATGCATCAAATTGTACGATGGAAGAAGTTCCGGAAATACGCCCACTTCTAGGGGTAACCTGTCCTAAAAGCACCCCGTTTGGTCGCATAGATTCCACCACTTTAGATTCTGCATTGTAAGCTATCAAACTTCTAATGTGCGGATTCCATGTGCCCAATTCAGCCTCATCTTTAGAAGCTCTTACGGCATCAACTTCAACCAAACCTAATGTGGTATTTGGTATGATAAAACCAGGGTAAACATGCTTGCCATTGGCTTCAATGGTTTCCATGCCTGTTAAATCTATTTTGATAACCGAAGCATCTGCTACCGTGGTAATTTTTCCGTCTTTAAGAATAATTAAACTGTTTTCAATAATGTTTCCGTTGCCAATGTGAGCCGTTGCCCCCATAATGGCAATATCTTGGGTTTGTTTTGGAGCGGGTGTTTGTTGTGCTTTTGCAATCAAAGAACAGCAAAGTATGGATATGTATGTAATTAGAGTTTTCATTTTTTAATATTTTAGAATTCGTTATCCTCAGAATCACAATGAAGTAATTCTTTATCTTTCTTTTTGATGGGTTGAGTTTTTAGGCCTTTGTTTTTGGCTTGCATCATTAAGTTGATAAGCTCATTTTTTTCTTTTTGAATTTCAGCCCGCATCAGTTCATCCCGTTTTAAATCAAAATAGGTAACGCCTTCTATAATTGTTTTTTCTGCTTTGGTATATATTGAAAGTGGGTGGTCTGTCCACAATACCACATCGGCATCTTTTCCAACTTTTATGCTCCCAACTCTATGGTTTAAGTGTAAAAGTTTTGCGGGATTTAGGGTAACGAATTTCCATGCATCTTCTTCATTGATGCCTCCATATTTAACCGATTTTGCAGCTTCTTGATTTAATCTTCTGGACATTTCAGCATCATCACTGTTAATGGCCACAGTTACACCTGCATTGTGCATAATGGCGGCATTGTAGGGTATGGCATCGTTCACCTCAAATTTATAAGCCCACCAATCGCTGAAAGTAGAACCTCCAACACCGTGTTCCTTCATTTTGTCGGCTACTTTGTAACCTTCTAGAATGTGGGTAAATGTATTGATGTTGAAGTTGAATTTCTCAGCCACCTTCATAAGCATGTTAATTTCACTTTGTACATACGAGTGGCATGAAATGAAGCGTTCTTTGTTTAAAATTTCGGCTAAAACATCTAATTCAATGTCTTTTTTATAAGGTTTGCCGCTTTTCTTTAAGTCGTCATATGCTTTTGCTCGGGTAAAATAATCAATATAAACTTGTTCAACCCCCATACGCGATTGCGGAAACCTGGAATAACTACTCCAGTTGGATTGTTTTACGTTTTCGCCCAAAGCAAATTTGATGAATTTTGGCGTGTTTGTATAAATCAGGTTGTCTGCAGATTGTCCCCATTTGAGTTTAATAATGGCAGAACGCCCACCAATAGGGTTTGCAGACCCATGCAATACTTGAATGGATGTAACGCCACCTGCAAGGTTTCTGTAAATATTGATGTCTGTGTCATCTAGCACATCTTCAATACTCACTTCTGCGGATGAATTTTGCCCACTTTCATTTACCGAAGCTGTGGCTATATGCGAGTGTTCGTCTATAATGCCTGCTGTTAAATGTTTGCCTTTGGCGTCTATAACAGTAGCTTTAGAATCTGATAGATTTTTACCTATTTTGGCAATTTTACCGTCTTTTATAAGTACGTCTGTGTTTTCTAAAATGCCCTCGTTTTCGTTAGTCCAAACCGTAGCATTTTTAAATAATAGGGTTTGGGGTTTTGGCAATTCCTTAAACCCGTAAGCATTGTTGGGATAGGCTACAGGGTAGAATTTATCAACTGCTTCGTCGTAATCTTTATCTGTTTTTGGTTTTTCCTCATTCTCTTTTTTGCTAGCTGATGCATAAAAAGGATTTTCGTTACCGTTTGCCAATATGGATTTTCCGTTTAGATTATTGTTAGCGTCAACACGGGCTACAATTCTAATGAATTCCTGTTTTGTAGAATCGATGGTAGTCATGGAAATGTTTACCCAATCATCTGCATAATTTATTTTAGAACCTAAGGTTTTGTCATTAATGGTTATCTCTAATTTAGGTTTGCTCAATTCACCTTTAATGGTCATTTTATAAGCCTCACCAGCTATATTAAAGTTGTATTCGCCCCTAATGTCCTTTTTGTTTATGTCTTCAATAGCGGTTTTTTCACCTTGAACCCAGTTTTCATAAAGGATTGTTTTTTCATCAAATATATCACCGGAAGTAATTAAGAAATTGGCTAAACTTCCGTTTTTTAGCGACCCAATTAAATCTGATTTTCCTAAAATCTGTGCTGGACTGGTAGTAAGTGCTTCCAAAGCTTTTTCTTTAGAAAGACCTGCTTTTATTGCTTTCAATAGATGCTCTTTAAAATCTTTTGGAGATTTTAAATTATGGGTTGTGAATGCGAATTGAATATTGTTTTCAGCAAGAATTTTTGGATTGGATGGTTTTTGGTTCCATGCACGCATATCGCTTAAAGATAGGGTAGATGCAAAAAAGGGATTTTCAACATCATAGGCATCAGGAAAGTTAAGTGGTAATATAATTTTCGCATTTGTAGCTTTAATGTCTTTGATGCGTTCGTATTCATCGCCACCACCAAGCATTACATATTGAATACCGTAGGCATCTCCAACTTTATCAGCCCTCATAATATTTGCTCTACTGCCAGCTTCAAAAAATTGAACCAAGTTTTTATTTTTATTTAAGGCTTCTAATGAAAGGTCTTTGGTTTTTATTTGTCCTTTAGCATACCAGTCGGCATCAATATAAAGTTGTCTTAACAAAGCCATACTTCCCATAATGGAGGCTGGATACGATTGATTGGAGGTGGCACTTTTTTCAAATGATATGTATTGACCAGAATTTTGGTCAATTATTCTAAGTTCGTTGCCTTTTTCACTGTTTAAGGCAACCAAAGTACCTGTGCCCCTTACAATACCATCATGAATGTGCGTGTTAACTACCCCAAAACCAGCGTTCAGCAATTCGGTAGCAGATTTTGCATCGTATTTAAACCTTTCATGTGAATTGTTTTCGGGCATCACATGGTCATTCCAATAGTAGCCGCTTCTGGAAGGCTCATATTGGGCACTTCTGCCACTGGTTTCCCGCTTGGGTTTTTCAACACCAAAACTGGAGTAAATATCAATGAATGAAGGATAGATACTTTTGCCATCAACATTTATAACTACGGCATTTTTGGGAATGGTAACAGCAGATCCGGAATTTACAATTTTACCGTCTTTAATAAGTAAGGTACCTTTTTCAATAATTTGGGTAGGAGTTACGTAAATTTTTGCATTTGTAATGGCTGTGTAATTTGTGTTTGTTGCAGATACGCCATCGTTTTTTGGAAAGTAATCTTGTGAATTTAACAAATGGGTAGCGCATAATAAGGTTATAAAAACCAAATGTTTTTTTAGCATGGTTAAAAGTTTCAATTATTAACGCTAAAAGTAGAAAAATTAAGATTTAATTAAAGAATTATCAGTGTTTTTTAACTTTTCATAAAGATTTTTCAATAAAATAGTTAACCAATAAGGCAACAACATAGCTATAACTCTCCATGCCTTTGGCCTGTTTATTGGCTTTTAGGTACGAACTGTAGGTTATTTTTAAAATGGATTCTAAAGGGTTGTCATAAGCATCCCAAAACTCGCGGGCTTCTTTGTAATTATTTAAAACGCCCTTGTTTACGGTCTCGTAAAGTGTTTCAAATAAAGCTTCGTCACGCTTGTAAATTTCATTCAAACAAAAACGAAGTGCAAAGGTATAACCCGAATAATTAAAATAAATATCGTCATGGTTTATGGCGGCCAAACAGCCAATAAAATTAGCTTCATTTTCAGCAGCATACCCAAGTTGGTGTGCCATTTCGTGCGATGTGGTGGTGGGGAACATATACACAGGAATCAAAGCATCCACCTGCGCTTCGTTAGTCAAAGGATTCAAATACCCACTAAAACCCATATAAGTTAATGGGTAACTAAATAAGGATTTTTTAACACTGGCCGGTTGGTACTCCAACTTAGGAAAACTTTTTTTCAAATTTTCATAACCCAATGGCGCCATGTCTAACATCTCACTTTTGCTATACGGAATATCAATTTTCAACGTGTCGTTGCCAGCAATTTTAAAGTAAATGGCGTTCGATTTTTCTATCAACTTTTTAGTAACCGCTACCAATTGTTCCGTATTGTAATCGTGTTCTAAATTCAAACTTTTATGCAATGGCAATCGGTAATAATTCAAGGCCCAAAACAAATGAAACGCAAAATAGATAATAGACACCGTACTTAGCACATCAACCACCCATTGTTTGGTGTCTTTCCGCAGCCGTTTTCGGTTTGTGTAAACCCACCTAAAAATGTAAACAATGGCCAACGCATACACCAAATCTCCAAACGAAAACGGCAACCAACCCAACGCATACCTAAGCGCCTTAGAAATATATTGGTAAGCACCTTCGCTATAAAAGGTTTCAATAAATTCGGGGTAGTTAGATGCCCATTTTATCAATACGTACTGAGGGATCAGCAAAAGGGCAATAATCGTTTTTGTGTTTTTCGGCATGCTTCAAAAGTAATAAAAATTTGTACCTAATAGCCGTTGTTTGTTTATTAAGGTTTCTTACTGCTTTCGGCTATATCTTTCTGCGAAGCAGTCCCGAACTTGTTTCGGGATCTTATCAAATTAACTGGTTTTCATTAAGTTATTCTATGTCACCATTGTTTCGCAGAAAGGATGCCGCCTCAATTAGGAGTAGCTGCCAAAGTCCGTACCTTTTTGCTACCTTTACAAAACTTAAAAAAAAGCATCATGAATTCAGAAATAAGACAACTGCAACCAACCCAACTTTGGAATAAATTCGCCGATTTAAACGCGGTACCACGACCTTCAAAAAAAGAAGAACGCGTTATAGCCTTTATAAAAAACTTTGGCGAAAATCTGGGTTTGGAAACCATCGTAGACGAAGTAGGGAATGTTATTATTAAAAAACCAGCCACCCCCGGCATGGAAAACAGAACCACCGTGGTAATGCAGTCGCATTTGGATATGGTGCACCAAAAAAACAACGATACCGTTTTCGATTTTGATACCCAAGGCATTGAAATGTATGTAGATGGCGATTGGGTACGTGCCAAAGGAACCACTTTGGGTGCCGATAATGGTTTGGGCGTAGCCACCATAATGGCCATTTTAGAAAGTACAGACATTCCGCATCCAGCTATTGAAGCGTTGTTTACCATTGATGAAGAAACAGGTATGACGGGTGCCATGGGCTTAAAAGCAGGTTTGCTTACAGGTAGCATTTTATTGAATTTAGATACCGAGGAAGATGATGAAATAGGCGTAGGTTGTGCCGGTGGTATAGACGTTACGGCTACCAGAACCTATCAAGAAGAAGAAACCCCAGAATTTAAAATAGGGTTTAGCATTGAGGTGAAAGGTTTGCAAGGTGGGCACTCCGGCATGCAAATTCATGAAGGCTTGGGCAATGCCAATAAAATTATGAACCGCTTGTTGTTTGATGGTTTTGAGAATTTTGGTTTAAGAATTTCTGAAATTGATGGCGGAAGTTTGCGCAATGCCATCCCAAGGGAAAGTAAAGCCATAGTTGCCATAGATGCCATTCATGAAGAAACCTTTGTTTCAGAAATTAACGATTTGGCAGCAACCATAAAAACCGAGTTAAAAACCATGGAACCCGATTTAAAAATAGTGGTTTCTAAAGTGGAAACACCAAAAACCATTATGGATTTAGGCGTTCAAGAAGGGTTTACAAGAGCTTTGTATGCAGCACAAAATGGTGTGTACAGAATGAGTGCCGATATCCCCAATTTGGTGGAAACTTCCAATAATATTGCAAAAGTTGTGGTTAAAGAAGGAAACATTCATGTGGGTTGTTTAACACGTTCATCGGTTGAAAGTTCTAAACTCGATTTAGCCAATACATTACGTGCTACCTTTGAGTTAACAGGCTGCGAGGTGGAGTTTTCGGGCGATTACCCAGGGTGGACACCCAATATGCAATCGCCTATTTTAAAAGTGCTTTCCAAAATATATAAAGATATGAATGGGGAAGAAGCCCACGTTGCTGCATGTCATGCCGGATTGGAATGTGGAATTCTAGGTCAAAATTACCCCGATATGGATATGATTAGTTTTGGACCAAATATTAAAGGAGCACATTCACCTGATGAACGTGCTCAAATTTCATCAGCCCAAAAATATTGGAAGTTTGTTTTGGAGATTTTGAAGCATATTCCTGAGAAATAGAGTGTATTACAGGTGTTTTGTTTAGCGTGTTTGTATATGGTTTGTGCGTGGTTTAGCACTAAAGTAAGTAAATAAAAACCAGATAGAAAATAGAGTGAACCCAAAAGGTTAGACAAATTTATAATTAATTTTGATAATAATGAGCTCGATATTCAGTCGGGCTCATACCTTCTAAATTTAGTTTAATTCTTTCATTATTATAATACTT
>NZ_JAGJCB010000035.1 GCF_017814435.1 Mariniflexile gromovii | reverse complement strand
ACAAAATCAATTGAAAAGAAAACAATACAAATCAAAAAAGCTGAACAATGATAACATTGTTCAGCTTTAATTTATAAATTTAATCCTTTAATAATCTGTATCGGTTATTTAGGACTAGACAAAAGCTTTTATAAAGAAACCCCCCGTCTCCAAGGAATAAAATCATTTTGGTTTAATAATTTGGCTTTTGTTTGAATTTCTCCACTTGCTACTTTAATAATAAATTCAAGCATTTCATCAGCCATTTCTTCTATTGTTTTTTCACCACGTATTACAGCTCCAGTTTCAATATCAATAATATCAGGCATACGCTCTTTAAGCTCTGTGTTTGAAGATACTTTTATGATTGGTGCTATGGGGTTGCCTGTAGGCGTTCCTAAGCCTGTAGTGAATAAAACCACATTGGCCCCAGATCCTACCAATCCGGTGGTGCTTTCTACATCATTTCCCGGTGTGCACAATAGATTAAGACCTGGTTTCGTAATATATTCACCATAGTCTAAAACATCTTGCACAGGGGATGTACCGCCTTTTTTAGCTGCTCCTGCCGATTTCATGGCGTCTGTAATCAATCCATCTTTGATATTTCCTGGTGATGGATTCATATCAAAACCAGAGCCCGCATCAACAACAGATTTTTCGTAAGCTTTCATTAACTGTAAAAACTTTTTACCATCTTCATCATCAACACAACGATTGACCAATTCTTGTTCTACACCACATAATTCTGGAAATTCGGCTAAAATGGCAGTTCCATTAAGTGCTGCTAACAAATCTGATACCGCTCCTAAAGTGGGGTTTGCAGATATTCCTGAAAACCCATCGGATCCACCACATTCTAAACCTACTTTAAGTTTAGATAAAGGTGCTGGTTTCCGTTCTGCAATATTTGCTTTTTTAATGGCTTCAAAAGAATCTTTTACGATAGCAGATAGCATATCTTCAACGGTTCCCATTTTTTGTTGCTCATAGATAAGAACAGGTTTTTTTAGGTTAGGGTTGATGGCATTCAATGCTTTTTTGAATATATTTATTTGAAGATTTTGACATCCTAAACTTAACACGGTGGCACCCGCTACGTTTGGATTGTTTACATAACCCGCTAATAAGCGAGCTAAACTTTCTGAATCTTGGCGAATACCACCACAACCACCAGGATGTGTAATGAATTTTACATCTATATTTTCAAAAACATCTGTTGTTGTTGGCGCTACTGCCGATTCTTCTTTACCACTAACCAACGAACGAAGTAGGTTCTGGTATGGATTTACTTTTTGTTTTAAAAGTTCCTTTTCGAAAACGTCTTTTAAAATTTCAATGTTACGGTTTTCACAAAAGACCAATGGGAAAAATAGCCATACGTTTTCTGTTCCTACTTGCCCGTCTTCTCTATGGTATCCCAAAAAGGTTCTGTCTTTCCATTTATCTACATTTGGCGCTGTCCAGTTGAAAGTTTCGGTTCTTCCAAATACTTTTTCACTTTGATGTTTCACGTTTTCGGTAGTTAAAACATCTCCTTTTTCAATATCACCATTTGCCGAACCTACTAAAACACCATACATAATGATTCTAGCACCCGACTCAAATTTTTCCAAAGCTATTTTATGCTTCGATTTTGTATCAGACAGTACTTTAATGTCTTGTCCTTCAAAAGAAATTACTTCTCCTGCTGTTAAATTTACTAAAGCAACTGCAACATTGTCTGATGCATTTACTTTTATTATTTTCTTTTGCATACTAATAATTTACAATTAGTTCTGTTTTAAAACTTTTTGCTGTAATTAGCAAATCCTGCTTCAATACCGTTCGTATCAATTTCTTTTAGAGCTAAACCAACGGCTTCGGTTAAGTTTTCAATTTTAGTTAAATCTTCACCCCAATAGTCTTTAATACTGAGGGCGTTTTTAGCTACTTCTGTGTAATCTTTTGACTCCCAAATTTTGGAAAAAGTGGTTATTATATCATCACTGTCTTGAACTGGTAATGCTTCACCATGCCAAGTGCCTTTGTAAAAGCGTATTAAACATGCAAACGCAAATGTTAAGTTGGTTGGCATCTTTTTATGGATTTTTATATATCCAAGTAAACTTGGTAGTACTCTTACAGTAAATTTAGAGATTGAATTTAAAGCAATGCTGGATAAATTGTGAATGATGAAAGGGTTTCTGAAACGATCAAATATTTCTTCAGAGAAACTATTTAGTTCCTCTTTATCCATTTCAAGAGTATCATTAATTTCATCAAAAACAGCTTTGTTAATAAAAGGTCCTGTAAATGCACCATCAACAGATTGTTTCACTGTTTTGTTTCCGTGCAGCAACGAAAAAGGTACCATAGCTGTATGTGCACCATTTAAAATCCGAACTTTTCTGGTTCTATAAGGTTGCATATCATTAACAATCTTAACATCCAAATCTGTTTTATGGAATGGTAATTTTGCTTTTAAAGCGTCACCACCTTCAATAACCCAAAGCAAAAATACTTCGGCAGCTACTATTAAATTATCTGCATAATTTAATTGGGCGTTGTATGATTCGATTTCATCTTTTGGATAGCCTGGTACAATTCTATCCACTAAAGTACTGTGAAATGAATTGCTTTCTAATATCCAATTTTTAAAAGCATCTCCTAAATTCCAATCTGAAATGTATTTTAAAATAATCTCTTTTAAGGTTTCAGAATTATGATTGATTAATTCACACGGGATGATAGTTAAACCTTTACTAGCATCTCCTTTAAAATGCTTGAAACGTTCGTGCAAAAGCACCGTTAGTTTTGCAGGAAATGAACTTGGTGGTTGCATTTCTAGTGTGTCTGAACCTACATAAGCAATACCAGCTTCGGTAGTATTTGAAATAATAAATTCTAATGATGGCTCTTTTGCCAAACTTAAATAATCTTGAAAATTGGCATACGGATCTACCGCTTTAACGATGTTGGAAATCAGTTCTACTTCTTGGATTTCTTCACCTTTTTTAACACCTTTCATAAAAAGTGTGTATAGTCCATCTTGATCGTTTAGCATTTTCACTAAACCTCTATCAATAGGTTGCACTACAGCAATTCCTGCATTAAAATCAGTAGTTTTATTCAGTTCTTGAAATGCATATCCTATAAAAGCTCTTAAGAAATTGCCTTCACCAAATTGCACTACTTTTATTGGAAGCTTTTCTTCCAAACCAACATTCTTTCTGTTTAATTTATTGATTGTTAACATATTATTGCTTTTGAATAATTAATTTTTTTTATTATAAATCTGTTATAGGTCTGTATTTTGGTACTAAAGTTTTCATAACCGTCCAACCTATTAAGTAACAAACGGCACATATTGAAAAAATAATAAAATAGCCTGCTTCAATTCCTTTGAATCCCATGAATGACAAATTTGTATTTTCACTAAAATCAAATAAAACACCAGAACCTTTATTGATAACAGTAGAACCTAGTCCTCCGGCTAAACCTCCAATGCCTGTAACTGTGGCAATTGCTTTTTTAGGAAACATATCGCCCACCGTTGTGAAAATATTTGCGGACCAAGCTTGATGTGCCGCACCTGCAATTCCAATAATTATTACAGGAATCCAATAGGTAAAATGTCCTAAAGGTTGGGCTATTAAGGCTAATAAAGGGAAAAATGCAAAAATTAGCATGGCTTTCATTCTTCCTTCATATGGGTTCATTCCTTTTTTATCTACGAAATAGGTGGGTAGCCATCCACCGATAATTGAAAGCAAGGTTATAGAATATAGAATAAATAGAGGGAAGGCAGCTTGGGTTGAATCCATTCCGTAAACCGAACTTAAATAGGCTGGTGTCCAGAATAAGAAAAACCACCAAACGCCATCAGTCATGAATTTACCAAAAGCGAAAGCCCAAGTTTGTTTGTATATAAAACAGTCTAGTAAAGAAACTTTTTTTGCGCTTTCAGGAACATATCCCACTATTTTACTATCAGAAATGGCGTCTTGTTGAATGTATTCTAATTCAGCGGCATTTACTTTTGAGTTTTTTTCTGGCTTTTCATACATAAATACCCAAAAACCCATCCATACAAAACCCAAAGCTCCAATAATGATGAAAGACATCTCCCAACCATAGGATTTAGCAATAAAAGGAATTGTAATAGGTGCAGCTAATGCGCCAACAGTTGCTCCTGCATTAAAGATACTTGTAGAAAAAGCGCGGTCTTTTTTAGGAAAATATTCCGCAGTAGTTTTAATGGCAGCTGGAAAATTCCCAGCTTCTCCTAAAGCTAAAACGAAACGGGCAAAAATGAAAAGAGTAACACTTACAGATATTATTAGACCTGTATCGTTAACTGTACTAATAATTTCTTTTGCTTTTTCAAAGCCTACAAACCATTCCCCTGTTATATAACCAGCAGTTGCAATACCAGCAAGAGCGTGTAAACAAGCCCCAACAGACCAAACTCCGATGGCCCAAAGAACCCCTTTTTTGGTATCCATGATATCTACAAAACGACCAGCAAATAATAAGGAAACCGCATAAAAAATAGAGAACAAAGCTGTTATATTTCCGTAATCATTGTTGTTCCAATGAAATTCGGGAGCTATGAAGTCTTTCCATGTTAAAGAAAGAACTTGCCTGTCCAAATAATTTATGGTAGTTGCCATGAATAGAAGTCCACAGATGGTCCATCTAAATTTTGTTGCTTTTGCTGTGTTATCTCTATCTGTAGCCATTATTATATTATCCTATAAATTAAAATATTCTTTAGCATTGTTATAACTAATGTCTGAAACCATTTTGCCAATCCATTCCATATCATTTGGTAACTCGCCTCTTTTTATCTCATCACCTAATAAATTACATAAAATACGTCTAAAATATTCGTGTCTTGGAAACGATAAAAAGCTACGCGAATCTGTTAACATACCTACAAAACAACTAATTAACCCCATGTTTGAAAGAGCATTTAACTGTTTGGTCATGCCATCCTTTTGATCTAAAAACCACCATCCAGATCCAAACTGCACTTTTCCTTTTACGCTTCCATCATTAAAGTTACCTATCATGGTAGCCATCACTTCGTTATCGGCAGGGTTTAAGTTGTAAATTATAGTTTTTGTTAGTTTATCCTTGCTGTCTAAAGCATTTAAGAAAGCTGATAGTTTTTGTGCTTGAGGATAATCGCCTATAGAGTCCCAACCAGTATCAGGGCCTAAAATGCGGTGCATGCGTGCATTATTGTTTCTTAACGCTCCTAAATGAAATTGCTGAACCCATCCATATTCATGATAGGTTTCACATAAAAACACTAATATTGCACTTTGAAATTTTAAAGCCTCCTCATTACTAATTGATTTGTTCTCTCTTTTCTTTTTGAAAATAGCATTGACTTCGCTTTCGGTATAATTTTCGAAATATATTTGATCCAAACCATGGTCGCAAAGCTTACATCCATTAGCATTAAAAAATTCAATTCTGTTTTTTAAAGCGGAACACAAATCAGAAAATGTGTTAACAGATACACCGGCAATAGACCCTAAGGAGTCTATATAATTGTTATATCCATCATTCAAAATTAATATAGCTTTATCAGGTCTGAAAGCAGTACTAACTTTTACATCAAAACCACTTTTTTTCAATTTTTGATGATGTTCTAAAGTATCGGTAGGATCTTCGGTGGTACATACAAACTCTGCATTTACTTTTTTAAGTAGCCCTCTGCAACTATAACCATCAGAATTAAGTTTCTCTTGGGTTTGTTCCCAAATTTTTTCGGCAGACTTTTCGTTTAGCAAATCGTAAATATCGAAATACCTTGCAAGCTCTAGATGTGTCCAATGATAGAGCGGATTACGCATGGTATACGGCACTGTTTTAGCCCAATTTAAAAACTTATCTTTATCTGAACTGTTGCCTGTAATAAACGCTTCGTTAACACCTAAAGTACGCATGGCACGCCATTTATAATGGTCGCCATTTATCCAAACATTTGTAATATTGTTAAACGTTACATCATCAGCAATTTGCTGAGGAGGTAAGTGATTATGATAATCTATTATAGGCTGATTTTTAGAATAATTATGATATAATTCTTCAGCGTATTTATTTTCCAGTAAAAAATTGTCGTGTATAAATTTTGTACTCATAATGTTTTTTTTTGGGAATTAATCTTCGTTTGATGGCTTTCCAATAGTTGCCAGTATGCCACCATCAACATAAACAACATGCCCGTTTATAAAATCACTGGCACTAGAACTCAGAAATATGGCTGCTCCCTGTAAATCATCGGGGTTTCCCCAACGTCCAGCGGGTGTTCTACTTATAATAAAATCGTTAAAAGGATGTCCATCAACTCTTATGGGTGCCGTTTGGCTTGTCGCAAAATACCCTGGTCCAATACCGTTAGTTTGAATGTTATATTTTGCCCATTCGGTGGCCATACTTCTTGTTAACATTTTTAATCCTCCTTTGGCGGCTGCATACGCACTTACTGAATCTCTGCCCAATTCGCTCATCATAGAACAAATATTTATTATTTTGCCACCGCCTCTTTCAATCATACCTTTCGCTATAATTTTTGAAACTATAAATGGTGCGACTAAATCTACTTGGATAACAGCATTAAAATCTGCTACTTCCATATCAATGATAGAGGTACGTTTTATGATTCCTGCATTGTTAACCAAAATATCAATCGGCCCAACTTCTTTTTCTATTTTTGTTACAGCCTTTTTAACTACGTTTTCATCAGTTACATCAAATGCATATCCATAAGCGTTAAGTCCCGAAGCTTTATATTCCGCAACAGCTCCATTTAATTTATTGATTGAGTTATTGTTCACTACAATGGTTGCTCCAGCGTTTCCAAGTCCTTTCGCCATGGCCATGCCTAAACCATGAACAGCTCCCGTAATTAATGCTACTTTCCCTGTTAAATCAAATAGGTTTATTGACATAATTTTTATTTTAACTCTCCTTTTTTACAAACATCCTTGCTTCCACTATCTAAATGCTCTTCAGCTATCCATCTTTCATAATGAGAATAAACCAAATTCGATTTATGCGATTCTAATAAGTTTTCAATTAAGAACTGCTCTCTCATAATTCGGCGAAATCATATTTTATACACCTTTCCGATTTGAAGCTTATTGCAAGTTATAATTTGACATATTTAAAATATAGGCTGTAATCGATTGCACAAATTTAGAATAAATTATGATAAATCCAATTATTTAAGGTTTGTTTTTGAAAATACTTTATTGTTTTGTACTATGAATTGATAAGAAAATAACCAAATAAGATGGTTTTACTCTTTGTAATTGGATAGGGCGGTCCAAGTATACCACCTACAGTGGCCGAAAGTGAACCGCTAAAGTAAAGAAATAAACAGATTTAGAAACTACATCGGAGGTGTATAGAATTTTGTAGACTTATTTAAGGGTGGGTATAGTGTGATAAAGTTTAAAGAAAAGAGTTGTCTTTAGTAGTCGGTCAAATCATAATCGAAGCCACTAATTGTCAAATTGATGATTGGTGGCTTTTTTTAATTGTTATTTCAAACCCATTGCAGCACATTCCCCTGCATTCTGCGAAAAGCGCCATTCCGGGAAAATCGCTTCATTGGAAATCTTGGACACCATCCACATGTTTGACTTTCCACTGCGCTAAACCTTTCCGCTTCGCTGGAAAGGAACACTTCATTCCCAAGTAAAACATGTGAATGAAGTCCGCCAGAGCAGAACACGCATCAACCCATGGGTTCTTTTAAATGTACATCGGAAATCCCAGCCCCATGTTTTATTAACGGCAGTATCCGCAAAGCCTTCTCGGGGCTTTGCTGGATCCTGCCTAAAACCACGGGGCCGCTCTTAACCATTTTAAGGGGTTTTATAATGTATGGCGCCTTGGCTGTTTTTCGGGGCATCGAAAAACAGGCGGGACATAAGCACTCCTAATAAAACCTTATTCGCTTATGTTGCTCAACAGCCCGTACGCCCCAACGCAAACAGGTTTTAAAGGATTGCTAATGCCCCAGTGGAACTTGTCAAGCCTGTACAAGTTTTAAAAAAAAATAAGGTTTCCACTTCCTTGAAAACCCAAGGGTTTTACTACGTCGCGGAGCCTCCTGATTTTGTTTTAAAAGCCTTGACAAAACCCACGCCATCCATGGGGTCGTTTCACGGGAGAAATTGAACAAAACGCCCCTTAAAATGGCATTGAAATTCCCAAGAAGATGGGAGCCCGCCATTGAATAGGGGAAATATTAACCTTTTAATTTTTAACATCATGAGTACATTAAGAAACAGAGTACAGTTGATTGGTCATGTAGGGGCAGACCCCGTTATGACCAATTTGGAAAGCGGAAAGAACCTGGTTCGATTTTCATTGGCAACCAATGAGACCTATAAAAATGCCAAGGGCGAAAAACAGACCAATACCGATTGGCACCATATCGTGGCATGGGGCAAGACCGCGGACATTATCGACAAGTACGTAAGCAAGGGCAAGGAAATCGCCATTGAGGGCAAGCTGACCTCAAGGAATGAACTGCCCCCAAAAAGTTAGACACTATTTGAGGGTATTTTTATGGAAAGAAAAGTCAAGTACAATTACGATTTTAAACTTCGTTGCGTAAAGGAAGTGTTGAAAAATCATCAAACAGTA
>NZ_JAGJCB010000034.1 GCF_017814435.1 Mariniflexile gromovii | reverse complement strand
ACGAACAAAATCAATTGAAAAGAAAACAATACAAATCAAAAAAGCTGAACAATGATAACATTGTTCAGCTTTAATTTATAAATTTAATCCTTTAATAATCTGTATCGGTTATTTAGGACTAGATATGATCCAAACAAATTATTTTCTTTATGGGTTTATAACGTTAAATATTACTTAAATCAACGCAAGATAAATGGATATGTATTTTATTAAATTTCTCTAATAACTCATAATCTTAAGTTCTTTATTTACACTAGTTTTTATTCTTTATATCCCAACCAATTCAAATTACTTTCATAATTGGCTTGATTATTGTTATAAGCTCTGAAAATCTGCTCTAATGAAGTTTTTTAAGTTGGTCTTTTATTGAGACCATTTAATCAGTTATATTTTTGTCAGCAATCAAGTTGAATCTTGCGAATGGTCTTAATTCTTCTCGTTAGTTTTCATTAAAATCGTTTACTTCTTTTCCAAGTTTTTTAAATAATGTGCAAAACCGGCTTTACAATTAAAATGTTATCTGAAAAACCTGCATAAATATCAAAAAGCAAATTATTAGGCAAACCTAATCGGGTTAATTCATTGTCTTTTATTGGTAAATCAATTCAATACCTGCTTTTTTAGCCTTAATTAGTTAAGGAAGTTGAATTATAGCGTCTCCTTAAATTTTAAGGGTAAGTAATTCGTTTGATTTATCTATTTTATATAAATAAGTCAATTCCTTTTTATTCATAAATCCGTATATATTACTAAGTTAATTTTGTCTTTATCAACTTCCCGCTATGCGAAGTTTTATCCTAGCTTATCATAAGAAATAAGTGAGTCATTATAAAATTGAAGTTCTATAAATCTCACTGCTTTTCAGTATATTTTATTTAAAAAAGCAGCACCACTTAAGGTGCTGCTTTTTTACAGATATCATGTTAAGAACATTATTTTAACGATAAAACCTTTACTTCTTAATAAACTTAAAAGTATCAGTTGTTTGATTTCCTTTTAACGAAATCATATAAATCCCTTTTGAAAGATGGCTAATATTAATATCCATCTTATCAAGATCACCTTCTATCTGTCCGCTCATGGTTGCCCTTCCACTAATATCATAAATTACATAATTATTGTATTTAGAGATGGGTAGAGCAATGGATATCTTGCTTGAACCTGGATTTGGATAAACACTAACTTTACTGTTTTCTATGGTTTCCTCAACCGAAAGCACTTCTTTATCCCCTGAAAATTTGGCTGAACTGCTGCTAGCAATATCAAACCGCCATTGTTGATTTTGATTAGTTGCACTTGATGTATATAAATACACCTGCTGGTCAATTGCACCACCATTTCCCCCATCAAGAGAAAAATTGGTACCCCTTTTTTGCAAACGATAATATCCTGACCCCGCATCTATTTTCTCCCATTGCTGATTATAATTGGTAGAGCTACATGTTTGAAGTGTTACATCCTGCCCGTTAGCACCTCCAGATCCCCCATCCCAACATACATTTGTACCATATTTTTGGTATGAATAGTAATTTCCACCACGACTTATTTCTGTCCATTTTAAATTATTATGATTAATATAGGTATACAATTCAAGATTTTGATCAACAACTCCACCATAACCACCATCTATTGCAAAACCAATGGCATTTCTTTTGGCTAATATATAATTTCCGCCACTGCCACTATTTGAAGCAGAAATAGTCATTTTGTTAAAATTAAACCCTCCACCACTAAAATAAACTTTCATACTTTGTACACCTTGTGATAAGCTTACTCCGGTTTTAACTGATAAATCTTGCCAGGTCTGATATCCACCTGTGTTAGGAATACTTACATCGCCTGTTTTATCGATATTATTGAAATAAAACTTAATCTTTCCAGTAGTATTTGGTGACGCAATTCTGACTGATATATCATAAGTTCCTGTACTGGGAACATAAACGGTATAAGTTAGCCATTCGCCAGCGGCTGTCCATCCAATATTATAACCACCTTCATCACATACTTGAACGTCTACATTTTCATCGGTACGATAGGCATTGCCACTATTACCTGATGTTGTATCGTTATAAGTTTTGTCTTCACCACTCGTTGTAAAATAATCAAAGTTTTCAGCTTCTATGGTCTTGGGTAATACATTCATGGCATACACAGGATTTCCGCCAGAAAAACCACTTATAGGATCCCCGGGACTTACCCTGCGAAATTTCAAACCACCCCAGCCCGGATGATCCGAAGGGTCTGAAGCGTCTTCAACACCAATTGAGCTTTCTAACAGAGACAAACCACGCTCCAACCATTTTGTACTAGTGGAGTTAACGTTCATACGGGACTTATAATGACCTAAACTTAATTCATAAACTGGAGCTGTATTTTTCCCACCCCTTGATAAACGGGTCAGATCAGCGCCAGTCCAAGGATTTATCTTTAAGGATTTCCATCGTCCTGTGCGATCCAATCGCTGTATAAATTGGCCATTTGCAGCAGTTGGTTCCCATGGTGTAGTTTGATCCGAAAATGAATGATAATAACTTAGGTTATACCGAAAATAATATTCGTAGCCAAGAAGCAAGCGATTGTTCAAGTGGCTATATATATCATCTCCCTGGTTCCAGGCCATTTCACACATCGTATTAATAATTGAAGGCCCTAATAATGCATGAGACTGGTCTCGCGAGGCCTCTTGGTTCTGACCATTTTCCCAGATATTGTTTGCAATTACATCATTGTAGCCGTAGTCTTGTATTGTGTTTTCTTTTTCACCAATTGATCTAAATTCATCGTAATATTCGTTTGATGATGACATACGCTCATAAGTAATTGGTGGTCCAGAAGGGTAGGCTAAATCTGTAGACAAATGTGAAAGCCCTTTCAAATGACGTAAAGCTCTTTGATACATTGTTTCGTTATCCATAAAAATACCCATGCACATTATTCCTCTAAAAGCAAAAAGACCCTGATTGCCATGCCTACCCGAATCGCCATTGTACATGCTCCAATAAAAGGTAACATTATTACTTGCTATAGCTGATGTAGGTACTGTAGTAGTTGAATAACCAGGATAAACCATCATGTCTTTTAGTTTTTGAATATCTGAACTAGACCACCCAGAATAGGTATGCTTAATTATTTCAGCACCTTCAAGAAATTTCCATATCACCCTTCCACTTTCCAATGGAAGTGTTGAACCAACACTTTTTAGGTTAACCCATGCTTTAAATATTTCCACACATTTTTGAGCATGTCTTTCATCACCTGTTATATACCACATCAATGCATTATAATAAGCTGCATATCCATCGTTTCTGAAAAGCGCAAAATTAGTAAGGCTAGTCATACTTGTATTGCCTTGAACAACGTAATTATAACTAGAAAATGTGTTGGATTGAACCAAACTAAAAGTAGCTGCCCATGGATCCAAACCTGCCTCAACCATATATTTCATCCGTTCTAAGTCGGATTTTTTATGGGATAGGCCGGGATGCACAAATTGGGCGTGAATAGATCCTACTATTACAAATAGTAAAATCAAAAAAGTAATTGTTTTTTTTTTTTGGATTAAAATTACATGTCTGTTTTTTTTTGTTTTTTTTCTCATAATTGAATTAAGTTTAGTATAGTTGATTTTTTATAATTTTCAGAAATGATTAATTTTCTTCAATGCAATTTTATGCATTTATTAAATTGATTATTATAAATTATTATTCATTTAATAATAATTATAGTTCATTTTTATTAATTTATCACTTTTTTATAAAAAGTTACAGTTTTAAAAATTGCCCGAGAATCCCGTATAATGGTTTTGCAAAATATTTTTTTTCATGGAACACTTTAAGCGAACAAAAAAACACAAACGAGCCGCTTATTCGCCAAATTATCGACTTGGTATTACACTTAATGCTCGCACACTTTACCAACATGCATAAAACAGATAAAGGGTGTAGCAGGTGATAGAACCTATGACCAATTCGACTCCCATACTTTCCGATAGCTAACCAAGTGGAGTTGTTACTTTTACTCGGACACAAAATTTAAGACAGTTTGCTATAAAACAAATATCTTAGAAACATGAAAAAACGATATTACAGTCTAGAGCTAAAAGAACAAGCTGTTCGATCGAGTTACTAGCGAGAGAACATTAAAGAATTGGCAGAGGAACTAGGCATAGAGGTATAAGGGATCTACATATGGCTCAGAGCGGACAAATCACTTACCAATTCTAAGTCAGAAAAGTTAATACCCGATGACACCTTAGAAGTTAAAAGGCTACACAAGGCCTTTGAGGAAAAGAACTTGAGCAGGAAATATTAAAAAAGGCCGTGCACATCTTTTAGTTCATTATTTACTGTTTTCAATTAAGGTATTCATGAATGCTTTGCTTTTCCAAGAGCGATGGGAATTGAAAATCAGCGTTAGCTAAATCTATGGGGGTTATAGCCAGCTATAAACATTTATATCAAGACGATGTGCAGGGTTTAAAAGTAAGCAGGAGCAGTTTTTACAGGTGGTACACAGCAGGCCCATCCAAACGAGCACTGGAAGGTAGATTATTTACAGATTTGATTAAAAAGGAATAGGATTTAAGCAAACCGAGTTATGGCTCCACTAGAATAAACAGAACAGTTAAAACGCAAAAGGTTGCCTTATTTCCATGTGTAGGACGGCTAAAATTATGAAAAAGAACAATTGGTTAAGTAAACATAAAAGGAAATTCAAGGCAACCACAGATTCCAATCGCAGCTATCCTTTCTGTAGAAATTTACTAAACAGAAACTTTAACCCCCGTAGATTAAATGAAGCTTGGGTAAGCGACATCACTTATATCCAAACCAACCAAGGTTGGTTGTCCCTAACCACTATTATAGATCTGTTCGATAGGCAAGCAGTAGGATGGTCATTGAGCATAAGTTTAAATACAAACCAAACAATTGTACCTGCATGGAAAATGGCCATAAGTAATCGGAAGACAAACATGGATTTAATTTTTCATTCAGATAGAGGCATACAATATGCCTCAAAAACATTTATAGCTATTATTGAATCCAATACTCTGGTTACACAATCTATGAGCAGAAGAGCTAATTACTGGGATAACGCCGTAGCTGAATCTTTCTTTAAAACTTTTAAAAGTAGAACTTATTTACGCCCATGATTTTAAAACTATAGATCAAGCTAAAACTTGCATCTTTGAATACATTGAAATATGATACAATAGAAAACGATTACACTCTTCCTTGGGGTACAAAACTCCCTATGAAGTGGAACAAAAATTTTATCAATTTAAAAATGTGGCATAGGTCTTAAAAAAAATGTCCGACTTTTTGTTGCAAGTCCAATTTTATCTGCCTCTTTAAAACGGTATTCCTACCCTGTTCACCATATACCTTTTGAAGCTGTTTGTAGGTGTAGTTACCTTTTTCTACATCGGTAACAAGAGCTAATTAAAGCCCAGGTTGTAATCGCGCTGGGTTCGTTTAATACACTAAATTACTTTGTTTTTCAAAATACATCGATTTTGTGTCTACTTATTTCAGAACAAGACATTTATTTTAAAAAAAGCAGCTCCACTTAAGGTGCTGCTTTTTTACAGATATCATGTTAAGAACATTATTTTAACGATAAAACCTTTACTTCTTAATAAACTTAAAAGTATCAGTTGTTTGATTTCCCTTTAACGAAATCATATAAATCCCTTTTGAAAGATGACTAATATTAATATCCAACTTATCAAGATTGCCTTCTATCTGTCCGCTTATGGTTGCCCTTCCACTAATATCATAAATTACATAACTATTGAATTTAGAGGTGGGTAGAGCAATGGATATCTTACTTGAACCTGGATTTGGATAAACACTAACTTTGCTGTTTTCTATGGTTTCCTCAACCGAAAGCACTTCTTTACCTCCTGAAAATTTGGCTGAACTGCTGCTAGTAATATCAAACCAATTTATGTTCCAGTTTGCTAATGAAGCATACAAACGAACAGTTTGCGTACCAGCCGCTAATGTGACCGATGTCGTTAAGGTTGTCCATGCTTGGTAATCGCCTGTTGCAGCAATACTTGTTGTTGCTTTTGTGACTCCTCCTACCTGAAATTGTACTTCACCACCACCATGTAAACTTGCTACTCGGTAATCAACTGAATAGGTTCCTGCGGTTGGAATTGTTACCAAATAATCCATATAATCGCCAACACCAATCCAACCAACATTTAACCCACCTCCAGTATCAGTAGTTGGTTGGGTTGCGACACCATTCATTCCAGTATAATCCTCAGCCTCAATATGTATTGAAGTTTGAGCACCAACAACTTTGATGTTTGACACATTGTATATTTCAGCAGGAGCGCTATTGTAAATATTCATAATAAGCTCTACAGAATTGCCACTAACGATAGCAGAAACTGTTTTATTAGAAAAATCGTCCACATTCTCAGAAAGCACCTGTTGGGAACCTCCATCCACTTTGTAGTAAATATTAAGGTAATCAGCTGGTTCCATCGAGCCAAGTCCTTCAATATCCATTGAAATGGTTGCACTAGATGCACACGAAATATCAACCGTTTCAGAATAATTGAGGGTTGCTGCGCTTACACTAATATTGCCATCACTCCATGGTAGTTCATCGTCGCAAATTCCTTCACCTTCGTACACTTCAACTTCTGCCAACGATAGGTGGTTATTGGTATTGTCCAGTTGAACCCTTACTACCCTACCAGAAGCTCCGTTTCCATTCAATGTTATGGAAGGATTAGGATAGGAAGTATACGATTGCGAAAATTCTTCGCCACCGCCACTATTTAAAACATAAACAGTAAAATTGGTCAGCCTGTCCTTGCAACAATCTGTTCGATTAAAGATTTTAATTTCGCCAATACTATATGTTGCACCTAAATCAACCTCCCACCAAGCATTGGCATCGCTGGCGGTATGGGTTACCGAACTCTCAGACCATACACCACTAGTGTTTCCATCGATTGCACGTGATGCCACACCACTAGCAATGGTTGACGACTGAGATGCCGTACCACTCAAGGCAAGGTTAACGTCACCACCGGGGCAACCCGATGAGGGCGTACTGATAGTATTTCCACTTCCTTCATTATCAACAGGTCCACATGAAGTAATTTCGGAATCTTTACTTGTTGAAGGACAATGTACAGGATAATTGGTAAGGTTGTTAAGAACATGATTCCAAGATATATGATCGTTTTGTGCTTCGTTGATACCATTAAAGAATCGGATACCGTTGAAATAGCCGCCCATCTGTATTTTTGCGTTCGGGTCTATAGTTCCACCACCATAATTTAGGGTAATATCGTTAGGGCCGTCTCCGCCAAAGTAGGCAACACAATTTGAACCGTTATAGTAATTATCTACAGGAGGTAAAATTGTAAAAGTGGCCACAAGGTTTCTGGTCCATTCGTAACTGTTTTTGAAAATGGGGCCATAGGTAACATCAGCACTACAATTAATAAATGATGCCACAGTAGATGTATATGCTTCCTCGCAACCTAATACGGTGCAGCCCTCAATATATCTAGTGCCACTGCCCAGCGCCAGGGAAACACCTGTCCGCATATACTTAACTGTACAATCTAGGATAGTGACATCAGATGTGTTTTGATTGATATACGAGCCATTGATTTTTGTATCACCCGAAGCATACGTACGGATACCATCTTCTCCAAGGCTCATCATGTATCCTGCAGGGAGTTTGTAGCCCCAAGCTGTCATAAAATCAATATCATATGCTGGTCCTGATGTTTCAGCCAACATATCGTCGGTTTTTCGTACTTCTCCTTCAATATAACAACCCTCAATTATAGGTTCATCGGCACCTTGCATATATATAGCATGTCCGTAAGCCCTGTGTATAATTGTGCAGCCTTTCACATGGTTTCGGTTTCCACGTACCAATATAGCGCATCGCTTGAATGGCTTTATCGTATAAGGACCTCCCTTTCCGAAAGCATCCCCATAACCATATGGATATGAGCCTTTTACGGTCATATAAAAGTTCTCAATCAAGTTGTCCTGGCCATCCACAACTAAATTAGTACCTCCCCTATCTGGTTTATCTTGCAACCCCCCAAGGTTTGTCATGGTAAGATTCCTAAGCGTATTATTATTCCCTGATACCTGAATCTCCATCATAATGACATTCCAGCCATATAATGCAAAAATTCCAGTCTCAAATTGAAATGTTACGCCAGTAAAGTCATAGGTACTATTATTACCTGAAAACTCTAACACAGGGTTAGGTCCATATACACCACTTTGAACTTCAGCTGTTGTTATGGTGTAAGTTCCTGGATTCATTACTACATTAACATTATCATCATCAAGATAGCCAATTAGCTCACTTAATGAATTAACAGTATCCGAGTACACAGAAGTACTCATAAAGAATAGCATTATTAAAGTAAATGCTATTCTTTGGAAATTAGTATTGCAAAAGTTAATTGCTCTATTAAAATTTTTCATAAATTAAAGTTTAAATTAGTATTCATTTTCTTGGGATGATGTGTACCAAGAATCAATCTTCGCGTTTACCATGTACTTCATTTGTTTCAAATCTGATTTTTCATGGTATAGAATAGACCATACTATTGCAATTAGTAAAACCATGGAAATAATTGTTTTCCTTTTCGAATTAAAATTACATGTTTGTTTTGTTTTCTTTTTTTTCTCATGATTGAATAAAATTTAGTTTAGTTTGTATAATTATTCGTGCAAATTAATTATTCCATAAATTGATCACTATAAATTATTATTCATTTAATAAAAATTATAGCTCATTTTTATCAATCTCTCACTAACTTCCGAAAAATTGCTGTTTTAAAATAGCTTTAGAATTCCGTATAATGATTTTGCGAACTAAAAATATTTCTTATGGATCTCTTTAAGCGAAAAAAAAAAAAATGAACTAACCGACCATACGCCAAATTGTCAACCTTGTATCAAGCTAGATCCTAGAATATTGCACCGACATGCATGAAACGGATAAAGGACGTAGCAGTTTATAGAATATACGACCAATTCGACTCCCTTACTTTTTAGACAGCTGCTCGATATTAGTGAGACCTTCATATTCAATTTGACACTAGCCCAGAGTCCTGCGCGGTTCACTCAGAAGATAACTAGACATACATAGGTGGATTTCGATGTTGTGAAGAACATATTTTTCAGCTATCAACTGATTTTCAGTTCTGATATAGGGGCTGGAAGAAGTTTTTTACTAATTTAAAAAAAATCGGATAACAGTGATATTTAAAGCAAGAGTGTAACACGCTGCGAGATGTTACTTATTTCCATCTGTTTGGTTTTCAGTCGATTAAATCGATAATTTTCTTTGCCTATTTTTAAATTTGCGTTAACTTTAACGATGAGACCAATAGAATCAGCGTTTCATTGTAACAATCGCATAAAATATGGACGATTTTAATACCATTCGGCTAAGGAAAAAGACCATCAGTAATTTTAAGGAATATTCAAAAATGATAAGCCCTAACTATTTGGAAACCCTGGATTATATGATTGCCTACTTTAAGGACAACAAAATTTCTCCCTACGACCTACCAAATAAGATTGGCCTAAAGCCTCTCATTAATGACCTAAATAAAAGAACGGATGCCATTGCTACTATATTAAGGGACATTGAGAAGAATCAACTTGAACCGACCAGACAAAGGTTGGAATCGCTCTTCGATGCTATGGACGAGACAAAAGAGCCTATTTATATCGCTAAAAGCCTGTCGGAGATTGAAGCTTCAAAATTTGATACAGAAAGGATGCAGGACTATTATTCCAATGCGTATGAAAGTAAAAATAAAGAGCTACACCTTGTTAAGACCGAACTTAAAAACCTTGTGAAAAATTTATCTTATGTAAAGAATACGTTTGACAAAGATTATTTCAGACTGGATATATCAAAAGAAAAATTAGAAGATATCAAGACCAGGTTGCTTTGATGTTATTATACAAACCTAATTGATGTTTCCCATTACTTTATTTCCTCCTTCTCCAAAAACACTTCATAGTATTCGTTCGATAGATGTTGGGGCTTTTAATCCGTTTGATTTATACGAACTTTTTAAATTCAGTTAGACCTAAAAATCCTTAAATTTGGATATAATTGTTTTTTTTATACATTAAATTCCCTTTCAATACGCTCCCGTCTTCTTTTGAAGAGCGTATTGAAAGGGAATTCTTTTTTTAACCTTAAAAAATATTGGTTTAGGCCTGTGCTTCGGATTTCTGCTTATTGGTTTCAATTCTTGCAACCAAATTGTTTATATCCTCGCTTATCTTGGTCTCCACTACCCTGGCATAAACCTGTGTTGTGGACAGTTTGGTATGACCCAAAAGCTTTGATACTGTTTCTATGGGTACGCCATTGGAAAGCATAACGGTTGTGGCAAAAGTGTGTCTTGCAATGTGAAAGGTCAAGTTTTTATTGATCCTACAAACATCTGCTATCTCTTTTAAATAAGAATTCAATTTTTGATTTGAAATGTTTGGAAACAAGGCCTGTTTGTTTTCAGTGTTTGCATGGGTTTTGTACTTATCTATAATTTCCAAAGCTTTCGATAATAAAGGAATTTTAATTGGGATGTTTGTTTTCTCCCTTTGGGAATGTATCCATTGCTTTCCGTCTATACCCATACATAGATCATTTGAGGATAAATGCATCACATCGCCATAAGAAAGTCCCGTATAACAACTGAAAACGAATAGGTCTTTGATCAATTGCAACCTTGGTATCCCAAAGACTTTGTTTTCTATACGGTCCAACTCTTCCGAAGTCAGGAATTCCCGTTCCTTTCTTTCATATTTTGCTTCAAACTTCACAAAGGGATCCTTATCTATCCACTCCATCTTAAAGGCCAGACTTACCATTTTCCGTAACCTTTCAATATGTTTCATTACGGTATTGTTTCCCATCTTTTTCTGGCCTCTTAAAAAGCGTTCAAAATCAATGATGAACTTATAGCCCAATTCAGATAGGAACATATCTGTGGTTTTATACTTTTCCTTTAGAAAGAGATAAATATATCTATGCGTTGTATAATAATTCTTTTGTGTACCCCAGCGCAAGGTGCTTTCCATATGGGTATTATGGTATGCTATGATATCGGATAATGTGTGGCTGTTTTCTGTATTTCCCAAAAAATGGGCTTTGATAATGTCCGAGGTCACCAATTTGTTCCTGTTTTCCAATTGTTGGAAGCATTCGAACAGTTTTACATTAACCTGTTCTAAGTAACCATTGATCATCTTGTTTTCATCGCTTACGGCTTTTAATCTGCTTTTGTTGGAATCCCAATCCGAAATATAGACCTTTCGCTTTAGGGAAAGCTCAGAACGCTTGCCGTTTACCGTAATTCTGGCATAAAGTGGGGCTTTCCTGTTTTTGGCACTTGCCAGTTTTAACCAAAACAGGATACTGAAGGTGTTTGAACGTGTCATAATCTTTCATTTTTAAGTTAAACATTAAAAACAAAAGTCAAATCAAGTCATTCGGTTACCTTTTTTATGGTTTTTTAGTATTGGTAACCGAATAGGTCACTTTTTTTACCAAACCAAAACAAATTAAATGAGACCCTTTAAAATGCAAAAACCTGATAATCTTTTGATTACCAAGTTTTTAACACTAATTGATATACTAAAAAGTCGGGGTGGCAGGAAGCCTCTTCCCCTACACTATGCGCTATGTATCAATAATTTACAATCTTACAAAACAATCTGTTAGCCGATTTGTTGACGGGGTTATAAATGACCTCAAAATAAATCACTTTATTTACTGGTTCCATAAAGATAAATATTATTTAAAATCAATGCAAGATAAATGGCATTAGATTTCATGAAAAGCATTTGTTATTATAGCATTACAAAATTTTAGCTCAGTTCTTCTTAAGTTTGTCTTTTAGTTAAATTTGATATAAATCAGAAAGAACAAAAGAGAGGATTAAGGTTAGTATACACGGTGAAGCTCAAGACTTCGGCAACATTGATAATCCCCTCTCTTTTCTACTTTTATTTCGTTCAGTTCTGTGAGACCAAGATCTCGTTTTCAAGTTGTTGAAAGCAAAGTAGAATGTCCTTTCATAAAACAGTTCTTATGAATAAAAATACAGAATTTTTTGGAATAGACATCAGCAAAGATGTATTTGATGTTTTTAGCTTGGAGACGGGCCATAATCAGTTTACAAACAACGAAAAAGGATTTAAGCAATTCATTAAAAAACTATCAAAGGAAAGTCTGGTGGTCATGGAAGCCACGGGCTATTACCACTATTGTATGGCGCAATATCTATATGGAAAAGGGTATGCTGTTTCGGTAGTGAACCCTTTATCGGTAAAGCGTTTTATCCAGATGAAACTCTCGAAGGTAAAAACGGATAAAAGCGATGCAAAGTCCATCTGCGAATATGCCCGCAACAATGAATTGCCCCTTTATACGGCAAAGGACAAAAACCAAGCGGAGTGTTTGCAGTTGCTAAGATTGATGGATACCTATGTAAAGCACCGCACCGCTATGAAGAACAAACTGGATGGAGAAAAGGTTTTGGGCATTCCCTCAAAAGCAGTATATCGTTCATTAGGCAGAACGGTAAAGCATTTAAATAAAGAGCTGGCACTTCTGGAAGCACGTTTAACAGACTTGGTAAAAGAAGAACAACAGGAACAGTTAAGGCTTTTAAGAACCATTCCAGGTATTGGTGAAAAAGCGGCCATTTTACTGGTCGTGTTCACTGATGGCTTTTCAAAGTTTGAAAACTCAAAGCAATTGTGCTGCTATGCAGGCATTACGCCTACTATAAGGCAATCTGGCAGCAGTGTTCGGGGACGGAGCAGGATAAGCAAAATAGGGAACAAGAAATTAAGGAACCAATTGTTTTTGAGCAGTTTTACGGCCTGTCAATATAACAAAGCCTGTAGAGAGTTGTACGGGCGTATTGTGGACCAGGGAAAAAGTAAAAAACTGGCTATGTTGGCGGTGAGCAATAAACTATTGAAACAGGCTTTTGCAATAGCTAAATCAGGGATGCCATATAACGAGAACTTTGTTTCAAAATTAGTCTAAAAAGGTTTGTTTTTTAGCTCAGTTCTTTGTTGCCAGTAGTTTTTTATTCCACTTTATATTTTATTATCGCTTTATCTCCTCGAAAAAATGATTCATTCTTCTTTTTTACAAAATTCAAATTCGTTTCGTGAATTATTTCCAAGTTGTTATTGTCAATCCATTTGGCAGAAACTTTTTTACCTTCTCCATTAAAGTACAATATTCCGGCTCCACCACCAGAATTCCATTCCATTATTCCACTTGTATGGACATATTTTCCATTTGTAAATTCTTCGTTTACTCTAAATTCCTTTGTTCCGTCAGCAGTTGAAGTTCGGACGAGTTCATTTGTCGTAAATTCAAATTTCGGTCGAACTCTTCTTTTCGCTTTTGGTTTTTCAGTCGATATTAATTTCAGAAAGTTCTGTAATTCGGTTTTTCTTTCCTGAATTGTCTTTTCATCTGCACCAAGTTCTTTCCACAATTCCAAGTCAGTTCCGCTATCAATTATTTCTTTTACTTGCTTTAAAATTTCGGGTTCAAGAGACTTTGTTTCCCATTGAGCCAGAGCAAGTCCAAATAATGAGTTATTTCTGTCGTCTGAATCCGAAAAATAATCAGCAAATTCCGTTTTTATTTCTTTCGAAACCCAAACTTGACTTCCTCCATTATTGTACTTTTCGAAAAAGTTCGAATAAATGTCAAGTGTAGTATCGTTTCCTTTTATTTCTGTGTTCCAAACTCCCATTTAGTTCTGTTTCTCAAATTACTGGCAACGGTTACGTATAAGAATAGTGCGGTTTTGTGTGCGAGGATTTTCCGCAGGAAAATCAGATGTAACAAAAGTGCACTGTTCATTGTTTAAGTACTAATCTACGCATTATTTTTATGCGATGTTGTGAGCTGGCTTTTCTATTCACGATAATATGATTCCATATAACCATAGAAGTCCGTAAATATTTGCAATTCCGAAAATTATTCCAAAAATTAGCTCTTTATTGATTCGGTATTTTTTCAATTCCGAACTTAATGTTTTTAAATTTTGTTCCGTTTCAATTCCGATTTTAGTTTGCGCAATTCGGTCTCCAATTCTGCGTGTAGGACTCACAAATGTAAACAGTAAATCAAGTGGGATAATTGGCAAAAAATTCCGCAACGAACTTTTCCATTCAGACGCTTTTTGGTTATTCAGGTTTTGAACTTGAATTCCAAAAAGTCTTTTTCCAATGCTTTTTCCGTTCAGAAAGTCCTTATTCATTGCAATCGGATAAACAATCATCATTGCGAGGAATAAATTGTCAGTCAGAGCAACAATTAGAAATCCGATTATTCCCATAATTAGATAGTCAACTGCAAATGCTTTAATTCTATTTTCTAATATTGGTTTCAGACGATGGTTTTTTTAGCTTGCTCACAACGTTAATGTGTATGGAAAGTAAGGGCTAAGTATAAAGCTTCCCGTTCAGATTGGCGAAAAACGAGCAAACAAAAATTATTTTTAACCAGACACCAAAGCCCTTATTTTTTATAGCATTCATGAAAAAGCAGAAAGTCCAGTATCTTTAAAGTTCACCAAAACAATTAAGATATGAAACCTGAACAAACTGCCCAACCAAAGTTATACATAGGAATTGACATACACAAGAGAAG
>NZ_JAGJCB010000033.1 GCF_017814435.1 Mariniflexile gromovii | reverse complement strand
CAAAATCAATTGAAAAGAAAACAATACAAATCAAAAAAGCTGAACAATGATAACATTGTTCAGCTTTAATTTATAAATTTAATCCTTTAATAATCTGTATCGGTTATTTAGGACTAGACAAATTATTTATTATTTAATCAACGTGTTCAATACTTTTATAAGCTTCAATCACTTTCTTAACCAATCGGTGACGAATCACATCTTTATCATCTAAAAATATCATACCTACACCTTCAACGTTTTTCAAAATTAAAAGCGCTTCTTTAAGACCAGAAATGGTACGACGTGGTAAATCTATTTGCCCCGGATCGCCTGTTAATAAAAATTTGGCGTTTTTCCCCATTCGGGTTAAAAACATTTTCATTTGGTTGTGCGTGGTGTTTTGCCCTTCATCTAGAATTACAAAGGCATTGTCCAACGTACGCCCACGCATAAACGCCAATGGTGCAATTTGTATGGTGCCATTTTCTATGTACATTGCTAATTTTTCGGCAGGTATCATATCGCGCAACGCATCGTATAAAGGTTGCATATACGGATCTAACTTTTCCTTTAAATCGCCCGGTAAAAAACCTAAGTTCTCCCCTGCTTCAACTGCCGGACGGGTTAATATAATACGTTTTACTTCTTTATTTTTAAGCGCTTGTACCGCTAAAGCAACACCTGTATAGGTTTTACCTGTTCCCGCTGGTCCTATGGCAAAAACCATATCATTGGCACGCATGCTTTCTACCAATTTACGCTGGTTAGCAGTTTGTGCTTTAATAAGTTTACCGCCAACACCATGTACCAAAACTTCGCCACTGGATGCAGATGTTGAATAATCATCACTGCTTTGACTGGTTAACACACGTTCAATAACGTTTTCATCTAACTTATTGTATTTGACAAAATGGGTTAAAAGCATTTTCAAACGGCGATCGAATTCTTCTAGTAAATCATCGTCGCCAAAGGCTTTAATTTTATTGCCTCTTGCTACTATTTTCAGCTTTGGAAAATATTTTTTTAAAATTTCAATATGGGCATTTTGTGCTCCAAAAAATTCTTTCGGAGAAATTTCTTCTAGTTCGATTATAACTTCGTTCAAAGGCGTAGATTTTATTTATATATTCTTCTAATGTAACTATTGATTTTGTTTACTAAAACGAAATGGTTTATTAGTTTTAATCAGTTATTTTATTTTGATAAAATTAACTTTTATAAACCTACACTTTTCATGCTAAACATAAAAATGAAAACAAAAATTTTATGTAGGTTTGTTTCATCTTAGTTAAAACTCAAATGTAAACAAATTTGAGAGCACTAACATTAAAAACATATCAACAATTTGCCAATGGCGATTATAACATTAACAACCGATTTTGGAGAAAAAGATCACTTTGCTGGGGCAACCAAAGGCGCTATTTACAGTGAACTACCCGATGTTAAAATTGTTGATATCTCGCATTCCGTTTCGCCTTTCAATATTTTAGAAGCTGGATATATCATTCAAAATGCGTACAACAGTTTCCCGAAAGGGACGATACATATTATAGGTATTGATTCTGAAATTAACGAGGAAAATAAACACATTGCCATAAAACTGGACGATCACTTTTTTATCTGCGCCAATAATGGGATTATGAGCATGATTTGTTCCGAAATTGCTCCAGAAAAAATTGTTGAAATTAATATTCATGATAAAATACAGAGCAGTTTTCCTGTTTTGGATATTTTTGTAAAAGTGGCTTGCCATATCGCCCGTGGTGGTACCTTGGAAGTTATTGGGAAAACCATTTCGGAAATTAAACCAATTAAGAACATTACCCCTTTTGTGAACGATGACAAAACCCAAATTATAGGCAGTGTTATTTATGTTGATAATTATGGTAACGTGGTCACCAATATTACGCGCTCCTTTTTTGAAAGTATCCAAAAAGGCAGAACGTTTGAAGTTTCGGCACGCAATAACAAGTTTAAAAAGATACATAACCGCTATAGTGATATTGTAAATTTTGAAATCCCTGAAGAAAAACGCCATGATGAAGGCAGAGGTTTGGTGGTGTTTAACTCGGGTGGTTTTTTAGAAATTGCCGTTTATAAAAGCAATAGCGCCACAGTAGGAAGCGCCTCTACTTTAATGGGACTGAGTTTAATGGATGCTGTGAGCGTTAGTTTTAGTACAGATTCAATACTTCCAAAAAGTTTGGAATAAAAAATAATAAATAGAAAATTTAGAACAATTTCTTAGTAATTTTGAAACGGGTTTTTGTAGACAATAGACAATAGACAATAGACAATAGACAATAGACAATAGACAAAATTCAAACTTTTAACTTTTAACAAAATTAATGTTAGCCATACTTAAAAAAGAAATAAACACATTTTTTGCATCGCCAATAGGGTACTTGGTTATTGGCATCTTTTTAGTACTAAACGGTTTATTTTTATGGCTTTTTAAAGGTGAAAATAACATATTGGATTATGGGTTTGCCGATTTATCATCCTTCTTCCTATTAGCACCTTGGATTTTAATTTTCCTGATTCCAGCCGTAACCATGCGTAGTTTTTCAGATGAAAAAAAACAAGGCACTTTAGAGTTGTTGCTTACCAAACCCATTTCGCATTTAAATATTGTATTGGGTAAATATTTTGGGGCTTTTGTATTAATATTAATCGCTTTATTACCAACTTTATTATATGTATATACTGTTTATCAATTAGGGAATCCTGTTGGTAATCTAGATTTTGGAAGTACCTTAGGCTCTTATTTTGGTTTATTGTTTTTAATTGCTGCCTATACTGCTATTGGGATATTTGCTTCTACCTTATCAGACAATCAAATTGTGGCGTTCATCACATCTGTGGCCATTTGTTTCATGTTTTATATAGGTTTTGATAGTGTTGCAGATTTCACCTCCAGTAATTTTATAGAGCAATTAGGCATGAATGCGCACTACAAAAGCATCAGTCGTGGGGTTATTGACACGAGAGATATCATCTATTTTTTAAGTATTACCGCCTTTTTTATAATACTAACTAAATTAAATATTAACAAAGAAGAGAAATGATTTTAACACCGCTGTTCATTATTTTTTTAATAGTCGTTTTTATCTTAGTTTGGGCATTTACCAACACTATAGATAAACGCAAATGGTTGAGTTTTTTAATAAGCATCGTTTTAACGCCCATTGTTTATTTTTTTGTATTCTATCCGTTAATAAACATTTTTAGTAGCTACCATCACGAAAAACATTTTGATGCCGAAGCTTGGGCAGATAAACCGTCTTTACGTTACGAAATGAGTAATGAAATAACGCAACAGCAAATGTTTAAAGGCAAAACCAAAAGTGAAGTTAAGGCCATTTTAGGTAAAAGTGAGTGGTATGGTTGGGATGATAGTATTAAAGCCAATTCACCCGACAAATGGAACTACAATTTAGGTTACAAACCAGGTGCTTTTAACCTAACCCAAGAGTGTTTGGAACTGGAATTTAAAAATAATAAAGTTGTAAGTGTTAAACAATATCAATTAGAAACAAAGTTTGAAGAAGCACCTTAAATATATAGTCCTATCATTAATTACATTATTAGCAATTAACTACTTAAGTAGCTTTGTATTTAAACGGTTTGATTTAACCGAAGACAAACGCTATACCTTAAGTGATGCCACCATCAACATTGTTAAAAATGCAGAGTCACCCATTGTAATTGATGTGTTTTTAAGTGGCGACGATTTCCCTTCGGAATTCAGACGTCTTCAAAATGAAACCAAACAAATACTTGAAGAGTTTTCATCAGAAAATAAAAACATTGTTTTCAATTTTATTAATCCGCTACAAGATGACGCTACGCGCGAACGCAACATTCAACAACTAACAGAAAGAGGCCTAACGCCCATGCAGTTAAGTGTTCAAGAAAATGGTAAAGCATCACAAGCCATTATTTTTCCTTGGGCATTAGCCAGTTACAATGATGAAACAGTTACTATTCCATTAGTAAAAAGTAAAATAGGTGCTTCACAACAAGATTTGGTTACTAATTCCGTACAACATTTGGAATATGCTTTTGCAGATGGAATTAATAAATTAACAAAACCAAAGCATCGCAAAATTGCTGTTTTGCGAGGCAATAAACAGCTTGCCGATAAATACGTTGCCAATTTCATTAAAAAACTTAGTGAATACTATTTTATTGCCCCTTTTACTTTAGATAGTGTTGCTAGCAATCCTCAAAAAACACTTAAAGATTTAGAAAATTTTGATTTAATAATTTCTGCAAAACCTACCGAAGCCTTTACCGAAGAAGAAAAATTAGTATTGGACCAATATACCATGAATGGCGGTAAAAGCTTGTGGCTTATTGATGCTGTGGCTATGGAAAAAGACAGTCTGTACAACGCTTCCGGCAAAAACTTTGCAACAACTAGAGACTTAAATTTAACCGATTTCTTCTTTAAATATGGCGTTCGGATCAATCCTGTAATTGTGAGTACGCTTTACTCCGCTCCTATTACATTGGCAATAGGCGAAGGTAGTGATTCGCAGTTCCAACATTTACGTTGGCTTTATTCTCCTTTAGCTGGTTCCAACGATAGACATCCTATTGTGAATAATTTGAATTTGGTTAAATTTGATTTTGCCAACCAAATAGACACACTTAAAAACAACGTTAAGAAAACCATTTTACTTGAAAGTGCACTCATGACCAAGTTGGAAGGCACGCCCAGAGAAATAAGTTTAGATGTTGTTACACAAGATCCAGACCCAACAACTTTTAATAAAGGCAATCAAACTTTGGCTGTTTTATTGGAGGGTGAGTTTACTTCGGTTTATGATAATAGAATAAAACCTTTTAAACTACAAAAAGAGCTTAACAAAAGCGTGCCAACAAAAATGGTTGTAATTGCTGATGGTGATGTTATTAAAAACGATGTTTACAGAAACGTACCGCAAGAATTAGGTTTTGATAGATGGACAGGGCAAACCTTTGGTAACAAAGAATTTTTGCTGAATACGGTCAATTATTTATTGGACGATAATGGACTTATAAACATTCGTTCGAAAGAAATAAACGTTGAATTTTTAAATCAGGAAAAAATTGCTGATGAAAAAACGAAATGGCAAGTTATAAATATTTTGCTTCCGCTCTTACTATTAGGGACTTTCGGGCTGCTTTTTAATTATTTCAGAAGAAAAAAACACGCACATTAGTATATAAAACCTAATGCAAACAACGCCTGCGCTATCAAGATAAATGTTAATAAGTTTGTTTCCTATATTAATAGGTATGGAATATATTTGTAAGTAGTATAATTAAAACTGAAACCAAGTTCTTTTTTTCATAAAATTTCTCTGTTTTACATGAATTTAGTTTACAGAATATAAATGAAATATTTAAACTTAAAAAAAGCCCTCTTTTGGAGATTTAGGGGATAAAAAATAAATATTAACACATGAAATTTATAGTATCAAGTACCTATTTATTAAAACAATTGCAAGTTTTAGGTGGTGTTATTAACAGTTCGAACACCTTACCTATTTTAGATAATTTCTTATTTGAATTAGAAAATTCCAAGCTTACTGTTTCTGCAAGCGATTTAGAAACCACTATGGCTTCTTCATTGGAAGTTGAAAGTGATAGTACAGGTAGTGTAGCAATTCCTGCTCGACTATTATTAGATACTTTAAAAACATTTCCTGAACAACCTTTAACCTTTGTTGTTGAAGATAACAATACCGTTGAAATTAGCTCAAACCATGGTAAATACGCCTTAGCTTATGCTGATGGAAAGGAATTCCCTAAAGCTGTTTCGTTAGAAGACCCAAGTAAAACAGTAGTTCTTGGTGATGTATTGGCCACCGCTATAAGCAAAACTATTTTTGCAGCAGGAAACGATGATTTGCGCCCTGTAATGAGTGGTGTGTTTTTTCAATTCTCTACTGAAGGTTTAACCTTTGTTGCTACAGATGCACATAAACTGGTTAAATACACCCGTGAAGATGTGAAAGCAAACCAAGTGGCTGAATTTATTATGCCTAAAAAACCTTTAAATTTATTAAAAGGTATTTTGGCAGGAAGTGAAAATGATGTTACTATTGAATACAACGATTCCAACGCGAAATTTACTTTTGAAAATTCGGAATTGATTTGTCGTTTGATTGATGGTAAATACCCAAATTATGAAGCGGTTATTCCTAAAGAAAACCCAAACAAATTGGTAATTGACCGCACTCAGTTTTTAAATTCTGTACGTCGTGTTAGTATTTTCTCGAACAAAACAACGCATCAAATACGTTTAAAAATTGCCGGTGCAGAACTTAATATTTCTGCTGAAGATATTGATTATAGCAATAAAGCCGAAGAGCGCTTAACCTGCGACTACCAAGGTGATGATATGCAAATTGGTTTTAACTCACGCTTTTTAACCGAAATGTTGAATAATTTAAGTTCTACCGATGTGCAATTAGAAATGAGCATGCCAAATAGAGCTGGTATTTTAACACCTATTGACGGACTTGACGATGGTGAACAAGTAACCATGCTTGTAATGCCTGTTATGCTGAATAGTTAATAAATTCTTGTATAGGCAAGAATCTCAATTTATAAAAAAGAGCTATCAAAAATGATAGCTCTTTTTGTTTACTGCCAGGTTTTTAAACTTGTAGATTTGGTTTATTTACATGATATGAAATACCTACTAGGTTTTAAAAAACTTGCAGGTAAAACTAAGCTCCAAAAATCTTACCTGCTTTATGAAATTGACCAAACGGCAAGCCCGCGTTAAGGATTGAAGCGGCATCCTTTTGGTTTTTTATAGATAGCAAACCACTAAAGGCTTGCTTTTACTTAATTACGTATTACTGCCTTTTGGGCAGAACAAAAAACCAAAAGATATAGCGGAAAGCCTGACCCAAAGGGGAACGCAAAAAAAATCCTGCTTTCGCAGGTATTCACTAACTAATAAAAGTAAAGGATAATGGATATGTTGGTATTTCGCCATTACTAGTTTTTATGGCATTTATTATTGGGAATATAATGGAGATTATACCTAAAACAATAAAACCTAACAAGCCTAAACCAAGGAGTAAAATTAACGGAATGCAGATTATAAAGTATACGATTAAACTTAATTGGAAATTTAAAATGTTTTTACCATGTGCATCCATTTGATACACTTTATCTTTTTGGGTTATCCAAATTATTAAGGGTACCAATAAGCTCCCAAAGCCTGTTGCCAAAGTAACTAATTGGCTTAAATGGGTAATTACTAAAAGTTGATTGTCTTCTCTCATGATGGTTATTTTTTTGATTGATACTTATAAGACGTATAAGTACTTAAAATGTTACATCATGAAAAATTTCGCGTCAATCATTACTTTTTCTCATCACCAAAAATGGAACGTCCATTTTAAAGGCCACACTTTCAAAAGTACTTTTATTAAATAATCGATCTAGAAATGAGTACTTACGTGGAAACATAGCAATCATTTTAACAGCATTTGTTTTGGTATATTCATGTATTCCGTTATAAACATCGTTATCATCTACAAGCAAATTTTCAAAAACAGGAGCTGTAAAATTTGAATAAAAAAAGTCGAGACCATTATTTAATTCTTCTAAGTAATTGTTATCACAAATTATGTGCAACACACAAAATTCACTGTTATGTAGCAACAAAATGTCTTTTAAAGCATTCAAATCACCCTTCTTATAAACTCTTTTATAACTAGTTGTAAATGCAATTTTATCTAAACCAGAAAATTTACAATTGTCTGGTATTGCCAAAACGGGCACATTACTACCTTTAATAACATGCACCGTATTACTACCAAAAAGCACTTTACTTAAGCCTGATGCTCCTTTGGTTCCCATAATTATCAAATCAATTTTATATTTTTCTGAAACTTGATTGATGGAATCTATAAAATCGTCATAATCTACAATAGCTTTAAATTCATGATTATCATTGGTGTACTTAACTTTTAGTTTTGCTATGATATTGTTAATGGATTTTTTTGCTGCATCTACAATAGTATTATAAATAGTGGTAGATGCATTGCCTGCCATAAAATCATCTGAAATAAAAGATTTTGTTTTTTGTACATTTAAAATATAAAAAACACATGGTACGTTTTTATAAAGCTCCGTGGCATAATTTATCGCGTTTATTGAGTTTTTAGAAAAATCCGTTGGTAACAATATAGCTTTCATGAGTATGTTTTTATTTTGGGTTAAACATCCTTTTTGTACAATAATTTGATTGTTATTTATCTATACATATAACTTTAAATAATACATTAACAATAAAATTGATTGCATAGCAAAATTAAAGAGCGTTTATAAAGTAAACTATGACAAATATCAGCCACCTGTACTGATATTTTATACAAATAAAAATTAGTTTAATTTCTTAAAGCATTGTATTTTCGGCACAATAAATGCTAATTGCTACGTTATAAATTAATTTTATTATATGACTCGAATCACACTTATTTTTTTATTGCTGGTGGCCTTAACAGCTACTGTTTCTGCCCAAAATAAAGCCATAGCTTCAGGCGAAAAACTTACTTATACTGCATCCTACAATATGTCTGGTGTTTTAACAGATATTGCCCAAGTAACCATGGAAACCAGTGAAGTAAAAACCTCAAAAGCGACACTTTTAAGACTGAAATGTACTGCTGCCACCTATAGCAAATGGGACAATTTTTTTAAAATTAGAGATTTATACGAAAGCTATGTTAACCCAAACAACTTAACGCCCTATTTATACAACAGAGATGTGAATGAAGGAAGCTATTTTAAAAACGTGAAATACACTTTTAGCAATGGCACCAATACAGTAAAATCTGTAATGAAGAAAAAGAATAATTTTGTTGAAAATAAAAGCATAAAAATTAATTCTGGCACAAAAGACATTGTGTCTACTTTATACTACATGCGAATTTTAGATTACAAAAGCATGTCGGTTGGCACCAAAAAATCGTTCACTATACTATTTGATAATGAAGAAATTAAAGGCATCATAACCTATTTAGGTAAAGAAACCATTTCTACAGCTATTGGTAAAAAAGAATGCTACAAGCTTGCCGTTGGCTCCAGTGAAGCCAACGTACTACAAGGTAAAAACAGTAATTTTTTATGGTTAACAGCAGATGAAAACAAAATTATTGTTTATGGTAAATTTAAAATACCTGTAGGCAATGGTGAGTTAAAAATTAAATCGGCATCAGGTTTAAAAAACTAAATTATAAAATGAAATGTGCATGTTAAAAATCATATTACTGAAAAAATGTTTCAAAGTGAAGAGCATGTATGCATTTAAAAACAATAAAAATCATTCATGAAAAAATTATTTACAATTCTAGCCATCATAACTTGTGCTATAGCAATTATTTTTTCCGTATTACCAATTTCTAATTTGGCTGTTTTTCCTGCCGCTTTTGCATTAATTTTTTGTGGGATCGCTTTTTATTTATCAAAAAAAACAGGCAAGGTAAAAAAGATCGTTCAGTTTACTTTTTTACTTACTCTTTGTGCTTTATCAATAACAGCTTATAAAGCTTTTTTTGTTAAAAATGAAGTAGTAAACACTCCGATATTAAACGAAAAAGAAGCCCAATTTGAGGAAGAAGCTATTGAAGAATTAGAAAATTTAGACCTTGAAAGCATTGAATTTGAGGATGTTGATATAGAAAAAATAAATTAAGACAAAAACCAGTAAGTAATTTCTTAGTTAATTCATATATTTGTAAACTCAAAACATTAAAAAAACTAACATTCTAAACATTTTCCCGCCCCAGAGAATGGTTTTATTGTAAGTTATTAGATAAATAACATCTTTTAAATTTATACATGAAAACCTTTTGCATACTCTCGGCATTCGCGTTAGTTGGTACTTGTGCCACACCAAAATATACAGCTAGAATTCAAAACCTAAAAGACAGTATAAAACTAGAAGATAGTACTTTAGTTATTAATTATGCCAATACAATAACATCTGAAGAATTAAAATCCCATTTATATCAGTTTTCCTCAAAAGATTTTGAAGGCAGAAAAGTTGGTGAAGCTGGACAAAAAAAAGCGGCAGAATTTCTAAAAAATTACTACATAAGTGAAAAGATAAATTCGCCTTATGGCGGTAGTAATTACTATCAAAATATACCAGCAAGCTTTTTTTCTAAAGGCATCAAATCTTCTGAAAATGTATTGGCCTACATTGAAGGTTCAGAAAAACCAGAGGAAGTCATTATTATTTCAGCACATTTAGACCATCTTGGGATTAATGATAACGGACAAGTATGCTACGGTGCCGATGATGACGGCTCGGGAACTGTAGCCATTATGGAAATAGCACAAGCTTTCAATAGGGCAAAAAATGAAGGACATGGTCCAAAGCGGAGTATCCTCTTTCTACATTTAACTGCGGAAGAAATTGGTAAAAGAGGCTCAGAATATTATGTGCAACATCCCGTGTTTCCTTTAGAAAAGACCGTTACCGATCTTAATATTGATATGATTGGTAGAGTTGACGATATTCATAAAAACAATAAAAACTACATCTATCTTATAGGTGCTGATCGATTAAGCAAAGAACTTCACTATATTTCTGAAAAAGTAAATAGTCTTTATTTTAATATTGATTTGGATTATAGGTTTAATGCCGAAAGAGAAAAAAATCAATATTATACCAGATCAGACCATTACAATTTTGCTTCCAAAAACATTCCAGTTATTTTCTATTTTAATGGAGAACATAATGATTACCACCAACCAACCGATACACCCGATAAAATAGAATATGGGTTATTAGAAAAACGTGCCAAACTCATTTTTGCAACTGCATGGCAAATCGCCAATCAAGCAAAACGACTTGAAGTAGATGCCACTAACCAATATCTAAATTAATCCCAAAATTGTTTTCCTTAATTGATTTTTGTATTATAGTACAAAATTAATACTTCAACAAAAACACCTAATGAAAAGACCAACCTTGCTTTTATGCCTGGCGATATTGATTGTAGGCTGCAGTACTTGTCAAAACAAATCAAAACATGCCGGAAAAGCCACCGATTATGTAGAACTAATTACTGCAAATAATTTAAAAGAGAATCTTTACACTTATGCTTCCGATGAATTTGAAGGCAGAAAAACAGGGGAACCTGGTCAAAAAAAAGCTATTGAATTTATTAAAGAGCATTATGTTGCTTTAGGAATACCGTCGCCCATCGCAGATGGGGATTATTTTCAGGAAATTCCTGCTTCTTTTTTTAATGGCTTAACTACAAACGGCTCAGAAAATGTGCTAGCTTATATAAAAGGCTCTGAAAAACCAGATGAAATTATTATAATTTCTGCCCATTTAGATCATATTGGTATTTCTAATAATGGAGATATTAATAATGGAGCAGATGATGATGGCTCTGGAACGGTAGCTATTTTAGAAATTGCTAAAGCTTTTAAAGCTGCTGCCGATAAAGGACATGGACCTAAACGTAGCATCCTATTTTTACATGTTACTGGCGAAGAAATTGGCCTTTACGGTTCGCGCTATTATGCCGATGTAGATCCTGTTTTTCCGTTGGCAAACACTGTAGCAAATTTAAACATAGATATGATTGGACGTGTGGACCCTAAACATGAAAACCAACGTAACTATTTATATTTAATAGGTTCTGATAAATTAAGTAAAGAATTACACTCTATTTCTGAAGCTGTAAATAAAAAATATTTTAACATGGAGTTAGATTACACTTATAACGATGATAACGACCCAAATCGTTTTTATTACCGCTCAGACCATTACAACTTTGCGAAAAACAATATCCCCGTTATTTTTTATTTTAATGGTACCCATGCCGATTATCATAAACCGTCAGACACACCTGATAAAATACAATACGACCTTTTAGAAACCCGTACCCGGTTTATTTTTCAAACCGCTTGGGAATTGGCTAATAGAGATGAGCGTATTAAATTGGATTAATAGTTTTTTATTCTATGTTATATGACGCATTAATAAACTTAATAGGATTTGCAGGAAATAATCCAGGATTGTCATCAACAGCACTGTAAGTTAGAATACAAGAACTGTTGGCATCAATAGTCCTACATTGAGTATTTCCTGTTGGTGTAAATGTAACGGTAGATGTATCATCTGTGTCCCCAACTGTAAGTGTAACTTTCGGAAACCCTTTAACTTCAAAATCATTAGAATTTATAAACTCAATTTCATAAGACAAAGAATCTTCATTAGTATCTGTTTGTTGTACGAAATTGAAATATAACAGATTATATGTGATAGGTTTTACTGCTATTACCTCAAGAGGTGAATCATCTTTCGGGCAAGAAACTAATAGTGAAAAACTAGTAAGCAGAAATAGGAATTTTAAATTTTTCATTCTAAAAATATTAAAAATTAAATATAAACCAGAGTAACAAAAAAAGCCTTTCAAAAAATTGAAAGGCTTTTGTTTTGGGTGGAAGACCGGGCTCGAACCGGCGACCCTTGGTACCACAAACCAATGCTCTAACCAACTGAGCTACAACCACCATGTAGCACGCATTATTAATGCGAGTGCAAATGTAACTGATTTCAATCTTTTCTACAAAGACTTTTTTGAAAATTTTTTAAGTAATTTATAAATAAAATGCTGTTTATAGATAACTATTTCAAATTGAACAAACTATCAACAGCAACAAAACGTTCTACATTAAAACCTTCAGCATACTCTACTCCTACTAAACGCCCTAAATCCCTTGCTCGGTACATAATACTATCAGTAAAATTTTTGCTGGAAATAGGTGTTTCCGGTTCTTTGCTACTAGCATCATAGAATTGTGTTTTATATGCCAGAACCGCTTTCATCTTGATATCCATAAACTTTGAAACATCAACTACAAAATCGGGTTCTAAATTTTTCCACTGTATGTAATGGTATACTTGTTTTGGTCTCCAAGCATTTTGTAATTCACCCGTTTCTGTTTTCGTTTCAATTTTTATAAGTCCGCTTAAAAAACAAGCATCACTTACCAATTTACTGCCTTTACCGTGGTCTATATGCCTATCATCAATAGCGTTACATATAACTATTTCTGGTTGATACTCGCGAATTTTACGTATTATTTCTAATTGATGTGCCTTATCATTTATAAAAAAACCATCGGCAAACTTCATATTAATACGAACTGATACTCCTAATATATTAGATGCATTGTTGGCTTCTTCATATCTAGTTTCAACAGTACCACGTGTTCCTAATTCCCCTTGCGTTAAATCTATAATGCCTACTTTTTTACCATTTGCTATTTCTTTAGCTAAGGTAGCTCCGCAACCCAATTCAACATCATCTGGATGCGCGCCAATTGCCAAAATATCTAATTTCATATTTTAAGTTAATTATTTAATAATCAGTTTCTTAATCAAAACCATTCATTTATTTAAAACCAATAATACTCTTACGTTTTCGTAAACATTTTATGTAATAAAACACATAAAACATTGAATTATCATCAAAAATACAAGGTACTTTCAAATCATGACATTCGTCATAATAAAAGGAAGTATTCTACTGTAAATTTACATATAATAAAAAAAAACAAGCCTACATCTACCAAATTTAAGAGGTTTTGTAAAATAACTAAAAATATAGGTCTCTTTTAAAGGCCAATTTAAATAAATAGGAATTTTAAAATTGAATAAAATGAAAGATTCAGCAACACTTACAAAAAAATCAGGATTAGAGAAGTATGGACTTGAAAATGTAATGGTACATTGGAATTTAAGCCCTGAAGAATTACAAAAAATTACAATTGAAAAAAACATGGGTAAAGAAACCTTAAACGGTACACTATCCATTAATACTGGAAAATTTACAGGACGTTCGCCTCAAGATCGTTTTATTGTGAAGGACGACTACACAAAAGAAAAAGTTTGGTGGGGAAAAGTTAACAAACCAGTTTCTCCTGAAAATTTTGATAAACTTGAAAAAGAAGTAAAAAAATACCTTTCTGGAAAAGAAATTTATGCCAGAGATGGCTATGTATGCGCAGAACCAGAATATAAAACAAACATTAGAACCATAGCGGAATTGCCTTGGTCCAGCCTTTTCGTTTACAATATGTTTTTAAGACCCAGTGAAAAAGAATTGGAAAATTTTAAAGAAGATTGGTTAATACTTTGTGCCCCGGGCTATGTTTGCCCAGATCCAGCAGCATATGGCATTCGACAAGGTAATTTCTCAATCATAAATTTCACTAAAAAAACAGCTTTAATTGGAGGTTCTGCTTATACAGGTGAAATGAAAAAAGGTATTTTTTCTGCATTAAACTTAATTTTACCCGTTGAAAGAGATGTGCTTCCCATGCACTGTTCAGCAAATGTTGGAAAATATGGTGATACTGCTATTTTCTTCGGATTATCTGGAACAGGGAAAACAACCCTATCTGCCGACCCAAACAGAAAATTAATTGGAGATGACGAACATGGATGGACTGCAGATAACACTATTTTCAACTTTGAAGGTGGATGCTATGCGAAGGTAATTGACTTAAGTGAAGAAAAAGAACCAGACATTTTTAGAGCTGTGAGACCCGGTGCTTTATTGGAAAATGTGGTGTTTAAAGCCAATGGTGAAGTCGATTATTTAGATGGAAGCATTACCCAAAACACGCGTGTAAGCTATCCTATTTATCATATAGACAACATTCAAGAAACACTTTATGCCAACAACCCAAAAAACATATTTTTCTTAACCTGTGATGCGTTTGGTGTATTGCCACCAGTATCTAAATTAACACCCGGTCAAGCTGCATACCATTTTATTTCTGGTTATACCGCTAAAGTTGCAGGTACAGAAGCTGGAATTACAGAACCAGTACCGTCATTTTCAGCATGTTTTGGCGAGCCTTTTATGCCCTTGCACCCAGCCGTTTATGGAGAAATGTTAAGTAAAAAAATGCAAGATGCAGGAGTGAATGTATGGTTAATTAATACCGGTTGGAGTGCTGGACCTTACGGTGTAGGTTCAAGAATAAAACTAAAATATACACGTGCCATGATAACCGCTATATTAAACGGTGAATTGGAAAATGTAGATTATGAACAAAACCCAATATTCGGCTTATTTATGCCTAAATATTGCCCAGGTGTACCAACCGAAATGTTAGACCCTATGAATACCTGGTTGCAAAAAGGGGCATATATTGGCAAAGCCATTCAATTAGCACATTCGTTTCATTTAAATTTTGAAAAATTTGCGAACGAAGCTTCTCAACAAATTATGGAAGGTGGCCCACTAATTGACCAACACCACCAATTGGTTGAGAACATTTAATAGACCATTAATTATTTTAAAGAGGCTGTCTGAAAAGTGTAATTATGAATCATATTGAGTGTGTCGAAATATTTAACTTATTGATAAATTTCGATAAGCTCCTTTAGATTTGTTTTTATAAATTTAAGAAAGAGAAAGGAAATAAAGTGAACTAAGACAGGCTCTGAATTTTAATGTTCAATATGTGATTTAGACTTTACTTCCCTTTCATCAAGAAC
>NZ_JAGJCB010000032.1 GCF_017814435.1 Mariniflexile gromovii | reverse complement strand
TATAAAGTATTATAATAATGAAAGAATTAAACTAAATTTAGAAGGTATGAGCCCGACTGAATATCGAGCTCATTATTATCAAAATTAATTATAAATTTGTCTAACCTTTTGGGTTCACTCTATAAACGTTAATTCCCTTACTTCCGCTTATTCCGTTTATTATAATTCTTATCACCTCTGGTTTTAGGCTTTTTATACTTAGCAGCTATTTTAAACTTATAAGAACCCCCTAAGTTTTCTTTGGAATTTTTTTCAGATTTCTCATGAAATGCAGCACCAATGTTTTCATCGCGCTTTGCAGGATTGTTGTGCTCTTTTATTTGTGGGCGTTCTTCTTCAATAAGTTCGGTAGATATTTCAACTGTTTCAGGGATTTCTAACAGCGTTATCGCCATTTTCATTAAGCCTTCAATGGCATCTACATATTCCTGTTCCTTTTCCGTAGAAAATAAAATAGCATCTCCCTTACGTTCAGCTCTACCGGTTCTACCAATGCGGTGCATGTAGTTTTCGGGGTAATTGGGCGTATCAAAATTAATAACATGCGATATGTTGTCTATATCCAAACCACGCGCCATCACATCGGTAGCTACCAAAATACGGTTGTCGCCATTTCTAAACTGTTCAATACTACGCAAACGGTAATTTTGGGTTTTGTTGGAGTGTATCACGCATAATTCGTCATGAAAAACACTGTCTAAATTTTCAAACAAGCGGTCCGCCATTTTTTTGTTCGAAACAAACACCAATACCTTATTAAAAGTCTCTACATCGCTTAAAAGATGTTTTAACAGATTGGTTTTGGTATAAAAATTAGGCACATTGTAACGTGTTTGCGTAATATTTTCTAGCGGTGTACCCGAAACAGCAATGGAAACACGCTCAGGACCTTTAAAGAAATCGTTAATTAAAGCGTCCACATCATCGGTCATGGTTGCCGAAAACATGATGTTTTGGCGTTTTTCGGGTAGTAAATCGAAAATATTGATCAGTTGATGTCTAAACCCTAAATCGAGCATCACATCTACTTCATCAATGACCAATTTTTGAATGGCTTTTAGTTGTAAAACACGGCTTAAAGCCAAATCGTACAAACGCCCTGGGGTTGAAACCAAAATATCAACACCTTGGGCTATGGCCTGTTTTTGGGTATTGATGTTAGTACCACCATACACACCCAATACACGGGTATTGATGTATTTAGCCAGTTTTTCAATTTCTTCAACTACCTGTACTACCAGCTCACGTGTAGGTACCAGTACTAATACACGAGGCGATTCTTGTGTAGAAAATTTAAGATTTTTTAGAATAGGTAACATGTAGGCAAAGGTTTTACCCGTACCTGTTTGTGCTATACCTACAATGTCAGTCCCCGAATTAACCACGTTATAGGCTTCGGCTTGTATAGGTGTAGGTGCTGTAAAGCCTAAATCTTGTAAGGCGTTGTATAAAGGGGTGTTTAAATTTAAATCTTCAAAAGTCACAGGAGTCGTTTAAGTTTGCAAAGTTACACTTATTATTCTATTGTGGTTATAGCTTATGTATTTCAATAGTATAACTGGCTTTAAAGGTGTCGCCAGCAGCTAATTTTAAAATGCCTTCTTTGTTGGTAAAGTCTTGGTTGGTAGCGTCGTTATCGGCAATTCCTAGCCAGGGTTCAATACAAACGTAATCGCCTGTTGGTTTTGCCCAAATGCCTAAATAGTTGAAATCATGATAGCTTACCGTTAAAATATCGCCATGTGTTTTACTGTTTAAAGTCACTTTTTTAGATTGTAAGTCTTTAAAAATAAGCGCATCATCATTAAACATATCGTGGGTTAATGGCAATAGTTTGGTATTCTTGAAAATAGGTTTGGTGTTGGCAGAAATAAGTCCGTTTGCTGTATTAATGAGATGTGTTTTTGACGTTTCGGCATGTTCAAACACTAAAGTATAATCTTCATAAGCTTCATTTTCAAACACAGGACATTTAAAAGCGGGATGCCCACCCACTGAAAAGTACATAGGTTTATCGTCTACATTTTTAACGGTATGAAGCAACTCGATGCGATTGTTTGTAAGTGTATAGGTGATAAAAAATTCAAATTTAAACGGATATATTTTTAAAGTATCGTCACTGTGGCTTAGCTTAAAAGTTAAACTATTTGCGGTTTGTTCGTGCAAAACAATGGCTTTATTATTTCTCACCATGCCATGTTTTGGTAAGTTGTATGCGTTTCCTTCAAAAATATAGGTATCGTTTTTTAAAGCGCCAATAATAGGGAATAGGTTAGGGGCAAAACTTCCCCAAACATTCGGGTTGGCATCCCACATATATTCAGTGCCATTTTTTATGGATGTGATGTTGCTTAATTCGGCACCTATGGTGTTTACCGCTATTTTAAGTTGACTGTTTTCTAGAGTGTGCATAAAACGTTATTTTAAACTAAAGTACAAAACTTGTAAATTTTTAAGGAATCTAACTAACTTTACAGCTTAAATTTTAGAATTGAGAACAACTTTTCATCATACTACCACCAATATTAAATTGTTTAAGGAACAGTTACTACTATGGGCACAACAGTTTGATGATGTCGTGTGGTTAGATTCTAACAACTACGAACAAAACTACTCAAATTACGATGCGGTGTTGGCAGTTGATGCTTTTACAAGTCTTAAAACCGATTACACACAGGCTTTCGAGCATTTAAAAGAATACCAAACCATTACAAACGATTGGATTTTTGGGTATTTGACCTACGATTTAAAAAATGCTGTTGAAAATTTAATTTCGCAGAATTTTGATGGTTTAGAGTTTCCCGATTTGTATTTCTTTCAACCTAAAAAGCTTTTCTTTTTTAAAGGCAATCAAGTTGAAATGCAATATTTGAAGATGGTTGATGATGAGTTTGAAAGTGATTTAAAGGACATTTTAAAAATGGAGTTAGAATGTCACCCTGAGCGCAGTCGAAGGGTCTCAAACGACATCAAAATAAAACTCCGCATCCACAAAGACGCCTATTTTGAAAAAATAAACAACATGCTTGCCCACATTCACCGTGGTGATATGTATGAAGCCAATTTTTGCCAAGAGTTTTATGCAGAAGATACAACTATCAATCCCTTGGAAACGTATTTAAAACTTAATGGAATTTCCAACCCGCCATTTGCAACCTTTCTTAAATATCAAGATAAATATTTGTTATCGGCTTCTCCAGAGCGTTACTTAAAAAAACAAGGAAACACCATCATTTCGCAACCTATAAAAGGAACAGCAAAGCGTTCTAAAAATGCCGAAGAAGATAAGCAGCTTAAACAAGATTTGTTGGATAACGAAAAGGAACGCAGCGAAAATATTATGATTGTAGATTTGGTTCGAAACGATTTATCTAAAACCGCCATAAAAGGTAGTGTGGAAGTAGAGGAGCTATGTAAAATATACAGTTTTGACCAAGTGCATCAAATGATTTCTACTGTAAAATCCAAAGTTGAAACCGCTACAAACCCAGTAGATATTATAAAAAGTACCTTCCCAATGGGAAGCATGACGGGAGCTCCTAAAATTTCAGCAATGAAAATTATTGAGGCTTTGGAAGAAACCAAACGCGGACTCTACTCCGGTGCTGTTGGGTATTTCACGCCAACGGGGGATTTTGATTTTAATGTAGTAATACGCAGTATCTTATATAATGAAACAAAAAAATACGTGTCCTATTCCGTTGGGGGTGCCATTACTGCCAAAAGCGACCCGTTAAAGGAATACGAAGAATGCTTGGTAAAAGCCAAAGCGATGCGACAGGTTTTAGAAGACTAATCTAAGTTCGTATCAAAGGTTTTTTTAACGGTTTGGATGATGCGTTCAATACGTTTTACTTCAATGTTTTTAACTTTTGCAATGTCCTGCGCACTTAGCTTTCCAAAAACATATAAATCGATGATGTTGGACACATTTAAAGGCAAACGGCTGTACATATTACCTAACACTTCATTGGATTTGCTAGAATTGGAAGTATTGAAATCGAATGCATTTAGAATGGCGTTCTCGTTATCATCATATAAAAAAAGATGTTTGGCATGACCGTTTTGTTGGTATGAAATATCATCTAAATCTTCATTCATAATATAATCAAACCCATCATCAATCGTGTACTTTTCTTCCAAAGCATCCAATTCTTCTTCTAAAATAGCGTTGGTGCTTATGGTATTTTTATGAAAGGATTCGTTTTTGAAAATAGCTTCTAAGTCGGCATCAACAATTTTAAAAAGTTTCAGCTTTAAAGCATCAGGATGCATATCAATATCATATCCTTTTTCATAAAGTTTGATAATACTTTCATCAATAATGCCATTTGAAGCATACATTTTTTTTGGAATAACACCTGTATTTTCAGCAATATAAAGGCGGTGTTTTACGTAAGGATGAAGATGATGGGACACGCCCACCACTTTTTTGTTAAACGCTGTTTGAGTAGCTTGGTCGTTTAATTTTTCAGTTGTACTCATAATGTCCGTATTTAGTATGGCCTTCTAAATTTACAAAATTCTATTGGATAATGGATAATGAAAATGAGTTTCCGTACACTTTAACTATTCAATAATATACTTTGCGAGATTAAAATAAACCTTAACTTTGAAATATGATTAACAACTTTCAAAGCCATATAAATTCAAAGCTCCCATTTTTAAAGCATAGTAAGCTTTTACTAGCTATTTCTGGAGGTATTGACAGTGTGGTTTTAGCACATTTATGCCATAGCATGGGGCTGAATATGGCCTTAGCGCATTGTAATTTTAATTTACGGGGAGCAGAAAGTGATACCGATGAAGATTTTGTGCTAGAGCTGGCAGAAGACTTAGATTTAGAAGTTTTTATTGAAAGTTTTGATACAAAAGCCTATGCTAAAGACCATAAACTTTCCATACAAATGGCAGCACGCCAATTACGCTATAATTGGTTTAAAACCTTGGCAGATCAACTTCAGTTTGATTATGTATTAACTGCCCACCATGCCGATGATAATTTGGAAACTTTTTTGATAAATTTTACCAGAGGCACCGGTTTAGAAGGGTTAACGGGCATTCCGGAAGTAAATGATGTTTTTGTGCGTCCGCTTTTGCCTTTTTCGCGTGCAGATATTGAAGCCTATGCTAAAGCACATAAATTAAAGTGGGTGGAAGATAGAAGCAATAATTCTACCAAATACTTACGAAACAAACTGCGTCATGATGTTATTCCCATTCTTAAGGAAATAAACCCCAGTTTGTTGGATGGTTTTCAAAAAACCATCAGCCATTTGCAAGGTTCTAGCGATATTGTGGACGATAGTATTGAAGCTCTTTTTAAAAATGGTATCATGAGATTGACCCCTACTGGGTTTAAACTGCAAATTTCTGAAATACAAAAGTTTTATAACCCGAAAGCCTATTTATACCGTTTTTTAAATACTTACGGATTTACAGAATGGGATGATGTTGTAAACTTATTACAAGCACAATCGGGTAAATGGGTACAGTCATCAACCCACCGTTTGATAAAGGATCGGGATTTTTTACTATTAAGTGAAATCCTTGAAGATGAACGTGCATCCATGACTGTTTTAGAAACCGATAAGCAAGTTGAAACACCTCTTGGAATCCTATTTTTTGATGAAGCAGATGCCATGTTAAACACAGATAAAAACACGATTTATATTGATAAATCTACCATAACCTTTCCCTTAACTTTAAGGAAATGGGAGGATGGCGATGTGTTTTATCCATTGGGCATGCAGGGTAAAAAGAAGAAGGTGAGCAAGTATCTTAAAGACGAAAAACAATCCCTTTTAGAAAAAGAACAAACATGGTTGCTGTGTTCAGAAAACAACATTGTTTGGATTCTTGGAAAACGTGCCGATGAACGCTTTAAGGTTACCGAAAAAACTAAGCATATTTTAAAAGTTGAGTTAAAATAATTTAAACGGAAGAGTCAAATTAAATAACTGTGTCACACTTAACGCGTCGAAGTGTCTCATTATTAAAACATCATAATTTGAAATTACAAGGCAACATAGTCGATATACCAAACAAACGTATTTTTAAAGGTGAAATCACTATTGAAAATGGCAAGATTTTTTCAATAGAAGAAAGCCAGCACCATGTTGAAACTTATATACTCCCTGGCTTTGTAGATGCCCATATTCACATAGAAAGTTCCATGTTGGTTCCTAGTGAATTTGCACGATTGGCGGTCACACATGGCACGGTTGCTACGGTTTCCGATCCTCACGAAATTGCGAATGTTTTGGGTGTTGAAGGTGTGGAATTCATGATTGAAAACGGCAAAAAAGTACCGTTTAAATTCAATTTTGGTGCACCATCCTGTGTGCCTGCCACCACCTTTGAATCGGCCGGAGCGGTTATCGATTCTGAAGCCATTAAAACACTTTTAGAAAACCCAGACATCAAGTATTTAGCGGAAATGATGAATTACCCAGGCGTGTTGTTTGACGATGCCGAAGTGATGAAAAAAATAGCACATGCAAAGCACTATAACAAGCCCATAGATGGTCATGCACCCGGTTTAAAGGGCGATGCTATTACTAAATACATAGATGCTGGAATGTCTACCGACCATGAGTGTTTTACTTTTGAAGAAGCTTTAGAAAAACTTCAAAAGGGCATGAAAATTTTAATTAGAGAAGGAAGTGCCGCCAAAAATTTTGAAGCACTCATAGATTTAGCTTCAGAACATTTTGAAAACATGATGTTTTGCAGTGATGATAAGCACCCCGACGATTTAATTTTGGACCATATCAACAAGCTTTGTGCAAGGGCTATTGCGAAAGGTGTTGATGTTTTTAAGGTATTGCAAATGGCCTGCGTGAATCCGGTAAAGCATTACAATTTAGATGTGGGTTTGTTGCAAGTTGGCGATGCTGCCGATTGTATTGTGGTTGAAGATTTAATAAATTTTAAAACCATTCAAACCTATATAAATGGAACGTTGGTGTTTAGTAAAGGTGAATCATTAATCAAGCCTGTAACATTTAAAAACCTGAATAATTTCAACTGTAATAAAAAAGAAGTTTCAGAATTTAGATTTGAATCTTCTGCCACCCTTCGACTGCGCTCAGGACAAGCAAAAATTAGAGTCATTGAAGCTTTGGAAGGGCAATTAGTAACCAACGAATTCATTGAAGATGCTTTGGTTGTTGATGGGAATTTGGTTTCTAACATCGAAAAGGATATTCTAAAAATGACGGTTGTCAATCGATATGAAAACCAAAAACCAGCCATCGCGTTTATTAAAAATTTCGGACTGAAAGCAGGTGCTATTGCATCGTCTGTTGGTCACGATTCGCATAATATCATTGCGGTAGGCGTTTCCGATGAAGCTATTTGTAAAGCGGTCAATTTAATTATTGAAAACAAAGGCGGTATTTGTGCGGTTTCTCCCGATAGCTATCGGGATCCAGAAATAATAGTGCCATTGCCAGTAGCTGGAATAATGAGCGATCAAGACGGTAAAACCATAGGGAACCAATATGCAGCACTAGATAACATGGCAAAACAATTAGGTAGCAAACTAAACGCACCGTATATGACCCTATCGTTTATGGCATTGTTGGTAATTCCATCATTAAAATTAAGCGATAAAGGACTTTTTAATGGCACAGATTTTAAATTTACAAGCGTAACGATTGACGATTGAGAATTACAAATTACGAATTAAGAATTACGAATTACGAATTGATAATTTTATATTCTAAAACCTAAAACCTAAAACCTAAAACCTAAAACCTAAATACCAATACCCAACACCCATATGCCAATAATCGACTCCACATACAAACCTTCATTTTTATTTGAAAAGGGTTTTATTTCCACAGTATATTCTGGTTTAGTTCGTAAGGTTTCCATAAAACAAGAACGGGAACGCATCATATTAAGTGATGGCGATTTTTTGGATTTAGATTGGAGTTTTTCAAACGAAAAAAGCAACAAACTCATTATTTTGCTCCACGGATTGGAAGGGCATGGGCAACGGCCTTACGTTACAGGTGCTGCAAAACTATTTAACGATGCTGGTATAGATGCGGTGTGCATGAACTTTAGAGGTTGTAGTGGCGAACAGAATTTAAAGTATTACAGCTACCATTCTGGTGCTACCGAAGATTTGGAATCGGTAATCAACCATGCCATTTCCAACAAAAATTATTCTGAAATTTATTTGAAAGGCATCAGTTTGGGTGCGAATATCATTTTAAAATATTTGGGTGAGCGAGCGTCTGTTCCACAGGAAGTAAAAGCGGCTATAGCGGTTTCAGTGCCATGCGATTTGTATGGTTCGTGCAAAGAGCTGCATAAACTTAAAAACCGATTGTTCCACGACCGATTTTTAAAAGATTTAGTATATCATTTAAAGTTAAAACAAGAAAAGTTCCCCGATAATTTGAGTTTAGATGAACTGAATTCCATCAAAACATTAATTGATTTTGATAACGTTTACACCTCAAAAGCCCACGGTTTTAAAGATGCTTTAGATTATTACAAGCAATGCAGCAGTTTGCAATTCCTCCCTAATATAAAAACACCAACGCTTATTATAAATGCGCTAAACGATTCGTTTTTATCTCCGGAATGTTACCCTGTAAAGGAAGCAAAAAACAATCCGTTTTTACATTTAGAAATGCCAAAATTTGGTGGTCATGCTGGGTTTATTGGCAAAAAGAATGTGTATTATAATGAAAAGCGCGCTTTAGAGTTTGTAATAAGTGTTTAAAAATAAAATACTGTCTATTTAAAAGAATAATTCAATTTTCAGCAGAACATCATTTTTAAGGTTTCATAAATAGCTATATATTTAAGAATATTTTTGATTTCATTATGAGCGCATCCCAAGAAGATAAAGCCAAAACCCCTGAGGTTTTCACCAATTTAAAAACGAAAACCCCACCAACAAATAGCGTGGGTTTTGGGGCTTTAAAAGCGGCTATTGGTCATGCAGCGAAATACATGAATCCTGCCGATGCATTGAAAATATCATTGAAGCTAAATCAAAAAGGCGGATTTGATTGCCCTGGTTGTGCATGGCCCGATCCGGATGATGAGCGCTCTCCTTTAGGTGAATACTGTGAAAATGGAATCAAAGCCATGGCCGAAGAAGCTCAGAACAAAACCATTGGTGAAACGTTTTTTCAAAAACATTCGGTTGATGAACTTGCGAGTTGGTCTGATTTTGAAATAGGCAAATCAGGACGATTATCAGAGCCCATGTTTTTAGAAGCAGGTGCATCGCATTACCAACCTATTTCATGGGAAGACGCCTTTGCAAAAGTGGCAAGTTATTTAAATGCTCTTGATAATCCGGATGAAGCGGTGTTTTATACGTCTGGTAGAACCACCAATGAAGCGGCATTTTTATATCAATTATTTGTTCGTGAATTTGGCACTTCCAATTTACCCGATTGTTCCAATATGTGCCATGAGGCGAGTGGAAGTGCGCTCTCCGAAACATTGGGCATTGGAAAAGGCTCGGTGACTTTAGATGATTTATACAAAGCGGAAGTGGTGATGGTTATTGGGCAAAACCCTGCAACCAACCATCCACGTATGCTGACGGCTTTGGAAAAATGCAAAAACAATGGTGGTAAAATAATAGCCATCAATCCATTGCCGGAAGTCGGTTTAATTAAATTTACCAATCCACAAAATCCTTTAAAATTATTAACGGGTGGAACAAAACTAGCCGATGTGTTTGTGCCAATTACCATTAATGGTGATGTGGCTTTTATAAAAGCGCTTCTTATTAAATTACTTGAGAAAGAAGAACTTGAAGGTGGTGTATTTGATACCGACTTTATAAATGCACACACTTCAGGTTATGAAGCATTCATTTCAGATTTAAAAACATACAATTTTGATGATTGTTTAAAGTTATCAGGTGTTTCCAAAGAGGTATTTGATGAAGCTTTCCATTTGATAAGCAATAACCAGAAAATCATTATTTGTTGGGCAATGGGCTTAACGCAACACCAAAATGCGGTAGATAATATTCGCGAATTGGTAAATCTGCTACTTTTAAAAGGCAGTATAGGTAAAGAAGGTGCCGGTACCTGTCCGGTGCGGGGGCATTCCAATGTGCAAGGTGATAGAACGGTTGGTATTTGGGAATCGGCGCCACAAGCATTTTTAGATAAAATTGAAGCGAAGTATGGCTTTAAACCGAGCACAAAACATGGTTATTCGGTTATTGATGCCATCAAAGCCATGCACCAGAAAAAAGCAAAAGTATTTTTTGGGATGGGAGGCAATTTTATATCGGCGGTCCCCGATACGGAATACGCTGCCCAAGCTTTGGGGAATTGTAATTTAACGGTTCATGTAAGTACCAAATTAAACCGTTCGCATTTGGTAACAGGTAAAGAAGCGTTGATTTTGCCATGTTTAGGACGTTCTGAAAAAGATTATCAAAAAACTGGTATTCAAGTACAAAGTGTTGAAAACTCCATGGGTATTGTGTCTTCTACCAAGGGTGTTTTAGAACCTTGCTCCGATAAATTACTTAGTGAAGTTGCCGTGGTTTGTGGTGTTGCACATGCTACTTTAAAGGATAGATCAAAAATTCATTGGCTTCAATATCAAGACGATTATAACTTGGTACGTGATGATATTCAAGAGGTTGTTGATGGATTTGAAGATTACAACACCAAACTAAAGCAATCTTCAGGGTTTTATTTGCCCAATGGTGCACGTGTTAGACAATTTAAAACCAAAACCGGAAAAGCCAATTTCTCCATTAATAAATTACCGGAATGGAAGCTTAAAGAAGGGGAGTTAATAATGATGACCATTCGTAGTCACGACCAATTCAATACCACCATTTACGGATTAAACGACCGCTACCGAGGTATTTATAACGAACGCCGTATTATTTTTATGAATCGTGAAGATATGGAAACCAGAGGGTTGAAAGAACAGCAGGTGGTTAATCTTAAATCGGAATTCAATGGCGTTGTTCGTAAAGCCAATAAATTTAAAGTGGTAGGTTATGATATTCCTAAAAATTGCTGCGCTACGTATTTTCCAGAAACAAATGTGCTGGTTCCTTTAGATAGTTTTGCGCATACCGCTAAAACGCCCGCTTCTAAGAGCGTTATAATTACATTAGAAATTATATAGTATTCTTATTCTTTCGTATTTCTAGTATTGATATTTTGATTAATACTTAGAAAATGATTGTTCAATTTGAGAAATTGCTAATAGTGACTCATAATTAGCATTTTTTTATTTAAAAATAAGTATTATTACGTAGTTTTTGTTTATGTTTGTAACGTAAAATACGTAATTATGAATTGAGCATGTTATAAGTATTATCATCTAAGCAAGTGATTAATAGCGAACAGCATGTGACAATTATAAAACAATAAATATTAACACATGAAAAAAATTATTGTTGTAGGTAACGGTATGGTAGGGTATAAGTTTTGCGAAAAATTTGTAGCCCTTGCAAAAGACAAAAAATTTCAGTTGACTGTTTTTGGTGAAGAACCCAGACCAGCATACGATCGTGTTCATTTAAGTGAGTTTTTTCAAAATAAAGATGCAAAAGCTTTAGAAATGGCTCCAAGATCTTGGTATGAAGAACATGGTATTGAACTAGTGACCAATGAGCGTATTACAGCAATTCATCGTGTTTCTAAAAAAGTAACAACCTCAAAAGACTTAAACTATAAGTACGATTACTTAGTGCTAGCTACAGGTTCTGCGCCTTTTGTGCCAAATATTCCTGGGGTAGAAAAACAAGGTGTTTATGTTTACAGAACCATTGAAGATTTAGAAGGCATGCTTGCTTATGCGGCTAAATTGAAGAAAGGAAGAAAAAAAGATACGATTAAAGCAGCAGTACTTGGTGGTGGTTTATTAGGTTTGGAAGCTGCCAAAGCGGTTATGGATATGGGCTTTGAACCGCATGTGGTTGAATTTGCGAATAAGTTAATGCCACGTCAGTTAGACACCAGAGCTAGTAAGGTTTTACAAGAAAAATTAGAATCATTAGGTATCAATATACACTTATCTAAAGCTACCAATAAAATATTGGGTGATAAAAGTATCACAGGTATGGAATTTGGCGAGTATGATAAAATAGATGTTGAAATGCTTGTTATTTCGGCGGGAATTAGACCGCGTGATGAGTTAGGAAAAACCTGTTTTTTAGAAATGGGAACCCGTGGCGGTATTATTGTTAATGATAAAATGCAAACTTCCGATCCAGAAATTTATGCCATTGGTGAAGTTGCTTTATACAACCAAATGATATACGGTTTGGTAGCTCCTGGTTACGATATGGCAGGTGTTGCTGTAAACCAAATTTTGGGAGATGCTGAGGTTGTAATGGCGAAAGATATTGATATGTCCACCAAACTTAAATTAATTGGTGTAGATGTAGCGAGTTACGGTGAACCTTTTATGCCGGTTGAAAAGGGCTATTCTATTATATACGAAAACAAAACGAAGAATTTATATAAGCGTATTAACATCAGTCATGACGGAAAAAACCTTTTAGGAGGAATTTTAGTTGGTGATGCGTCTGATTATAACATGTTTCACCAAATATATTTAAACGGATTGCCAATTCCAGAAGATGCCGAAGAGTTGATTTTAGGAAGTAGAGGTGAAGGCGGCTCATCGTTTGGAAGTGTGATGGATATTCCCGATGCGGCACAAGTTTGTTCTTGTGAAAGCGTTACAAAAGGTGCTATTTGTTGTTCAATTACTGAGGGCGATTGCCAAAACTTAGGCGACGTGATTGCAAAAACCAAAGCAACCTCGGGTTGTGGTGGTTGTAAACCTATGGTGGTTGATTTGGTAAACGAAACTTTAAAATCCTTAGGAAAAGAAGTTAAAGAAACGCTTTGCGAGCACTTTAGCTTTAACCGTCAAGAATTATACGATTTAGTAAAAGTTAATAAAGTTAAAGATTACGACGAAGCACTGAACCTATTTGGTGAAGGCGATGGTTGTGAAACTTGTAAGCCAGCATTGGCATCTATTTTCGCCACCATTACTATGGAAACGCCAAACAAACAAGTGGCTATTCAAGATACCAACGACCGTTTCTTAGCTAACATTCAACGTAATGGAACTTATTCGGTAGTGCCAAGAATTGCAGGTGGAGAAATTACGCCAGATAAGCTGATTGTTATTGGTGAAGTTGCTAAAAAATACGATTTATATACGAAGATTACAGGTGGACAACGTATCGATTTATTCGGTGCACAGTTACACGAATTGCCACTTATTTGGAAAGAATTAATTGATGCTGGTTTTGAAAGTGGACACGCTTACGGAAAATCGTTAAGAACGGTGAAAAGTTGTGTAGGTTCTACATGGTGTCGCTACGGTATGCATGAAAGTGTGACGTTCGCCATAGAAATTGAAGACCGTTACAAAGGCTTGCGTTCACCACATAAATTAAAAGGTGGGGTTTCGGGTTGTATTAGAGAATGTGCCGAAGCCAGAGGAAAAGATTTCGGATTGATTGCTGTTGAAGGTGGTTGGAACTTATATGTATGTGGAAACGGTGGTGCTACACCAAAACACGCCATTCTTTTTGCCGAACAATTGGATGATGCCACAGCTATAAAATACTTAGACAGATTCTTAATGTTCTACATACGTACCGCGGGGCCTTTAGTTAGAACCGCACCTTGGTTAGAAAAACTAGATGGTGGTATTGAGTACTTGAAGAAAGTGGTTATTGAAGATTCCTTAGGAATTGCTGAAGAATTAGAACAGGAAATGCAAGGGCTTGTGAACAAATACGAATGTGAGTGGAAACAAGCTATTGAAGACCCAAATATGGCAAAACGTTTCAAGCATTTTGTGAATTCGGATGATACCGATGATAACTTGGTGTTTGTTCCAATGCGCGACCAGAAGATGCCGAAAGCGTGGTAAAGAGTTTAATTGTGGATTCGTTGATTTGTTTTTACAATGAACTGTAAACCTTTTCAAATCAACAAATCCACAAATCAACAGATAAACAAATCAACAAAAAATATAGATATGCAAAATATTCTTGAACAATATAAATCGGTTACAGAAGCAGAAGTAAAAACTTGGTTTGAAGTGGGTACAGTTTCGGATTTTCCTGAAAACAGCGGCGCCTGTATTAAGTACAAAACCAAGCAAATAGCGGTGTATAATTTCGCCAGAAAAGATAAATGGTATGCCTGCCAAAACTTATGTCCGCATAAAATGGAAATGGTTTTATCGTTGGGAATGATTGGCGATAAAGAAGGCGTTGCTAAAGTGGCTTGCCCGATGCATAAAAAGAATTTTTCGTTGGAAGACGGTAGCAATTTAGGAGGCGATGATTTAAAAATTGCAGTGTATCCTGTTAAAATTGAAAGCGGAAATGTGTATATTGGCTTTTCAGATTAACCAATAATACATACACATCATGAAACCAACACGTTTTGAAACAGCCATAGCCTTAATAGATAAAAAAAATTCTGAAGATCCGAATGTTTACCACGCATGTGGATTGGATTTTCCTAAAGAATTATTGTATTCGCAACGGATGTCTCAAAAATTATTGCAGTTTAAACCCGATGCTTCCAGAGCGCTTCAAATTGCATGCAGAGCTCAACATATTTGCCGTTGGAAAATAGCCAGAGACGAATACCCCATGGACCGAGTAGGCTATTTAAAATGGCGCGAAACCCTTAAAAAAATGCATGCTGAAATGACAGCGGATATTTTAAAAGAAGTGGGTTATGAAGATGAATTTATTGAGCGTGTATCGTTTTTAATCAATAAAAAACTCATTAAAAAGAATGAAGAAAGTCAAACTATTGAAGATGTGATCTGTTTGGTGTTTTTAGATTATTATTTTGAAGAGTTTGCTGAAAAACACGACGATGCCAAAGTGATTGATATTCTTCAAAAAACATGGGTTAAAATGTCGGAAGAAGGACATGCAGAAGCCCTAAAACTTAAATTTTCAGATAAAAGTTTGGCCCTTGTAAAACAGGCCATTTCTTAAATACAATAATAAACAATGACGAAAAACGGTAATTCATTAGATCAACGCACTTTTGATAGATTAAGCCGTTTGTACATTATTGCATTAAGTACCATTGCGCTGTCGGTTGTCCTGAGCCAAATTTTGGTACGCAAGCATTTAAACGACCAGCAAAGTGACTCTTCGGTCATTAATGTGGCGGGTAGGCAGCGTATGTTGAGCCAGAAATTAACCAAAGAAATCGTATCGCTTACCACAGAAAGTAGTACTGAAGAACGTATACTTCTTAAAGAAAAAATAAAACAAACGTTAAAAGTATGGGAGCTATCGCATCATGCCCTCCAAAAAGGTAATGACAGTTTGGGGTTGCCGGGAAAAAACAGCGCCATTATAAAAGAAAAGTTTGAAGTTTTAAACCCAACCTTCAATACCATTAGTGCCGCTTCAAAATCCATCATTGAGAAGATTGAAAATGTACCGCCCTTGCCACTATCGGCTTTTATAGAGAATATTGAAAGCGTGAAGGAAAACGAAGGCCATTTTCTGCAGGTCATGGATCAAATTGTTAACCAATATGATGCGGAAGCCGATGCTAAAGTAAGTTGGTTGCGCACCTTGGAAATGCTGTTAATGGTAGTTACCTTGCTCATATTATTGGGTGAATTTTTATTTATTTTCTGGCCAACTGCAAAATCGGTAAGAGCAACATTGGCCGATTTGTTAATTGCGGAAAAGAAAGCGAAGAAAATGGCTTTTGATGCCGATGAGCTAAGTATTTCTAAAGAAAAGTCCATTAAAGAATTGCGGGCCTTAAGTCATGCCATGGATGAAACACTTTTATTTGCGCGCATTACGCCCAATGGAGCTTTGGTACATATAGGTAAAAAGTTTTCTAGGCTATTTAAGTTTACAAAGTATAATATGACGACCAATTTTGCCGATATACTTTCGATAAACGAAACAGAGCAGAACATTATTGAAAACTTAATAAACAAACACAAAAAAACGGGTTGGCAAGGTGAAGTAAAAGGAACCACTAAAGATAATATTGATGTGTGGTTGGAAATGGCCATTATTCCATTTAGTCCAACCGATGATAAATCGGAACTTCTTATCATCGCCTCCGAAATTACCGCACGTAAAGCGGCACAACTTGAAATAGCACGCTTAACCAAGGAAAGTTTTGAGGAAAAAATGAACCAACAAAAATTGGTTTCAAGCCAGATTATAGAAAACCAAGAAAAGGAACAAAACCGTATTGCCAAAGACGTGCACGATGGTATTGGGCAAATGCTTACAGGTTTAAAATACAATTTGGAAAGTATCGATATTAAGGATATTGATAAAACAGCCTCTAAAATTGAACATCTTAAAGAGTTAACCTCAAACATTATAAAAGGTGTAAGAACGGCAACCTTTAATTTAACGCCCCCGGAATTATCGGACCATGGTATTGTGCCGGCTATTTCTAAATTAACCTTGGAACTGGGGAAACTTACCGGAAAAAACATTGTACTATTTAATAAAACGGATTTTAACCAGCGTCTGGATTCTCTAGTAGAAATAAACATTTACCGCATTGTACAGGAGGCCATAAACAACGCCATTAAGTATGCCGATTCAACGCACATACTCGTTTCGTTATCGCATAGCGAGAATATTCTAAGTATTGTTGTGGATGATAATGGCAAGGGGTTCGACCCAACTAAAGTTAAGAACATTAAGAATGGCGATGGGGGTATGGGCATGACCTTTATGAAAGAGCGCATTAAATACATAGAGGGGCGTCTGTTTTTAAATTCTGAAATAGGCAAAGGTACCCGAGTAACCTTAAATATACCATTAAGTAATTAAGTAGTATTACTTAAAAATTTGTATTTTTGAAACCATGAAATACTTCAAATATTTTAGTTTTGTATGGTTTCAAATCCTGTAAGGTTTCAAAAACCTTGTAGGTATAAAATAAGTATTGATAAGTTAAATTTAGTTTAATAAAAAACTTACAAGGTTGTAAAACCTTGCAGGTTATACAGGTAGTTTTATGGATATTATAAATGTAGTTTTAGCGGATGATCACGTATTGGTAAGAGACGGTATCAAAGCACTTTTAGAAGATCAACAAAATATCAATGTAATTGATGAAGCTTCCAATGGAATAGAAGCGCTTGAGGTGATTAAAAAAAATAAACCACATTTGTTAATTGTGGATATTAGAATGCCAGAAATGAATGGCATTGAAGTGGTTGCAGAAATTAACAGGTTGTACAAAGATGTTAGAACCTTGGTGCTTTCTATGCACGATTCAGAGGAATACGTAGTAAAAGCCATTCAAGCGGGTGCTGATGGTTATCTGTTGAAAGGAGCCAGTAAAGAGGAGTTTTTAAAAGCTTTACATAAAGTAGCATCGGGTGGTAAATATTTTACTGGCGATATTTCTGCTATTATTATGAATAATTTTGTGAACGGAACTGCTTCAACCCCAACTTCCGAAGAGCCCAAGCAAATTGAAGACCCTTTCAATTTAACAAAACGCGAAAAGCAGATTTTAAACCTGGTACTTCAGTTAAAAAACAACAAAGATATTGCCGAAGAACTTCAAATAAGCAAGCGCACTGCCGAAGTACACCGTTTTAACTTAATGAAAAAACTAGACGTTAAAAACCTTATGGAACTAAGTAATAAGGCTAAGGAGTTTGAGTTGGTTTAGTTAGTGTCGTGGTGCATTTTGTATCACGTTTTTCAATAATTTTCAGGATAATCAAGACCTCACAGGTTTTCAAAACCTGTGAGGTCTGAATAACAAACATGCCTTTCTGCGTTAAATGTTTATATTTCTATTCTGAATTTTTAGCCATTTATTGATCAAAAGTTTATAAACTAGCGTCATTGCGAATTTTACTTTTTTAAGTAAAATGTGGCAATCTGTTTGTCAATGGGCAGATTGCTTCAGTCGTGCCTCCTTCGCAATGAACTGTGCTTAAAAGCAAATTTCTTTTAATTTATTTCTAGATAATATTCATTTTTTGTTGCAACGGCAAATGCTTGCTTGAGTAATTTATTAACAACCGCAATTAAGGCTAATTT
>NZ_JAGJCB010000031.1 GCF_017814435.1 Mariniflexile gromovii | reverse complement strand
GATGAAAGGGAAGTAAAGTCTAAATCACATATTGAACATTAAAATTCAGAGCCTGTCTTAGTTCACTTTATTTCCTTTCTCTTTCTTAAATTTATAAAAACAAATCTAAAGGAGCTTGTCGAAGTGCAACTTTAAAAAGTCTTCGACAAGCTCAGACTGACATTTTGGAACTAATTGGTTTTTGTTTTCCATAAGAAAAACGGTGTTATAATCAACTTCTGAATTAGGCCCAAGGGTTATAACTACAGACAGATTGCTTCGTGCCTCGCAATGACGTACAAATAAAAAACCACTACTACACGAAGTTTTTAAACTGTTCATGCCGTAGTGGTAATGTTAAGTTTTTTTTAAAAGCCTTATTTCTTAAAGGCCTTTTTAGTAATTACGGCACCGTTTGATAATGCTACTTTTGCAATAAATACGCTATTGTTTAGGTTTGAAAGTTTATAGGTTTCCGATGTAGATTCACCTTTAAAACTATATAACTGTCTGCCTAACATATCAAAAATTTGAACCGATTTAATACTTAAATTATTGGTACTGTTAAACTGTACATTATCGTTGTCCAACTCCACAATTTTAAGTGTGTGTTTGCTTGAAATGATGTCTTCAACCGATAAGGCTTGGTTGCTAAAAGCAATTTCAAAACGGTTGTTAAACTCGCCAACGGCCGATGTAAATGTATAATCGGAAGCCGATAAATTATGCGTTTTATTAAGTAAGTTATCTTTTAACAATATCACATTGCTATTTAAAAAATCACCGTACATATGGTCTATGGATATGGTATATAAGGTGGCGACCTTAATGGATGTTTTAAACGAAAGTTTAATAATTTCGTTTTCATTGATGCTGTTGGCATCTTTACCTTGTATCACAAACTTTTTGTTTGAACCTTCAATAAGCCAAGATAAAGTTGCGGGCGTTTCAGAAGCAGCTCTGGGAGCATCATAAGCGGTTACATCATAACCATCGGTAGCGCCTTCAACATAACCCACTAAAATTTGGCCAAACACACCATTATCAGATGTTAAGTTTACCCATAATTTATTGGCAGTTGCCGTATTCGTTTTTCCTTTTGAATTCGTGTTTTTGAAAAACAGGTTATTATCGGTTGCTCCTTTTACACGCATAGCATTTGTAAAAGTGGCAGTTCCAGCAGTATGGGCAGAAACAAAAAAGCCTTGTCCAGATGGAATGTATTCTGTTGGTGTAACGCCTGCACCACCTACTGTACCTCCAAGTCCAATGGCATACGGTGCATAATCATTTAAATTAAAGTTTAAATTTTGGTTTCCAAGATTGCCTGAACTTGGTGGTGAACCTTGCGACCAGAAATACGCAAAACCATTTATAACACCAGAATTAGCTGCGTAAAAGTCATCAAAATTGATGGCACAAGGGTATGGATTTCCAATAAAATTCCATTTTTCACCAGGGTTAGTAGGGTCAAAGGTAATAGGAACAGGCACATTACCCGTATTAAATTTACCTACAAAGGTGCGGTACCAGTACTTCCTGGGGTAAAGCTGCGAGCCTCGGTAATTGCAAATCCAACACCAGGTGTCATAGCGTTGGTTCCATTGCTTACTAAAGAATATTGCCAATCATTACCATTATCATCAACATCATCAGGATTACCATTAGTAGTACCATTAGTATGTTCATCTTTAAAATTATTGGCATTAAACCAAAAACGTCTATCGCCATCTACATTAGGAAAAACACCGTTAGTAGTTGCATTTTCAACAGGCGAGCTCCAATAAGTGTAATAATACCATTTGGCTTTGGTAGGTGTAATTTTATTAACGGAAGCCGTACCAGAACCTATTAAATTAAAGCTACCAGCATCATCATTTTGTATAAAGGCGCCTTGAGTTTGTACTTCTATAGTTCCGTTTACATTTACATCATTTTCAACTTCAACAAAAGTACCATTGGAAACTGTTAAAGTTGCACCTGCATTAACAGTTAAACTACAACCGGTAATATCACCAGAACTTGTATCATAATCATCATTAATAACTACAGCTTTTGATAAGCTGTTTGGCAAGCCATTGGACCAAGCACCTGATGTCCATGTTGTATTAGTAGGGCATAAAGAACAAGAAAAAACACAGTCACCTAAGGTTTGCAATACGTTGTCATCACCGTTCCAATTAGTTGCATCACTTACTGAAGCTAAAATTGCTGAAGCACTACTTGTTGTAGAACAGTTATAAGTGCCATTATCTATGTTTCCAATATTAACAGCATTAACTCCATTAGTTAATCCTGTTGGTACGGCACTATTATTTGAGGTTGTAGCACTTGGCACCCAACCAGTATTATTACCAAATTGTATGGCGTATAAAAATTGAGGCGAAGTTGACAGACCTTGATATGCCAATATTTGATCACCTAAAGAAGATAATTGGAATTGATTGCTGTCGGTTACTGTTCCTATTGATGCAGAAAATGGGTTTTGTAAGTCAGTTATTATAATTTGAGTGCCACAAGACAAATCACTTGATGCTGTCCATGTAATTGTACCTTCATTCGCTCTAAAATTACCTGAACTTTGCCAACCGTTATCAGTAAAATTTATTTGGGTTCCGCTTACAACATCCTTTAACAAAACAAAAGAAAACTGGTCTGGATTATCAGAGTTAACACCAGTTATGGCAATATCTCCAGCAGCTAAAGTCGTCTGTCCAAACCCAAAATTTACCGCACAAAAAAGGGCGATGAAAAAAGAGAATGCATTAGTGAGAGTAATTTTTTTCATAATTGTTAAGTTTAAAAGTGTACTTCCCTTTCGAGTTGTACTGTTAGATTTGGTTTTTATTTTTTTTTACTGATAGTTTCTGTATCAATTGTTATTTTTGGGGTACCATGCAGCAAACCAAAAAAACATATACCTTACAAGAAGCTACCAAAAAACTGGAGCATTATTGTGCGTACCAAGAACGTTGCCATAAAGAAGTTGCACAGAAACTTACAGGTATGCACATGATACCTGAAGCGATAGATGTAATAATAGTACACCTGTTACAGCATAACTTTCTAAACGAAGAACGTTTTGCCAAAACATTTGTAAGCGGTAAGTTTAAATTTAAGGCTTGGGGCCGTAGTCGATTAACTTATGAGCTTAAGAAAAAAGACATAAGCAAAGTTAATATAAATCAGGCACTTGCGACGATATCAGAAGAGGAGTACAACGAGTATTTCAATTATTTAGCCGAAAAAAAAGCGAATTCTATTAAAGAGCCCAACGTTTTTAAGAAAAAAAAGAAATTTGTTGATTACTTTTTATACCGTGGTTGGGAAAGCTATTTGGTGTATGATAAAGCGAATGAACTTATAAAATAAGCCATCATCCTGAACTTCTTTCAGGGTCGCATAGAGTGGATTGTTTTTTTGTGTGATTCTGAAACAAGTTCAGAATGGCCGAAATAATCTCAATATTTGAAACGCGTCATTACGAGGAGTGCGCGACGAAGTAATCTTATTAATAGGAGTTAAAATATTGTAAACTAAACGATAAACAGATTGCTTCGTGCACAATGACTTTTTAAAAAGATATAGCGGAAAGCCTGACCTGACCTTTAGGGAACGCCCAAAAAAATACAAAAAAAAGAGATTTCTGCCTCCGCAGGAATTAAACGTACTTCTGAATGATGCTAATAAGTGTATTGGCATCTTGCTCGCCACTTTGGCGCCATTTCATTTCGCCATCTTTATAAATAATCAATGTTGGCAGTGTTTTTACGCGCAAGGCTTCTGCAAGTTCTTGGTTTTTTTCAACATCAATTTTAATCACTTTAGCTTTATCACCAAGTGCTGCAACCACATCTCTTAAAACAGCATGCATTGCAGTGGACTGGTCATTCCAATCTGTAAAAAACTCTAACAAAACAGGAATTTCTACATCAATTAGTTCCCCAAATTTTGACATACTCTATTGTTTATTAGTCAAATGTACTTATACAAACCTACGCATTTTTTCGAAAATATCAATAAACACAATGTTTATAATGTATTATCATAAAAATAAGGAATTACTTTGTATAATAAAAATATAAAATACTAAGCTGTGGCTGTGCCTTTCTTAAGCTCAATTACCGTTATTTCTGGCCATATACCAACACGTCCTGGAAAGGCTAAATACCCAAACCCGCGGTTTACATTAATGTATTGCCCCATTTCTTTATAAATACCTGCCCAATGTTTGTAACGCCATTTTGCAGGGCTCCATTTAAACCACCCGGGTATTTCTATTCCAAACTGCATCCCATGTGTATGCCCGCTTAAGGTTAAATGGTAATGATAGTCATCTGTAATCACCTTTTTTGCCCAATGTGTTGGGTCGTGGCTCATTAATATTTTAAAATCGTTTGCGTGTATGTTTTGCGATGCTTTCTTTAAATCTCCCGCTTGTTTAAAACCACCTGTTCCCCAATTCTCAACACCAATCAAAGCTATTTTTTCACCATTTTTTTCTAAATAGCGATGCTCATTTAATAATAAATTGAAGCCTATTTGTTTTTGAATAGCTTTTAAATCTTCTAAATTTTGAAGTTTTGCAGCTTCTGAATCCCAAGGGGCATAATCACCATAATCATGGTTTCCTAATATTGAAAATTTGCCATCTTTAGCGTGAAGCTTATTAAAAACCTCTATATAAGGTAACATTTCATCGGCTCTATTATTTACCATATCGCCTGTAAACAAAATGACATCACTTTGCTGTTCGTTTACTAAGTTTACGGCGTATTTCACTTTTTCAATATCATCAAAACTGCCTGAATGGATATCGCTTAACTGGGTTATTTTATAGCCATCAAATGCGTGTGGTAAATCTTCAAAGGTCAACGTATATTTTAAAACTTTAAAATTGTATTTTCCTTTATAAATACCAAAAATAATGGACGCTAAAGGAATGGCTGCTATGCCTAAAGTAATGTTGCTAACAAATTGTCTGCGGGATGGAAAATAGTTTCCTTTTGCAGCGTCGCCTTCAGTAAAATAACGGTAAATAGCATGTGGTAGCCTAAAAATATCTTCGGCAAACATACCCAACAAGAGTATCATTTTCGGAATTACAAGAGCCAGTAAAAACCCAAAAGCAAAGGCGTGTGCATGGTTTAAGCCGTCACTTTTATTAGTTCCGTAGTAATGGTATATAAAATTACCAACAACCACTAAGGATATCAACCAATATAAAATATGAATCCAACTGTTTTTTGTGATTGTTTTAACGGCTTGAAAAGCATATATATCTATAATGATGAAAATGACTAAAAAGAAAACCCAACGGAGCATAAATTTCGAATTAATTTGTAAAGTTACTCATTTCACTTTTTTATTTTCTTAGGAAACTGTTAAACGTTTGATTCATTCTTTATTATACTCAAGGTTAGAAATTTTCTACTTAATAATTCATCAATCACAGGCCTCGAAACACTAAATCAAAAATACTTTTCGTAGTTTTGGTTTCTTGTCTGTTCGAGCGCAGTCGAGAACTTATTTAACTTTAAAATATTAAAAAACCTTTGGACTGCGCTCGAGGTGACAAGATAGTTTCATCTTAATTTATCAATAACAATGTCCGATCAAAAACGTCTTTTTTTAGTTGATGCTTATGCTTTAATTTTCCGTGGTTATTATGCCTTTATAAAAAATCCTCGAATCAATTCTAAAGGTTTGGATACTTCGGCTATTATGGGCTTTATGAATTCCCTTTTAGATGTTATAAAACGAGAACGTCCAGACCATTTGGCTGTTTGTTTTGATAAAGGCGGGAGTGCCGATAGGGTTGAAATGTTTGAAGCCTATAAAGCAAATAGAGATGAAACTCCAGAAGGTATTAAAACTGCCATTCCACATATTTGTGAAATTCTCAAAGCCATGCATATCCCCATTATGGTTAAGGATGGCTATGAAGCTGATGATGTTATAGGTACTTTATCGCGACAAGCCGAAAAAGAAGGTTACAAAACCTATATGGTTACGCCCGATAAGGATTTTGCACAATTGGTCACCGAAAATATTTTTATATACCGTCCCGTTTTTGGTGGTGGTTACGAAACTTGGGGCATTGAAGAAGTTAAGAAAAAATTTGAAGTTGAAAACCCGCTGCAAGTCATTGACTTTTTAGGTATGATGGGCGATTCCAGCGATAACATTCCAGGACTTCCAGGAGTAGGCGAAAAAACAGCTAAGAAACTTTTAGCTGAATACGGCAGCATGGAAAACCTTTTGGCCAATACCCACGAGTTAAAAGGTAAAATGAAAGAGAAAATTGAAGGCGCTAAAGAATTAGGGTTGCTTTCCAAAAAATTGGCGACCATCATGCTGGATGTACCAGTAACTTTCCATGCCAAGGATTTTGAATTGGACCAACCCGATTTACCCAAAGTAACCGAAATTTTTCAAGAATTGGAATTTAGACAACTGCTTGCCAATTTTGAAAAAACATTTGCGGTTGAAGCTACATCTTCTGAAACTACTTCAGCTTCAAACACAACAGAATTAAAAGCAACACCTAAAGAAACAGCTTCGGCAGGCGCAGGACAATTTTCATTGTTTGGTGGTGATATTTCTACTTCTAAAGAAACAGAAACCATTTCTGAATTCACCCGAAAGACAGCCGAAACAACCTCGCATTTTTACCAAAGTGTCGCCTCTGGTATGGCAACCAAACTGTTTATTAAAAACTTAATGAACCAAACGTCGGTATGTTTTGATACGGAGACTACCGATATTAATCCCCTTGTAGCAGAATTGGTTGGTATTGCTTTTTCTTGGGAAGTTGGCAAAGGGTTTTATTTGCCTTTTCCTGAAAACAAAGAGGAAGCACAGGAACTTATAGAGCAATTGCGTCCGTTTTTCGAAAATGAAAGCATTCAAAAAATTGGTCAGAATTTAAAATATGATATTAAGGTTTTGGCAAAATACCATGTGGAGGTAAAAGGCAAACTGTTCGATACCATGTTGGCACATTATTTAATCAACCCCGATATGCGCCACAATATGGATGTGCTGGCTGAAACTTATTTGAATTACACACCCATTTCCATTGAAAACTTAATAGGTAAAAAAGGAAAAAATCAGTTATCGATGCGCGATGTTCCTTTAGAAAAGCAAACCGAATATGCTGTTGAAGATGCCGATATTACCCTTCAACTAAAAGAACATTTTGAAAAAGAATTGGGCGAAGCCAATACCCAAAAACTGTTTGACGATATAGAAATTCCGTTACTTCGTGTTTTGGCTGCTATGGAATTGGAAGGCATTAATTTAGATGAAAAGTTCCTAAATTCACTTTCAGAACAACTTGAAAACGACATCAAAGACTTAGAAACTAAAATATACGCCGAAGCTGGTGAAACATTCAACATTGCATCGCCAAAACAGCTAGGCGATATTTTGTTCGATAAATTAAAATTGGTGGATAAACCAAAGAAAACCAAAACGGGTCAATACGCCACATCGGAAGATATTTTGAGTTATTTGGCAAAAGACCACGCCATCATTCAGCATATTTTAGATTTTAGAGGTTTATCAAAACTAAAAAGCACTTATGTAGATGCTTTGCCAACCCAGGTAGAACCATCAACTGGCAGAGTGCATACCGATTATATGCAAACTGTTGCCGCCACTGGGCGACTTTCAAGCAACAACCCGAACCTTCAAAATATCCCTATTCGTACCGAACGCGGAAGACAGGTTAGAAAAGCATTCATTCCGCGAAGCGAAGACTATATTTTACTAGCTGCCGATTACTCGCAAATTGAACTGCGTATTATTGCGGCTTTAAGTAAGGAAGAAACCATGATCAACGCTTTTAAAAATGGCGAAGACATTCATGCCTCCACAGCTTCAAAAGTATTTAATGTGCCTATTGAAGAAGTAACGCGCGAACAACGTAGCAATGCAAAAACCGTAAATTTCGGAATTATTTATGGTGTTTCGGCTTTCGGGTTAAGCAATCAAACCGATTTAAGCAGAAGCGAATCCAAAGAATTGATAGACACGTATTACGCTACCTACCCAAAATTACGCAATTATATGAGCGAGTTGGTCGATTTTGCGCGCGATAATGGCTATGTGCAAACCGTTTTGGGGCGTCGTCGTTATTTAAACGATATCAATTCCAGAAATGCGGTGGTTCGTGGTGCTGCCGAGCGTAATGCGGTTAACGCACCCATACAGGGTAGTGCCGCCGACATTATAAAAATAGCCATGATTAACATTTACGAGAAACTTCAAACGGGTAATTTCAAAACAAAAATGCTGTTGCAAGTGCATGATGAGTTGGTTTTTGATGTGTACAAACCCGAATTGGAAACCATTAAAACCCTTGTAAAAACGGAGATGGAAAACGCTTATAAACTGGAAGTTCCTTTGGATGTTGAATTAGGCATTGGAAATGATTGGTTGGAGGCGCACTAATAATTAATGCAGAAGGGAATGAAATCAGATTTCAGAAACGTTGAGGTATACATAAATACTTTTCCAAATGAGGTGCAGGAAAAACTGAATACCCTCAGAAAGATCATTTTTGAAAATGCTCCTAAAGCCATTGAAAGTATTTCGTATGGCATGCCTGCCTATAAAATCCATAAAAACCCCTGGTTTATTTTGCTGGTTATAAAAATCATATAGGTTTCTATGCATCACCAACAGGACATGAAGCTTTTGCCAAAGAATTGAGTGTATTTAAACAAGGGAAAGGCTCGGTTCAGTTTCCTATGAATGCATCTTTGCCTATCGATTTAATTACCAGAATTGTAAAGTTTAGAGTCGAAGAGAATAATGAAAAGTTTAACTCGATGTAACTATGTTAACCAACATCCATCCTAAGCTTCCAATGCGAAACAAAGCAGTCACTAAAGACTATTATATAAACAAATTAGGTTTTAAGGTGTTTGGAAGTGCCGATTTCGAAGGTTATTTAATGGTTCAAAAAGATCATATTCAAATCCATTTTTTCGAATACAAAGCACTTGACCCTAAAGAAAATTTTGGGCAAATTTACATTCGAACCAATGCCATTGATACGCTTTACAATTCATTTTTAGAAAAGGGAATAAGCATCCATCCTGCTGGATATTTGCAAATAAAACCTTGGGGACAAAAAGAGTTTTCGTTACTTGATCCAGACAATAACCTAATAACATTTGGAGAAGCTATTTAAAAGGTTATAAAGTCCTAAATTCTTATACTATTTTATAAGCTAAAATTGTTAACGAAACCAATATCCCCTTGAGGGGATTATAGGGATGTCTCAAAACAAAGCATAATGCATGAGAAACAAAATAATTCCATACAACCCTGAATTAAAACTATTAGCAAGACAGCTGCGAAAAAACAGCACGCTTCCGGAAGTTTTGTTATGGCAAAACATAAAGCAGCGAGGTTATGGCGTTCAATTTCATAGGCAAGTACCTATGCTAAATTATATAGTAGATTTTTATTGTCATGAAATTGGTTTAGCTATTGAAATTGATGGAGTTACACATGAATATGCTTATTTATATGATAGCAAAAGGCAAGGCGAATTGGAAGTTTATGGTGTTACTTTTTTAAGGTTTTCAAATGAAGAAGTTAAAAAGAATATGTTTAGCGTTTTGTTGGTTATTGAGGAAACTGTAAGAAGATTACAGGAATAGTTTTAAAATTATAGTGCTTAAAAAACACCCCTAGAGTCCCCTCGAGGGGACAATCCAAACCAACAAACTCTACACTAAAAACAAGCATTCAGTTGCCTAACCATAGTATATCCCTAAAATTAATCTCTAAACATTAAAACAAAATCTATTAAAAGGACATCATTAAAATGAAAAAATGAGAATTTTCAAGTTTTTTAAAACTTACTAGAATTTAATGACATGAAGCTTAACGCCAACAAATATCCCCTTGAGGATTATCGAAATGAAAATATATTTTCATTGAAGATAGCGAGCATAGCTCAATAGGGGTGTTTAATTTCATAAGAAAAGCAAACTACCGCTTCTTCTTACTCCTAAACTTAGCCTTATTTTTTCGTTGGTTAAAAGGGATAGCATCATCAAAGGTGTGTTTTGCTTCACCACTTGGTTTATTTTTACGCCATTTATCATTTTCAGGTAATAACACATTCAATAAATCTTGACGACCTAATTTGTTTAAGGTTTTACGTATCCAATCTTTATTTTCATTTTTATACCAAAAGAAAAAACGATGTTGCTCATCTTTTTCTTTTTGTGTTTTGGGCGTATTTACTTTTTTAAGCGTATATGGGTGGTAACCACTATAATAAATAACCGTAGCCACCGTCATAGGTGTTGGTGTAAACCCTTGAACTTGCTCTAACTGGAAGCCCATATCTTTGGTTTCGGCAGCAAGATTCGCCATATCTTCAGCTTCACAGGCAGGGTGGTTAGATATAAAATAAGGAATCAACTGCAAGTTTAAACCTTTCTTAATATTAATCTTATCAAAACGTTCCTTAAACTTATGGAAATAAGAAAATGAGGGTTTCCGCATCAACTTCAAAACAGGGTCGCTGGTATGTTCTGGTGCTACTTTTAAGCGTCCAGAAATATGCTTTGTCATCACCTCTTCGGTATAATCATCCAACTCTTTAGGGTCGGCATTTTTATTGAATTCTGGCACCAACATATCATGACGAATACCACTTCCAATAAACGATTTCTTAATTTTCGGGTGACTATCAACCGCACGATATAATTCGGTTAAAGGTTTGTGCGATGTATCAAGGTTGCTACAAATAACAGGCGAAATACATGAAGGTGCTACACACTTATCGCATATAGCTTGTACTTTTCCCTTCATTTTATACATGTTAGCACTAGGGCCACCAATATCGCTTAAATAACCTTTAAAATCGGGCATGTTTGCTACGGTGTCCACTTCGCGTAATACAGATTCTTGACTTCTACTTGCAATAAATTTACCCTGATGAGCCGAAATAGTGCAAAAACTACAGCCACCAAAACACCCACGGTGGATGTTGATGGAAAACTTAATCATTTCATAAGCAGGGATGGGTCCGCGCTTATTATATTTTGGATGAGGTAACCTTGTGTAGGGCAAATCAAAAGAAGCATCAATTTCATCTTCCGTCATGGTTGGGTATGGCGGATTGATCATCAACGTCTTAGTTCCAACTTTTTGAAAAATACGTCTTGCAGCCAGTTTGTTGCTCTCTTGTTCTATGGTTTTAAAGTTAGAAGCATAGGCTTTTTTGTCTTGCAAACATTTTTCATGCGAAACAATTTCCACATCTTCCCAATTACTGTTTTTTGGTATATCTTCTTCGTTGTCCAACAAAATAGCGGTTTGTAGTACCGTATTTATATTTTTAAAAGGCACGCCTTTTTGTAACAATCGAACCACTTCGCGCAAAGGCTGTTCGCCCATGCCATATACCAACATATCTGCCTTCGAACTTTCTAAAATAGTAGGCATCAGCTTATCGCTCCAATAATCGTAATGTGTTACACGACGTAACGATGCTTCAATACCTCCAATTAAAATAGGCACATCGGGCCATTTTTCTTTTAAAATGTTCGAATACACCGTAGTAGCATAATCGGGTCTAAAACCAGTATCGCCATTAGGGGTGTAGGCATCTTTATCACGCTTCTTTTTGCTTGCTGTGTAGTTGCTAATCATGGGGTCCATACAACCACCGGTAACTCCAAAAAATAATTTAGGAGCACCCATTTTCACAAAATCCTGAAGATTATCATTCACATTAGGCTGTGGCACAATGGCAACACGCAAGCCATAACTTTCTAAAATACGGCCAATAACCGCAGGTCCAAACGAGGGATGATCCACATAGGCATCACCACTAAACAGAATAACGTCTAGCGCATCCCAACCGCGTATTTTCACCTCTTTGTTTGTGGTAGGCAACCAATCTGAAAGTTTTAACTCTTGCTTCACGATGCAAAAATACACAAAAATCGGTTCATAAATATAATATACGCTTTTATCACTATAATAGGATTTATATTTTGGGAGTTACCCAAGGGTCGGGCTATCCGTTACAATCTTTTGGTTTTGCCATTCCTCCGAAGGAAGGTGCCTAATTTTAAATCAAGGTTTACATGGGAGTTTGTCGCTATAACGAATAAAACCAAAAGGATTTCCACTTCTATCCCTAACTCGCCTGTCTCCAAAGGCATTTCTATTATTAGCGTAAACCAAGAGTTAAACCATCAGTATAGACTAATCACCAGTATCAAAGGCATAGGGAGCCAAACAGTTCTATTTATGACTACATCCACAAATGGCTTTACCAAATTTAAAACTTGGAGAAAATTTGCCGCATATTGTGGTATAGCACCATTCCCGAATTCTTCTGTAACAAGTATTAGAGGAAAAACAAAAGTGAGCAATCTAGCTAATAAAAAAATAAAATCGTTATTCAATTTATGTGCTAAGTCCGCAATACAGAATAATCCAGAAATGAAATTATACTATTGCAGAAGGGTTGAAAATGGCAAGAATAAAATGAGCACAATCAATATTATAAGATGTAAATTATTGGCTAGGGTCTTTGCTACTGTTAAAAGACAACCGCCCTATGTAGATACTTTTAGATTTAAGACTTAAAAAAAATGTAAAGCAACTTGGTAGGGTCATACAATACGCAATGACACAAAGAAAAGGCGAAAAACCTAAATTTTCCGCCTTTGTATATTATTATAAAGGGTCTTTTTACAAATTAAAACAAGCACCTAGGTTCACTGTAAATTGGTTGTGCAATTTCTCGCCAGCATCCAAAATATCGGTATTGTATTTAGCAAGAGGTACGTTAAACTCGGTATAAACACCAAAACCATCTGAGAAAAAGTAACGCGCCCCTAAATGGCCACCAAAGTTTTTAAGGCTTAAGTTTAAACCTGGGTACACATCAAAATTATCATCTACATTAATGACGTTTCCTAAATTGGCATTAAAGCGTACTTTCGCATCAAAACGGTCGCCAAAACTAGCAGAAATATCGTTGGCAAGACCTAAAGCATATGATGATGATACACCAACCGATATGTTTTCGCCCAAACCATAATCGAAACTTATGTTAATACCCGTAGCATTGTCTTGTAAATTGGTTCCTAATTGAAGTTTGTTATCATTAGTGCCAGTAAAAGCTTGTGAATTACCAAGAGCTACACTAAAAATAGTTACTAAGAAGATTAATTTTCGCATGATTTTTGTTTAAATTTTAGTGGGACAAAGATATATAAGTTATTGTAAAAAACAGTTTTATTTACCCATGGGATGTAATTTTTTTTACAACCAATGTGATGCCTATGGGTATGTGTATTTAGATGAAATACAGCGTGTTTTATCTAAGTGGTTGTTTCTTTATAAATTCTTGTGGGTTTTAATAATGGCTTGTTGGTTTTTCCAATCTATCCATTTTTGACCTTGTATGCGGCGCATGGCATTATCAAAATTGCGCATAACCACAATGTTGTAAATGGCTTTACTAAAGTTTTTGGGGTTACGGGCAATGGCGCGCAAACTCATGGAAAACCCGGGCGTTATGTAGCGCATGTAGTGCCAATAGCCTTCGGGCATATACAGCACCTCGCCATGGTTTAGTGTGGTTTGGTAGCCTTGGGCGTTTTTAAGCATTGGCCATTTTTCAAAATCGGGGTTGGCAAAATCGATGTCCTCGCGGGTTATAAGCGCATGCGGTACTTTGTACAGATATTTGTTCTGTTTTTGGTCGAACAGAATAATTTGTTTTTGCCCTTCAAAATGAAAATGGAAAATATTGGCTAAATCTATATCGTAATGCATAAAAGTATACGAATCGCAACCGCCAAAAAACAACATGGGGAGTCCTTTTAAGAGGCGTAAACCAAAATCGGGAAACGAAAAATCTTTTTGCAATTGTGGTATTTCCTTAATGGCGTTCCATAAAAAAATACGGTATTTGGTGGGTTTACGCTTTAGCAAATCAATATAATCGGCCAATTTCATTTTAGCGTGTGGTTGGTTAAAACCATCTTTGTAATCTACCGGTCTATCGTCGTAAAGCGGTATAGTAATATCGCCGCCAACGCTTTTCATATAGTCTAAACTCCACTTATGGTAAGCAGGCCAGTTTTCAATAAAACGCTCAATAACCACAGGTTTTTGCGGTTTAAAGTAGTGTTTTAAAAAATCCTCTTTCGTAATTGTTTTTACACGAGGGATATCTAGTAAGTTCAACGACAAGGCTTATTTAATTTAGTGTGTTCAAAGTTAATGAAACGTAGTGGAATTAGAAATAGTATTTTACGGGAATTACCCTATGGGCTGAATTTGTAGTTTGCCTTGGTTAATATGAAAGTTTATGCTTCTGTATGCGTTCGTGTGTGATACGGGTTTTCCAAATGCTGCGCTAAAGTAAGTAAGTCTTCACAATTATTAATTAAAACAGGAGGGAACTATGAAGCGTTGGAAAATAATTAGACCCCACAGGTTTTAAAAACTTGTGAGGCCTACATGCACTAATTGAAATTAGGGAGAAATTAGTTAAAATGGTATCTCATACCAAATAATACATTGCTAGGTGGCATGGGAACAAAACCGGCTTCAATATAATCGGTATCAAAAATATTGCTTGCTGTAATGGTAAATTCTAATTGTTTTAGGTTTAAAGCTATGGAAGCATCCCACACATTATAGCTATGGCCAGTGGTGCGTTGTGCATGTTTGTATATGATATTCTGACTCACATTTTTACATAGTTGTGTGCTTAAACGCGTGGTGAAATGGTGTTTAAGTGTGTTTAGTGAGTAACGGGATAGTTCTTTGTTTTGGTTTAAAATATCATCTTCTAAAAAGTTATAACCCACCGCCAATGTTTGGTTAAAACCATTTAGTTTGAAATTGTAAGCAGCATCAACCTCAAAACCTTTGGTGTTAACTTCGGTTATGTTGGTAGCTGTATAAATGGTTTCTGTGGTGTTTGGTCTTATAAAATCAATTAAGTTTTGCGCATCTCGGTTGTATAAGGCTAGGGAAGCTGTAAACCTTGGAGAGAAATATTTTATACCAATTTCTTGAGCAAAAGCTTCTTCAACTTCTAAATTGGGGTTTCCTGCAGTACTGGAATCGTTATAATATAAATCGGTATAGGTTGGAATTCTGTAGGTGTATCCAATATTTCCATAGGCTTTTAATTGGTCGGTTATTCTGTAACCTAAATCGATACCAGGAAAAGCATAAAAATCAAAATCTGAGAAATAAGTTACGGCAACCCCTGGTGTAAGGTCTAATTTATCATCAAAAATTTTAAATTCATGTTCTAAAAACAGCGTGGTCATAAACCTGTTGCGATCTCCCAAGTTGTTACTGGTTATATAAACTTTAGAGATATCGATGCCAAAACCTGTGATACCCACTGAAGATGTGTAATTGGCATTAACCTCTGCACCAATTTTATTGGTAATGTGCAAGTTTCTATAAGCCGGAGGGTTATTTCTTATGTACAAATATTCATCTTGGTTTCGTTTCCAGTAAACACGTGGTGTAAAGCTTAGGTTTCCAGAATTGAATTTAGTAGAGAATGCCATTAAACTGTTTTGGGTTTCTTCGTATTGTTCGGTAGCGCTTGCTCGGGCGTAAAACCCGTTGGCACCAAACTTACGTTCTTGAAACGTGGTAATCATTTCAATGGCTTGTTTGTTCTGGTTGAAAATACTTTTTAGAAAATAATTGCTATTGTCATAATCGGTATTGTGGCGATACCCGGCGGAAGTCATTTTATCTACGTGCACAATATGTGATGAGTTTTCCAGTTGCGCCCCTACGGTAACCCCTGCGTTTAATTGCCCGAACGAACCTGTTTCCGCAGTTGCAGAAACCGTATTGTTCAATTCTTTTTTAGTAACGATATTGATGGCGCCGTTAAAAGCATTTTGCCCAAACACTCGGGCTGCAGGTCCTTTTATAATTTCAATACGTTCAATAACATCTAGTGGTAAAGCGGCATTCATGGTGTGGTGTCCAGTTTGTGCGTCGTCCATTTTTATACCATCAATAAGTAATAAGGTTTGGTCGAAACTACCCCCGCGAATGTATAAATCGGCTTGACTTCCTGCCGTACCACGACGTCTTACATCAATACCGGCTACTTGTTGGAGTAAATCGGCAATATTATTGGTGGCACTGTTTTTTATGTCTTCAGAAGAAATGATGGAAATGGTCCTGGAGTTTTCTTTGAAGGGTAAATTGATACGGGTAGAGTTAACAGTAACTTCACCAAGCGCTGTGGTATCTTGCTGTTTAGTTGGTTGGTTTTGAGCGTGTATGCCAATGGAAATTAAGATAATGAAAGCAAAAAAATAGTTCTTTTTCATATTAACTAATTAAGTGTGTTTTTTACGCTGCAAAATTCTTAACTTTCTGGACTAGTTAAGTAGTCCAGTTTTAAAATAATGAATAGTCCGGTTAGTACACTTTTAAAGCAATTAATTCATCTTGATAAATCGAGCACAACACCCATTTACATTCAAGCGGCGCAACAAATTATAAATGCCATACAGCGCAGGTATTTAACCGAGGGCGATTGGCTACCCGGAACCCGCACCTTTAGTGAGCTTTTTAGCATTAACAGAAATACGGTGGTAGCTATTTACGATGAATTGGCATCGCAAGGTTGGGTTGAAATTGTACCCAATAAAGGCACCTGTATTTTGTTTCCAGAACAAAAAACAGCGGCTATTAAGGCGACTTCGCAACGCATAGACCAAGTGAATGACTATGCTAAAACAACAGGATTTCCTTTTCGAACCTCGTTTAATTTAGCCTCTACGCATGAAAATAGTGATAAAAAATACCGTGTAAACGATGGGCAACCCGATTTAAGGTTGCATCCCACCCATCAATTTTCAAAATGGTACAGTGCCTCCATGAAACGGAAATCGTTAATCCCAAAATGGAACCAAACCTACGCATCTTCTAATTCAACTTTTGAAATTCAATTGTGCAATTATTTAAATGCAACGCGTGGTTTTCATATGAAGCCGCATAATTTAATGAGCACCCGTAGTATAGAAATGAGTTTGTATATTGTTTCGCAGGTGCTGTTACAACCCAATGATATTGTTTTGGTGGGCGATTTAAGCAACTATGCCGCCAATATGATTTTCCAACAATCGGGCGCTGCCATTAAAACCATACCCATAGACGATGAGGGTATTGATGTGGAATATATTAGAACCCATTTTATAAAACATGCCATTCGGTGTGTGTATGTGTGCGCGCATCGGCATTATCCAACCACAAAATCGCTTAGTGCCGAACGCCGTTTGCAATTAATGGAACTTGCCAAAGAATACCAATTTGCTATTATTGAAGATGATTTTGATTACGATTTTCAGTTCGATGGTTCTGCTATGTTGCCCATGGCTAGCTCCGATGCCAATGGGGTTATTATCTATTTAGGGAAACTGGGGCAATCGTTGTTCCCAAGCTTTCAAACAGGATTTGTGATAGCACCCGAAAATTTAATTTTAGAAGCTAAAAATTATTTAAGAATACTGGACAGCCAAGGCGATTTAATTCAAGAACAAATGCTTTCAGAGCTAATTTATGAAGGCGAAATACACCGTTTGATAAAGAAAAACATCATTATTTATAAAGAACGACGCGATTTTTTATGCGAATGCCTTCACAAACATTTTATACAGGAAATATTTTGGGACAAACCTTCAGGTGGTTTAGCATTGTGGCTGCGTTTTGATCCAAAAATATCGTTGGTTAAGTTGGCATATTATGCTGAACAGTTAGATTTATTTCTTCCAAAAACCATTCTGTATCAAGATAAAAATACCTGTGCCATCCGTTTTGGGTTTGGCGATTTAAATGAAGAGGAAATCGAAATAATAGTAAAGAAATTGAGGCATGCTTATGATTTGGTTTTAAGTAGTTCGTAGTAAGTATTATTTATTATTTTAAAGGTTAAATGAAGCATATTTTAGAATATGTAGAAGACTAGTTTCATATGAAACCGTATTTTTGTAATTCACAAAATATTATTTAGCTATGAAAAAGTGTCTGTTTCTTCTCTTATTTTTTATCTCATGCATCGGTTTTTCGCAAAACAACCACATTGTAAAAACCGAAGACGGTAGGCGTGTTTGGTTAAAAGCCGATTTTACTTGGGAATATATTGATGCTGAAATCCCAAAAGAAAACGTTACGAAAGCACCAATAAAAAAAGACAAGTGTAAATTAGCCGACGGTTTTATAGAACCAGAATTGGATAATAAAATTCAATCACAATTAAAAAAAGGGCGAGCCACTATAGATCATGTAAAAGCAAAAGTTGCTAAAGACTATAATTGTAAGGTAGAAGACGTTATTTTATTATCATTTACAGAGCAAAAAGTAAAAGCGGTCTATCATTTTTGCGCCAACGGAACCAAAGTAACTTACAAGCGTAACGGACATGCCATTATAGAAAGCGGGAAGTTTTTTTAATGGAAAGGAGGCTGTCTGAAAAGTGTATGATGTTCACTTTGTCATATTGATTTCTATGATAAAACCAAATTATTTTTATAAATAGTTTGGTTTTTTATTACAGCAAAAATACGGTGAATGATTTTATTTCTCACGGCGTTTAACACAGACATTTTATTTTT
>NZ_JAGJCB010000030.1 GCF_017814435.1 Mariniflexile gromovii | reverse complement strand
TCTACTGTTTGATGATTTTTCAACACTTCCTTTACGCAACGAAGTTTAAAATCGTAATTGTACTTGACTTTTCTTTCCATAAAAATACCCTCAAATAGTGTCTAACTTTTTGGGGGCAGTTCATTATGGGCGAGGATTTTCCGAAGGAAAATCAGAAGCAAGCAAATGAGTAACTAACTTTGGTTAAGCTAAAAGTAGCAATTATTTTTATACATTGTTGTAAAAACGTTTTTAGTGTTTTTCTGTCTCAATGCTTCTTGCATCCGAAATAAGGTGTGCTGTAATTCTCCATTGGTCAGTTTTTTCAAATAATCTATAATGAGAAGTTTTTCGAGTTCCCAAATTTTTGTTTTCAGCTGTTTTCTGTCCTTTCCGTTCGACTATTGAAATTACTAATATGGCTTTGTCGGTTATTCTTTTGAGTTTTAGTGTGGTTTGTTCAGAAATTCCAGCCATTACAAAGTCAAATTCAAACACTTTGGTCAGATATTTTTGTATTTCTGATTGTCCAATTTGATTAATCCCAAATGCATTAGTAAAATCCGCATTTTCTGAATACCATTTACAGGCTAATTCCGCATCTTTTACTTTCCAACCTCTATTCCAATCATCGATTTTGGTCACAATTTGCAAACTGTCTGATTCGGTTATGTTTTGGGAAATAGTTGTTTGACTCCCCAAAACAACTATCAATATTAACATTAATCGTCTCATTTCTCAAATGTTTTACAACGGTCTCCTTTATTTTGATTTATTAATTTAATTAAAAGTAGCCCCTGACTCAGACTACTTTTTAGTAAGAACTCAACTATAGAGTTTACTTACACCGTTTGTGTGTGTTGCTATTGCTAGCTGTCAGTTACGGTATGCTTTAATACACTTCTTGGCTTCTTTTAGCTTGGAGTTCTAATCCAAAATCAAACTCTGTCCATTTTGTAAACCAGAATTTTTCTTGCTCAATTAATGTAATTTGATTGTCTTTTATATCAACTAAAGATAATAATTCTTTTTTGTACTTATATTTTTCATCCTTTAACTCTTTAATATAGCTTTTTAAACTTTTTGAACCTCTTGTCTTAGCATCTTTAACTTTCCATTTAAGATGTGACCTGACTTCGTTATTTAGATATGGGCAAGTCAATATGTCAAAAAAAAGTAAGACCAATTCTGCATCATCTTTCCAGCCATATATTTTACCTGTTTTAAATTTTTTTAGAATAACATTTTTCAACTCTTCCAAAATTGGAGCGTAAGCTTTAACGTCTTTAATATAAAAGAGCAAAACTGTTATTGAAAAATAGTTTAATTCACTATTAAAACGTACAGAATTATTTTTTCTAATTGTTGCATTAAAGTACGAGCATAAAACATTTATATTTAATCTATATTCTCTTCCTAATTGGCTTAATGCAATTAAGAGATAAAGCGTCTCAATCTGAGTTTCTTTTTTGCTTTTATTTTTATGAAGAATTAAATTTATTTCATCAGATATTTTTTTGAAAATGTTATGTTTATTATTAGAAGTGAAAGGTTCTTTATATTGATTTGTTTTATTTTTTTTCAAAAAACTATTAATACTGTCAATTATTAGACAAACTTTAATTGTTGAATTAACTCTAGGTGAGACAGAGTATAAAAAGAATGTTACATCAAGAATTTCTAAAAATCCTTTTTCAAATTCTTTTTGAGTTTTAATGGTGCTTTCATCTTCAAAATTTTTATACTTTTTGATTAATTTTTTAGTCTTATTATCTAGGACAGCTAATGTGTAATTCATTATGTCCTTATATTCTACTTCAGATTCTTTAATAATTGATTTAAATCGAGTTATTACATTATTAGAACTGAAATATAGTATTGAATTTGATTGCTCACTCTCTTCTACTATTATTTCTTTTTCTTTTAAAACTAAATGACTATTAAAAAGGTCATTTATTTTCTGTTTAGCAATACTTATTTCAGTAATTATTGGCTTGGAATATAGTAATGACTTTTTATCATTCAAGTACATTCTGTACTCTTTCAATGATAACTTAAATGCTTCTGTTATTTTATCAATCTGTGATTCTTCATTGTAAAAGATGAAGTAGTCATCAACATATCTAAAAATCTCGTAATCGACCTTATGTATTAAATTGTTTACTTTTGAATCTATTGATTTTAGCTTTTCGTAGATATTAACATCTATTTGTTGTAAAATTAATTCAGCAAATATTCTTGAAAATTCAGGACCAATAATAATCCCATTTGTTTCATTTGCATTTAGGTCTTGCATTAAGCAGTCAAACTCACCACCAAATGTAGATTCTAATGAATTAATATTTGATTTAACAATTCTTTTGTTAGTTAATGCCCAAGGAAGAGTGTGAGTGTAAATGCTATCGAAACATTTTGTGATATCTATTTTTAGTAATTTGTTATACTTTTTTTCACTTCTATGAAATTGATATGATTCATAAAATTTATGGATGTTACTGTATTTTCTGTAACTGAAAAATGATTTTAAGTTTTCATACTCACTGTCATCCTGTTCAATTTGAGAGTGTTGCAGGTCTTTATCTTCATTTCTTTTATGAAGTACATCATTGTAAAATGTAAAATTAGCTACCTTGGATGGCTTTCTAATTGAAAAAGGACTTAACGAGGAGTAATAGACTATTATGTTTTTATATTTTTCATAAAAGTCTACCATCTTACGTTGATTTACAGGATGAATTACGCATAATTCTCTAAAGTCATTTTTTTTATGTGTGATATTAAATCTAAATGGTTTAGTCCTCTCCTCAACACCAAAAAGAATTGATTCTATTTCGTGATAAGCCTTACCACATTTTAATTTATAATCTGCTTTCTCTTTGCCTTTTAATTGGTAGAGTTTGGTGTAAAATTTTTGACTATTTATTAAATATTTATAAAAATACCTATTTGAAAAAGTTACTGGAGTTTCATATGGTAAAACATCAGATAAAACAACTCGTTCTTTGGAATATGATATTGGAATTTTCTTTTTCATTTCCTATAAGTTTTTCCAGATTTGAATCATTTTTCCGTTTTTGTAAGACTTTGTATTAAATCTTACTAAGCTTTTTGTCCTAAAACCACTTTCAAAAGACATTTTTTTGAGCTTATCTATAAGTTGACTATTTGTTGAAGACGGTAAGGCTGTTATTTTGCCTTTTAAGTATTTATCGAGTTTTTTTAAATCAGAATAAGGTGTACTTAGAAACTCATTAGAAAAATAAATACCAATAAAAACATTACTTTTTCTTCTAAGGAGTTGATGATTATTAGTTAAAAACTTGATTCGTTTTAATAGCATTCTTTCAGTTGAATTTTTCCTTGCAGAATATTTTGTAATTGAACCATAATAGTCTGAAAATGAATTGTCAATTTTTTTCTTATATCTTTCAAATTTCTCATCAGACATAAAGATTTGAATATCATCCTTGGTAATTGATTTATCTTTTTTGCTATATGGTATAATAAATTTATAACCTAAATATGTTAATTCGTATTTGATAGATTTTTTTCTGTCTTGATTATTCGGTGTAAGGTCAATTATCTTTGTTTTGCTTGTGTTAATTTTTAATCTAGTGGAACTTAATAATATTCTTTTAACTTCATTTTGATAAGTAGCAATAGCCTTAGTTTCACTCCTATGGTTAGGAGTTATTATAATTACTATATCATCTACATATCTACAGTAATAAGTTACGGTATTTAATGATTTAACTTTTTTATCAAAACTTCTTAAATATAATTCAGCTAAATAAGCACTAAAGCCGATGCCTCTAGGTATTCCTACACGTTCGTCATTATTTGTTTTTAACCCGTCTGCTAATAATATATTCCAATATTGGTTTAAAACTCGTTTTATCATTTTCTTTGAAGGATAGCTAAGTAGACTATTTTCTTCAATTTTGGCTAAAAGTTCCTTGTGTGGAATAGACTCGTAGAATTTTTTAATGTCCGTTCTGATGATTACCTTAGGGAAGCTGTCATTAAGTAATAATCTTAATTGGTCAACGATTACCTTTCTGTTAGCTTGCTTAACTTTAAATGTTTTGTAAATATTTCTTTGTAACTGCTTAGTAACAAAATAATTTTCAGGATTATATTCAATCTCATATAATTGACTGCCCCACTTTATTTGTCCTTTTTTGATTTTTAACTCATAATCTTCAACATCTGTTTTTTCTGCTATTTTTATTAAAATGTTTTCGAGTTCTTTTTCTCTAGTTTTTTTAAGTTCGTCTTTTTCTGAATTTAACTTATCAAGTTTTGTGTAATCCCTATCTTCAATTTTTGATATAGATTTTAATTTGTAAGCCTCCTCTCTTATTTCTTTATTTTTTAAAATTATTGAATCAGAAACCTCTCTTGATTTTTGAAAAATGTCTGAATCGAAAAATACTTTATCTTCGAGATAACGACCTTTCCTATTCTCAACATCAAGGAGTATTCTGAAATTTTCATATGAGAATGATTGGTCTAGCATTTTATTGGTTTCTCTGTATTTTTCTCGTATTGGCTCACAACTTGTTTATACACTGAACTTTTATCCTTTTATACCGCCATTTTGGTTGGCTATGAGGAAAGTTTTGTTGCTTTTTATATTTTTTAGCTTCCATTTTTAAGGTAAAAATTATAGTACGTGGCAATTTAGAAATGTTTTACAATATATCAAAGCATATTTTTCACAAAGCCATAAAGTTTTGTTTCCATGCACCCTCCTGCGCCCTTTGTTCAGTTAAAGCCCTATTTAAAAAAAATACACCCGAACCGTAGACGAACAAAACCCGAACAAAACTGGAACAAAACCCCTAGTTTTTTGGGGTGGTGTCTCAATGTGTGTCAAATTGTGTCAAATCGTCTCAAATCGTCTCAAATTGTGTCAAATTGTGTCAATATGCGTCACGGTTTGGTAATTCAACTTAGGGTTTCGTTGTTTTGCTGGTATTTCCCTTTTTCTATATATAACCTGTGTTTTGAAGGCACACATGCTATTGGCTTGTATTGTGAAATATTATTTATAGCAAATTTGTAGTTTGTATATTCTTTAACCTTTTTTTATTTGGGGTTTATTCATTTCGTTTATAATTCATAAAAAAATCCCTTTTCATAAACATAAAAAGAGATTTAATACTTGTTATTTTTAATTACGGAACTATAAATCTAAAGCGAATCTTCAATATGCACCTGACTTTCTACAATATCTTTAATTGGTACAATAAGTTTCCCTTTTTCTGTTTTTAAGGTTACTGAAATTCCATCTATAGATACTACTTCGCCTTTTATATTATTAAACTCTATTTTTTGCCCAACTTCATAAGTTTTACGTACATAAAATGTTTTTAGTAAATCGCCCACTACTTTTTGGGCACCAATACCAACTGCCAATACAACAGTTAATATAAAACCGCCTATAATGAATGAAACGTTATTGCTTATTATTTCGGTATCTACACCTGCCTGATCTAATGCGGTGATAGAAATGAATATTAAAAAAATAATAAACACCAATTGACTGATGAGTTTTGCACCCGACAGTTCTATAGATTCAAAAAAAGATTTGATGCCATTTTTTATCATGTTGGCTAATAGCAAGCCTCCCATAAAAATGATTAATGCACTAAATAGCTTTGGCAGGTAGCCTAAAAAGTTGCTTATTTCTTGCGATATGATTTGCAGTCCTAAAATATCGGAAGCCATGATAAGCAGCATGATATAAATAAGCATTTTCACAAAAAGAGAAACCACTTTTACGGTATTGAAATTCAGTTTTTTACCTTCAACAATTTCTATCTGGTTTATAGCATCGTCTATCTTGTGTACCTTAGCCAATACCAATACTTTTTTAATAATACGAATGACCAATTTTGTAAAAAACCAACCAAATATTAAAATGACCAATGTGCCAATAATATTAGGGAATATGCTGGATATTTCAAACCATACTTTGGTTAAAGATTCCATGGCAATCTCTTTCCATCTTGCTGCTTTTTCCATAATTTGCTATTATTAAGGTTTATTTATTTTATTGCTTTTTTCTATTGTTTATAACTGTTTCTATAACGTTTCCAATATTATAGGAGAATAACGCTGCTAAATCCATAAGCAACTTAGCCATGGCAATATCGTTCATTACCTTGGCCTTAAGTTCTGGTGGAACTTCTTTAAGTGGCTGGTTTATATGTTTAAACGGGTTTTCCATTAACTAAAGTTTTCATTATACACGGTTATAAGCTTGTCTTTAGCACGCTTAATCCTCATTTTAACAGCACTTTCACCAATACCTAAAACACTTTCAATATCTTTTATAGACAAAAAGTCTTGATATTTCAGTAATAAAATCATCTTTTCATCTGGTGAAATGAGTTCTAATGCTGCCTGTAATTTATCTACTTTCATGGTTAGAAAATCACTTTCGTTCTCAATATCGGAAATGTTTTCTATGTCGGTATAATCTACCGATTGTTTTTCTATTTTTTTAGCGGTGTTTCTGGTTACATAATTTACACAATGGTTATATGTAAATGCATAGAGCCATGTGGAAAATTTAGAAGTGCCTTTAAAACTCGCCAATTTAACAAAGAGTTTTAAAAACACATCTTGGGTTAAATCTTTAGCCTCTTCTTCATCTTTGGCAAAACCATAACATTTATTAAAAACCAATCTGGAAAATCTATCGTATAAGACTTCAAACAGTAAAGTATCATTGTTAATTACAATGAGCTTAACTAAATCTTCATCAGATAAGTGGTTATGGTTAGTGAGGGTTTCCAATAGCAGCTTGGGCTAGTTTAATGGTTTGCTTTTTGTTTAAGGCAAGTTACATATATTTTAAAAGAAAGTAAAATAAAAAGGAGTCTCCGGAAAGACCCCTTTTTAAAAAAATCCCTAAAACAACTTCTTTGTCAATAACAACTTTTGTTCAGGTTAAATATAAGTACCTTATAAAACTTAATAATTTAACCAAATTCCAACCACTTAGAAAACAAAAGCAAAGGGTTACTGATAAATTCAGTTATAACTAATTAATAGCAGTGCAAATATTGTTATTAGATATTATATGGCACTAAAATTAACTACGCATTTACTACGCATGTGCAAAAAACGAGTGCTTTTGTATGATTAAAGCTATAATTTAACTTAGCTCATTTAGAATTTTAAGCTATTGTAATTTCTTTAAATGTTTCTTTAAGATGTTCTACCAAAGATGTTTCTTTGGTGTTCAGATTAATTTTTTTACTAATCCTATACCTCTTACTTTCTAAGGCTCTAACAGATATACCTAAAAACAAGGCTATCTCTTTATTTTTAAAGTCCATATACAAATAATAACATGTAATAACCTCAGAGTCATTTAACTGTGGATACCTAGATTGTATTCTGCTAAAAAATTCTACATTAAGTTCATTAACCAATTCCAGATGGTTTTCACTTTTATCTAACAACGTAGATGAATTGTGTAGTAGGTTTTTATACAAATCTTTTATTTTCTCTTTTTGAATTGAAACTTCACTTAAAGTTGAGATGCTTTTAACTTCTTTCTTTAAGTTAGTAATGTATTCTTCCAAACCTAATAACTTACCCGTAAGTTTTTCATTATTCGATTTTAAATAGGATAGATTATTCACTTTATTAATGGTATCATTCAATTTAAATTTATGTTTTCTATAATGAACAAAAAACAAAATACTTAAAAAGAATAATATACAGAATAACAATACAGCCAATGCACCGTTCCAAAACTTTTTATCACTTTCCTTTTTTAATTCGCTTTCGGTTTGCAATAATGTATTGCTTAGTTGAAAACTTGCTTCCACGTTATTTTTATACATTTTCCGTTCAAAAACCGCTAACGAATCTAAATATGTTTTAGCATTATCAATATCTCCAAGCGATTTGTAAAAATCGGTTTTAAGGTTAAAATACCGCCTTACCAAATCATCACTCATATAGTTTCTAAGCTTTGTTGACTTATTTAAATAAAATGATACAGAATCCGTTTTTTTATTTTTAAAATAAAACTCAGCAAAATTTACGTCGAGACCTACATTAAATGATGCATAATTATACCTTACAATTGTTGGATTGTTTTTTAAACCTTCAAACTCTTTTAAGTAGGTATACGCTTCATCCAATTGGTTCAAGTCCATATAGTTTAATGTTAACATATAGGTGGCAAACATATACAGGTAAGCATCATCTTCAATAGATTTATATGTATCAAGGTACTTGTGAATTAATTCATTACACTTCTCATAATTTCTATTTGAAAATTCTATGTAAGCATACATTTGCTCTACCTCTATTAAACCATTGGTATTTTTGTCTAGCAGGAAATATTCTTTTGCTTTTTTTAGATACTTAAATGCTAAAGAGTCTTTTTTAGCAAAATGCAGGTTTGCAAAAAGTTCTAAACTAGCTTCGCCACCTACTTTATAATTTTTTTCTTTATCGGCATATTTAAGAGCCAGAATATAACTTTGGTATAACCGTGCATACTCATTTCTTCCATCATGTATTAACGCTTTTATCGCATAATAATCGGCAAGACGGCCTTTAATGGTTCTTTCAGTGGGCTTTGGAATGGAATCTAAAAAGATATGTGCTTTATCAGGGTAATCATCAATATAATTATCGGCAGAATCTATAAAACGAATATAGTTGCCATTCCCACTATTTTGTGAATATGCAACTGTTTTACATACTAAAAAGCATATAAAAACAAACCCCTTAATAATAGCCTTGTATTTGAGAGACTTAAACAAAAAATATACTTTTGAAAGTTTTTATTAATTTATTGAAATTATACAAAAAAAGCTAATTTATCTTTTAGTTTAAAATTTATAGAATTGGGGCAATTAAGTAAAAGATTATTAGCTATTTAGAAAATTGTACTGTTTCAGATAGATACATAAAGGAGTCTTGCCAACGCTCAAAACGGGCATCAAATTTTTCTGAAAACACAAGATATTGACATTTACCGATGCTTTCGGGCGTTCTGGTTACCTCAGCAAAATTATTGTTTCTAAATAAAAATTCGGCATCTTCAACAATACACATTTGTAATTTGTTCAAGTTAATTCCGTTTAAATAAAAAATTCTATTCAGGCGTTTTGGAGTTGCTATAACGATATCGGTCCCTAAGTAAAGTTCTTCACGCTGTAACTCCATATTATGTTCTTCATAAGCACAATACACACGCAAATCGGTCCCTCTTTTATAAGTATTGAAAATTTCTTCAAGTTTTAATGCTTCTTCTTTATCTTTTACAAAAATTAAAGCACGAGGGGCATCTTCAAAAGCTTCCTTCAATTTGTTTATTACACTTATTACAATGCTTGTAGTTTTTCCGGCATTTTTTGGCGCCATTACAAACATGCTTTTACCGCCTTTTATTTTTGAAAGGATGGCTGTTTGCAGTGGATTGGGCTGTGTAATACCGTTTTGTTGTAAATTATCTTTGAGAGGTTCTATAAGTTTTTTAAAAGACATTGATGAATTTCGTTTTATTAAAAACAAAGATAGCCTTTTAAAGTTCAATTAGAAATTGTTGGTAAGAATAATAATATGATCTAGAAATCCGTTTCTTTACTAACTACTTTATATTCTGTTTTTTTAACAAATTATGGATAAATGTTAGCTTCTGCAGCACTTTGTTAGGCACCATAAATGGATAAATATCTGGTAGTCCCATAGATCTGTTCAAACTATTAACCGCACATGTTAAGGCTATACTGGCATCAAAAATATCTTTGAAATTCTCTGTTTTGTAAGGGTTTGGACAGGTGTTTGTCACCAGTTTTTTTACATATTCGGTATTTGGGTTAAACGTTATTCCAAAACAATGGGCCGTTTCTAAAGTATCCATTAAGTGCAAATAATGAGACCAGGTTTCTGCCCAATCTTCCCAAGAATGTGAACTGGCATACTTGCTAATGAAATTTTGGTTCCAATGGCTAGGAGCCCCATTATTGTAATGGTTTTTTAAAGCTTCTCCATAATCTTCACGTTCATCACCAAATATATTTCTATATGATTCTATGTTGGAATCATCAAACAAAAGTTCCCAATAATAATGCCCAATTTCGTGCCTAAAATGTCCTAAAAGTGTTCGGTAGGCTTCATTCATTTGCGTTCGTAATTGCTCGCGGTGTACAGAATCTGCTTCTGAAAGAATGATGGTAACCACCCCATTTGCATGCCCTGTAAGTTTATTTTCATCATTATTTTCCGATAAAAAATCAAAAGCCACACCTTCCTCATCTACAAGTTTAGATTTGATGGGTAACTTAAGCTTTAACAACTGATAAATTAAACGGTGTTTGGCAATTTCTAACTTTGTCCACTTATCAAAATGGTCTGTATTAGACTGATTTGGAACCGTACGATTTAAACTGCACGCTAAACAAAATTCGGTATTTTTATTATTATCTACTAACCAATTACACACGCCCAAATCAAAATTAGAACACAACTTATGAAAGTTATCTTGATTGTTATTGGGAATATCAAAGACATCCAAATAGTGATTATACCCTATGGATGTATTACAATATTGGCAAACGGTGTTTTCAAAAAAAACAGGTGATTTACAATTAGGACATTCAAAAACTTTCATAGTGATATGGTTTAAACACTTTTATTTAAGAATGGTTGGTTTAGCCAAATGTAATATTTTAATTTAATTTTTATTGAATTAATTAAATCAAAAAGGGCGTTCATTTCTGAACACCCTTTTCTTAAGCTATTAAATCAGTCACTCTGTAATTAAAACTCTAAATCTGCTACTAAGTCAAATTCATCGTAAATAGCTTTATCTTTCAACCCATCAAAAAAGCTTGTTGATCCGTAACGTACATCGTATAATGTTCTATCAACTTTTAATGATGCTGTTGCTTTGTTTCCGTAAATAGAAATGGTAAACGTTGCTGGATTTGTTTTTCCTTTTATGGTTAAATCGCCAGTAACAGTGTATGCATTTTTACCTGAAGCCGTTACTTTAGTGAATACTAATTTTGCTGTTGGATGTTTTTCAACACCAAAGAAATCGTCCGATTTTAAGTGTCCATCTAATTTCCCTTTCATGGTACCTTCTAAATCGGTAGAACCGATGCTGTTCATATCCATTACAAACTCACCACCTACTAATTTATTATTATCAAATGTTAAAGAGCCTGATTGGATAGCAACAGTACCTTCGTGTGAACCTGTTACTTTGTAACCTTTCCAAACTACTTTACTTTTGTCTGTTTTAATTTCTTTTTTCTCTCCCGCTTTTGTTGTGAAAGAAAATGTTGTAAATGCTACTAAAGCTACGATTGCTAAATTTTTAATTGTTTTTTTCATCTTGTTATTGTTTTGTTTTTGTTTATGATCCGTGATAAAATTTTTCTTTTATAATTTTTCCGTCTTGCCACTCTTGAACAGCTACTTGAGTATAGTTTTTACAACCCAAGTCTTTATGAGTATAATCAAACTGCCATTCTACCATGGTTGTTTTTTCGCCCACGGTTACTTTTAAGGGTTTTGCACATCTAAATTCCGTTATAGCAGCAAAAAAGGCTTCTTCGCGTTTTCTGTTTACTTCTTTACCTATAAATACTTCGTTATCATTTTCTTGCATTATAACGTCATCATGATAATAAGTCTCAAAAGCTTCCAACCCCTTACCTTGAAGGATTAAATCATTTACAGCGCTTATTTTTTCTATTAAAGTATTCATAATAAATTACTGGTACAAATATCTAAAATATGTACGCTATAGAAAATGACATAGATTATCAAATGATGTTAATCTAGTTTAACATTTATTGTTCCAAAATTAGCTGGCTTTTAATTTTACTAAGAAATTCTTTAGTAATACCAAGGTAAGATGCAATCATATACTGAGGGATACGCTGCTCTATAAGAGGATATTGGTCTCTAAAATAAAGGTATTGTTCTTTGGCCGAAAGACTAAAACTTCTAACAATACGTTTTTGCGATGCTACAAAAGCACGTTCTATAATTTGTCTAAAAAAACGCTCTAGTTTTGGGATTTCTCTGTATAAATCTTCAATAATATCATAGGAAAACATGACCAATTCTGAATTTTCCAAACATTGCACATTAAAATCGGCCGGGGTTTGCGTGATGAAGCTGCCCATATCAGAGGTCCACCAATCTTCAATTGAAAACATAAGAATATGCTCCTGCCCTTCTTTATCTACATAAAAGGTTTTGGTACAGCCCTTCAATACAAAACATTCATATTTACATATATCACCTTGTTGTACAATATATTGTCCTTTTAAATATTTTCTAATTATGAGTTTGGATTTTAAAAAAGCAATCTCATCATCGGTTAAATCTATATAATTGTTTATGTATTTTAATAAGGGGTCGAAGTTCATTTACAAAAAGGTTTTAATACAAATTTAACAATATATCGCGGGTTTATTAATCTAAATTAACTTTTAACTTATTTAATAGAGGTACTTTTGCCACATGCAAAAAGCACAAACATTTAAATTTGAATTTGTAGCGTTAATGGCTTCTTTAATGTCTATAGTAGCCCTCTCCATCGATGCTTTATTACCAGCTTTACCAGTTATTGGTAGTTCATTACATATTACAAACCCTAGCGATAACCAATTGCTTATTACCATGATTTTTTTAGGCTTGGGGTTTGGACAACTTATTTTTGGGCCTTTATCTGATAGCTTTGGAAGAAAGCCCATTGTGTTTTTTGGATTTTTAGTTTTTATAGTTGCCAGTATTGTTTGTGTAACTACTGATAACTTTGAAGTGATGCTTATTGGGAGAGTGTTTCAAGGTATTGGTTTATCTTCTCCCAGAAGTTTAAGCATTTCTATGGTAAGAGATTCGTACAGTGGTGATTATATGGCAAAAATAGTATCCATTGTTGTCATGTTCTTTATTTTAGTACCTGTAATAGCTCCTACATTAGGCACCTTTTTTCTTCAGTTTTTTAATTGGCAATCTATATTTTATTTCAATTTAGCATTTGGAATAATGATCATGACTTGGTTTTGGTTACGCCAACCCGAAACCCTTCAAAAAGAAAAACGCGTGAATTTTACGTCGCATCTATTCACAAATGGCATTAAAGAATTCTTTAAATACCCTGAGGCCATCTCTTACACATTGGTTTCTGGTTTTATTACGGGCTCGTTTATGGTTTATTTAAGTACTTCTCAACAAATCTTTGTGGACCAATACCATTTGTCTGATATGTTCCCGTATATATTTGCGAGTTTAGCCATTTCCATTGGGCTTTCTACCTATTTAAATAGTGCCTTGGTTGTAAGGTTTGGTATGTTTAAACTGGGTTATATGGCAACCATTGCCTATAGTGTGGTTTCCATTTTATATGTAGTTTTATTTTGGTCTGGAAACAACCCAAGTATTTATATTTTAATCAGTTTTTTTGGTTTACAATTTTTTGCAGTAGGCTTTATATTTGGAAACTTACGAGCTTTGGCTATGCAACCTTTAGGCCATATAGCTGGTATTGGAGCTGCATTAAACGGTTTTATTTCTACAGTTATGGCAGTTCCTATTGCTAATTTTATAGGTGGGTATGTTAAAACATCTGTTTTACCGCTGTTTATTGGGTTTTCTGTTTTTGGTGTTTTATCTGTTTTGGTTTTTGTTACCTTAAAACGAAAAACAGCCTTAGCTTTAGCTAGTTAATATAGAACCTAATTACAAATACCTTTCTTTAATAATATCTATATGCCATTGGTAATGCCCTAAAATAATAAACGCTGCGGCTCTGGCAGACATGGCATTGCCATTGGCCATCCCTATACATTTTAAATCTTCATCACTTAAAGAATTAAGCAAGGCAATAAAACTTTGTCGAACCGTTTTAAATTCTTCCATTAACAATTCCAAGCTTTTATTTTTTGCGTTTGAAGGTAAAATATAATCGTTTTGCTCAAACCCAGGTAATGATGTTTTATCCTGTCTTGCAATACAGAAACAACGGTATTGAAATACACGTTCGGTGTCAATGAGGTGTTGAAAAACTTCCTTCACGCTCCATTTTTCATTAGCATAAGCATAATTCAACTTAATAGCAGGAATGTTTTGAAAGAAGTCAATAATATTTTGAGAACTTTCCTTAAACCCCTCTATTAGCGATAGGTCTTTAGGCACTAATGCCAAATAATTACCGTAATACGTATGGTATTCTGTGGTATGTAGTTCTGAAATTTTCATAATAGCCTTTTTAAATTTTCGCTTGATACGTGTATAAATCGTAATATCTACCCTGTAAAGCAATCAATTCATCATGGTTGCCTCTTTCAACTATATTTCCAGCTTCAATTACTAAAATTTGATCAGCTTTTTTTATAGTACTCAAACGGTGCGCAATTACGATGGTGGTTCGATCTTTTATTAACTCTGATAAACTTTTCTGAATTAAGGCTTCACTTTCTGTATCTAAACTCGAAGTTGCCTCATCTAAGATAATAATTTTTGGGTTAGCAAGAATAGCACGAGCAATGGCCAAACGTTGTCGCTGTCCGCCTGATAATTTCACTCCGCGTTCACCAATCAAAGTATCTAAACCATTATCAAAACGGTCGGTAAACTCGTTTACATAAGCAGCTTTTACAGCATTTTGTAATTCGCTTTCAGTAGCATTGGGTCTTGGGAATAGAATATTTTCACGTATAGTACCTTCAAATAAAAATTCATCTTGTAAAACCACACCTAAATATTTGCGGTAGGTACTTAATTTTACTTTTGATAAATCTTGATTATCAATAGTTACCATCCCCGATTTTGGGGTTAAAAAGGTGGCCGATAAACCTGCCATGGTTGATTTTCCAGATCCCGAGCTTCCTACAAGTGCTGTTACAGAACCTGCTGGCGCTGTAAAATTGATGTTATGCAGCACTTCTTTACCTTCCTCATAAGAAAACGACACGTTTTTAAAAGTAATTTCGCCTTTTAAGTCTTTTAAGTGAATGGTGCGCTGGTTATTATCTTCTTCTGCTGTCATGTTCATTAATTCCTCAGTTCTATCTAAACCTGCTAAAGCTTCAGTAAGTTGGCTTCCAATATTACTCATTTGTACAATGGGTGCAATCATAAAACCAAGAATTAAGGTGAAGAACAGAAAATCGCCCGTAGTCATTTCACCAATAATCATATAATAACCACCCATGCCCATAATACCTGTGGTGGCAACGCCTATTAGAAAAGTTGAAGAACTTGTCATTAACGCCGTGGCTGTTAAACTCTTTTTTACGTTTTGGTATAGTTTATCAACGCCCTTTTCGAACACAATTTGTTCTTGTTCCTCCGCATTAAAAGCTTTAATAACACGCACACCTGCTAAAGTTTCAGTTAAGCGACCGGTAACTTCGGCATTAATTTTTCCTCTGGTTCTAAAAATGGGTCGAATGTATTTAAAGGCCCTTAATGCAATATATCCAAAAATTGAAAGTGGTACGAATACAAAAAGTGTCATCCACGGATTTAATTTTATTAAAATAACCAATGAAACAATAGCTGTAAAACTGCCACCAACCATTTGCACCAAACCGGTACCAATTAAGTTTCTTACCCCTTCAACATCACTCATAATACGCGATACCAGGGCGCCCGATTTAGTATTATCAAAAAAACTTATGGGCAACGATAATACCTTTTTTTGAACCTGTGCGCGCAATTCACTTATTAAATACTGTGCCTGTACGCTTAATACCCTTGTTAATAAAAAGGAGGTTACCGCTTGTACCAAAATAGCTGTTAGTACAATAGCTATTAAGGTATAAAGTTGTGAAAAATCTTTGTTGGGGATTACCTCGTCCAACAATACTTTACTTTGCCAAGGTAAAATTAAACCTGATATACTTTTAATCACTATTAAAATCAACCCAATGAAAACCAGATTACGCCTTGGCCAAATAATGGTTTTAAAGGCTTGCGCCATGGTAACTCTGGGTTTTGATTTATCTGTGTTTTTTGAATGTGTTCTTAGGTGTTGCATTATAAAATAACTTATAATAGAAATGAATGGTAAAATTAACCATTCTAAATGGTGTATTCTACTAATTTGGTTTTAAATAAAAGAGGCTATCTAAAAAAGTGTATTAAGTTTTATGTGTCAGGTTGAGCTTGTCGAAACCGATATTGATTATCAGTATTTTGAAATATTTCCACAAGCTCAATATGACTTAGAACTACACTTTTTAGACAGCCTCTTAGTGTCATAAATGTTATAAACCTTTAATCGCGTTTTGCTTTTTTAGCAAGTTTTGCTGCTTTCTTTTCTTTTGGTGTTAAAAGGGGCTCTTTTTTAACCGTTTTCTTAGCGTCGTGTGATTTTGCCATAATAAATAAATTAAATTAAACAATTTTTAAGCTTTTAGTACAATTCTAAATCGGGCTTTGCCGTCTTCCAAGTGCTTTATAGCCTTATTAACATCTTCCATTTTAAATTCTTCAACCGTTGGGTATATATCGTGCCTTACACAAAATTCCAACATTTTTTTAGTTAATGCAATACTTCCTATGGGGCTACCTCCAACTGTTTTTTCTCCCATAATCAAACTAAACGCAGGTATGGCCATAGGCTCTAACACTGCTCCAACCGTATGCAATTTACCTTGTGGTGCCAATGTAGTTAAAAAAGAATTCCAATCGAGCGTTACGTTGGTGGTATTCAAAATAAAATCCAATGTGCCCGCAATACTTTCTAAAGCTTCTGGTTTTGTTGAATCGACCACATGGTGTGCGCCCATTTTTAGAATCTCTTCTTTTTTATTAGGGTTTGAACTAAAAGCCGTAACCTCGCAACCCCAAGCTTTTAAAAACTTAATGGCCATATGCCCAAGTCCACCAACACCTATCACCCCTACTTTATCGGTAGGCCGTACACCAGACAGCACAATGGGGTTAAAAACCGTAATACCTCCACAAAATAAAGGGCCTGCTTTTGCGATATCTAAACCTTTTGGCAATGGAATCACCCAGGACCAATGCCCACGCACTGCATCTGCAAAACCACCATGACGCCCCACAATAGTAGCTTCTGAACTGCCACATAAATGCTGTTTCCCATCCAAACATTGGTTACAGTGCATACAAGCGCCAGAACTCCAGCCCATCCCTACTTTATCGCCAATTTTCAAACCTTTTACATCGCTTCCTAAGGCTGAAACTTCGCCAACAATTTCATGTCCGGGTACTAACGGAAATTGGCTCATGCCCCAATCGTTATTAATCATGCTTAAATCAGAATGACAAATACCGCAATAGAGTACTTTAATATCTACTTCTTCTTTACCGATATCTGGTAAATCGTACTGAAACTTCTCTAGTTTAGCACCAGCTTCCTTTGAGGCATACGCATTAATTTTTTTCATGATTTCAAATGTTGGATTAGTGTTTATGAAGATACGGAAAAACTTCAGCAGTACAGAGCATAAAGAAGTTAAATTTCTTTTAATTTTAAACCTCATATTTCACTAAATTTACAATCTAAATTTTTAAACTAAATTAAAATATTATGAAAATTCTGGCTATAGGCAAAAACTATGTAAGTAACAAAGAAGAAATAAGTGGCAATAAAACAGGAAATCAAATTATATTTTCTAAGCCAGAATCTAGTCTTGTACGAGACAACAAAGATGTGGTTTACCCAAGTTTTACCAATCAATTAAACTATGAAATTGAATTGGTTATTAAAATAGGTAAAAAAGGAAAAGACATTAGTTTAGAAGATGCTGCTTCGTACATTTCGGAAATTGGCGTTGGTATCGATTATACGGCTAAAGATGTTTTTAATGCCTGTAGAGAAACCAAAGGTCCGTGGGATTTAGGTAAAGGCTTTGATGGTGCTGCTCCTATTTCAAACTTTAAACCGGTTTCTAATTTCCCAAAATTGGATGATATTAATTTTCGTTTGGTAATTAATGGTGAAGAAAAACAAGTGGGAAATACTTCGTTAATGATCTACACTTTTAGCGATATTATTTCATTCACATCTAAATACATGACTTTAGAACCAGGTGACCTTATTTTTACAGGAACTCCCGCAGCTGGTACTGGCGAAATACATAAAGGCGACCATTTACAAGGCTATGTTGAAGGTGAATTGCTTTTAGATTTTAAAATGATTTAAAAAAATGACTGGTGACTGATGACTGATGGCGGAAAAGAATCAGTTATTTAGTTTTTGAGTTATTTGGTAATTTTTAAGCTTAGCTTTGCGTCTTTGCGTCTTTGCGAGAATTAATGTCCATAAAATTGAACTCTAAGTAAATGAAAAATTCTATTGCAGAACGTGTTTATGATTTTCTAAAAAATTATCCACCCTTTAATATTTTAAAAGCTGATGATTTATTGGAGATTTCAAAACAAGTCTCCATTATTTATTTAGAAAAAGGAGATACCTTGTTTAAAAAAGGGGATGCCTTTAACGAATATTTCTACATGGTAAGAAATGGCGCCATTACCTCATTTCATACAAACAATAACAACGTACAAGAAATTGTAAACATTAGTGATGCTGGCGATATTTTTGGCGTACGACCGCTTATTGCCAAAGAAGATTACAAACTTACCGCAACCGCTAACGAAGAATCTATTGTATATGGCATTCCTATAGACACTTTTCAAAAGGTTACCAATGATAACCCTAGTGTTTATAAATTTTTAATCACGGCGTTTGCTACCAATGCCTACGACCCCTATACGGCCGAGGAAACCGGTAAAATATTTGCCGATTACTTACCAAGCACCTCGCAAGACATTGTTAGTTTTCAAACAGCAAATTACTCTAAAAATCCCATTACATGTAGTTTTAAGTCCTCATTAAAAGATGCTGCCATTAAAATGAGTACACATAAAATTGGATGTATTGTTGTTGTAGATGATGATATAAAACCTGTTGGCATCATTACCAATAGCGACATAAAAAATAAAATTGCCACTGGTTTATTCCCCATAGAAACGCCAGTTACCAATATTATGAGTTCGCCTGTTTTCACCAATAAAAAAGACTTAACGGTAGCCGATGGGCAACTTCAAATGATAAAACACAATATTGGTCATTTGTGCATTACCAAAGACGGCACGGTAAACTCTAAGCTTGTAGGCGTGTTAACCCACCACGACGTTTTAGTGACTTTAGGTAACAACCCGTCCGTAATTTTAAAAGAGATAAAACGCGCCAAACGCACAAAAAAACTTAGAACAGCCAGACTCAAAGCCAACACACTCTTAAAAAGCTATTTGGAGCAGAACATCCCTATTTCACACATCGTTAAAATCATTTCTCAAATTAATGATGCCGTTACGGTTCGTGCCATAGAAATTGCTTTAAAAAAAATGCCATCGCCTCCTCCCGTTGCTTTTACCTGGATGTCTATTGGAAGTCAAGGCAGAAAAGAACAATTGCTTTTTACAGACCAAGACAACGCTATTGTTTTTGAAGATGTTGAAAATGACAAATACGAAGAAACCCAAGCCTATTTTTTAGAACTGGCAAAATTGGTTACAAAATCATTAAACAAAATAGGTTTTGAATATTGCGAAGCCCATATGATGGCTAGCAATGTAGCATGGTGTCAATCCATTACAAAATGGAAACTGCAATTTGAGAATTGGATTTTAAACCCCGATGAAAAAGCCATTTTATTATCATCTATATTTTTTGATTATAGTGCTGTTTATGGTGAAAGCAAACTCATTGATGAATTATCCGATTCTATTTATGAATCATTAAGTAAAACATCTTTGTTTTTTAAATTTTTAGGAAGAGATGCGCTTAAAAACCCACCGCCGCTTGGTTTTTTTAAACAGTTTTTGGTTGAAGAAAACGGCGAACAAAAAGACCTTTTCAATATAAAAAGCAAAGCGATGATGCCCCTTATAGATGCTGGCAGATTGCTTACTTTAAGTAAGAATATAAAGGGCATAAATAGCACCTACGAACGTTTTGAAAAGTTAGCAGAATTAGACCCCAACAACAAAGAGCTGTATCAATCGTGTTCGTATGCATTCAAAGCCTTGTTAAAATTCAAAACCAAACAGGGATTGCTCCATAACAATTCTGGTAAGTTTATTAAACTGGAAACCCTTAATAAAGAAGAAAAACTAAAGCTAAAACGTTGCTTTAAACCTATACAGGAAATTCAGGAAAGCTTAAAAATAAGGTTCGATTTAAAAAACTTTGTGTAACAAAATGAATTTTGATTGTTTATTTAAGAAAAAGCAAGTGTTTCCAGATTTCTGGAACGAATACTTGGAATTGTTCAAACAAAAACAGAGTAAAGATACTCCCATTGCAAACACACGCTTTATAGCTTTTGATACCGAAACCACAGGCTTTGATAAAAAAGAAGACCGTATTTTATCCATTGGTGCCGTATCATTTATTGGAAAAACCATTCAGGTAAACCATAGTTTAGAATTGTATTTAGAACAAGATGTTTTTAAACCCGAAACCGTTAAAATTCATGGACTCATGAAAACAGGTTCTCAAGAAAAAATATCGGAATTAGAAGCCATAAAAGTCTTTTTGGATTATATTAAAAATGATGTTTTAATTGCGCACCATGCCAATTTTGATAGATGTATGGTTAACGAAATGCTATTAAGACATGGTTTGGGGAAGCTAAAAAATAAGTTTATTGATACTGGTGTATTGTACAAAAAATCAATTCACCTTATCTATAGGGAAAAAGATAAGCACTACTCATTGGACGATTTAGCAAAAGAACTGAACGTTCCCACAGTAGATAGACATACGGCTACAGGCGATGCCTTAATTACTGCCTTAATATTTTTAAAAATAGTATCCCGATTAGATAAACGCAAACATTTAAATTGGGGCTATTTGTTGCAAAAATAACTGACAATCACCCATTGATGATTGTCAGTTATTTACTTTATTTATAACGCATTATCCATAATATCCTGTACCACCTCTGGATTCAATAGCGTACTTGTGTCTCCTAAATTCGAGGTATCCTTACTTGCAATTTTACGTAAAATACGACGCATAATTTTTCCTGAACGTGTTTTTGGTAAACCTTGTGTAAACTGTATTTTATCCAGTTTAGCAATAGGGCCTATTTTATCGGAAATAAGTTGATTGATTTCTTTTCGTAAATTATCATGGTTTCTAGATTCGCCCGTATCTTTAAGCGTTACGTAGCCGTATAAAGCACTCCCTTTAATATCATGAGGGAAACCTACAATGGCAGACTCCGCTACTGCTGGATGTTCGTTAATAGCATCTTCAATAGGAGCTGTTCCTAAATTATGACCCGATACAATAATAACATCATCTACCCTACCCGTAATACGGTAATATCCCACTTCATCGCGCAAGGCACCATCACCTGTGAAATATTTATTTTCGTAGGCCGAAAAATAGGTTTCTCTATAGCGTTCATGATTTCCCCAAATGGTACGTGCTATAGATGGCCACGGGAATTTAATACACAAACGCCCTTCTACTTGATTGCCTTTAAGTTCATTACCAAGTTCATCCATTAATGCTGGTTGTACGCCTATAAATGGTAAGGTGGCGTAGGTTGGTTTGGTTGGTGTTACGTACGGAATAGGAGTTATCATAATACCTCCAGTTTCGGTTTGCCACCAGGAATCTATAATCGGACTTTTGTTTTTACCTACCACATCGTTGTACCAATGCCATGCTTCTTCGTTGATTGGTTCACCCACACTTCCCAATACTTTTAAGGATGACAAATCGAATTTTTCAACCAACTCTACACCTTGTTTTGCCAACGCACGAATGGCGGTTGGTGCTGTATAAAATTGGGTTACCTTATGCTTTTCTACTATTTGCCAAAAACGACCAAAATCTGGATAACTAGGCACGCCTTCAAACATAACGGTTGTTGCCCCATTTGCTAATGGCCCGTAAACAATATAACTATGCCCGGTAATCCAACCAATATCGGCAGTACACCAATACACGTCATTTTCACGATATTGAAAGGCATTTTTAAACGTATAAGCGGTATATACCATATAACCAGCCGTGGTGTGTACCATGCCTTTTGGCATTCCTGTGGAACCTGAAGTATACAATATGAACAAAGGATCTTCAGCATCCATTATTTCGGCTTTACAATCTGTTGAAGCAGCGTCCAAAAGTGGTTGCAACCATAAGTCACGACCTTCTTTCATCATAATTTCAGAATGGGTGCGTTTTGCTACCAATACACTTTTTACACATGGGCATTGTTCCAGAGCTTCGTCTACAATACCTTTTAAATCGATGGATTTAGCACCTCGATACGATCCATCGGCCGTAATAACCATTTTACAGTCGCTATCGTTAATACGGGTGGCTAAAGCTGTTGCCGAAAATCCAGCAAACACCACCGAATGAATGGCTCCAATACGGGCACATGCTAACACTGAAATAGCAAGTTCCGGAATCATAGGCACATAAATACACACGCGGTCTCCTTTTTGAATGCCTTGTGCTTTAAGTACATTGGCAAACTGGTTAACCCGTTTGTGCAATTGGCTATACGTAATATGTTCCGAAGGTTCATCGGGATTATTGGGTTCAAACAAAATAGCTGTTTTATCACCACGTGTTGCCAAATGCCTATCGATGCAGTTTTCGGTAATGTTCAATTTCGCACCTTCAAACCATTTTACTTCGGGTTTGGTAAAATCCCAACTTAATACATTGTCCCATTTTTTGCGCCATACAAAATGCTCTTCGGCAACTTCTTCCCAAAAATTTTCAGGTTCTCTGATAGATTTTCTATAAACTTGATAGTATTCTTCTAAATGCTTTATGTGGTAATTACTCATTTTTTATTATGTTGATGTGTTTATCTGTTGATGCGTTGATTTGTTAATAAACCTACGTCGTTTTCTAAAATATTTTTTCTTTTTTTATGTCTCCGTTTTCATGATAAGTTGTCCAAACACCATTTTTTTTTCCATTAATCCACAAACCTTCTTTATATAAATAAGATACTCCTAGATTACTTGAGCACCGGTACATAGAAGTCCATGTTTTAAAATTCATGTGGTCTAGTGATTCAAAAAACTCGTCTAAAGATTTTGCTTTAGAATCGATTTCGATAGCTAAACTTTCAAAAGTTTTATTCCCTTTTCGGTCAAATCCCTTTATAGATTTTATATTACCATAATTATCCAAACTGTATTCGTTTGCAATCATTCCGTTTTTATAATATTGAACCATGCTCCCTATTTTACATGAGTAATTTTCAGAATTATACTCGTAAGTCGTCCAACAAGTTGTCCAATACACTTTACCGTTTTTATAAAATGTAGTGTCTGTTTCACAACTAACTTGCTCTAAATTTTTTACAATTTCTAGAAACCTAGTCGTATGTTGAGCATTTGATGAATAACCGACTAGAAGTAAAATTAAGATTACCGAAATACTTTTCATTCAAATATTAAAAACAACAACTAATTATTAACTATTCATTTTCATTAATTAATGTCCAGTAGCTTCACCAGCACCACTAGGTATACGTATATTTTCAACTATATCCTGTACGTCTTGTGGCGGTTCGGGTGTAAATTTCATAATGAGAATAGATACTATAAAATTAAGAATCATTGCGATAGTACCAAAACCTTCGGGTGAAATTCCGAACCACCAATCTGCTTTTCCTCCGCCACCAAACCAATCGAACTTAAATTTAAGCATGTAAAATAACATAGATGAAATACCCACAACCATACCAGCAATAGCGCCTTCTTTATTCATCTTCTTATAAAAGATCCCTAAAATAATGGCTGGAAAAAAGGATGCTGCTGCTAAACCAAAGGCCAAAGCCACGGTTGCTGCCACAAAACCTGGTGGATTGATACCAAAATAACCCGCCACACAAACGGCTACTACAGCTGATAAACGTGCTGCAATTAATTCGCCTTTTTCTGAAATGTTTGGGTTGATCATCTTCTTAATTAAATCGTGAGATACTGATGATGAAATAACCAACAACAATCCTGCTGCGGTAGATAGTGCCGCGGCCAATGCTCCTGCTGCTACCAAAGCAATAACCCAATCGGGTAAATTTGCAATTTCTGGGTTGGCAAGCACCATGATATCGTTATCTACCATCAGTTCGTTTTTAGTAGCATCGGCTAGATATTGAATGTGTCCGTCGTTATTCTTATCATCAAACACAATCAACCCTGTGGTTTCCCATTTTTTAAACCACTCTGGCATGGTGGCATACGGTTGATTCGAAACGGTTTCAATTAAATTCGTTCTTGCAAAAACAGAGACCGCTGGTGCTGCTGTGTATAAAATAGCGATTAACAACAAAGCTAAACCTGCCGATTTACGGGCATCTTTCACACGTTTTACTGTAAAAAAGCGCACAATAACATGCGGTAAACCTGCCGTACCAACCATTAATGCTAACGTTATGGCGAATACATCTATCATAGATTTTGAACCTTCAGTGTATTCAGCAAAACCTAAATCGGTACTTAAACCATCTAATTTATCTAATAAATAGGTTCCAGAACCATCTACCAAGGTACTACCAAAACCCAATTGCGGAATGGGGTTCCCCGTCATTTGAATGGATATAAAAATAGCAGGTACCATAAAAGCAAAAATCAGCACGCAATATTGTGCTACTTGTGTATAGGTGATCCCTTTCATACCTCCAAGAACGGCATAAAACAACACGATTATCATACCAATAATAACCCCGGTATTGATATCAACTTCCAAAAACCGTGAAAAAACCAAACCTACCCCACGCATTTGTCCTGCCACATAAGTAAACGAAACTAAAAGGGCGCAAAAAACCCCCACCATACGGGCAGAGTTGGAATAATATCTATCCCCTATAAAATCGGGAACGGTAAACTTTCCGAATTTCCGTAAATAAGGCGCTAATAGTAAGGCTAGCAATACGTAACCACCGGTCCATCCCATTAAATAGACCGCACCATCGTACCCTGCAAAAGAAATAATGCCTGCCATGGAAATAAATGATGCTGCACTCATCCAATCGGCTGCAGTTGCCATACCGTTGGCCAACGGCGATACACCACCTCCTGCAACGTAAAACTCTTTGGTGGAGCCCGCTCTAGACCAAATGGCAATTCCTATATAAAGTGCGAATGTAAGTCCGACTATAATGTAAGTCCAATTTTGTACTCCTAAACCAGATGCTAAAAATAAACTATTCATCATATCCGTATTTTTTATCCAGTTTGTTCATAAGGCGAACGTATACGAATATGAGTACTACAAACACATAAATAGAACCTTGTTGCGCAAACCAAAAGCCCAATTTAAAGCCCCCCATTTTTATATTATTTAAGGCATCTTTAAATAAAATACCCGCTCCATACGATACCACAAACCATATAGTTAATAGTATAAAGAGGTATCGGATATTTTCTTTCCAATAGGCTTTTGCGTTGTTTTTAGTCATGGTTTATTTTATTAGTTGGCTGTAATTTTAAATTTAATCTTTTTTCATGTGTACGTGCTCAATGAATAGATAGGTATCAAAATAAGTGTACGTTTTATCAGAATTCTTCATTTTTTTTCTAAAAAAATTATTCAAATATTTAATTTTTAACTGAAAAATTGAATTAGGACAAAGTGCTAATATAATATTTACTAAGTAAATCTGAATACAATTTCCGCTTTAATCTGAAGGGGTTTAAAAACCCAACCCCACTACAATTATTAATTTAAACGGAATGTATCAGATTTTCAAAGCGTTGCATTTTCTGTTAAAAATATCTTAATATAATTTTATAAATATTATAGAAGGTTTACTTAGTTTTAATTATTAGAAGTATATTTACCCTAATCAAACCGAATTTAAGATTGCAAACTAATCGCTTATATTTTATTGATGCCGTTCGCGCATTTGCCATTTTAATGATGCTACAAGGGCATTTTATTGATACCCTATTAGATCCTCTTTATAGAAATCCCATATACCCTGCTTATAATGTATGGTCGTATTTTAGAGGTATAACGGCACCTACTTTTTTTACTATTTCCGGGTTAGTTTTTACGTATTTGTTATTGCGCGCCAATGCCAAAGGCGACGATAGGAAACGAATGAAAAAAGGCATATTTAGAGGGCTTTTACTATTGGGTATTGGTTATAGTTTACGTGTAAATTTGGTGAGCTGGTTTACGGGGTATTTCAGTCCGTACTTCTTAGTAATAGACGTGTTACAATGTATTGGTTTATCCCTTATACTATTGGTAATTCTTTATTCTATATTTAAAAACCATAGCTATATTTTCTCCATAGTACTTTTTTGTATTGCCTGTGCCATCTTTGTATCAGAGCCTCTATATAGAAATTTAGTTATAGATGATGTTCCTTTAATATTCGCCAATTACATGACCAAAGTTAATGGTTCTGTATTCACCATATTGCCATGGTTTGGATATTCAGCAAGTGGCGCTTTTTTATCAACCGTATTTTTTAGACACTCACATCGCAGTCGTTTTAAACAATTTACCATCGCTACATTTTTTATTGTAGGCTTGTTTTTAATTTATTACTCCACCGATTTTCTATTTTATCTTCATAAAGTAACAGGCTATGAACTGTTATACAGAAGTGCCGATTTTAACTATCTATTTATAAGAATGGGTAATGTTTTAATCCTTTTTGGTTTGTTTTATACGTTTGAACGCTACTTAAAACAATCCATTATTTCAAGAATAGGTGAAAAAACATTGTCTATGTATGTGATACATTTCATTCTTCTTTACGGAAGTTTTACGGGCTACGGATTAAAAAAATTCTACAACCAATCTTTAAGCCCTTGGGAAGCCATTTTTGGTGCCGCTATGTTTGTTATTGTTGTTTGCCTTATATCGTTTTACTACGCCAAAACAAATCACTTTGTTTATAATTTAGCTAGAAAGATTGCTAATTTATTTAAAAGGAAACCACATGGCATTTGATGCTTTTTTAGCCGATAGAATACGTCAACAACTCAAAGAAAAACACATTTTTTTTGAAGAACTCAACATGATGGGTGGTTTATGTTTTAAAGTAGATAACAAGATGCTTTGTGGCATCCATTTCGATAAAAAATTTGGAGACAACTTACTCATGGCACGTGTGGGTGAAGCTGTTTATGAAGAAGCACTGGAAAAACCAAATTGCTTACCTATGGATTTTACGGGCAGACCCATGAAAGGTTATATTTTTGTAACGCCCGATGGTTTTGATGCCGATGCAGACCTATCCTATTGGCTCGATTTATGTTTAGCTTTCAATCCATTGGCTAAAGCCAGCAAACCAAGAAAAAAATAAAATCACAATAGTCAGCGCTTCAAAAACTAAATATGACGTCTGTTTTTTTGTTTAAAAATTGTAAATTTGGGCTATCAGCATCTGTTGCTAATGCAAAAAAACATCATAAACATAGCGCCCATCATCAACAAAACTACCAAAAAGAAAAAAGGTGATTATTATGCGGTTTGTTGGATAAAAAACGATGTGTCATTCATTGAGATTAATAAGGTAATTTATAAAGACATCTCCAATTCCATTTTCTTTTTAAATTCTAGTATCCAATGGAAAATAATCAAAGAAAACACCAACACTTCTTCGGGTTATGTGTTATATCTACCAAAGCGTGTGTTAGACAATCCATTGTTAAGTCAACTACATATTAACGAAGTGGCTTTATTTGCATCAAATGAAATCCCGAAAATTAATTTAGCTCCTGGCATAGAAAAAAGAATCCAGTCCATTTTAGAAATGCTTGATGAATTGATAGGTTCCCATTTAAAACATAAAGACGATGCCATTATTTCATTATTAAACACCTTTTTTGTGTATTGCGATGGGCAATGCAACATTAAATCCATTATTAGTGAAAACAACACCAAAAAAAACATTGTATATAAATTTAAAAAACTGGTTGATAAACGAATTTCGGAATATCATGAAGTAAGTGAATATGCGCGCTTATTAAACATCTCCAACAGTTATTTAAACGAATGTGTTAAAGAAATTCTAGGCGTAAATGCCATGCAAATCATAACAGAACAACGTATTATGAGATCACGGCACGAGTTGAAATTCACCAATAAATCCATTAAGGAAATCTGTTTTGAAATGGGTTTTGCTTCACCAGAATATTTTAGCTATTTTTTTAAAAAACACACTGGCACAACCCCTTCAGCGTTACGATAACCTCCCAACCTTTAAAATTCTAAGGTCTTACCCCGTTTTACACAAGGCATCCTAATGTTTTAAATTATAATTTGCCTAAAAAACATATTATGGACCGTAAACAATTTATAAAAGCATCAGGCATGGGCATAGGCATGTCTTTAATTCCAGGACTTTTCCACAGCCAAACAAACCTTTCTAAAACCGAACTTTTAAACAAGGCTATTCCAAAAATCATTAAAAACAAAGATGGCCATATTTTAAATGTTATTGGCGATATACAAACCCACAAATTGAGTGGTAGCGACACTGGCAACCAAATTGTAGAATGGGTAGATAACGTAGAACCAGGGGTGGGCATCCCACCGCACATCCATACTCTAGAAGATGAAATTTTTAGAGTTATAAAAGGACAGGTTGAAATTATGATAGATGGAAATAAATTTATTTTAGAAGCTGGCGATGTTGCCTTTGCCCCAAAAAATGTTCCTCATGCTTGGAAAGTAGTAGGAACGGAAAAAGCAAAAATGATAACCTCGGCATTTCCCGCAGGCATAGAACATATGTTCAAAACCTTGTCTGAACTTCCCCCTGGGCCGCCAGATTTTGAAAAAGCAACAAACATTTGCGCCAAATACGGTATTACATTTGTTTAAATGGCTTTATAATTTTAAGCTAAACTAGTTTTACCAAGCTAAATTTATATTTAATACCTATCTTAGCTCATGCAGTATAAGTTGTTGTTTTTTTTGCAACAAAACAACCTTAATACGATATGGAATAAGAATTTTATGGACACAAATATAAATTTAGCAGTACTTATTGATGGTGACAATATCCCGTCGGCACACGTAAAGGAAATGATGGAAGAAATTGCCAAATACGGCAATCCCACCATCAAACGTATTTATGGCGACTGGACCAAACCACACCTTTCCAAATGGAAAAACCTTTTGCTTGAAAACGCCATCACGCCCATTCAGCAATACGGTTACACCACTGGAAAAAACGCTACCGATTCCGCTATGATTATTGATGCGATGGATGTGCTCTATTCGGGAAAAGTAAATGGTTTTTGTTTGGTATCCAGCGATAGCGATTTTACACGTTTGGCAGTTAGACTTCGGGAAGCGGGCATGTTGGTAATTGGCATTGGTGAAAAAAAGACACCCAACCCGTTTATTGTGGCATGCGATAAGTTTATTTATGTTGAAATTTTAAAGAACAAAGCCGATAGGGAAAATAAAGATGCTGAAGATACCAAAGACAACGTTGACAAACTGACCCCAAAAGACATCGAACTTATTAAAACCACCATTGCCGATGTTTCCGACGATGATGGATGGGCGTTTTTAGGTGATGTTGGTAGCTTGCTACAAAAAAAACAACCCAATTTCGATTCCAGAAACTTTGGTTTTGATAAGCTTACGCCTTTAATAAAATCCATTGATATTTTTGAATTGGAACAACGCGAAAATCCTAAAAGTCGCCATAAACTCATTTTTGTACGTATTAAAGCAAAACAAGTTATTGTTAAGAAGAAACGACGCTAAAACTCATTTTTGTTAATCTGGACTTGTTTTAGATTCTTATACAAAACTTCCTAAATTATTGAAGATGCTATTCTGAAATAATTCTAGAATGATAGCTTATGTTTATAACTTTTTGTTGTAAACCTAATATTACATATTGGTTTTCTTATTTTAAAAAACTAACTTCGCTTATAGGTGTAATTGAATGAAATGAGAATAGACAAAGTTAAATTTAACATAAAAAAAGCTGAAGCTGTTAGGGACAATATATCAAATATAGGCTTAAAACCCTTTATGGATAATTATTGCTTATCCTTGGATCAAATTATAACCACACTAGCTATTCCATATTTGTTTATGACAGTTGGATACCAACAAGGTATGCTTAAGTGCTTGCCTTATTCGACAGGTTTAAATGAAATTGAAAAGTTAGATGGATACAAGGAAAAAGACCCGAAAAAATATGCTGAAGCAATTGTAAAGCACTTTGAAAACAAAGTAAAGGAAAGTAGTTCTCAGTCCTCTGCATTAGCAGAAGAAGAAATAAACAAATTGTTGGAAAATACCCCACCTTTAGTTAATGCTTATAGAATATTAGGGTTAAATGCTCTTGTAAATTCATGGACAATTTTTGAAGCATTTTCAAAAGACCTTTGGAAATACGTATTAAACAAACAACCACAAAAATTTATAAATAATTTATTAAAATCTAATAACAGATTTTTAAATGATATTGAAGGAATTAACGGAAAGCAGATTTCAATAAGTCTTTTATCAAAATTCAATTTTGATTTATCGAATAATTTAGGAGATATTCTTGCCCCTAAATATGATTTCACAAGTGCCAGTGGAATAAAAACTGCTTATATAGATTTACTTAACTTAGAGAAAACAGAATTAGCTTTTCTAAATGATAAACAAATAAGACAACTTGAAATTACTCGACATTTGATTGTACACAATGCAGGAATAATTGATGAGGATTATTTGAGACGTACAGCATATAAAAATGAAAAACTCAATGATGGGATTACAATTAGTCATAAAGATGCTAGTACCATGATAAATGCAAGTGTAGAATCAGTAATAGAATTAATATCTTTAATAGACAAAAAAACAAAGGCCGTTAACAAAACCTAAACTCTTTAAAACGTTTTTGTATATCACTGACTTCATCTTTTACAAAGGTTTCGCCTGTAATGTTTTCTTAGTCATGTCGAAATGAGGCACGATTGAGACATCACATCATACTTGGCAACACATAAATTATGCGATTTCTCCTCGCGTCGAAATGACTGGGAAGTTTAAAAAAAGTTCAGTTCTTCAAATAAACCAAAGCATTCCATTCAATATGTTTTTGTATATCGCTTACGTCACCTTTCACAAAAGTTTCACCTGTAATGTTTTGTTTGTCATGTCGAAATGAGGCACGATTGAGACATCACATAATATTTGGAAGTACATAAATTATGTGATTTCTCCTAACGTCGAAATGACTGAGAAATTAAAATATCTGCATATTCAAGTTTTCCCACTTAGGATTAAAATCTTAAATCAACTTATTCTTCTTTTCGCGTCTCCATCCTTTTAACTGCTTTTCTCTCGCAATACCTTGTTTTGGGAATTCAAATATTTCATAATAAACCAAATAAATGCACGCATATTTACCTGCAAATGATTTTTTAGCATTCTGATTATCAAAATAATGTTGAGATAGTCTATTTTGAATATTATTGGTAAAACCAATATATAAAGTAGTCCTATATTGATTGGTTGTTATGTAAACAAAGTAATTATGCTGCATATGATAAATATATTAAAAAATCATAGACGCACTTATCTAAAAAAGGGATACTATTAAGGTATTGCATAGAATTATTAAAACCAATAATTATGCGATTTCTCCTAGCGTCGAAATGACATCGAAATTCAAAAAACTATTTTTTCAAATAAGCCAGAACATTAGTCTCAATACGCTTTTGCATATCGCTTACATGACCTTTCACAAAAGTTTCGCTTGTAATATTTTGTTAGTCATGTCGAAATGAGGCACGATTGAGACATCACATCAAACTTGGCAGCATATAAATTATGCGATTTCTCCTTGCGTCGAAATGACTGAAAAGCACTTAAAAATGTTATTTCTTCAAATATTCCAAAACATTAATCTCAATACGCTTTTGTATATCGCTTACGTCACCTTTTACAAAGGTTTCGCCTGTTATGTTTTCGTAAAGTTCTATATAGCGTTCGCTTACGGTTTCAATATACGCATCACTCATTACAGGTACGGTTTGTCCTTTTAAACCTTGAAAGTTATTGGCAATAAGCCATTGGCGTACAAACTCTTTACTTAATTGTTTTTGTGCTTCGCCTTTTGCTTGTCTGTCTTCATAACCATCCGCATAAAAATAACGAGATGAGTCCGGAGTGTGTATTTCGTCAATCAACACAATTTGACCGTCTTTGGTTTTTCCAAATTCGTATTTGGTATCCACCAAAATCAATCCACGGCTTGCCGCTATTTCGGTACCTCGGTTAAATAATTTACGGGTATAATCTTCCAATACCACATAATCTGCTTCGCTTACAATACCACGTTTTAAAATGTCTTCTCGAGAAATATCTTCGTCGTGGTCTCCCATTTCAGCTTTGGTTGCTGGCGTAATAATAGGTTCTGGAAACTTATCGTTTTCTTTCATTCCTTCTGGCATGGCCACACCACAAAGCATACGTTTTCCTGCTTTATACTCGCGTGCTGCATGTCCACTCATATACCCACGAATTACCATTTCTACCTTAAAAGGTTCACATAAATGCCCAACTGCTACGTTTGGGTCGGGTGTTGCTGTTAACCAATTGGGCACCAAGTCTTCGGTAGCTGCCATCATTTTGGTAGCTATTTGATTTAATATTTGCCCTTTGTATGGAATTCCTTTTGGCATTACCACATCGAAAGCCGATAAACGATCGGTAGCAATCATAACCAACTGCTCGTTGTTTATGTTATAAACTTCTCTAACTTTTCCGTGATAAACCGATTTTTGATTTGGGAAATTGAAATTGGTACTCGTTATAGTATTCATTTAAAGTAACGTGTTGTTTGTTTTGCAAATGTAATTTGTTTAGGCTTGCCAAACAATAGTAAACAAAAAAAGGAGCACTTACATGCTCCTTTTACCCTTATAAAAATTTTTCCTAATTATTTAAATCGAATATTGTAAGTTACACCTACACCTACGTTTTGCAAATCGATATCGTTTTCTGCAAAGGTATTTTGGTAAAAGGCATAAATATTCCAATCGCGGTTATGGTAACCAATTTGTGGGTTTACGTATAAACCACCCTCGTTGTTATCTACATTGGTTAATAAACCATACCCCAAATCGGTACCTAAAAACAACCCGTTTGGCGTAAAATAATAACGGGCAAAACCTGCTACTGGCACCAAACCAAAATCATCCGAACCATCTTTACCAAAATAGTGGCTATAACCAGAAGCGACACCAATGGCAAAATTAGGATTGAACAAATACTGACCTCTTAAATCTACACCAGCTGAAAATGAGGAAAAATCACTAGCATCACCTACTGGAACACCAACGGTTAATCCAGCTTTCAACCAAGAATTGTTTGGTGTAATATCTATGTCCGTTTGTTGCGCATACATGGCAGTTGATCCTATTAATGCGATTCCGATAACTAAAAATAATTTTTTCATAATGTTCTTTTTTTAAATATTTATACAGCAAATCTCGGTAACCTAGACGGTAAGTGCTTTACATGATTTTTATTAAAATTTATAGAATTAAAAGCCTAAAATATCTAACTAACTGATTGTCTGAAAAAAAGAATACTCTCAAAAAAAATAAAAAAGCCAGCTAAATGAATAACTGGCTTTTTATTATTTAAAATTGTCCCGTCCTGCAATAGCGATACACTCAAACCTTAGTGTAATGAAAACACCAGAAAACAGTGGGTATGTAAAGCGTACTCAAAAAGATTATTCGATTTCTTTTAAGCTTCAGGTTGTTC
>NZ_JAGJCB010000003.1 GCF_017814435.1 Mariniflexile gromovii | reverse complement strand
GGTTTTTTTTGTTTTTTTTGCGCCTTTTTTTTCTTCTGGGTGGTTTTCAACAGGTTACGCACAAAAGTTTTTTGGCGCGGTGGGGACCCATGGGTTGCCGAAGGGGTTTTCGTGGGGGTTTGGAACTGGATCGGGCACGAAAACCGGATAGCGTTTGCCTGGTTTGGAACGGAAAAAGTGGTGCGGGCGCTTTATTCCGGATTATACTATATATAATGGACCTGGCAAAAATGGAATATTCTCTATTATATATAGTGTACTTTGCAAAGTGGCGCGTTAGGGATAGCAGTGGAAATCCTTTTTAAAACTTGATAGTGAAAATTAAGGTGAAACCAAATATTTGGCAGATTGCTTCGTCCTTCGTCCTCGGAATGACGTTTTAAAAAGATTGTAACGGATAGCCCGACCCGATAGGGAAACGCCTAAATAATTATAAAAAGAAGTTCCAAACTAGACCGAAACGTATTGTAAAATCGCGATATGGGTAGTTTGGTGCTGAATAATAATTGTAGCCTGTGAATGATGAATTGAAGTGTTCGGCTTTAAAGTATAATCTGGTTTGACGGATTTTGGCATTTAAAAAGAAATCTAACCTTGGGAAATTACCAAATTCACGATCGGTTTGCACGTAAAATTCTGCCAATAATGGATTGTAGGCATTCATATAATACTTAGTGAAGTAGTTGAAAGTGATTCCCGTTTGCAGATACATGGCCTTTTTGAATAGGTTACTGGAAAAATATAATGTATTACGTGTTGTTAATTCTGGCACATTGAGTACATTATTGTTGTCTTGCATGTTTTGATACAACACGGTATTGTTTAAAGCAAACTTTCCGAATTTAATTTCATTTTCGAACTTAGCGCGTAGGTAAGTTATGGTTGCATTGTTTTGAAATGGTTTTACTTGTAGTGATGTTTCGTCCTTTTTAAAATATACGTAATCGGTTATAGTATTGAGATCGACCGTAATATTTGCTAGGTTTTTGTATTTTAGGTTGAATGCCAGTTGTTGTGTTTCGATATTATTGAAACTGTTTTGCCAGTTGTATTCTATATAATTGCTTTGATACAATAAGGTATTGTAGTTTGGTGCTTTTGAGCTGTGATTTATGGATGCAGAGGCAGCAATATCTTCATTTAACTTGAAGGTTGCGGTTCCTTTTAAAAAGTTGCCATCGAAACTTCCTGATACATTTACCCCTAATTCTCCTTTTAATTCGAAGCCTTTATATTGTTTGTGGTACTTACCCCCTGCTGAAAAGATATTACCTTTTAATCTGTTTGTTATTCTATTGCCGTTTAACTCCACCAACTTATCATAACCATAATTATAATTATTGTTACTTATGTTGAATTGCAGGTCTCCCATTATATTGTTACTGTAATTTACATGAAGTTGGTTGTAAAAATTCTCGAGTGTTGCTCTGTCTTTTACAACATTTTTAAATGAAGTTCCGAAATAAGTATTAGATGCTGTTTGATCGAACTGATAATACTTGTCTTCAAAAGATATGATATGCCCAATGTTTAGCTTGTTTTTTGACAGGGAATCTTTTCTTTTTATTATATGATATGTATGATCTAGATGAAAACGTTTCGCTCTTAGCATACTTTCGGCATTTTCGAAATTTACGGTAAAGATGGAACGGTCCAAAAATTCGGGATCGCCACTTTCAAAATACTTAACATCATCGTCTTGTAGCCCGCCATTTTCTTGGTTTAACAAATCTTGGGTTACGATATGCCCCCTAGCTTGATATCGGTTGTTTTTAGTTGCATAATTTGATGTGAACCTAAAATTACCGCTACTTGATAATATATTTTGATACTTACCTAAGGACCTCAACCCTTTGTATGCTATTGAAAAATTATATTGTGGCGAGGTATTTACAGTAAAAAACGCATCGGTTTGTTGACCTTGTTCAAAAGCTGTTTTAAAAAACAGTTCTGTTAATGGGGTTGGTACACGGTAATAGTTTATATCTTCAATTTCCATGTAAAAAAAATGCTTTGCTCGGGCTCCAAAACTTGGCATTAAACTGGTATTCTCGAAGTTATAGGTAAGATTGTTATAGGTTTGCCCCATGTTTGAGAAAGGCATAAGCCCAAAATTGTCTTTTCGTAAGTAATTGAATTTATATTCTTTTCTTATTGTAAGTGTTGTATCTACGTAAGTTGTGTCGTTTTCTGAAGATATTATTAAGTAATCTGTGATTTTAGCACGTTTTTCTTTGTTTAGCGTATCGTTTGGTTCTGCTATACCTAATTCACGACTTAATCGGTTTGATTTTTTTGGTTTTTCTTGAGCAAAAAGTTGGCTGCATTGTACAATTAAAAAAAATGCAAAAAACAGATTAATGAGATGCTTATTTTTATTTACCATTTTTTTCTTAGATATCCTTACCATATGCAAAATTTGAGTAGATAATGTTATTTTCCTTCCACTCATAATAAAATTGATTTTTCTCGAAGCAAAAGTAATTATTTGAACGTTAAATGAGCGTAAATATTTTAAATAAACAAAGCCAGCGTAATTGCTGGCTTTGTTTATTTAAATAAGTTGTTTATTTATTGATAAAATAATCCATAAGTTCTTAAAGAAGGATTATCAACACTTGTAAATGTACCGGCCTCGTTTGAATAACTAAAAAGATTTGAACTAAAAGATCCCTCATCAGTATATACCAACCCTTTAGTGCTTAAGAAAAAGTTCAATAATGGTGCTGCACTAGCTGCAAAGAAATTACCATTACCTGTTGCAAAACCTGTAGAGGTTACAAACACTAAATTATTTTTATTCTCTACTTTAATATAATATGATCCTGATGTTGCTAAACCATCACTGAGTCGTTCTACCAACAATACAATTCTAGAATTCGCATCGGTGGTTGATGTTGCGTTGTAATTTGTGCGTAATTGAACCCCTGTATAGGTAAAACCTTGGGTTCTTAAATTTGCATCCACCTGCTGAATCATAGCATCCCAAGCACAACTGGTTAAAGGATTAGCACCAAATCTAAATTCGTTAGCGAAAATTGCCAATCTATTCGGAGCGTTTAGTTCTGCTAAATCGTTAGTCAGTCTTAGTGGTAGATCATCATTAATTAACCTTAAATTATCTGCAGCATTGATATACTCGCCAGAGGTTTCATCAAAAGTAAAACTGGATATTGTTATATTATTTATGGTAACAGGATTTAATAAACTAAAACCTGTTGGTGTAACTACTGCCGGAACATTCAAATTTAATCTTACATCATTTTCAAAATAATTTAGTGTAATTAACCTAGTATCTGCATTGAATGAAAACGATGCAATTGCATTATTATTGAACAAAATGTTTCGGAATACCGAATCTGAACACTCACCTGCTATTTTGTTTGCTGAAGCGTAAACGGGTGCAAAATCGAAATCTGCAGGCGTTGCTTTACGCAAAGTTAAGATGGTAATATCATCGCCAAAATCAAGTTTGCTTTCCAACACAACTTCATCAGCTGTTGCAGACAAGATATTGAATACAAATTCTCCCCCGTTATTATTATTGTTTAATGAGAAAATACTCGAGAATACCGAAAATGACTCTAACACCAATTCAATTTTAAGTGTTTTATCTATTCTATATGTAATCTTATTATCTTGATCACCAAACTCGTAATCAGATTTTATATCTACATCTCCATTACCATCAAACTTCATTAACACTGTATAGGCACCAAAAGTTTCATTGGGAGAATAGTAACCTATCCAACCATCTGTAGGTGCTTTTAAAATATCTAGATATTCTTTTTTTAAAGCTTCAGTTCTTTCGTTTATCGATTGCTCAAAAAGTGGTTCTACATCATTATCTGTACAACTAACTGCCAAAACCAAGACAACAAGTACAAAGATGCTTTTAATTAATTTATATGTTTTTTCCATTTTTTATATTTTTTATAAGCTTTAAATACAATTAATCTGGTATAACCCCAGTTGCAACTAAATTAGTCAATCTTGCTTGTAGCGTGTCTCTTACTACTTCTAGATCTATATTAAAGTTGTTTTTGTAAAATTCAAGAACTAAATCTACTTTTTGTTTGATTAATTTTCTTCCCTCATTAAGTTCTCTGCAATTAACAATAGCATCAGCATCGGTAAGTGTTGAACAATCTTGTTGGGTTATAAAATCGGCTTCAAAAGTAGCTTGATCTACAACTAAAAAATGAGAAATTATTTCACAAAAATCCTCATATTCATTAAGGGTTCCGTAGTTTCTAACCATCCCTAACTTGATGGCATCATCTCTAGTTACACCATTACTCCAGTTATTTCCAAGATATGTATCAGAAATGGTGTTAAAACCAACTGGTATCCCGTAATTTTGATGTACAATATGAGAAAACTCGTGATGTACCGTCGCCAGAACACCTCCACCTGGGTTGGCTAACCAATTTCTATTCTGAAAATCTAAGTTATTCAAATTTAACAAGGTAACTCTGGCACCTCCTTCAGCGTACCCTAGCAGTATGGTTCCATCATCGTTGAAGATATAAGAACCTATATAAACCAATTCGGCAGGGAACAATTCTTTTATAAAATTTTCAGCAGTATTGCTTGAAGTTGTATAAGGGCCTATCCATAAATAATCTACAAGTTTGCTTGTTGGTATTACAAAGTCTGACTCTATGGGTGTAGCTCTTTGGGTTGGATCTATAAAATTATCATTCCATCTCCATCTTGTAGCTGTGTTGTACCTTTCAAATAAACTTTTTCCTCCATTAGCATATAAATAAATATCATTTGGATGTGAAATAACTGGATCGGAAGGCGGAACGTACAGCCCATTACTATCATTGGTAGTACATTGTGTAAATTGTACCAAAATGATTGTTAAAATTATATATTTAATTGTTTTTTTCATCTCTTTAATTATTGACTTGTTAAAATAATTTTATACGATTCCTTAATTAATAACCTGGGTTTTCTTCAATTCCATTAGCTATAGCCTTAGCAGGAATTTGTTCTGCTTTTCTCGCATCATTAGCCTCCAGTGTTACATCTTGTGATACATTTCCATTAGAATCGGTTTGGATAACATGGTACACCTCTAAACCTAATCGTTTAATATCAAACCATCTTAAACCTTCTCTTAAAAACTCTTTTCTTCTTTCTCCTATAACAAACTCAAGCATAGCTTCTTGATTTGTACCGCCGTAGTAGGCCGCTATTGCAGATAATTGCAATTGGCCACCATTATTATACCTTTGGGGAGCCATTACATTATAGTCGTTAAGCGCATCGTTCAACCTATTCAACCTTACATAAGATTCCATTCTGTTTAAAACAACTTCTTCACTTCGTAACTCTGGCATGATAAAGTAGGGAAATCCTGTTGTGGATGTAGTATATTCAAATAGTTCGGTGTATTTAGGCTGTGCCCTAGCAGATGATGAACTGAACCCATAGCGCAAATCGCGTTGATCGGTAGTGGCTCCTTGCGGTCTGTTTTGAACAAAAATATTAACAAAAGTATTCGTGTTTGCTTGATACCCTCTTGTATATCTATTTACCATAACACTTTGCTTTCTAACCACTAATAAATTTGTTGGATCTGTAACATCTGTAAATTGATTGGCTATTGCAACTGATCCTGAACCTGTAAATACGTCATCCATATCTCTTATGTAGGTAGTGCTAACAACTCCACTTCCAAGAATTTTATTAGAATACTCAATGCACTTTTCATAATCTCCTTTGAACAAAAAATAACGGGATGCAAAGGCATAAGCTGCATTTTTATTAAAATGATACTTACCTGTGCCTACATAATATTTATCTGAAATTAAAGGTAGACCATCCAATAAATCTTTTTCAATAAGATTATATGTTTCTTCTAAAGTTCCGCGATCATAAGATACTTGTAGTTTTGTTTCAGGTTTTGTAATATAAGGTAATCCCAATGCTCCTTTGTTTGCTTCGCTGTAATGTTGACAAAACACATTTGCCAGCATAAAATGGTTATAAGCCCTGGTTATTAATGCTTCACCCGTTAAAGCATTTCTATAATCTGCATCACCTCCTTCAATTTCTTCAAGCGCAGCTAATGCTTGGTTTGCGTGAGCAATTGCTTGATAGTTATTATCCCATAAATAAGTTGGCGTATCTTGATCTTCTTCAGATACTACTGGTCTGTAACTATAAAGTTCTGTAGACCAATCAAATTGGGTATTTTCTTTTATATAGGTAGCGTTGTCTGATTTCCATTCTACAAAACTATAAATAGCTTCGGAATATGCAGATACCAAAATTTCTGAAACATCATCTAATGTTTTTATAGTTTGTCTGTTATCTGGAACTTCATCTAAATAGGAATCACATGACACTAATGACCCGATTATTATTAATGTAAGTATAAATCTTTTTTTCATAGCATTAAAAATTTAAATTAAGGGTAAAAGTATATGTACTTGTTAAGGGTAACGAAACCCCTCCAGATTGAAAAAACTCAGGATCTACGCCGTTTAATTTATCATCTGAATATATGAGCCATAAATTATGGGCTGACAAACTGATAGAACCAGATTTCATTTTAGTTTTATCAATGATACTTTTAGGTAAACTATAGCTTAATCTGATGTTTTTAAGCCTAACAAAATCGCCATCTGCAACCCTAATATCACTCTTGTTATATAGGTCGTAAGGATTTAACCCTTGACTTCTTAGTGCTTGAGTTGCCGTTTCGGTAAGGATAGAAGGAATATTTGTTATGTTTTCATCTCCGGGCAATGACCATCTGTTTATTAAATCGCCAGATAATGAACTAAAATCGTCATACAATCTAGCAGATCCGTCACTTAAACGCACATCGTATACATCATCTAAACGAATTTTGTTTCCACCCCTATAAGCAAATCCAACATTTAAACTTAAATTTTTATAAGAAAATGTATTATTAAAGCCTCCAAAGAACACTGGTTCTGTTGGCCCATCATATTTAACGTGTTCCAATACATCTTCTCTTTCTTGTAAATTGAGTGTTTGAATGATTTCACCATCTTCGTCATAAAAAGTGGGTATTCCGTTAGAATCTAGACCTGCAAAAGGAATTGAAAATAATGCTCCTGCTGGATATCCCACAAAATTGCCCCCATTTCTACTTATAGCATCCCCTACGCGGTCTCGTGCATCCCATTCTGTTATTTCACTTTTAGAATGGCTAAAATTAAAATTAGACGTCCAATTAAAATTACTAGTTTCAATGTTGGTTGTTCTAAGGCTTACCTCAAAACCATCACGATCTAACTTTCCAATATTACCAAGTTTAATGCTTTCGCCACCAACACCATTTGTTTCAACAAACCCAATTAGGTCTTCAGACTTTCTTTGGTAATACTCTACTTCAATTCCTAAACGATTGTTGAAAAACGCTGTTTCTAAACCTATATTCCATTCGTATAGTTTTTCAAAGGTTAATTCAGAATTTTCCAATTGATCTATAAGTAATGCAATTTCTCTTTCGGTAGCTTGCGGTCTTAAAGGCTCAACTCCAAAAACAATTAATCCTGCACTAGCATTATAAGGGTTAGACCCTGAAAGCCCATAGGTGGATTTTAGTTTTAATAAATTCACCCAACTTGCATTATCAATAAATGATTCTCGATGAATATTCCATGCTCCACTTATATTCCATGTAGGCAAATATCGGGCTGCTCTGGAATTACCTGTTCTATTATCACCAAAATAGGTGTAAGTTCCATTTATTATGTATCTACTATCATAAGAATAAGCCGCTGTAGAAAACATACCCCACGCTCTGTTTTTGGTTTCTTCTACCCTAAAATAATCTTCTCCTCTGCTGTCTAAAAATCTAATAAAATTAGGATCACTAATTATTAAACCTCCTTTGTCAAATAAATACCCCCAACCATCATTGAATTCTTCTGTTCTATTACTAGATCGGATTTCTTGCCCTAATAATAAATCTACTTGCTGTACATTATTAAATGTATGTGAGTAGTTAAGTGAATTTCGCATGAATAAATTATCTAATGAGTTGTCTGTTGTTTTTCTGAAACCTCCATTTGGCAATACCGAATATGGTTCTAACTCTGGGGCATCAGGATCATCAAATAAAAATATATTGCTATTTCTTACTAACGGACTATCCGCTCTGTAAGCTGCTGCATTATTGGAATTCTCATGAATTGTTTGCACTGCCGAGCTTCTGTATCTACGTGCTTGCAATACGGTATTGAATGTTATATCTTTGTTTATTTTCCAATCTAAATTGGTTTGAAGAGACAAATCAATCAAATCTAAATCAACATAATTATTATTTACTTCGTGTAGAATGTTAAATGGCGCCCAGTTTCTTCTAAAGTACTGAAGATCTCCATTTTCATCATAAGGCGTCATACTTCTACTGGAATACAAAGCAAAATTGAATGGATTGATATCAAAATTTCTTTCGTAAACACCAGAAAGTGCATCAAACTCCCTGTCTTGAGATGCAGCTATCCTTTGATCTCGAACATTTGCTGTTAATTTGAAACCTAATACAAAGTCATCTGACAAATTAAAATCAGCGTTTAAATTAGTTGTATAATTTTTTACATTATCAGCAATTGATTGTCCTTCATCTTTTAAAGAACTTACTGAAGCTCTGTACCTAGCTTTATCTGTACCAGAACTAATACTGAATGTGTTTGTATAAACAAAAGAGTCCTTGAACAGAACATCAAACCAATCTGTATTTGCATTAGAGTAACGTTGTAAATAATTGTAGTTTGGGGATCCACCAGGACCCCAAGCTAACTCATTATTTGTAATTTTATAAAACATATCAGAAAAAACACCATGGTTTCTTGCTGTATTTGAATTAGCTATATCTATCCAACCTTTTTCATACAATTCTTGGTAAACACCCATTTCATCTCCTGAACTTAGGATATTGAATTGACTATAACTAGGTTTATTTCTAGTTGTTAAACTTGTAGTGAAATTGATGGAAGGCTTACCTGTTTTACCTCTTTTTGTAGTTATAACAATTACACCATTTAAAGCTCTAGCACCATATTGTGCGGTAGCCGATGCGTCTTTTAAAACTGTGAAGGTCTCTACATCATTTGGACCAATACCTGCGGTTGAAGAACTAAGTATGGTTTCAAGATTACCCGTGGTAATATCTTGATTTGATAATTCAACAGCATCCTCTAAAACAACGCCATCAATCACCCATAGGGGTTTATTTGCACCGTTAATAGATGCATTACCTCTAATTCTAACTACAGGTGCCGTACCAAAAGTTCCTGATACGTTTTCAATCTCAACACCTGCTACTTGACCTTGCAAGCCTCTACTAATATCAGCAACACCTTCTAATTTAATGTCACTTGCTTGCAGTGTAGATGCAGAACCTGTAAAGAGTTTTCGGTCAATCTTTTGATAACCAGTTACCACTACGGTATCTAAACTTTCTAAATCTTCAGTTAAAACAACATTGATGGTAGTATTGGAACCCACTGGTATCAATTGGGTTTTCATACCAATAAAACTAATTTTCAATACACTGTTTGCAGTAGCAGTTATTGAATAGTTTCCATCAAAGTCGGACACAACACCTTTGCTTGTTCCATCAACAATAATAGTGGCACTTGCAAGAGGCAACCCATCGGCATCCGTTATTTTTCCTGTGATTGTTTTGTCTTGGGCATAAGACAATTGTATTGAAAATGCCATGAAAAGCATTAACAAACCCGTCAACTTTAATTTCATACAATAATTATTTGTGTTAGTCAAAAACGAATATCCTAATATTATCTTAAAGAAACAAATTAAAAGATCAAATAAACGTGTTGAAATTCACTTTTTTTCCATTTTGTTTAAAGAATATTCAGTGTTTAGCCAAATTTCATAAAAAAGATTAAACAAAATTGGGTAAATCATGATTATTTATCATTCTTAAAACAAGTGTTTTGAAATAAGCACCTATTAAATAAAAACTATAAATTTGTCAATATTTAAAAAACATGCTAATAAAAAATTATTCAAATTTTGCTTTAGAATGCGGTACAGATGAAGCAGGACGTGGGTGTTTAGCGGGTCCAGTTACTGCTGCTGCGGTTATTTTATCTCCCACATTTAAAAATTCACTTTTAAACGATTCCAAACAAATAAGCGAACACAAAAGAGATTTGCTAAAACCTATTATAGAATTGGACGCCTTAACTTTTGGTGTTGCGCATGTGTTTCAAGAAGACATTGATGAAATAAATATATTGAATGCTTCCATTTTGGCCATGCACAAATCTATTTACCAATTAAAACCCAAACCAGAATTCATTATAGTTGATGGTAACAGATTTAAACCTTGTGGCGACATTCCCTTTGAAACCATTATAAAAGGTGATGGCAAATATTTAAGTATTGCCGCGGCTTCGGTGTTGGCAAAAACGTATAGAGATGCATATATGAACAAAATTCATGAAGAATTCCCTATGTACAATTGGAAACAGAACAAAGGCTACCCTACTAAAGAACATCGAGAAGCTATTCGCGAATACGGAATTACCAAATACCACAGAAAATCGTTTCGTTTATTACCAGAACAATTGAAGTTGGATATTTGATGGGCATTGCAAAAAAGAATAACACAATGCATTCTTTTTACACGCTATAAATTGAAAAATATGTAGGTTTGTATAAATTAATTCGTTTTATGAGATTCTTAGCTTTTACCCTCTTATTATTTGTTGTTTTTAGCTGTTCTAATGTAGAAAAAAATCGCAGCAATCTTATCGATTTTGTTCCAGAAAACGCGTCCATCATTATAAAAACATCCAATCTTGAAGATTTAAAAAGCAGTATTAACAATAGTGATTTTCTAAATAAATTCTCAAAAACGTCTGCATATAAAAATTTAGAGGCTAAACTTGAAAACTTAAAACTTTTAAAACCAAATGGCGAATTGCTTATTTGCTTTTCAAATGATGGTAACGATAGTTTACAATATTCAATCATTACCAAATTCAATCCGCAATTATTCAAAAGAGATTCCATTAAAAATTATATGGAAGAAACGCTTGAATATGAAAACCAAACACTAACAAAATCCACCTTCAACAACCATACATTTTACAGCACCGTAATTGATAGTATTTTTTTTGCTGCATCGTCTAAAGACATTATTAATACTGCGCTTTCAAACCCAAACATGAATGAGGAACTGGTAAAAATTTACAATTCTACCAGTAATGACAAAACGTTTTCAATTATAATAAACACCAACTCGCCTTTTATAAAATCGTTTTTTATTGAAGAAGCTCTAAACTTAAAAGCAATTACCAGCTACATAGCCATTGATGTTGATGTAAACCAAGACTACCTTTATATAAACGGTATTACGAAAGCTGTCGATTCTACAAAAATACTGAACAATATTTTTAAAGGCACCATTCCGCAGGAAAACCAAATTCAAAATATCGCACCTTTTGATAGCGATGCGTTTATGAGTTTCACTTTTAAGAATTTTAAAAACATTGAAACTAATTTAAAAGCATTTAATAAGCAGGATTCTATTGCAGGCAGTTCTCCTCTTTTTGATAATATTATAGAAGTGGGCACTATTTATCAAAATGAAAATCGTGCAATTGCTTTAAATTCTATCGATTTTATAGCTACTGAAGATGCTTTGATTGGCGAACAAACCATTGTTGCCAATTATAGAGGTATTGAAATTTACAGTTTCAGCCAACCTAGTCTATTTACTAACACCTTTTCACCTTTAATTAAAAACACCAAAGCCAATAAATATTGCATTTTAGATAACTTTTTTGTGTTCTCAGATAATTCAGAATTGCTGCAAAGCATCATTGCAAGCTATCAAAACAAAACCACTTTTAGCGAATCTGAAACTTTCAAAAAAGTTAAAGAACAATTAAGCAATGCGTCATCCCTATTGTTTGTAACGAACAGCAACTCTTTAAAATCTATATTAAGCAAAAATTTTAATGATGCGTTAGACGATTCTTTCAGCAGCTATAGCACATCGGCATTACAGTTTATATACGACACTAATTTTGCCCATTTAAATGCCTTTATAAAGAAGAGCAAAACTACGGCAATTCAAAATTCGGTTTCAGAAGAATTGAACATTAAATTGGGTACTGATATTTTAACCAAACCTCAATTTGTAACCAATCATCTTACCAAAGAAAAAGAAATTGTTGTTCAAGACATCAAAAACAACCTCTATCTAATTTCCAATAAAGGAAAAATTCTGTGGAAAAAACAATTGGAAGGAGCTGTTTTAGGAACCATTGAACAAATTGACATTTATAAGAACGGACGCCTGCAACTCGCTTTTGCAACTCCTAACCGTGTTTATGTTATAGATAGAAATGGTAAGGATGTGGCACCGTTCCCTGGTAAATTCAATGATGAAATTACCCAACCGCTTTCAGTTTTCGATTACGACCGAAATAAAGACTATCGCCTGTTTGTTAACCAAGGCAAAAATATTTTGGTTTACGATGTTAATTTAAAATTAGTCAATGGTTTTAATTTTAAAGCTGCTAAAGATGCCATTATTAGCCAGCCAAAACATTTTAGGATGAGCGGTAAAGATTATATTGTATTTAAAACTACCAACACCATACATATAATTGATAGGACTGGTGATACTAGAGTGTCTCCAAAAACGTCTAGTAATTTTTCAAATCAACCCATCTTTTTATATAATGATACGTTTACCACAACAACTTCAAACGGGCAATTAATTTCCATTGATACTAGAGGCGGCGTTTCCACCCAAAATTTAAATCTTTCTGAAAAACACCATTTAGAAGCTTCCAGCAAAACTTTAGTTACATTAAGCGAAAATAAATTAACTATAAAAAGTAATCTTGAAGAATTGGATTTTGGCACCTACACAAGACCCGAATTGTTTTATATAAAAGATAAAATTTATGTTGCCATTACCGATTTACAAACTCAAAAAGTATATCTCTATGATAGCCAAGCAAACCTGCTGCCTAATTTCCCTGTATATGGAAATTCGGAAATAACCTTGGATAATATTGATAAAGACAATAGCTTAGAATTTGTAACAAAAGGCGAAAACAATTCCATCTTACTATACCGCATAAACTAAACCTTAATATACTTATTTACAGCTTTATAAAATAAAGAATTTTCACATTAACTTTTGCATATGAAAAAGTAATTTTTATCTTTAGGGCTGCTATTAATCCATACCTCTCCATGAAAATCAATAAACAATGCCATCAGCTATTTTGCTTTTTGGTTTTTTTATTCAGTTTTAGCATCACTAGCCAAAACACTTGTAACACATATTATCCGTTTTTTAAAGAAGGCGTTCAGTTTGAAATTACAAACTACAATGCAAAAGGTAAAAAAGAGAATGTTTCTATTTCCAAAATACAAACTATTGAAAGCAATGTAACCACTGATGAAAAAGGGAAACTTATGGGCTATACCGAACTTACCAGTATTACAAAATAATTAAAATATTACGATAACCAAATCGAAAGTCCTCAAATCTGAGAACGTCAAAGTGTATGCTTTGGCGTTCTTTTTTTATGTGTTTTTCTTTTGAAATTAGTACTACTGCACTACAAAAAAACAAACCATGATTTCAAGAAAAAACGCTTCCATTTCAAAATTCATCATTCATAAAGTTGGCAATAAATTTAACGATACCAAAAATGCTTTTTCAGAAAAATTAGTAGATTTTGATGAAGCCAGTTACAACCTCATGCTGCCTTTTTAGTTAAGACCTTTGGGAAGCGTGGTTCAAAGCTATAGGTTTAACCACCATGCTAATATTTCATTGAATGAAATCAATAGTTATAACGTAAAAATACTCATGGTTTTTAGCTTAAAAGATACCCAAATCCGTGTAAATACTTAAAAACCAAACCTTTAACAGTATTACACATCTTCTATACTCTTTTGCAATACTGATATGCTGTTGGTAAGCATCTACTTTATTTTAACCAAATTAATTAGTTATTTAGTTTTTCTCACAATCATTAATTATAATAATTCAACAAATAACTAGTGTGACAGATAGCCTAAATTCGGCAAAAAATTTCTATATTAGCATAGATCCTTTAATAAAAAGGAGGTTTATGAGTTACATATTCTGTACGAAAACAAAACAATTAAAACCTTAAAGTTTAAAAAGTTTAAACAAGCTATTAATCAATAAAATTAAGAAATGATGAAGAATTCAAAAATGTTAATTTCAAAATCAAAGTATTGTATTTTGGCTATTATTGTGGCCTTAAATTTTGCCTGTTCATCAGAAGATGGCACTCAAGGACCAGAGGGACCTGCAGGAGAAGACGGCAATGCCAATGTACAAACGTTTGTGTTCAATACTTCATCATTATCGGGGGATTCATTTATCTTAAGCCTCCCAGAAATCACTCAAGATGTAATTGACAATGACGTTGTACTTGGTTATATTACACACTGGCAGAATTATCATTATCCTATTCCTGGAACTGTTTTTAATGGTGAAAGTGCCGTTAGGGTCTATATAGTTCCTAGTCAATATCATATTAAATTTCACAATCTCAATGGCACCCCTTACACTGTTGCCGCGGGAGCTTATCCTACTACAAAAATTATCATTATAAAATCTTCCAATACAACAATCGCTAAAACAAGTAGCAAAAAAAACAGTAAACAACACATTTTAAATGAGCTAAACCAAAATGGGGTTGATATTAACGATTATAATGCAGTATGCAACTATTATGGGATTAAGGATTAAGCATTAGCAAAAACATTTATTAAAAACCGAAGCTTAAAACCTTCGGTTTTTTTATACCTTTTTATAACAAAATGATTAGTATTGCAATTGCAAAATACTTATTATGATTTCAAGAAAAAACGCTTCCATTTCAAAATTCATCATTCATAAAGTTGGTAATAAATTTAACGATACCAAAAATGCTTTTTCAGAAAAATTAGTAGATTTTGATGAAGCCAGTTACGACCTCATGCTGCCTTTTTTGTTAAGACCTTTTGGAAGCGTGGTTCAAAGCTACCGGTTTAGCCACCATGCTAATATTTCATTGAATGAAATCAATAGTTATAGCACACAAATTTTTAATGATGAAGAAGCTTTTATAGACGTTTCAAAACATATAGTTACACATTTATTTGAACAATCAACTTCAGCACAAATAAAAACAGGTGATGTTTTGGTGGTTATGTTTGAAGGCATCGAGTTTAACGAAATAACCACCAATGCTTTGGGGATTTTTAAAATTGAAAGCAAGGTCAATTTTTTTCAAACTTATTTAGAAAACAACAGTTACGATGTGTTGGTACAAAAAGGAATTTCATCTAAAAAAGTAGATAAAGGTTGCCTTATTTTAAACCAAACCGATACCGAAGGCAACATTATATTAAGTGTAGATAATAATAGCTACGACGCTCAATATTGGCTAAACCAGTTTTTAAACATTAAGTATGCCGATGATGCCAACAACCACACGCAGCAATACATAGAGCTTTGCAAAGATTTCTCGACCGAAATTTTAAAAACAACTTATGGTGCCCAAGAACAAAATACATTTTTAGCAAGAACCATCGACTTTTTTAAGGAAAACGAAGTAGTAAACATTGAACGCTTTAAAGACGAACTATTTGAAGAAGACAAACATAAAAACCTATTTGAAGATTACAAAAAAACCTTTGAAGACGAAAAAAACTTAGTACTTAGAAATCAATTTGATGTTGCTGAAGCCGTTGTTAATAAAGAAAAGAAAAAGTTTAAAACCGATATTAAACTAGACACGAACATTCAAATAAAACTAGATATTGATGCGCCTGATGCCTCTGCCGAATATTTAGAACGTGGTTATGACGACGAAAAAAAGATGCATTATTATAAGGTGTTTTTTAACACAGAAGGGTAGGTTGATTTTGTATTAAATTTTGATTAAATTCGTTTAATTATGGATATTTATAATTGAACTATCCATAACCATAAGTTGGCAATAATTTAGAATGACTCCAAAAAAGAAAATAAGATTTGATTCCCTAACGAAAAGTGAACTTTCGAAATTCAATGATGCTGAAATTCAAGGTTGGGTAATTGACCAATTCTGTCAAATGGAATGGAGAATTGACAATATTATCATGGATTATTTTAAACCTGAAAACAAAAGAGTTTTTGAAACAGTAGTTCTAAATAGCTCTGTAATGAGCATTGGGGGAAAATTAAAAATACTCTCAAATATTGGAATAAATAAAACTACGATTGGGAAACTAAGAGAACTTAGCTCAATAAGAAATGGGTTTGCGCACTGTAGTATCGGTGAATCAGTTACAGTTTTTGTTTCCTTAAATGACGAAATATATTTTGAATCTGAAAGCACCATTAATGTAATGAATTCTTCAGGAGTAATAATTCCAAAGAGTGCATATGAATATGTTAGTAAATTTTTAATATTGAGAAATGAATTAAGTAACGAATTGCCTTGAAAAATATAAAAAATGACTGTTTTTAAGAATACCGTTTTTTAGTTAAAACTTTTCTTGATACTTTATAAAACCAAAAACTTCAATAATATTTTCAGTTTCTTTCACCTATATACAATAGTATAGCCTTTAAAAGTTAAATCTCTTATCGTTGAATCTTCAAAATAAATGGACTTTTTATTACCATAAGGCAACTCGGCAATACCTGAAATTGCTTTTAAAATATCTACCTTAAATTTTCTAGCAGCTTCAGGTTTATCTTTGGCTATATATTCTACTTGATCTGCAAGTTTGATGGAAAAACTCTTTAGAATTTTAATTTTCATACTTTATAATGCGTTCTTCCATAACAGCATCTAATTCTTCAAGTGATAAAAATTCGGCATTTCCAGAATCTATGGACTTCAATTCGCTATTAAGATATTCAATTACCGAAGACTCTGAGTCATCAATAATTTTCAAATCTTCAGACTTAAATTGACTAAGTAACCATAGGAGTTTAGTATATATTTTTCGGCTAACTTGCAATTTTATTGTTTCCATAGCAATGTGGGTTTATCCAAATTTACAAAATTAGCATAAATACTATTTAAAGTTTAGCATTTAAAAACTCCGCTTCAAAAAGCGCACTAAAATGTTTCAATAGTTTTTCTTTTACTTCAGCTTCATCAACGGTAGCAACACCTAATTCTACATTTAAAGAGGTTACTGCTTTCCCACGAATACCACACGGAATCATTAAATCAAAATATCCCAAATTGGCATTAACGTTCAATGCAAAACCATGCATGGTTACCCACCTGCTGGCACGTACACCCATAGCACAAATTTTTCTGGCAAATGGTGTACCTACATCTAGCCAAACACCTGTTTCCCCTGGGCTTCTTTCAGCTTTTAGGCCATATTCCGCAAGGGTAAGTATGATCATTTCCTCTAAAAATCGAAGGTATTTATGGATATCTGTAAAAAAATTATCCAAATCCAGAATAGGGTAACCTACTATTTGCCCTGGGCCATGATAGGTAATATCTCCGCCTCTGTTAACTTTATAAAAGGTGGCGTTTTTAGCTTTCAGTTGGGCTTCGTCTACCAATAAATTGGAAATATCGCCACTTTTACCCAAGGTATAAACATGCGGATGCTCTACAAAAAGAAAGTAATTATTGGTTTTAAGCTGTGTATTGTCGCGCCTGTTTTTAATTTTAGCATCTACAATACCTTTAAAAAGTTGTTCTTGGTAATCCCAAGTATCTTTATAATCTTTTAAGCCTAAATCTTGTATTTCAATGATTTTGTTCAACGTTTTAATCTTCTAATACAACTTCTAAATTTAAAGCTTCGGGGTTCGCAATGTAATCCATAAAACCATATTCCACAGTAACGGTTTTTCTATCGGCACTAAACATTGCTGTTTCATTTGAAACCGATTTAATAGGTTTTGGAAAATGATAATTCAGCTTATAGGTTGAAGATCCAAACATCATAGCCATTTGCCCGATGCTATCGGTTACTTGCTTGTGAGCTTCTTTATCTAATATTTTCGCGGTACGCTTAAACGTTTTCCCGTCGTATTTGTAATCAAGTTCAGTTGTGCCATCGCCTCCAAAAGACGAAAACGGATTATTTTCAGCACCTGCTTTCTCCTTGCCTTTTAAATCGCCAAAACTTTTCATAGCCTTAAACATATCCTGCAATTCGTTTACATTTTTAAAATCGGTAAACATTTCAAAGTTCATTTTTGAAGTTTTAGGATCCATAACCATGTGCATATTAAAAGGCTCTAAACGCTTTAATTTTTGCTGCTCTTCTTCCGATAGTTTCGAAATACTATCTTTCATGCTACTGAACAATTCCTTGAAACTAAAGGTAGAATCGATGGCTTTTTCTTGGCTTTCTCCCATTTTATCACCCGCCATTTGCATAAGTTGACTGCCATCAAACGAAAATTCCATTTTACCAGAACCATCGGCGTTTATATAAATATTTTCGGAAAATTGGCAACTGGTTAACACTATGGAAATAACCAAGACCATAAAGGTAAAAAACCGATTCATATATTACATTTTAAAGAATTACCGAACAAAGATAAGTTTAATTTTTGGGATTATTCAAGATAACCAAGGCTGCAATAACACCGGGCACCCAGCCACAGAGCCATAATAGAAATACAATAAAAATAGAACCGCAACCTTTATCGATAACTGCTAAAGGCGGACAAATGATAGACAGTAATACTCTCCAAAAACTCATAATAATTTTTTGATTTATAATTTTAGATTGATGATTTTCCTATGAGTCGGAAATCCATGCTTTTTGTTACACTGTATGTAAAGTTTTCAAGCTTAAAAATTAGTAATTCTAAAATCGTAATTCGTAATCAAATGTTTATCTTTGTGCCTTTAAAAAAATACTCAGAAATTTAGAATATGTCGCAGTTATCAGAGCAAGAACTTGTACGAAGAGAAAAATTAGCAAAATTACGCGAGTTAGGTATAAACCCCTATCCTGCCGATTTATACCCCGTTTCACACACATCGAAACAGATAAAGGATCAATTTGAAGTTGGCAAAAAGGTAGTTATTGCTGGTCGTTTGATGATGATAAAGGTACAGGGAAAAGCAAGTTTTGCCGATTTACAAGATGCTGATGGAAAAATACAAGTATATTTTAACCGTGATGAAATTTGTCCTGGCGATGATAAAGAAAAATACAATGAAGTTTTTAAAAAGTTATTGGACTTTGGAGACTTTGTTGGTATTGAAGGCGAATTATTCACCACCCAAGTTGGTGAAAAAAGTGTACGCGTAAAAGACTTCACCTTATTAAGTAAAGCCTTAAAACCATTACCGCTACCTAAAGAAAAAGACGGTGTTGTGTTTGATGCGTTTACAGACCCAGAACAACGTTACAGACAACGTTATGCCGATTTAGTGGTAAACCCACAGGTAAAAAACGTATTTGTAAAACGTACCAAATTATTCAATGCCATGCGTCAGTTTTTTAATGATGCTGGTTATTTTGAAGTAGAAACTCCTGTGTTGCAACCTATTCCCGGTGGTGCTGCGGCCCGTCCGTTTGTAACACATCACAATGCTTTGGATATTCCTTTATACATGCGAATTGCCAACGAATTGTATTTAAAACGATTGATTGTTGGTGGGTTTGATGGTGTTTATGAGTTTTCTAAAAACTTCAGAAATGAAGGTATGGACCGTACCCACAACCCAGAGTTTACCGCTATGGAAATTTATGTAGCGTATAAAGATTACAACTGGATGATGGATTTTTGCGAGCGTTTGCTAGAACATTGTGCCATTGCCGTAAACGGTACCACAAAAGCTACTTTTGGAAAACACGAAATAGATTTTAAAGCGCCTTACGCCAGAGTAACCATGGCAGATTCTATTAAAGAATTTACTGGTTTTGATATTACCGGAAAAACCGAAGATGACATTAGAGCTGCTGCCAAGGGCATGGGCATTGAAGTAGACGACACCATGGGCAAAGGAAAACTAATTGATGAAATTTTTGGCGAAAAATGTGAGGGCAACTACATACAACCTACTTACATTACAGACTACCCGAAAGAAATGAGCCCGTTATGTAAAGAACACCGAGAAAACCCAGAATTAACCGAGCGTTTCGAATTGATGGTTTGTGGTAAAGAAATAGCCAATGCGTATTCCGAACTTAACGACCCTATTGACCAACGTGAACGTTTTGAGCACCAAATGGAACTTGCCAAAAAAGGTGATGATGAAGCAACTGGAACCATCGATTACGACTTTTTACGTGCTTTGGAATACGGTATGCCACCAACATCGGGTATGGGCATTGGTATGGACCGATTGATTATGTTTTTAACCAACAACCAATCCATCCAAGAAGTATTGTTCTTCCCGCAAATGCGCCCAGAGAAAAAAGCTGTGGAATTGAGTGATGCTGAAAAAGCCATCTTCGAAATTTTAAAAACCCAAAAAAGCATATCTTTAAACGAATTAAAATCGCAATCAGGCCTAAGCAATAAAGCTTGGGATAAAGGCATCAAAGGTTTAACCAAGCACAAATTGGCCAGCGTTACAAAAACGGATGATGATTTGGTTGTTGAACTCTCTTAAACCAAAAAACACACTAAAACTAAAAAGCCCAGTAATTTTTAATTACTGGGCTTTTACAAACTAACCAACTAAACTTAATTTATTACTAAACTAATAACTACTGTGTAATCATTATATGTTTCCAATAAATAACCATACAAATAGAAGCATTTTATTTCATGTATTAAAAGTATTTAGAAATGTTTAACACAACTAAATAAAAATTTCAAACCTTCTTTAAGAAAAACAATGTTGAATGTTAATTTTTTATGAAAAATAACATTCATATAACATGTAAAAGCACTGAACCACACCTCATAAACTTAACTTCACAAGTCTTAAAAATTTCTATATTTTTACAACATGCTAAAAAATATTTTGCTTACCTTTTTTTGTTGTTCTTGCTTCATTTTAATGGCTCAAAAACAAGATAGTTTATCATTTAAAAACGGCATTGAAAAACCAAGTATTTTAAGCACCCACCATTTTGGAATTTTCAGTTCTCGTATTAATACAAACTTTAAATTAACCCCTAACAAAAACACCTCATTAACATTTACTTCGGCAAGTGGCAACAACTTTCATCCTTTTGTTGAAACCTATATACCAAAAGATCCCGAAGTAAGAGCAGAGCAAAGTAAATTAGTATGGTATCATAGAAATTTTCACTTTGAAAATCAAGAAACCACGCCTGCAGATTACATGAACATCGTTATAGATGCTGTAATTAAAGAATTTAGATTCGGCATCAATATACCTTTAAATAAAAAAAATGAACTCGATATCACCTTACGCTCTTATTTAATTACAAAAGGAAAATATCCGTTTTCTCTTTTTACTGGCGATGAAAGTATCGAATGGTTCCATACCAATGTAGCTGGAGGTGAAGACCCTTATGGAAGGCGTTACTATGGGTTAAATCAGGTAAATTTTAAATATCAAGATAGAAACGGAAACACGCTTGAATTAAACAACAATGATTTCTTTGTAGGCGGCATCGAAGTTAACCATTATTATTACCCATCACTTTCAATAAATAAAACAAAAAACATATATATCAATTTTGGAAGCCATTTAGGGATTAACACTTCTAAATTTAATTCATCTATAGATTTTGGTCTTTCAGCAAACGCTATCAAGAAAATTCAAATAAAAAATAATTATGAATTCAATGCGGGCTTAGGGTTGAATGTACTTCGAAAAAACATGATTAATTTTAAAGACGTGGTTGATTTAGGAAACAATCCATATTTAGGAACTTTTGAAGCCGATCTTGAAATAGCCAAATTCACAAAACAAAAAAATTATAATGCCTTTAGTGTTAACTACCAAATTCAATCCAGTTACAACAAACGAGAAGAAGCCGATTATTACCGAATGATTGGTAAATGGAAAGAAATAAATGGTGGCTGGCAACATGGTTTTGAAACATTGTACAAAAGTTTATCGCTCTGGACATTTATGTACACCTATGGGCGCCCAAACTTAACATTGTCTCTCTATTTCAATGAAGATTTTCGTGTAAACAACGCCCCCGATTTTCAAACAGGCATTAGTTTAAAACTACCCATTTTTAAATAACATTTTTTTGGGCGATACCACAAAGGTCGTGCTTGGGGTTTATCCTGAGCGAAGTCGAAGGGTTACAAGTCCTCGCTCGTACCTCGATGGACTTTCCACTACAAATGCGTCATTCACGATTTCATTAATATAAAATAGAATGCATGAGTAATCCCTAACGTGCATCCCATAAACCAAATTAGCTTTTAGCAAAAGAAATATATAGCGTATTTTTTTACAGAAAATAATTTTATATTTACAAGACAACAATAACAAACGTTGCCACACATTTAAAAAAAATGCGAGATGAGAATGAAATTTTAGCGGAATTAAATGAATTTTCATCTCATTCTGATTTTCTGATCGTTTTACTCTACTTAGTTGGAGAGAACTTAAACTGTTCAACCGACCAATTAGCAACTAGAAATTTCAGAGCGTTACTTAACGAAAATGAAATAACTTTTTTATTCGGTCTTTGGTTAAAAAACAGACATAGACAACTAACAGATAAAACAGATTTCAAGTTAAAAGCAAAAAGAGTTCATAAATTAATGGACAATTATCATTTAACTTTCTTGAAACACTTTCCAAAACCTGAAGAATTTGAAAACTATCATCTAGAATTCAGAACAAACCCTGCATCTGTCAGAGAAACTGTCTTTTATGGACCTTGAGGAGCTTATGATTATCAATTTATGAATTTTTTAGAAACAAAATATTCACTAGATAAAGATTGGTTGCTAACTAACAAAAATTTCAGTTTAGAAGATGCTAAAAATCTCTACATTAATTTAAAATCTATTATAAATTTCAAATTAAATGTTAAAGATTTCGGAGACAATTTTATTGAACTTTATACTTTTAATTTTAATAATTACATATTTAAAAAAAATCCAAATTTTATAAAAATATTAGACTCGTTATCATTTAAAGAAAATGAAGTTCTAAATCAAAACTTTAATGGAATTGGAGATTTGAATCAATTCAAAATTCGACCAGTAATTAAAACGGATAACAGTTACATCATTCCATTACCTTACACGGTATCAGAGGCTATTTATGACAGCCCTTTCTATTGGATGATTGATGACAAAAAATATCGGAATAAAGCACAAAAAAACAGAGGAGACATAGCTGAAAATATTGTAGCTAAATTACTTTCAAGAAAAATTGACTCAAAATTTATTCATTCAGAAGTCGAAGTAAAAGAAGTAAAAGCAACAACAGTAACTGATATTGATATTTGCGTAGTAAAAGATAATAAAATGCTGATTTTTCAAGTCAAATCAAAAAGACTAAGTCAATTATCTAAAAATGGAGATATTGCTACGTTTGAGAAAGACTTTAAACTCGCAGTTCGAGACGCACACGAACAAGCTATTTTACCTTATGAATTAATTTTAAGCAATAAATGTTATTTTCAATATAAAGATAGTGGCAAAAAACTTGAACTTCCGGAAGTAAACGAAATTTATTCAGCTTGTTTAGTTCTTGATAGCTATCCTGCAATTACAGCTCATACTAGATTATTTTTTCACAAAGAAAAAATTACGCCTATCGCTATGAGTATTTTTGACCTAGAAATAATTATGGAATACTCGCAAGGTTTTGACACTCTTTTTGATTATTTCAAAAAACGAACTCAAAACTCAAAATATTTTATTGCAGATAGTGAACTAGGTTTTTTTGGTGGATATTTAAGAACTAAACTTGAAAAAAGACCAGACTCGGATATTGTTGCATTTGACGCAGATTTTGCTCAAAGGTTCGATTTAGATTACTATAAACCATTAATGGAAAAGTATGAAATAAAATTTCCTGAAACCATTAAAAACATTGGTAGGAATGATTACTGTTTTTGTGGTAGTGGTATTAAATTAAAAAAATGTTGCGGATAAAAAACGTGTGGCAACATACGTATATAACCAATAAAAAAATCCAACCAGTATAAGCACGCCTACCGCTCATTTTTTACGAATGGTATAAATACTTTTGTCATTCCTGCGAATGCAGGAATCCACTTTTAAAGCAAAAAGTTTCTTATTTAAGTTTACTACTCTAAAAAACTAAAGCATCTTCAAATTATCCAATGCCTACTCTGCAAGGTGTTTCCAATACCCACAAAGGATATCCTTTTTAAAGTTAACTTCTTGTTAAAACAGGCAAGCACTTTAAACCTTTTTAAGTTCTAAAAGTCCTAATAGCAAATAACATTAAAAATTTATAAAAATGAAAAGACTTATAATCATTGCATTAGCCTTAATATCTATTCAAGGTTTTGCCCAACAAGAAAGAAAAGAACGCCCAAACCGCGGAGAGAGAACACATAGAATGAGCGACCTTACGCCAGACGAAGTAGCAAATCTTCAAACCAAAAAAATGACCTTGCATTTGGATTTGAATGCATCGCAACAAAAAGAAATATACGCCATGAATCTTAAAAATGCCACAAAACGCAAAGAAATGATGGCAACTTTTAAAGCAAAAAAAGAAAGTGGCAACATGGAAAAACCAACCAAAGAACAACGCTTGGCTATGGAAAACGCTAAGTTGGACCATCAAATTGCAACAAAAGCTAAAATGAAATCGATTTTAAACAAAGAGCAATTTGAAAAATGGGAAAAAGTTCAAGGAAAAATGCGCGAGAGAGCTGTTGGCATGAAAAAAGATGGTGAAAAGCAAAGAGGCAAAGGCCAAAAAAAACAATAATGATTTAGTTTGATTAATTTAGTTAGTTTAGTTGGTTAAGCGCATTTCTTTAAATTAAGAAATGCGCTTTCTTATTTATAATGTTTTTGCAACCTTGTTTACGGCATTAATGGTAAAATCCAAATCTTCATAAGACAAAGCATCGGTAATAAACCATGTTTCAAAAGCACTTGGCGCGATATAAACACCTTCGTTAAGCAGCCCATGGAAGAACTTTTTAAAAGTATCATTGTTTCCTTTTGCTGCGGTTGCAAAATCTACAACAGGTGATGCATCAAAATGCACCGAAATCATAGAACCAACTCTATTTATGGTATGTACAATATGGTTATCGTTTAAAACTTTAGCAATACCCTTATGTAAATATTCGGTTTTTTCAGCCAAACGATTAAACACCTCGGCATCATTGTTCAGTTCCGTTAACATGGCTAAACCTGCTGCCATAGCCAACGGATTCCCACTTAAAGTTCCTGCTTGATACACGGGACCTAAAGGAGCCAACTCATTCATGATGTCATTTCTTGCTGCAAAAGCCCCCACAGGCAAACCGCCACCAATTACTTTTCCAAAGCAAACAATATCTGCATTTATATTGAAAAGTTCTTGAGCGCCACCTTTAGCCAATCGGAAACCCGTCATCACCTCATCAAAAATCAACAGGATATTTTCCGCTGTACAAAGTGTTCTTAATTTATTCAAAAAATCGTTTTGCGGAGGCACACAACCCATATTTCCTGCTACAGGCTCAATAATAATACAAGCAATTTCGTTTTTGTTCGCTTCAACTAATTGCTTTACATTTTCAATATCGTTGTAAGCTGCCAACAAAGTATCTTTGGCTGTACCTTGTGTTACTCCAGGACTGTTGGGCGTTCCAAAAGTACTGGCACCACTACCCGCTTGTATTAAAAACGAGTCGCTATGCCCATGGTAACAACCGGCAAACTTTATAATTTTATCCTTTTTAGTAAAACCTCTTGCCAAACGTACCGCACTCATACAAGCTTCGGTACCAGAATTCACAAAACGGATTTTATCAATATTTGGTACCATGGAAACCGCTAATTCGGCAATTTGTGTTTCTATTTCGGTAGGCATTCCAAACGATGTTCCTTTTTTGGCTTTCTCAACAACCGCATCTACCACAGGTTGGTAGGCGTGCCCCAAAATCATAGGGCCCCAAGAATTTATATAATCAATCAAACGGTTACCATCTTCATCATATAAATATGCGCCTTTGGCTTCTTTTACGAAAATGGGCGTGCCGCCAACACCTTTAAATGCTCTAACTGGTGAATTTACACCTCCAGGAATCACCTTTTCGGCTTGTGCAAATAAAGCACTACTTCTTGTATAATTCATTTGTATTTTAATTTGCTGGTTTTACTTGAAGTTGTTGCCCTATATTTAAGGCATTATCCTTTAAACCATTCATTTTTTGAAGTTCGGAAACAGTCATATCGTACCGCTTTGATATGGAATACAAAGTTTCTCCTTTTCCAACGATGTGATACCGATTGACTTTTACTGGTTGTTCTGAAGCTTTTGGTTTTGATGCAACCGCCACCGTTTCTTTTGCATTCTTATCTATCTTTAATTTTTGGCCAACACTAAGTGAGGTTGTAGATAAGTTATTCGCCGCTTTTAGTTCTTCTACAGACATATTGAACTTTTTGGAAATAGAGTACATCGTATCGCCCCTTTCAACATAATATATAGAGAAATCGCCTATTTCATCTTCATACTTCACGTAAACATCTCCTAAAACTTCTTCATCATATTTATGCAAACGGTACCTCTCTATCAAACTTATTAATTTCTCTGGGTATTTTCTATCGGTAGCATATCCTGCATTTCTAAGTTCCCTTGCCCAACCTTTGTAATCTTCTTTTTTTAGTTTGAAAAGAGCCGCATAACGGGAACGCTGCGTTAAAAATAGCGAATGGTCTCTGTATGAATATTTGGAATCATTATATTTTCTGAAACATTCTTGGGAGGCATCATCATCATGATAAATTCTTTCACCTGTCCAATCATGGCATTTGATACCAAAATGGTTATTGGCTTCAACTGCAAGTCGTCCTTTTCCAGAATTCGATTCTAAAATACCTTGCGCCAAAGTAATACTGGCAGGTATGCCGTATAAACGCATTTCTTCTTGTGCAATGGCTCTAAAAAGGGCAATATATTCATCCGTTGATGTAATTTTAACCTCAACACCATTCACAACTTCCTCTCCATTTTCCATTTTTGGATTATCTCGAGGGTGATTTTCAGTAACAACGCTCTCTGTTTTTGTTCTACTTGAAGATTTCTTTTTTGTAACGGCTTTTTTAGAACCACAACTAAATATAAAACTTGCCATCAAGCAAAAAACTACTATTTTCTTCATTAAATTATACAATTAATGGTAAATTTTTCTTTTGTAAAACCGCATTCATGCCTTCTATCCCCTGCAAACCACCTGTATGAATAGCCAATATTTTTGTTCCTTTTGGGAAATAGCCTTTTTCAATTAAGTCGAAAATACCAAACATCATTTTTCCCGTATAAACGGGATCTAACGGAATATGGTATTGCTTTTTAAACTGATTGATAAACGCTACCAATTCGGTGTTTATTTTTGCATAACCTCCAAAATGGTATTCGGTTTTAAGCTCCCAATTGGTTTTCATTGCAAATTTACTAATATCTTGTTGTAAAAAACTTCCTTTTAAGGCAGGAAATCCTAAAACTTGTTGACTAGGTTTTGAACAATTTATAAGTCCGGATATGGTTCCACCCGTTCCAACGGCACAACATATATAGTCGACCCCATCATCTTCAGGTGTTAAAATCTCTTCGCAGCCTTTAATTGCCAAGGTATTTGTTCCTCCTTCGGGAATTAAATAAAATTCGCCAAATTCTGCTTTTAAATTTTCAATAAAAAATACAGATGTTTTTTCTCTGTAAACCTCTCGAGAAACAAACTTAAACTGCATGCCACATTGTTGTGAAAACTTCAAAGTTGCATTTTCATTTACAGCATCTTTTAACTCATCGCCACGAATAACACCAATAGTTTTAAAACCCATAAGTTGGCCTGCCGAAGCCACCGCAGCAATATGGTTTGAAAAAGCACCACCAAAAGTAAGCAAGGTTTTACAACCTAATTTTTCAGCTTCAAGAAGATTATATTTAAGTTTTCGGTACTTGTTTCCAGAAACAAACGGATGAATGGTATCTTCTCTTTTAAGATATAAGGTAACACCGCTTTTATTAGGCAAAACTATGTGCTGGTTTACACTATGTTTTAAGTTGAAATTCATTAGGGCGAAGATACTTTAAAAAACTCCAAAATTTTCGTTGTTTTAAATAATCTAATTGGGTTTCATGTGCATAAGCTTCTCGTTCAAACGAGATGTTTCTGTACGCTGCACGCCAATTTTTATATTGAATCAAGCGTATTACAAACTCCACACCATAAATGAAGTAAAAAGGAATCACAAGTATTTCAATTTGTTGCCTTAAATGAATATTTTCATGGTTAATCAATACCGAATCAAGTTTTAATTCCTTCGTTTTCAAAAACACAAAAGGATAGCATGTTACTCCTAAATAACCTTTGGGCACTAAATATTTCGAAATAAAAATCATGTTTTAAGCGTGTCAAAAATCAATCCAAAATACATTATATTTGTTATAGATGAAAAAAATAATCCCCATTGAAGAAGGCGACTACTACCTAACCCCAGAAGGGTATCGCTGTTTTACCGAACAATACTTATTAAAAAGAGGGTATTGTTGTGAAAGTGGTTGTAGACATTGCCCCTATGGGTTTAACACTAAAACCAATAGAATAAAACACTCCAAATAATAAAACCCAGTTTTCAATATTCCCTTGGTATGATTGTTGATGCTATTTATCACAGAAACATTTACTTTTTAAACTAATAAATTTTAAACAGCTATGAAAAAATTACTTAAAACCTTACCATTTTTAGCTTTACTATTGGTGGTAACATCTTGCAGCTCTGTTAGAGTTGCATCCGATTATGATAAAAATGCTAATTTTTCAACATACAAAACTTTTGCTTTTTTTAAGACAGGCATAGATAAAGCTGAAATTAGTGATTTAGATAAACGTAGAATTCTTCGCGCTATTGAAGCTGAAATGCTTGCTAAAGGATTTACAAAATCAGATAATCCAGATGTACTTATTAGCCTTTTTACCAAGTCGAACCAACGTGTTGATGTTTACAACAACTCTTGGGGTTACGGCGGTTGGGGCTGGGGAGGTTATGGTGGCTTTGGTCCTGGTTGGGGCTGGGGGTGGAACCAACCTAATGTATCAACAAGAACCGAAGGTGTATTGTTCATCGATTTAATTGATGCCAATAAAAAAGAACTGGTTTGGCAAGGTATGGGCACTGGCTATTTAACCCAAAATATGGAGAAAAAAGAAGAACGCATTAAAGAGTTTGTTACCGAAATTATGGCAAAATATCCTCCTGGAGCTCAACAATAACAACATTATAAAAAAAGCAACTTTGAAAAGTTGCTTTTTTTATTTAACACCACTTTATAAAAGCTTATATATAGAATTTGTATTTTTACTAAACACATTTTATATCACGTTTTATGCTTAATTCTATAGAATCAAATCCTATTTTAAATCGCTTACCTAAACATTTATTACAGTTTATTAAGCCTCAAAACTATGAAGATTATTCGGCTATAGACCAAGCAGTTTGGCGGTATGTGATGCGTAAAAACGTGGATTTTTTAAAAAACGTTGCTCACAAATCGTATATAGATGGGTTGAAGCAAACGGGTATTTCTATTGATAGCATCCCGAACATGTATGGCATGAACCGTATTTTAAAAGATATTGGTTGGGCAGCCGTAGCGGTTGATGGATTCATTCCTCCAAATGCGTTTATGGAATTTCAAGCGTATAATGTGTTGGTAATTGCGAGTGACATTAGGCAACTCGAACATATTGAATACACACCCGCACCCGATATCATTCACGAAGGCGCAGGACATGCCCCTATAATTGCAAACCCGGAATATGCCGAATATTTGCGTAGGTTTGGTGAAATTGGTTGTAAAGCCATATCATCGGCCAAAGATTATGAACTTTATGAAGCCGTAAGGCATCTATCCATCATCAAAGAAGCAGCAAATTCCAACCAAGCAGATATCGCTTCCGCAGAAAAAAAAGTAGAAGATTTACAAAAAAACATGGGTGAACCCAGTGAAATGGCGCTTATTAGAAACCTTCATTGGTGGACTGTGGAATATGGTTTGATTGGCACTTTAGAAAACCCGAAAATTTATGGCGCCGGTTTGTTGTCCTCTATTGGTGAAAGCGCTTGGTGCATGACCGATGCCGTAAAAAAACTACCGTATAATATAGAAGCTACCTTTAAAAACTTCGACATTACAAAACCGCAACCTCAGCTGTTTGTAACGCCCGATTTTGCACATTTAAGTTTGGTATTGGAAGAGTTTGCTAACACGATGGCATTGCGTAAAGGTGGACTTATGGGTATTAACAAGCTCATTCAATCTAAAGCTTTAGGAACTATAGAATTGAGTACAGGCTTGCAAATTTCGGGTGTTTTTACAAAAGTTATTGAAGACCACGGAAACCCTATTTATTTTCAAACCACTGGAAAAACCGCTTTGGCTTACCGAGAAAAAGAACTGGTAGGGCATGGCACAAACACCCATGAAAAAGCGTTTGGATCGCCCGTTGGAAAATTAAAAGGCATCAATTTAGCTATTGAAGATATGAGTCCGCGCGATTTAAGTGCTTACCATATTTACGAAGAAAAAACCGTAACACTAGAGTTTGAAGGTGGCATTACGGTTTCAGGCGAGATCATTACCGGGAAACGCAATCTTCAAGGAAAAATAATCCTTATCAGTTTTAAAAATTGCACCGTTAAACATCATGATACTTTTTTATTTAAACCAGAATGGGGCATTTTTGATATGGCGGTTGGAAAACATATTGTTTCGGCATTTTCAGGACCTGCCGATTTGAATAGTTTCGATTTAATTACGCATGTTCCTTCATCTAAAACCATTCACATTAAAAAAACAAGCGAGCAACTAAAGCTACAAACACTTTACGGACAAGTTCGTGATTACCGTGAAGGCAAGAATAAAACCATTTCAAGAACTAAAGTTTTGGAACAATTAATGGATGACTTTCCTAACGATTGGCTATTACCTGTAGAGTTGTATGAATTGGCGTTTATTGGCAATGAAACAAAACTTTGCGATGCCATTATAAATCATTTAGAAACCATAAAACAAAATAAACCCGAAGTAGGCCGATTGATTGATGATGGACTTAAAATTATTGCTGAGAAATCGATGGCAATAGACAATAGAGAATAGAGAATAGAGAATAGAGAAAATAAACTACCTAAACCGTTTTAACGTCTTTTTAGTGAACTTGCTTAACACCAAAGCGCCACTAATTTCGGCACGTTCGGTTAAAAGTACATCCCAATGTTGGGTACCTTCCCAAAATACGGTTTTCATTTGTTTTAAAGCTTCAGGGTTGTAAGCGCTTAATTTTTCGGCCAATTCTTTTACGGCTCCGTCTAAAAGTTCTACAGTTTCAAAAACATCGGCATACAATCCTTTTTCTTTTGCCCATTCCGAAGAAAAAAACGTTTCAGCGTCAATCGTCATTTGAGACATGGCTGCCAACCCAATTTTTCTGGTTACCGCAGGTTCTATAACAAAAGGGCCAATACCAATACTTAGTTCACTCAACCTTATAGAGGCATATTTGGTTGCTAAACAATAATCGGTTGCAGCCGCCAAACCAACACCTCCACCTACTGTTTTACCTTGCACACGCCCAATAATAAGTTTTGGGCAGGTACGCATGGCATTAATAACATTGGCAAACCCTGAAAAAAAAGTTTTACCTTCTTCGGCATTACTAACCGCCATCACTTCATTAAAACTTGCACCTGCGCAAAAAGTTCTATCACCTCCGCTTTGCAATACGATAACATTTATAGATTTGTTATTGCCAGCTTCTTCAATAGTGTCCTTTAATTTTATTAAAATATCACTTGGCATGGAGTTTCTATTTGGATGAAAAAACTCAATATAACCAACACTATTTTTAATGTTTAACGTAACGTAAGGTACATTCATTTTATAATAATTTGACGTGATTTTTAAAAGGCTGAATATACATAAATTTTTGATGACTGGATAAGTAACTTATGTTACCGTTGTTATAAGAAAATTTAAAGTAATTTGTGAAAAAATTAAAATTATGGGATTATTAGATTTTCTATTTGGAAACAAACAGGACAAAATTAAGGAATTTCAAACAAGAGGTGCCATTATAATAGATGTGAGAACTACGGGTGAATATCAACAAGGCAATATTAAGGGTTCCAAAAACATTCCTTTACAAACTATTGCTTCAAAAATTAACGACATTAAAAAACTAAACAAACCCGTTATTACCTGTTGTGCCAGCGGTATGCGTTCAGGTAGTGCTGCCAGTATTTTAAAAAGCAACGGCATTGAAGCTATTAATGGTGGTGGCTGGACGCGTTTGAAAAACAAACTATAATTTAATAGTTTCCAACTGATTGGAACTTTCAATAATATTTTCGTTGTATTTAAGCGTCCAACCAAGTGAATTGGTTAAAATATAAAATTTTGATAGTTCGCTAATTAAACGATTCTTTGCGTTTGCTTTAATTTCAGATTTTTCTAACTTTTTAACCAACGATTTTTTGATGGTTTCTTTAATATTATTATAATCCTCTGCTCCAAACGGATTGAAATAATCTGCCTGAATATCATAATACTTCAAATCTGGGCTTATTTTAATTTCTTCTTTTGGAATACTTAAAATGATTAATGTTTTATTGGCTTCATCAATTTTGTATTCAATTTTACTTAAATCGTAAGCCACGGTCACATCGGCATTCACCACTACCAGTGCTTTTTTATCTGAAGTGAAAAAGCTTCCTAGAATTTCTTTTGAATTTTTATAATTGAAAACTTCACTGAAATGACCTTCGGTGACTACCAACTTTCCAACATTTTTAATTTGCTCTTGAATAAGCGCAGAACTTTCCTGAAGCACAATTTTGTCTTCTTTGTTAGAACCACACTGTTTAAACGTGAATAGAAGTGCAGCCACAACTATTACACCAAATAGAATTTTTCGCATGGTGCTAATGTAAATAAAAAAACATTAGTTTGCTTCGACAGAGAAGCCCTAACTAATGTTAAATTTAACTAATTCTAAACAGGTCAAAAATAGTGTATAATTCCGTTTTGTGCATTACCGGAAAGTTACCAATAGGTTATATTAAATTATTTTTTTTGGCTTTCTCTACCGCTTCCAGTTTGTTGTGCACCTGTAGCTTTTTGTAGATATTTTCAATATGCTTTCTAATAGTACCAGGTGACAAAATAAGGTTTTCGGCAATAACATTATAGCTCAAACCTTTGCTTAATTGCTCTAAAACCTGAATTTCCCTTTCAGAAAGTTTAATATCTTCTTGAACGTCTTTATAGTTAAAATCTATAGGGTTCCTTAATAGTTTTAGTGTTTTTAATGCTATTGAAGGATTCATGGCAGCACCACCGTTTAGGGTTTCTGTGATGCCATCATGTAAATCTTTAGCATTTATTTCTTTCAACAAATAACCATCGGCTCCTGCTTTTATGGCGTTGAATATGTTTTCGTCGTTATCAAAAACCGTGAGCATAATTATTTTAATATGTGGGTATTTTTGCTTGACAATTTCGGTGGTTTCAATACCGTTTAAAACAGGCATTTCAATATCCATTAAAATTAAATCGAGGTTGTGGTTTTCTTCAAGTTTACACAACAAATCAGAGCCATTTATAGCCGAAAACTTCACGTTTAAGTCTTCAAAAAAAGATAATTTTTCCTTTACAGTACTTATTAAAAAGGTGTTGTCGTCTGCAATGGCTATTTTAATATTCATGGGTTGTGTTATTAAATTATACTTCTAACTGAATGGTCGTGCCTTCTCCTAATTGACTCGCAATGTTTAAAGTTGCCCCTATCTCGGTGGCCCGTTTTTTAATATTATTAAGTCCGTTACCCAATTCAACTGTTTTCAAATCAAAACCTTTCCCATCATCGGTCACCCTAATTTGAAATTTATTTTCTAGTTTTTGAAACGTTACTTGAATGTTTTTAGCTTCGGAATATTTTAATGCATTATTTACAGCTTCTTGAATAATCCGGTATATATTCATACCTTGAATGGACGTGAAAACGGTTTCTTTTGTTATTTGTGGATCCAAATCAAATTCAAACGTGGTGTCTTTTGAAACGCTATTGGCTTTATCTACAAAATTTGAAATTCTAACCTGTAAGTCTTCAAAAGAAATTTCGCTTTTATTCATGGCCCAAATAGTATCGCGCAACTCATAAATAGTTTCTTTTGTGAAAGCACTTATGCTTGAAAGTTTATTGGTTAGCTTCTCGTTGGTCATTTTAAATCCGTATTGCAAATTATCAATAGACGAAATAATGAAGGTGAGTTGCGCCCCAATATTATCGTGCAAATCCCTTGAGATGGTAAGACGCTGTTCTTGCAATTTATTTTGACTTTCAATTTTAATTAAAGCCTCTTTCAACTCACTTTCTTTTTTAAGTTGCTGATTTTTTAATTTTTGCTGATTGTAAAGCAAATAGCCCAAAACAGCAACAACGCAAGCTAAAATTACTAAGCCAATAATTTGTGTGTTTTTTTGATTGAGATGAAGCTCTTTTTCTGCAATGTTTGCCCGTTGCGACAAGATTTCTTTTTCCTTTTTTTCGGTTTCATATTTAATCTCAAACTCCGATATTTTATCTTTCAATGAGTTTTTTGAGTGTTCCTGTTCTACCTCATATTGTTTGTTTAAATAATTATAAGCCTTCTCATAATCGTGTTTTTTACTGTAAAGAGCCGCAAGGTTTTTGTAAATACTAGCAATATCCGATGGGTTTTCAGCTTTAATTATTAACGGTAATGCCTTTAAGAAATAATTTTCTGCATTAACAAGATTATTTAATTTTGAATAATTCACACCCAAATTAAGATAGGTTACCCTAAGTGTTTGGCTATCGTTTGCTTTTTCGGCTTCATCCAAGACCGATTTATAAATTTCAATCGCTTTTTGAGGTTGATTTCTAACAGTTGCCAATTGTGCCATACCTGCTTTTGAAAATAGGATTACTTTTCCGTAATTAACCTCTTTGGCTTTTTCTTCGGCCAATCGATAATGCTTTTCTGCCTTAGCATAATACAGCGTATCATTATTCTTTTCACCTATTTCTTTGTACATACCCGCAACGTTGTACAAACTATTGGCTATATCTATTTTACTGGTACTATTTTGCTTAATTTTTAAGGACTGCAAATAAAACTCCAAAGCTTTTTCGTATTCTTTCATGTCCTCGTAAATCAAACCAATGTTATTGAACGATTTACCCAAGGCGGTAGAATCATTTAATTTTTCGGCAAGTTTTATGGCTTCTTCATGAACATCCAAAGACGCCTCTGCTTCCCCTAAATAGGACATTGCCAATGCTTTGTTGTTTAAATAACGTAATTGGTCTTCTTCATTTTTTTCCTTTTTAGCCAATTGAAGTGCTTTATCGAAATTGGATAAGGCTGCTTTAAAATCGCCTTTATAAAAATTCAAAACCCCTAAATCGCCATAATACTTATTATATAGAAAATAGTCGTATTTGTTTTTCAGCTTTTCCCAAGATTTTTTGTAGTATGAAGTGGAAGTGTCATAATCGCCTTTAACTATAAATAATTGGGCATATTTTAGCAAACTGTGAATATGTATTTGCTCTAAACCTTTCTTGCCTTCGGTAAATTTCAAAGTTTTTAAAATATAAACCTCAGCAGAATCTTTGTTTTTATCGAAATACTGATCGACTAAATTATTTAAAGCTTCGGCTTTTTCCTTAGAAATTTTGCTTGTTGTATAAATTGTTTTTAAGCTGTCTATTTTGTTTTGCGAACTTTGGCAAAAACCATAAAAACTATAAATTATAAGAAATATTGAGAGTATTAATTTCTTCATAAACTACTTGATGTGTGTTTCAAATATAAACTTTTGCATTAGAATAATATCTCTTGTTATCTTAAAAAGACGATTGAATAATGATTCGTGTAAATCTTCTAACATTCGAATTTTTTCGCTATTCCTCTGAAATTTAAACTGTTCTCTTCCTATCTTTTCTTGCAATTTGGCATATGTTTTATTGACCATTCTTTTTAAAAATATAGTTTGATACATTGTTTTAATAATGAACAGTATTAAAACAAAAACCAGCAAAAAAATTCCGAAAGTAAATAGATTGCTAAACATGATGATTGAGAAACAAAATGATTAAACCAAAGGAATAGAAACTTCTAATAAGCCCATAAAAAAAACACCAACCGCGAATCCCTTTTAATGATTTTACGAGTTGATGTTTTTGATATGAACTGATTAATAGCATAATAAATTTAACTTAATAACTTAAACCATTGTTAATTTTTCGATAAAACGTTATTAAAAAAGATTAAGCGCAATAATGTTGTATATTACGCCTAATCGAACAAATCTCAACAACAAGATTTATTTTTGAAGATTATAAGCATATATTGTTTTATCGTTGGCTTTGTAATATAAAACACCTGCAATCTCATCTACTTGGTATTCTGGTTTTTTATCTTTTAGTACAATTTCTTTATCTACTTTACCGGTATCTTTGTTCACTTTAACCAAGCCAACACCAGCATCAAGCTTTGTTAAAATAAATTGTGCATTTTCGGTAGCCGCTGTTGCTTTAAAGCGTTTTGACATTACATCAAAAGCAGCATCACCAATAGAAGCAAACATATCGGCAGCACGTTTGTTTTCTTTACCATAATCGTTATAATTACTTAAATCGTTAGCGCTTCCATAGCTATTGGTTCTATTCATACCTGCTTTAGCTGCATGCGCCATAGCCAAACCTGTTGATGCTACTGCCAATGCTCCAGAAAGCACTTTTACAAAACCACTTTGTGAAGGCGATTTGAAATACCCTTGGTACACTTCATTTCCGTTACTTTCCAATAACGCTAAGTTTTGAGAAGAACTTAAAAAGATGTTACCATTTCGCATTTGCATGGTATTTGCAACTTCTTTTTCATCAAACTTTACTTTTGCAAAATCGGTTACATCTCCAGAGTTAGCATCAATGGCAAAAATTTCTCCATCTGCAGCAATTAAATACCTATTTTTAGTGCTATCAAAAGTTGAAGCTACCGCTGCCGAATTTTTATATTTTAATGGCTTATTCCATACTTGATCGCCTGTTTTTAAATCTACAATATTGGCATCTTCACTGGTTATATAGATTAAACCCTGTGGCGATTCTGCCATAACCATTATATTCTCACCGGTTTTTAATGGTTTTTTGAACAAAGTTTTTCCGTCAAATGAAATTTTGTTGATACCTCCTTGCTGAATACCGAACAAAATCCCATCATCTTGAACATAAAAATGCTGTACATAACCTTTTGTTTTAGGGGCTTTCTCCCATAAATCTTCACCTGTTGAAGCGCTAAGGAAAGCAATTTCAGACTCATCGCTAGTGGCAAACACACTTGTACTTCCTCCAGAACTTTTATCGCTTACCACAGCTAAACCTTGTGGCAATATTTGAAAATTAGACACATTTCCTTGTACTTTTCTATCATCTTTCCAAAGTTCTGCGCCGTTGCTTCCTATTTTATGGATGCGTGTGTTTTTTCCATTTGTGGTAGTTTCAAAACCGTATATTTCCTTTTCAGTTTCATCTGAAACCATCCAGTTAATGCCCTTAATTTTACACTCCCATAAATCATCACCTTTATGCGATTTTGCAATTAACCCTTGGGCGGTTGGTATAATTAACATGCTTTTAAGTAGTAAAGGCACACCTGTTACACTAAAATCTTTTGCGATACCTACTCTACCTGGTTTATCTAAAAAGAAACTATAGTCTAGTTTTTGTGTGCTTAAATCGTACACTGCTACTTTTGGCGTCATTTTTTCGAACTTATCACCTTCTTTTTGAATGCCGCTCACTATCAATTTGTTTTGTGGCAATACAATGTTACAGGTATAAATTTGATTCCAATTATCGGTTTCAGAATTGAAAATGACTTTTCCTGTGATGTAGTTTATAACAGCCCTTTTTGTTTTGGCAAGTCCTGCAAACTTGGAATCGGCTCCTTGCGACACCACAATGTATGGTGATGCTGGAATAAAATCGGTTTCTTCTGGTTTTAACTTCCCAAAGTTGTTAAAAGTAAAAACAGGGGCACTTTGTTTTGGGTCTATACCCACTAATCCTTCATTAGTTGCGGCAATTAATATGCCGCCTATTGTAAGTGTCATTTCGTTAATATTTGCCCCTAAATCATATGTGTTTTGTGGTGTTTCGGCTTTTTGGGCGGTAGTTATGTTTACAACCATAATCCCTACTAGCAGTAATACAAATTGGCTTAATTTTCTCATTGTTGATTTTGTTTATGATTAATAGAATCACAAATTTGCAACTTCAACAAAATGAAATCAATACGATGAATTACGTATATTTTAGGAAAATAGAAAAAGAAAAGGCTGTACTTAATTAAGTCAGCCTTTGCTAAAAACATCAGAATCACTTCTTTAAAATTATTGCCCTCAATAATTTGATTCTAACACAAAATACATAAACAAAATCTCTATATAATATAGAGTACACTATAATAAAGATTCATTAATAATAGCAATGTAAACATAGCGATAAAAACATATAAAATATCGACAACCAACAATTTAGAAATTGAATTTTAGTAAATCAATAAGAATTTGAGCAATTCAGTAAACTTGAAATTTTAAGGTAAAAATATCTAAAAAGCCATAAATATTATTTTTCACACAAATACACATAAGTTGTTTGATAAATCTTATTAAAACAAAAAGGCTGCTCTAAATAAGAACAACCTTTTCTACAATGTTTAGAGTTTCTTCATAAAAATAATGCCCCTCAATTATTCAAACTCTACTATAATTTACAAAAAATTAAATAAATGCCAAAGGTTATTTGTTATTTTTGCAGTAAACTCTCTTATACTAAGTGCTAGAATCATTTTTATTTTTATTTACGGGCATTGTTGGCATAGTAACCATCGCCATAATGATTACTTCTTATAAATCGAACCCCTTTTATAATTTTTTCTTATTAGTAATTATTAGCATAATTTCTATTCGCTTTCTAATTCATGGTAGCTTTAAGTTGGGTTTACAAGATTATTTTTCTCCAGATCAAGGTATATATTCCGTATTTTATCTTACTGTAGTGCCCTGTTTTTATTTGTATTACAAAAATTTGGTACTTGAGGAGAATAACACCTATAATATTAGAGATTTAAAGCACTTTATTTTTATAGGATTTTTATACTTTATTAACATTAACTCATTTATTAAAGAGAGGCTTCTATTTCAATTTCGAGACATAATTAATTTTATTCTAATAGGTTTCTTTATACTTTTCTATTTAACATTAATTTTTAAGCTTCTAAGAAAAAACATTTGGTTAAAAAAAGACCTTCTTATAAATAACAAACAATTTAGCTTGGTAAAAAACTGGACCATTTGGCTATTTACACAAAATCTATTAGCAGTTATAACCTTATTAGTCTCCATTTTTTCTGAAATGCATTCAAGATCTAACCCTTCAGGAAAATCGATGGCTGTATTACTGCTCCTATATTGGTTATTTATTTACTTTAAAATTTTAACTGCACCCGAAATTTTATACGGACTTCCTATTCTCAATAAAAAAACACTAAAATTCAGTTTACCTACAGAAGAAAATGAACAAAACCATTTGTTAAAAAATGATAATTGGATTTTAGAAATAAGTAACCAAAAAAGTGATCAAGATTTAAAATTGCAAGAAAAAATAATGTCTAACATAGTTAGTTATATACATGAAGTGGACAAACTAAGTATAGAACAGCATATTTTTAGAAACCCAAAAGCATCCCCGACTGATATCGCCAATAAATTGGGCGTGCCTACAAGCCATATTGTGTACTTGTTTAAATACCACTCGAACATCCCTTTTTCGGAATACCGCATGCATTCTAGAATAAAGGACAGCATCCATTTAATAGAACAAGGTTATTTAAGAACAAACACTTTAGAGTCTTTAGCATACAAAACAGGATTTGCCTCATACAATCCGTTTTTTAATGCCTTTAAAAAAGTAACAGGTCATTCTCCTCAAGATTATTTAAAAACCATTAGAGCTTAAAAAACGATATGAGGGTGTATTTTTTGAAGCTGAAATTGCTTTTCTTTAATTACTGAAACAAATTTTTGATGTGCTTCAGAATTTGGATTGAAAGGTTTATGCTGTAACCCTTTTTGAACTTCTTCTACAACTTTCATTGTTTTTATTGCTTCCGATGACATCCAAACTTCTTGAAATTTTTCCCAAATGCAATGGATGGCTGTTTGATTGGGATGCAACATATCTTCAGCATAAAAACGATAATCGCGAAGTTCGTCCATCATGATTTCAAAGGATGGAAAATATGATAATTGACGATTGTCGATTGTCGATTGACGATTTAAGAACTGATGGATTGCAGTAATTAAATGCGCCTTACTCTGTGTATTTTCAACAAAACCATCTTTAATGTGGCGCACAGGTGAAACGGTGAAAATGATAGAAACGTTAGGGTTTACATTTTTAATGGAATCTACAATGGCTTCTATAGAATATGTAATTATTTCAACCGAAAGTAACTCTTTACCAAACTGCTTTTGCGGCACCTTATGGCAATTCGCAACTAATTGATTCGATTCTAAAAACCGATATCCCCAAGCAGTTCCTAGAGTAATGATGATGTGGGTTGATGTGTTGATGTGATGATTTGTTGCTTCAAATGCTCCATTCAAATTACTTAACAACACATCTTTTGAAGGGTTGCTTAATTTTGAATGCGCCTCAAAACAATGCCATTGTTCATTATGAAAAAAGATGTCTTTTTCTGAATATCCCCTATGATTAATAGCGTTTGAAATTAAAGTCTCAATAGCCTTAGGCTGAAACAAAATACCAAACGGGTTTTGAAGGTTTTGAAACTTGAAATACGATAACTTCTCCCCAATATTTTCAACAAAACAAGACCCTAACAGTAGTATGTTAGAATTATAGTCTATGAGATTGCTAGACTGTTTTTGTAATGGTATTTGTGTTTGTAGTTTCATTTTTTCAAAGTTTCAAAGAAGCAAAGTTACAAAGATGCTAAGCTACAGAGAACTAATATTCGCTTTGAAGCTTTGTAACTTTGCTTCTTTGAAGCTTATTTAAACTATCCTATATAATTTTTCGCCTTTTCCAAAGCCTCATCTATTCCTGCTGGATTTTTACCACCTGCAGTTGCGAAAAACGGTTGTCCACCGCCACCGCCTTGAATATACTTACCAAGTTCACGAACCACTTGTCCGGCATTTAAGCCTTTACTAGCCACCAACTCTTTTGAGATGTAGCAAGATAATAACGCTTTACCATCACTTTCGGTTGCGAATAACAAAAATAAATTATCGCTGTTTTGTCCCAATTCAAAAGACACATCTTTAATGCCCGAAGCATCTAAATCTAATTTCTTAGCCAAAAACTGAATGCCGTTAATATCCTGCAATTCATTTTTAAGTTCTCCTTTAATGTTTTTAGCTTTTTCTTTTAATAAAACTTCTATCTGCTTTTTTAAATGGGCATTTTCATCTTGTAAATTTTGTAGCGCTTTAACAGGCTCTTGGGCATTGTTAAGCAACTCTTTCATTTCAAAATACACTTTGTTGTTTTCAGAATAAAAGTCTTTTACAGCATCATTGGTTATGGCCTCAATACGACGAATCCCTGCCGCTACCGCACCTTCAGATATGATTTTGAAATGCCAAATATCTCCTGTATTCTTAACGTGTGTACCGCCACAAAGCTCTATAGATTTTCCAAAACGAATGGCACGAACCGTATCACCATATTTTTCACCAAACAGACTCATAGCGCCTTCGGCAATAGCTTCTTCTTTAGGAATATTTCGCTTTTCAACCAATGGTAATTTACCCGATATTCTTGCGTTTACAAAATTTTCAACATCTTGCAATTCTTCGTTTGTAAGCTTTGAAAAATGCGAAAAGTCAAAACGTAACCCTTTTGAATGCACCGCACTTCCTTTTTGTTCAACATGGGTGCCTAAAATTTCGCGTAATGCTTGATGCAATAAATGGGTTGCTGTATGGTTGCATTCGGTTCTGTAACGTTGTTTTTCATCTACCACCGCTTTAAATGACTCATTTAAATGATTTGGTAAATTTTTAGAAAAATGAATTATAACATTGTTCTCCTTTTTGGTATCTAAAATATAAACCACATCGCCATGCGTGTCTTCCAAATAGCCTTTATCGCCTACTTGCCCACCGCCTTCTGGATAAAACGGTGTTAAATTAAACACCAATTGATACATTTCGCCATCTTTTTTAGAGACCACTTTTCTGTATCGTGTAATTTTAACATTTGCTTCTAAACTATCGTATCCAATAAATTCTTCATCAGCATCCTCTACTAAAATAGTCCAATCATCGGTACTCATTTCACTTGCTGCACGTGAACGATTTTTTTGTTTTTCCATATAATCATTAAATCCTTCAACATCAACCTCAAAACCATTTTCTCTAGCTATTAATTGTGTTAAATCCAACGGAAAACCAGAAGTATCATATAATCTAAAGGCAATATTTCCAGGTATCTTATTTAAATGCTGTTTTTGTACATCATCAATATTTCCAGATAACTTTAATCTTTTTAGTCTGTACATTATCTCATCTAATTCAGAAATTCCTGCAGAAATAGTTCTTAAAAACGATTGCTCTTCTTCTTTAATAACATTTTCAACCAATTGTTTTTGTGCTTTCATTTCTGGAAACGCGGTTCCCATTTTTTCGCTTAACACATCAACCAATCTGTATATAAAAGGTTCTTTTTTATTTAAAAACGTGAAACCGTATCGCACCGCACGACGTAAAATACGGCGAATTACATAACCCGCACCTGTGTTACTAGGCAACTGCCCATCGGCAATTGAAAAGGCCACAGCACGCACGTGGTCTGCTATAACACGAATGGCAACATCTACTTTTTTTGCCAAAGGATAGGGATTACCATATTTATAATTGGTAATAGTTTCAATTTCTCTAATTATTGGGGTAAACACATCGGTATCGTAATTAGATTGAACCCCTTGCAACACCATACACAAACGCTCGAAGCCCATACCAGTATCGATGTGTTTATCTGGTAAACTTTCCAAACTACCATTGGCTTTTCGGTTGTACTGCATGAATACCAAATTCCAAATTTCCACCACTTGCGGATGGTCTTGATTTACCAAATCTTTACCAGAAATTTTAGCTTTTTCTTCTGCAGAGCGAATATCAACATGTATTTCGCTACATGGTCCACAGGGGCCTTGGTCGCCCATTTCCCAGAAATTATCTTTTTTGCTTCCTTTTAAAATGCGGTCTTCAGAAATAAACTGCTTCCATAAATCGTAAGCTTCGGTGTCCATAGGAAGGTTATCCTCATCACTACCTTCAAAAACCGTTACGTATAAAATATCTTTATCAATACCGTAAACATCCACCAACAACTCCCACGCCCAAGCAATAGCTTCTTCTTTAAAATAATCGCCAAAACTCCAGTTACCAAGCATTTCAAACAAGGTATGGTGGTAGGTATCGTAACCAACTTCTTCTAAATCGTTATGCTTACCAGACACACGCAAACATTTTTGAGTATCGGTAATACGGCTGTTTTTTGGCTGTGCGTTCCCTAAAAAATACTCTTTAAAAGGTGCCATCCCCGAGTTTACAAACATTAAGGTTGGATCATCTTTAAGAACCATAGGTGCAGATGGTACAATGCTGTGTTTTTTATCTTCAAAAAAACTTAAAAATTTAGAACGAATATCTTGTGACTTCATTTATAAAATGGTTACTCTGTTTTTAAATTGGTGTTAATTGCAAAACAATTTTTATCTTTACTCTTTTCATAATATTTCAAACTTTAATAAAAAACGACTTTAATCTTAGTATCAAACAATTAAAAGATACTATTTAGAAAATTTGGGCGTTAGCTATTAAAATTAAATATATACGGCATTTAATAAAGTGCAAAAATAGAATAAATTAGGAAATGAGTAAGGTAAAATATTATTACGATGCAGAATCGTTGTCTTACAAGAAAATACAACGTAAAAAAAGGAATACACTTAAGTATGCTGCGGTGTTTCTTTTAGGGTCGGCTTTATTTGGATTCTTATTTGTTTTTTTGGCAAGTCAATTTGTGGAATCTCCTAAAGAACGCAGTCTTAAAAGAGAACTACAAAATGCTGAATTACAGTTTGAATTGTTGAATAAAAAAATGAAAGAAGCCGAAACTGTTTTGGCTAGTATTGCAGAAAGAGACAATAATATATACCGCGTTTATTTTGAAGCCAACCCAATACCAGACGAACAACGTAAAGCCGGATTTGGCGGTGTAAATAGATATAAAAACTTAGAGGGTTTTGATAATTCTAAATTAATTATAGAAAGCAACAAACGTTTAGACATTCTTCAAAAACAAATAGTGGTACAATCGAAATCGCTTGACGAAATTGCGGTACTTGCCGAAGAAAAAGAAAAATTATTAGCCGCCATACCAGCTATTCAACCCGTAAGAAATGAAGATCTAAAAAGAATGGCTTCGGGTTATGGGATGCGTTCAGACCCTTTTACAAAAGTTAGAAAGATGCACTATGGCATGGATTTCTCCGCACCTAGAGGCACACCCATTTACGCAAGTGGCGATGGTGTTGTAGAACGTGCCGACAATACAGCAACCGGTTATGGAAACCATATTAGAATTAACCATGGTTATGGATATGAAAGTTTATACGCTCATTTATATAAATATAACGTTAGAAAAAACCAAAAAGTAGTACGAGGCGACCTTATAGGGTTTGTAGGAAGCACAGGACGTTCGGAAGCGCCACATTTACACTATGAAGTCTTTAAAGATGGTGAACGTATAAACCCCATTAACTTCTACTACGGAAGTTTAACAGCAGAAGAATTTAACAAAATGTTGGAGCATGCTTCACTAGAAAATCAATCATTAGATTAATGCATATAGAACTACCCGAAAAACGATACTACAATATTGGCGAAGTTGCCAAAGCATTTGGTGTAAACACTTCTTTAATTCGTTTTTGGGAAAAAGAATTTGACGCCCTTAAGCCAAAAAAAAATGCTAAAGGCAATAGAAAATTCACACCCGAAGACATAAAGAATTTAAAATTTATTTACCATTTGGTAAAAGAACGTGGTTTTACGCTTGAAGGTGCTAAAACTCATTTAAAAGAAGAAAAGCAAGAAACGCTTACTAATTTTGAAATTATCAGTAAATTAGAAGATGTAAAAAATCAACTTATAAAAATAAAACAACATTTGTAACATTTTTTAAGATTTTACTACTTACAATCAAAACCAATTTATAAACCACAAAATTTAATTACAATGAAGAAATGGTTACCATTAATAATTATTGTCGCTTTAATTCTTTTAGCATTAAAATGGGGTGTTGGAGTTAATAATATGCTTGTTGAAAAAGAAGGTTTAGCAAAAGCACAATGGGCAAATGTTGAAAGTTCATATCAACGTCGTGCAGATTTAATCCCTAACTTGGTTGCAACCGTAAAAGGATATGCTGCTCATGAAAAAGAAACTTTAGAAGGCGTTATAAAAGCCCGTTCTGAAGCAACTAAAACAACTATTGATGCCAATAACCTAACACCAGAAAACATGGCACAGTTTCAGCAGGCTCAACAAGGTTTAACTGGCGCTTTATCAAAATTATTATTAGTGGTTGAAAGATACCCTGACCTAAAAGCAAATCAAAACTTTTTGGAATTACAGTCACAGCTAGAAGGTACTGAAAACAGAATTAATGTTGAGCGAAACAGGTTTAATGACATGGCAGGAGAATACAATATCACAATTAAAAAAATACCAACAAATCTTATTGCAAGTATAGGCGGGTTTGACGGTATGCCTTTATACAAATCTGATGCTGGTAGTGAAAATGCTCCAAAAGTTGAATTTTAAATGTCTAAAGTTGAAGATTTTTTAACCGCAAGTGAAGAACAAGAAATCATTGATGCGATAAGAACAGCAGAGTTAAACACCTCGGGCGAAATACGGGTTCATATAGAAAAAACCTCTAATGGCGATGCTACAAATCGTGCGTTAGAGGTTTTTTATATGCTGAAAATGGATAATACCAAACTACAAAATGCGGTATTAATTTATGTGGCTGTGGATGAAAAAACATTTGTTATTTACGGCGACAAAGGTATTAATGATGTGGTTTCCAAAACCTTTTGGGACAGTACCAAAGATGTGATGCAAGCACACTTTAAAGCTGGTAATTTTAAACAAGGTCTGGTTGATGGTATTTTAAAATCGGGAGAGCAGCTTAAAAAGTTTTTTCCATATTCAAATTTAGATACCAACGAACTATCAAACGAAATTTCTAAAGGGTGAAATATTCAATATTTAGTATTCAGTCGCAGTCTCAGTTTAAGAAAAATAGTCAATTAATTTTATTCTTATTAATTACTATTTTATCTTTTAGTTTTTCTTATGCACAATTTGAAATTCCAAAAAAACCAGAATTCCAAACAAGTGTTTACGATTATGTTAATTTATTAACTCCTTCACAAAAAAGCAGTTTAGAGGAAAAACTCATTAAATATTCTGATACTACTTCAACCCAAATAGTTATAGCAACTATTAATTCCACCGAAGGTGAAAACATAGATTATTTAGGCGCAAAATGGGCACACGCCTGGGGCATTGGGCAAGCTAAAGAAGACAATGGGGTTTTTATTCTATTGGCAAAAGGCGACCGTAAAATATCTATAAAAACAGGCTATGGTGTTGAGCATTTGCTTACCGATGCGATGTCTAAGCGCATTATAGAACAAGATATTATTCCTTATTTTAAACAAGAAGATTATTATGGTGGCTTAAACCGAGGTACCGATGCTATTTTTGAAGTTTTAACAGGTGAATATCAAGGCACACGTATAGAGTCAAATGATAGCGGATTCCCTTTTGGGTTTGTTATTATACTAGTTCTGATATTTATTATTCTTTCAATTTCAAAAAATAACCGACGTGGTGGTAAGGGCGGAAACCGAGGTAACAAATCGGGTGGTTTCAGCATTTTAGATGCCATTATTTTAAGCAACATGGGGCGTTCCTCTGGCGGAGGTTTTGGCAGCGGAAGCTCTGGTGGTGGTTTCAGCGGTGGCGGCGGCTTTGGTGGTGGCTTTGGTGGCGGTGGCTTTGGTGGCGGCGGTGCTTCTGGTGGGTGGTAAACATGAAAAAAACGATACTTTACATACTTATAGTTTCTTTAGTTATAATTTCTTGTAAAACAAAAACCGAAGAATTTTCAGAAACAAACCAATCTGTAGTTCAAGATTATGCCCAAATATTTTCTAAAACTGAAACCGATTCTTTGTCTAAAAAAATTATAGATTTTGAGCAATTTTCAACTAATGAAATATGTGTGTACACTATCGATTCCATTCCAAATGATGAAACTGCTTTATATCATGCCACAAAAATTGCCGAGGATTTAAGTGTTGGTAAAAAAGAAAAAGACAACGGACTTCTGATACTTATCTCTAAATACGACAGGCAAATAGCAATTGCAACAGGTTATAGCACTGAAAAGATTATTACAGATTACATGTGCAAAACAATTATAGAAAACACCATAGTCCCACAGTTTAAAAACGGAAACTATTATGAAGGCATAAATAATGCTTTGGATTCTATAATGACCAAATGGAAGTAGGTTTCCAGCTTTAACACCAATAATATCAAATATCCATATTTTTTTCTAAGAAGCTTTTGAATACCTATTTAACAATAAATATAAATTCCCTCACAACTTCTATTTATATTTTTCCAAAATACCGTCTAACAAATAATCAAAATTATGCATTGGGAAATTCTCATTAATAACATCTCCTTTTTTGTCTAAAACCACATATCTGGGAATGCCATTAAATTTGAATAATTGTCGTAAATAATTATAATCATCCAGCGATAGTCTGTAAATATTTTTAAGGTCTTGTTCCTCCACAAAATCATTGTATGTTTTTAAAGGAGAAGAACGCTCGTCTGTAATAAAAACAAAGTCAAAATCTGGATTGTTTTCGTATTTTTTTCTTGTTCCATTCATACGTTTTATACCTCCCACGCACGGTGCACATGATGTTGCCCAAAAATCTACAAACAATATTTTTCCTTTATGTGAATCGATAATCCCCTTAAAAACATCCGTTGCTTTACCTAAAGGCAATTTTGTAGTGGTAGTTGCAACATCCATATTTACCATCTTCTTTGTGTTGTCTTCTAAACCATTTTGTTTGATTGATTGAATAGGAAATGCCTTATTTACCATACGTTCACCTTCTTCTTTTAAAAATGAATGGTCTATATCTTTTTTTAAGGTTTCCCAATAGGCGTGGGCGTTTTCACTATCACTTCTTTTAATATCAAAATCCAAAGCTCTAATTTTCACCAAATCGTATACAAGGTTTTTATCTAAATGGTAGGTGTTTTTCACCACAGAATCCCTTAATTGCCATTTTTCCATGGCTATTTCTTTAGACATCTCTTTTTTAGAAATTGTTTCATAATGAGGCTTAATATATTTATCACTATAGGCTTTTAAATCACTTTTACGATGTTCACTAAGCGCTTCCATGTATTTCATATAAACTTCAGCAGACTTGATTTTTTTAGTTTCATAGTTCTTTATTAACTCTTTTTCACTATCAGAAATATCGATTTTTTCTTCATCTAAATATTCTAAAAATGTCTTTTCTGGCTTAAAACTAGATGGCTTTATTTTTGGATAAATATTTATAGGGTCGCTAAATTCAAACCTATTTACAAACGTTGAAAACCTTTCTAAAACTAAAAGACTTTTGTCGTTCAAATCCATTTCTTGTAAAAAATCATAATATTCATCTTTAACCGGTATTTTTAAAACCTCATTGATGCTATCTCTTCTAGCCTCATAAGTTCTACTCATAACAAAATCAAATAAATGATTTGCGTATTCCAAAGAAATTTCGTTTTTCAACAGAACTTTTGCCTTTTCAGTGATTGTATTATTTTCAAAATAGGTTGATAACGTTTCTAAATTATTTTTATACTGAAGTGTTTCCTCTTCTTTAAATGTTTCAGGAGATTGCTCTTTAAGTTTTTCTCTAAATTTTTTATAATCATACTTTCCTGATTCAAAACCTACTAAGTCTTCATTAATTTTTGCTAAACCACCCAAATATTCAACATCGCTACCTACCACAATGCCCAATGTTTGTTCTGGCTCTAAATAAAACTTTATAACCTTTTTGTTAAAACTTAAATAAGAAAATTTTGGAGACAACATAGGCACCTCCACTTCAAAACGCCCATTTTCATCTATAGGAACCACTACAGGATAATCTTCTCTGGTGATGTCATTACCGGTATAAATAATGCCAGTTTTAAAGCCAAAACGTGGTGAATAATGTTTTATATACCCCACTAAACGACCCGAGTTCCTATTAAAAAAAGTATCAGAATTATAATCTTTAATAGGTTGTTTTTTAGTTTTTGTTAATTCTGAATCAAGCCATTTTTTAATGTTTTCTGGAATAAAATCAACTTTAGTTTCACTGTCATTTTCAACCAACTGAATTCCATAAATACCCCAACTTCCACCTTCATTTGCCTCTCCATAATCTATAACGGTTGCCTTTTTATCTAATTTAGGAAAAAAGAGATGGTAAAAAATTCCACCTGTATCAGGCATTACCTCCCATTTATTTAGTTTTATTCCATCAGCTTTTGTAACAAATAACTTTTCTTCCCCACTTAAATCTTGAATATAGGTTTTTTTGGGAATGGAAAATTTGCTACCCTTAGTCATTTTAATATGAAAATGTACTACCGTAGCGGTATCTATCAACTCAACACTAGTTATTTTACCTGGAAATGAACTGAAACTGTGTTCTGGATTTTTAATTGTTTTTTGAGCGAATGCATAGCTACAAATAAAAGCCATTAACAATATAAGTTGGTATTTTTTCATGATGATTGTTCGTTTTTTGATTGATGAATTTAAATTATATTTTTATTTCGAAATTGTCATATCCTTGAATACATTTCTCACTATTACAAGTCATAAATTCGATATCACCTTTTATTTTAAAAGTGGTATTGTTTTTTATTTTTATTCGCTGTTTGAAAACTGCTTTGTTTTCAAAATATTTAGTATCCATTTCAAAAACGGATTCGTAAACTGTTTTTCCTTTTGGTTCGGACATTTTACCTATCAGTTCATAATTAGAATGGCTTTCAAACAAAAATACCGTAGGAAGTGGTCCGTCTTTAGGAACATTTTGAGAATACAAATGCCAAGTATCTTCTATTTGGGCAATAAAACAAGATTATATTCTGAACTGGAAATTTTTTCAACTGAAGTTGCCCATTTAACGGGTTCCAGAATTTGAGAAAAGCCCGAAACAGATACAAATAGAAAAAGCCCTATGATTTTTTTCATAATTTAGATATATGAAATAAATATAACTCATAGAAATAAGCTTACATGACATCAATTAGATATTTAGCCTGTTCAATTAGGAATTTGTCTCTTTTTGCAAGAATTCTATTTTAAAGAAGCCAACTTATTAATGTTTGCTACTTTTGGCTTAAACACTACCACGCATAGTTTTCATTTATTTCTTTTTCCAACTTCTCTATTTGCGATGGATAACTTACTTGTTTATTTACAACATTTCCTTGCTCGTCAACAAGTAAATACCTCGGATAAGCAAATGCTCCATTATTGCCAAATTTATTTATTATGTCCGCTATTAGTTTTTCATTTGCAAGTATATGTCGTCCTTCTAAATCATAAAAATCAATCATTTCTTTCCATACCTTTTCTTTTCTGTTTTTCCTTCACAAATATAGAGTGTTGTAATTTTTTTGGACTTAAGGAATTCAACCGACTTATCTTTTTCCTGAAATTCTCTTTTACAAGGGCTGCACCAAGTACCCCAAATGTCTACTAGTACCTTTTGACCCTCTAAGGTTTTCATCAGTTCCTCAAAAGTGTCAATGCTCTTATAATTTTCAACTAAATAAATCTTTTTATTGTTAGTAGATTCCATAATCTTGTTATGGAAATCAATAATTGGTTGAACTTGGGGTTTCAAATGTTTGGTATAATTGCTATTAGGGTACTCCTTTTTGAAATTTTCAAATAGAGTAATTAATTCCTTTGAATTGTCTTTGTTTTCATAACTATTACTTAAAATATAGGTGGCATAATAATATTCCAATACTTTTCCTTTCAAATACTTTTTAGCTCTGTTAATATTGTAAGAATGAATTTTTCCTTGTTCATAAATTTCTCGAATTTTATCAAAATCATCAATTTCATCCTTTGATTGAATAAAATCAATATAATTGCTTATTAAGGAAAATGACCAAGGAGAGCGAATATCGAAGGAGTCTGTTGGTAGAGATATCCCAAATAATCCTTTCCAAATAGCATTTTGAGTTTCATTACTATCGAAATCCCCTTTATAATTTATAAATGCAATACTAGTTTCTAACGCTGAGTAGTAATATTTTCTATCCAATTCTGCCAAATCATAAAAATCTTTGGTTACATTTTGGTTCTCGAAATAATTTTGGAATTGTAATATTTCTTTCTTTTTTAAAGTAGTTATTTTTGATGATATGGTAGCTAGAAGAGAGTCTTTTAGCAGCTCGTTAGAATTACTAAGAACATAAAATTCTGGAAGAGCAAATGAATTATATAGAGTAAGTGCTTCGCTGCTCTTTCCTTTTATTTTTACTTTTTGGTCTTTTGAATTCAAATAGAAATCAATTTCATATTTTTCATCTGGCTCCACCAATAATATTGCCGAAGCTTTGTTGGGTATATATAAAGTTATAAATGAAGTTACATCTGTTTTCAAGGAAATTATAAAATTTCCTAAAGAATCTAAATCTACCGTTTTTTTTGCTCCGTAAAACCAAGTTCCATTAACTGGTGTAGTATATTCAATTTCATCAGTAATTGAAAAATTTCCATGAATTTTTCCGCGGATTGTTATTCCATCCTTTTTTGAACAGCTAATAAAGCTCATTAATAAAACAAGTAAGATTATTTTCTGAAGGTTCATTTTTTTTATTTTACAATTCACACTTTTTATTCTGTTAGAATTCTATTTTAAAGAAGCTAACGCATTTAAAGTTTGTTCTTTTTTATGTTTAGAAACGCTTACCATACTGCCATCGTTCATTAAAATGTAACCGCCATCTTTTTTTACATAAGATTTTACATGAATGCTATTAATAAGGTGCGACTGATGGGTTCTAATAAATTGATGCGATGACAGCAAATCGTCCCATTCTTTTAATGTACGAGACACTAATATAGAGTTGCCATTAGCTAGAAAAAACATGGTATAATTGTTTTCTCCCTTGCACCGTACAATGTCATCAATAGACACAAAATAAAGTTCATCTGTAGTTGGTAAGGCTATTTTTTGGGGTTGATTTATATTTTTTAGGTTTTCAACTAAAGCCTTTAGCTTATAGTTTTCTCTTTTCCTTTCAACCAATTTTGATACTTTAGAAACGGATTCCTTCAACTCTGGAATGGCAATAGGTTTCATCAAATAATCTAAAGCACAAGATTTTATGGCTTGGAGAATATATTGATTATATGCGGTTACAAAAATGACCTCGAAATTAATATCTTCGATGGCTTCCAATAAATCGAAACCGTTTTTATGTGGCATTTCTATATCTAAAAAAACCAAATCGGGTTGATAATTTGCAATCATTTTCAATCCTTCTTCAACAGAAGTTGACATAGCAACAACCTGAACACTTGTACAGTTTTTTTCCAGCAACCCTTTTAGGTTTTCTAGATTATGTGCTTCATCATCAATTATGATACTTTTTATTACCATTCCCTATTTTTTTACGCTTATAAAGATAGTTTTCTGATTGTATTTTAATACTGTAATGGCATGAAAATTTCTACTAACGTACCCGTTTCATCACTATTATTAGAAATATCTGTTATATGAACCTTGGCATTGGTATTATAATTTTCATTAATTAATTGTATACGATCTTTTGCTAATTTAAGTCCGTAAGGTTCTCTTTTTAGATGCGTGTTTTTTTTAGCTTCCGATGCTTCAATGCCTATACCATTATCCGCAATTAGGCATATTAAATTTTGCTTTTCAGTTTTAAATTTAATAGTTAATTTTTTGTCACCATTTTTCTCTTTCAAGCCATGAACAATAGCATTTTCGACCAATGGTTGAATAAGCATTGCAGGAATTTCTATTTCATTGGTATTAATTTGTGGGTCTAAAATTATTTCATAATTAAATGAAAAACGTAAACGCTCCAATTCCAAATACTTTTTTATGGATTCTATTTCATCATATAACGGCACTAAGCCCTTTTCACTTTTATCTAAAGTAAGCCGCATGAGCTGCGAAAACTCGGTTAAATAATGATTTGCCCGTTCACTATCACCTTTATTGATAAGATTTTGAATGGCACTTAAGGCATTAAACAAAAAATGTGGGTTCATTTGCGAACGGATGCTTTTAAGCTGCATTTCCGTAAACTTGCGCTTGGTAACTTCTTTCTTTTTGGTTAAAGCAATTTTCCATCTAAACAAACAAAATCCAAGAATAAAAAGTAGCAAAACACCAACAGAAACAAATTCTTTAAAATGCTTATGAAAAAAGGATTCTTTCTTAAAAACATTATTATTTAAAAAATGGGTATTTAAAAATTGACCTTCGTCATTTATATAATTATATGCTAAGTAATATTCGCCTTCCTTATAAAGCACCAAATAATAATTGACATTATTGGTAGAAATGGCATAATCCAATAAATAAGAACCCCCAGAATAAAGCACAACATCTTCTAAAATTTCCACCTGCTCTTTATTATAAAACCAACTACCTAGTAGGGTTTTAGGCAATTTATCTGTGCTACTGACTTTTGCCTTGGTTAGCTGAGATATTTTATAGCCTTCATCTAATGAAATGTTAGAGGTACCAAAGTTTGTTATACCTATGTATTTTACATCAAAATTACGGACACAGGTGAAATTTACAACTTCATTATCCTGCACGATCTCATTGAAAAAGTACAATTCATTTTGAATAACAATGTAGTTTTCTGAAACAATAAGCACTATATTCTTTTTGCTATCTACCCAGCTTCCAAATAAGTTTTTTGGAAGCTCTGATGGCAACATACTTACCCCTTGACCTGTTGATGCAAAAGGAATAAATAACAAAAAGAAAATGACTCTTGTTAATTTCAATTAAATATTATTTCGATTTAATTTTTAACTTTTTTATACCTAGCATTTGCAAAGCCTCTGGGTTGTAGAACATACTCACCTTCTGATTTTCTGGCACTGTATAAATAATAATCACCTTGATTATACAGTACAAACCAGATAACATTACCCGACTCTGACTCCACAACTTGGTCGATACGGTATTTAACTTCATAAACACCTAAATCTCCATGGTCATTATTATAAAAGTAATCATCGGTTACTTTAATTTCTTTTTTATTATCCCAATGCAACCAATTGCCTTTTAAAAACTTAGGTACCTGATTGCTACTTGGTTTCCTCTTTAAAGTACTTAGCCTTTCGGTTCTAATGGTCATGGTTTCTTTATCTAAACTTAAAATTTCAAAACCTCTATTCGCCGATTTTATAAAGAACTTATTCTCACCTATTTTTTTTATATCCTGATAATATTGAACTCTATAATCTGAAACAATATAATCTGGAGTTGCTATTAAAATTAACGTATCATATTTATCGTACCAGCTACCAAAAAAATTACTGGGTAAATCTTTAGCAAGTATGGACTCACCACCAATACTCACATAGTTAGCCCTTTTATAATCTAGCATTTCCACAACTCTATCTTTACTAGAAGCTGCTGGATTGGAAGACCCAATGGATATTTTCCAAGGATTGAGATTATTAGTATTTGATGTGTTCAAAAAACGTTTCCCATCTTTAGTGACATCTAATTTATATATAAACCAATTACCATCCTTGTTGGATTCGCCGTAATTAATTGTTTCAACATCTTTCGGTAATGGAGGAAAATACAATTTGAATCTAACCTCATCAGAATCTGTCATATGGTGTTTGCGATGTAAGGTAGTTCCATCAGCTTTAACTACAAATAGCCGTTTACCATCAACCGAAGACTCTATGTAAGTTTGATTAGGAACTGAAAACCAACTTCCCATTCTAACTTTAATATGAAAATGAAGAATAGTTTCGGAATCTGTTAACTCTACCTTAGTGACGCTACCATTTATATTGGTATTGATGTAATCTGGATTATTTATGATTTTCTGTGCTTGGATTGTTGCAGAAAACATAGATATCCATAAAATTAAAAATAGTTTTCCCATGGTTTATATAAGTTTTAATCAAATGTATTCTATACAATTGATAAACATGTGAACCAATTAGAATTTGATATAAAAAAATGAGCAATTACCCCTAACTGGTTAGAAACTATTTTTCTACTTTTTTAACTTGAATGGATAAAACTAAACTATTTCTTACGCATATAAACACTAACAGGAACCCCAGTAAAATCGAATTTTTCACGAAGCTTATTTTCCAAAAAGCGCTTGTAAGGTTCTTTTACGTATTGCGGTAAATTACAGAAAAAAGCAAACTGCGGTTGTGGTGTTGGTAACTGCATAACGTATTTTATTTTCACATATTTTGCTTTGTTTGCAGGCGGTGGATAACTTTCAATAATAGGCAACATAACCTCGTTAAGCACACTTGTTTTGATCTTTTTGGTACGGTTGTTATAAACCTCAACAGCCGTTTCTATAGCTTTGTAAATACGTTGTTTAGATAATGTAGAAATAAATATAATTGGCACATCGGTAAAAGGTTCCATTTCCTTTCTAATGGCTTTTTCGTATTCTAGAGTTGTTTTATGGTCTTTTTCTACCAAATCCCATTTGTTTACTAAAATAACCACCCCTTTTCTATTACGCTCTGCCAACCAAAATATGTTTTGATCCTGACCATCGAACCCACGGGTAGCGTCTAAAACCAATAAACACACATCGCTATGTTCTATAGCACGTACACTGCGCATTACAGAATAAAATTCCAAATCTTCTTTTACCTTCGATTTTCTGCGGATTCCAGCCGTATCAACCAAGTTAAATTCAAATCCAAAACGATTGTATTTCGTATCAATAGCATCTCTAGTAGTACCTGCAATGTCGGTTACAATGTATCTATCTTCACCTATTAAAGCATTGATGAATGATGATTTTCCTGCATTTGGACGACCCACAACAGCAAAACGAGGTAATTCTTCATTAACCACGGTTTCTTTTTCTGGCAACACCTCTACTAAAGCATCCAACAAATCGCCCGTACCACTTCCGTTAATACTAGCCACGGTATAATATTCCCCTAAACCTAATGAATAAAACTCTACTGCATCTTCGGCTCGTTGGGCATTATCAACTTTATTAACTACAAGAAAAACCGGTTTGGTAACTTTACGAAGTAATTTGGCAACATCTTCATCCATGCCTGTTACGCCACTTTCAACATCAACCATAAAAATGATCACATCAGCTTCATCAATGGCCAACTCAACTTGTTTATCTATTTCAGCCTCAAAAACATCATCACTACCCAATACGTATCCACCTGTATCAATAAGCGAAAACTCCTTTCCGTTCCAATCACTTTTACCATAATGGCGATCTCTGGTAACACCACTTACGGCATCAACAATAGCCTCTCTACGTTGAATTAAGCGATTAAAAAATGTTGACTTCCCTACGTTTGGACGACCTACTATTGCGACGATATTACTCATGATTTATTTTGAAACCAGCCTTGACTGATTTATTTTATGTTTGTTGAAATATTTTGCAAAAATAGGAAATATACTCTATGAACAGCCTTTTTTTGCTAACTATTAAATTTTTAGCGTTTTGAAGAAAAATTAGTAATTTACTGATATTAAAATGACACCCAAAATGCCAACTACCAACACTATTACATTACGTCCCAGATTCAAGTTAGAAATACCCAAACACCATGAAACGGTTTTACAATTATTTGAAGACTCAAAAAAAACACAATCTGAATTTATTATCAATCGTATAGACGACCATGTTTTTATAAAATTCCCCAAAGAAAAACAGCATTTTTGGTCGCCACAATTACATCTTGAAATTAATTATACTGATGAAAACTCATGCATGTTACATGGGCTGTTTGGTCCCAACCCAACTGTTTGGACTTTCTTTATGTTTTTGCATTTTTTTATTGCAGGAGTATTTATAGCATTTGGCATTTGGACCTATACCAATTGGTCGTTAAAATTGAGTTTTGCAATACAGTTAAGCATCATGTTGCTTATGGTAATTATTTGGTTTGCCCTTTACTTTGCAGGAAGTATTGGAAAAGCATCCAGTAAAAACGAGATGGCACAACTCCACAATTTTATGAATACTGTATTAGAAAAAACAAAGTCTTAATTGAGGGTACAATTAAGACTTTTAAACTAAACTAACTCAAACTAAACTTAGCAGAATACCGTGTTCAAATATTAAAAACCAAGTTTAATTAATGGTTAGATAAACAATATGTTATCATTAGTATTCACTAATTATTGTAACCAAATCGGCGTAACTGTTGTTGATTGCTTCTCCAGTTTTTATTCACTTTAACATAAGTCTCTAAATGGATTTGCTTTCCAAAAAAAGCCTCTAAATCTTTTCTTGCCTCAACACCCACACGTTTTAATGCACTTCCTTTATGGCCAATAATAATACCTTTTTGGGTTTCACGCTCCACCATAATAACGGCACGTATTCTAATAATTTCCTCTTCTTCAAAAAACTCTTCAGTTTCTATTTCAACGGCGTATGGAATTTCCTTTTTATAATGAAGCAGGATTTTTTCACGAATGGTTTCGTTTATAAAAAAACGTTCTGGTTTATCGGTTAATTGGTCTTTTGGATAAAATGCTGGCGATTCGGGCAACAAATCGATAATTCTATTAAATACTTCTTTTACATTGAAACCTTCCAAGGCAGAAATAGGAAATATTTCAGCATTCGGTACTTTTTCTGCCCATAGCTGTACTTGGGTTTCCAATTGTTCTTGGTTCGATTTATCAATCTTATTCAAAAGCAATAATACCGGTATTTTTGAATTGGTTATTTTATTAAAAAAGGCTTCATCTTTCAATTCCTGTTCACCAATTTCAACCATATATATCAATACATCGGCATCTTCAAAAGCAGACTTCACAAACCCCATCATACTTTCTTGCAGTTCGTAAGCGGGTTTTATAATACCAGGGGTATCAGACAAAACCATTTGAAAATCGTCTCCATTTACAATACCTAAAATACGATGACGGGTGGTTTGTGCTTTCGATGTGATGATAGACAATTTTTCACCAACAAAGGCATTCATTAACGTAGATTTACCCACATTAGGATTTCCTATTATATTTACAAAACCTGCTCTGTGGTTCATAATTGTTGTTTTTTTTAAGATACTGCAAATTTACAACCATAAATTCAATTACGAATTATGAATTGTAAATTACGATCTAAATAAATTTATGGGTAAAAAAAAACAGAAAGTTTCCTTTCTGTTTTTGCTGTTTTGAGTAAGTTTTATTACTTATTCAACTATTTCCAATAATTCAACTTCGAAAATTAATGTAGAATAAGGCTTGATTTTTTCACCTGCCTGTCTAGCACCGTAAGCTAAATCTTGAGGGATGAAGAATTTGTATTTAGAACCTACAGACATAAGTTGTAAACCTTCAGTCCATCCTCTAATAACTTGTCCTACACCAAACTCGGTTGGCTCACCTCTTTCTACTGAACTATCAAACACAGTACCATCAATTAATGTTCCGTGGTAGTGTACTTTTACTTTAGATTCTGCAGTTGGCTTAGCACCTGTTCCTTCTTTTAAAACTTTATATTGTAAACCGCTTTCGGTTACTTTTATGCCATCTTTAGATTTATTTTCTTCTAAGAATTTTTCACCAACAGCTTTTCCTTTTTCAGCTTCTTCTTGCTGTTTTTTCATATTTTCAGCTTGTTTCTTTTGAAAATATGCGGATAAAATTTGTTGACCATCTTCTGGCTTAAGCAATATATTGGTAGAATCAAGTACATTCATATAACCTTGAATGAATAATTCGCTATCAATTTCAGAAACGCTTGTTTTCACGTTTTTAGCTACATCCATACCAATAGCATAACTTACAGAATCAATTTCAGTTTTTAAAGCTTTATTAGAAGCTCCTTTTCCTCCACAAGATGATAAAATTGAAGCTGTTAACACAACTCCTAAAAATTTAATTATTTTCATTTTTCTTATTTTATTTAATTTGATGCCAAAAATAGCAAATTTAAACTCACAATAAAGGAGTATTACATGAATTTTAACGAATGCAAAGATTATTTTTAATTAAGGATTTATAAATGCCTCAATTTCTGAAATGGTAATTTTAGGATTTGCACCTTCACTTTGTGCTACCAAAGCACCCACAGCGCATGCAAAATCTATAGCTTCTTGAGGATTGACATTATTTAGAAGTTGGCTAATTAAAGATGCCAAAAAAGAATCGCCAGCACCTACGGTATCCACAACTTTAATTAAATAGCCACTGTTATAATATAGTTTGCCATTATACAACAACACAGCGCCATGCGAGCCTTTGGTTACACATACATGTTTTGTGTTTGTTTTTTCTGCTATGTATTGAAGGTTTTGTTCTAAAGAGTTGTATTTCGATCCTAAATATTTGCTCACTTCGTAAAGTTCATCATCATTGAATTTTATAAAATCGGCATTGTTCATCAAATAAATCAAAATGTCCTTGGTATAATGTGGCGAACGAAGATTTAAATCGAAAACCTTATACTTAGCATGCTCTAATAGATTATACAGTGTTTCTTTTGAAGTTTCATTTCTACCCACTAAACTACCAAAAACAAAGGCATCAACTTGTTTAACTAAATCTATGGTTTTTTCATCTATGGAAATATAATCCCATGCACTTGGAAAATTGATATCATACGATGCAGAGCCTTTATCATTCAATGTTACATTTACCACACCGGTTTTAAACGCACTACTCTGTTGAATATAATTAGTATTTACACCATTTTCAGCTACATACGCCACCAGTGTTTTACCAAGTTCATCATTACCAACACTACTAATCATGGTTACTTCATTCTGCAGCGATTGTAAACGCAATGCCACGTTTAATGGAGCACCTCCAATTTTTTTATTTGTTGGAAGCACATCCCATAACACCTCACCAAAACACGCAATTTTAGACATAATTTAATATTAAAAACACAACTAAGATATTATTTATTTATATAAATGATGGATTTTGAGCAGAAAATTAGAATACAACCAGGTTATTAAGCATTAAAAACAGTGTGCATAAACTATCTGTTTTTTACTAGTTCGATACATTTTCAGCAATCATTTAAAACCCTTTGTGTTTTTCTAAATATTGCGAAGGTGTTAAATCCATAATATTTTTAAACTGCCTGTTGAAGTTTGAAATATTATTGAAACCAGACTCATAACAAACACGAGACACATTGTACTTATTGGTAATGAGCAGTTTGCAAGCATATCCAATTCTTAATTCATTTAAATATTTGGAAAATGTTTTATTATGCATTTTTTTAAAAAACCGACTAAAAGCAGACGCATTCATATTAGCGATATCTGCAACAGCGTTTAATGAAATAGGCTGTGCGAAATTTTTAAAAAGATATTCGTAAATTTTATCTAGTTTTTTATTATCTGTTTGCTGAAAAGAATCTAAAAACCCAGCGCTAGATAGTATTTTGTATTGTTTATGTTTCGCTAATTCATATAATACCTTAAGCAATGCTATGGTTTTTTCAAACCCTTCCAGATGCAGCACTTTTTTTATTTTTTTAATCAACTTAACATCAACATTTTCAAATTTAATGCCATTACAAGACCTCTTAAAAAGCTGAAGCAAATGAAACATTTCTGGAGTTTCAAAAAATGAAGTTCCCAAAAAATCTTTTTTAAAATGCACTGTAATTGCTTTTGCCTTAAGTGATGAATTTTTACTAAAATAAATCTCGTCGTTTAACCACATATGGGGCAAATCTTTTCCAATTAAAACAAGGTCCCCTTTGTCAAATTTTTCAATACCATCACCTATAAAAAGGGTTCCAGAACTTTTTTCAACATAAACCAGTTCCAACTCTGGGTGGTAATGCCAAGTTTTTAAAAAAAAAGATTCTTTATGTCTTTTTGCCGAAAAAGAGCTGCTGTTTATGGTGCTTCTATCTAATAAATGAAGTTTCATTAAACTACTGTTTACTTTATTTAAATTTGGAGTTTATCCTATTGAATAGGTCTATTTCAATAAAAATTCACATTCAAAACACATTTATATATTTATAATATAATCTGTTTCGGTTACCTTATCATATACGTCACGACTAAAAACGTATAATTTAGAAGGTTTTTTAGCCGACCCTTTTTTTGTTTGGTTTAAAGGTACTATATATGCTTTATTTAGTACTTTTTTTCTAAAATTACGATTGTCCAATTCAACTTCCAATATAGATTCAAAGGCTAACTGTAATTCGTTTAATGTAAATTTTACAGGCATTAAATCAAAAATTACTGGATCTACCATAATTTTTTGTTTCAAATCTTCATGGGCATCATTTATTATTCTTTTATGATCAAAACCCAAATCTGGTAAAGATTTTAATGGAAACCACTTAAAATCGCTATTTTTTAACACTATACTTTCTTTAGGTTGTGTGTAATAGTATGCAATGGTCATGGTTTGCCTTTTTAAGCCTTGACTTCTAATCCACAATAAATCTTTTTCAGATTTTAATCTGGAAGGATTGCCATAGGTATGGAATTGTATCCTATTAAAGGCATTAAGTCCCGTAATACTTTTAAAAATTAAATCTGCAGTTTCGCCTAATGTTTTACTAATAATTACGGGGCCACCAGCAATAACCCAATCGTCTATCACAGGGAAATCATCATTAAACATATTAAGTTTTCTATTGCGCAATAGAATGTTTAAACCATATGAATCTAAACCAAATATCACACAATCAACAGATACATTATCCCGCTTCCTAAAATCCATTAAAAACTAGTAATAAAAAAAGTTTGAAGAAAATTACCTATTTGTAATTTTACTCTGTGAATATACAATGAAAGCTGAAAACTTTCAATGATTATTTTAGATTTTTATGTAATTTTAAAGGAAATTTACGAACGTTTTAATACAAAAAAATGCCCAACGCCCTATACTTAAACATGGAAAATGTAGATGTCTTAAACAAAGACGTAACAACGCCATCGTTTGACAGAGACCAAGTAGTAACCAGTATAGCACATATTGGCGTTAGCAATTTCCACAGAGCACATCAAGCATATTATATGCATGAATTGATTGAAAAACATAACGAACTAAACTTTGGTATTTGTGGCATTGATTTATTGGATTCGGATAGAAAAATATACAACGTTCTAAAGGACCAAGATGGGCTTTACACCTTAATTACGAAAGACCCAAACGGATTGCACCAAACCAAAATTATAAGCTCTATTGTTGAATATTTTTTTGGACCCGAAAACCCGATGGCCGTTATTGAACGATTGGCGAATCCGGACATTCATATTATATCGCTAACTATTGCGGAAGATGGTTATCATTTAAATGAGATAACGGGTGAGTTTGACCAAAACCATCCTGCCGTAGCCGAAGATATTAAAAACCCATTTTATCCAAAAACTGTTTTTGGGTATTTAACGCAAGCCTTTAAACTTAGAAAACTTAGAGGCGTATCTGGTTGCACCATACTATCTTGCGACAATATTAAGAGCAATGGGGACACCATGCGGCAATCTTTTTTTAGTTATGTAAGCAACGTAGATCCTGATTTGTTGCCATGGTTAATTGAAAACACCACCTTTCCCAATAGCATGGTTGATAGAATAACACCATTAACACAGCCCCAAGATATAGATGCTTTAAAGCAAGATTTTTTAATAGAAGATAGGTGGCCTGTAATTTGTGGTTCTTTTAGCAGTTGGATTATAGAAGACAACTTTTTGAACGAAAGACCACAATGGGAAAAAGTTGGTGTTCAATTTGTTAAAAATATAGAACCCTACGAAAACATGAAGCTCCAGTTACTTAATGCTGGCCATACCATATTAGGGATTTTAGGCACTTTGAACGGCTATAAAACAGTACATGAAGCAGCAAACGACGAAGATTTTATTGGTTTTTTAAAAGGCTATATGGATGAAGAAGTTATGCCTACACTTGTTCCTGTTAAAAACCTTTCTATTGAAGATTACAAAACCACTTTAATAACCAGATTTAAAAACCCACACATAAACGATAGTCTTTCAAGGATATGCACGGAAAGTTCAGCTAAAATTCCTGCATTTATTTTACCAACAGTAAAAAAGCAATTATTAAAAGATAAAACGATAGATAGGGCCGCCTTTGTAGTTGCAGCTTGGTGCAAATACAATGATGGTGTTGATGACATGGATAACTCTTATAACATTATAGATTCTATAAGCAATAAACTTATTAGAGCTGCGGCATTATCACACCAAAACCCAATTAAATTTTTGGAAATTGAATCCATTTTTAAAGATTTGAATACAAACGAAGTTTTTACCAAAAAATATACAGAGTACTTAAGTTATATTAGAGAACATTCCATAAAGGAGAGTGTCATTAATTTTTTTAAATAAGCACACTTAATTTACCAAATAAAAAAATCTTTATGAAAAATCTCATAAAGCCTTAATTCGCTATTAATAAATATCAAAAAAAATTAAGAGTTAATCATTTTCTCAACAACTTCTTTTTTTATTTCTGGATTTGCACCTTCACTACTGGCTACAAGCGCACCAATAGCGCATGCAAAATTAATGGCTTCTTGAGGAGATGCGCCTTTTAACAATTTATCTATTAATGAAGCCAAAAATGAATCGCCGGCCCCAACCGTATCTACCACTTGTATTTGATAGCCACTGTTATAATAGAAGGTATTGTTGTAATACAAAATGGCTCCATGGCGCCCTTTGGTAACACAAATATTTTTTGTATTTGTTTCTTTAGCCATAAAAAGAATGTTTTGTTCTAAAGATTGTGTTTCAGAACCCAGCTTTTTGGCTATTTCAAAAATTTCGTCATCATTAAATTTAATAAAATCGGCTTCATTCATTAAGTGACCTAAAACCTCTATAGTATAATAAGGCACTCTAAGGTTTACGTCAAAAATTTTAAACTTCGCTAATTTTAAAAGTTCATACAATGTATTTCTAGAAGTATCATCGCGTGCAATTAAACTGCCAAAAACAAAAACATCTGCCGTTTGCGTTATTTTTTTAGCGCCATCGGTTACTTGCATATTATCCCATGCTCTTGGATAATTTATATCATAGGACGCTGAACCTTTTTGATTCAGCATCACTTTTACTTTTCCTGTTTTTAATTCAGCATCTACCTGGATATTTTCAGTATTTACACCTTGTTCTTTAATGAATTCAACTATTTTTTTGCCTTTATTATCTGCACCAATCCTACTAATCATGGAAACATTATTTTCAAAAGACTGTAATCTTATGGCAACATTTAAAGGCGCACCTCCTATTTTTTTATGGGTTGGAAAAACGTCCCATAAAACTTCTCCGAAACAAACTATGTTTTTCATGTGTTTATTTTTTAATCCTTATTATACATTTCCATAACGCACTTTTCTACACCATGCTCAACAATATTGTTATATGAATTTGTATATATATCAACAAATTCTGCCGAGTCTTTAATTTTACCGAACACAGATTCTATTTCCAAAAAGGCTTTCGGATTTTCTTTGGAAGCTATGGCCTTTTCATTTAAAATAGTTTTCATGGCATCTTTTACCACCAACTCATCACCCGTTTCATTAACGCCTAAACTGTAAATTGCCCAAGCCGCAACTACAAACGCCGCATATTCTATTGGTCCGTTTTGTTTTAACTGCGCATTTACGGTAGGCAAAACGAAAATGGGAAATTTGGCAGAACTTTCAGAACAAATACGATCAATTTGGTCTTTTATATAAATATTCCCAAATCTTTGAAGTAAAGATTCTTTGTACTTTTCTAAATTAACACCTTCTAAATTACCTAAAATAGGGGTCACTTCTTTGTCCATAAAGGATTTTAAAAACGCTGATATTTCAGGATTGTTCGCTGCTTCATCAATAGTAGAATACCCAATTAAAGCCCCTAAAATACCTAAAACAGAATGTCCTGCGTTCAATAAGCTTAGTTTCATTTTTTCATAAGGCACCACGTCCTTAACAAATTGAGCACCTACAGTTTCCCAAGCGGGTCTTCCTGCTATAAAGTCATCTTCAATAACCCATTGATGAAATGGTTCACACACTACTGGCCATACATCATCAATACCCGATGTTTCTAACAAACCTGTAATGTCTGAAGGCGATGTTGCCGGTGTAATCCTGTCTACCATACTGTTTGGAAAGGACACATTCGCTTCAATCCAAGATACCAATTCTGGTTCCACAGCTTTCACATAGCTTAAAATCATTTCTTTTGCCACATGCCCATTACCTTGAACATTATCGCAAGACTGCACGGTACACCCCAATAACCCGCGTTCTTTTCTTAATTTAAAAGCTTGGGTTAAATAACCAAAAATAGTTTTTGGTGCCTGCGGATTTTTTAAATCGTGCTGAATTAATGGATTTTCAAAGTTGAAGGTTTTCGTTGCTTCATTATAATTATATCCGCCTTCGGTGATGGTTAGTGATATGATTTTCACCTCTGGACTCGCCATTTTTTCTATGACTTGCATTGGATTCTCTGGTGCAAACATGTACTCTGTTATAGCTCCTATGATGCTTTTGGTAAGCGTTCCATCTAATTCTTTAACAACTAAAGTATAAAGTCCATCTTGCTCTTTTAAAACATTGTAAATTTTTGTATCAAAATCCAATAATGCCACTCCACATATACCCCAATCTTTTATGGATTCATCCGATAATAATTTATCTGTATAATACGCTTGATGCGCTCTATGAAATCCACCTATCCCAACATGTACAATGCCCGTTTTTATATTGGATCTGTTATATTTTGGTATTGAAACCTGTTTTTCTAACTTAGAAAGATTCAAGTTATTTAATTTATAATCTGTCATTTTAATTTTTTTTATTTGGTTTCAAACCTTTGAAGTAATACGGCAAAAATGATGATGGCACCTTTTACCACTTGCTGTGGATATGATGGTACATTTAGGAGGTTTAAAATATTTCCTATTAAACCTAAAATTAAAACCCCCATTAATGTATTAATGGCCGTTCCTTTTCCTCCATTTAAACTTGCTCCACCAATTACCACGGCAGCAATGGCATCTAACTCCCATGCCATACCCATGTTTGGCGACCCTAAATTTGTTCTAGACGCCACAATTATTGCTGCTGTAGCTGCTAAAGCGCCAGATATGGCATAAACTAAAAATTTGTACTTATTTACTTTTATTCCTGATAATCGAGAAGCGTGTTCATTACTACCAATAGCAATAATTAATCTGCCAAATACATTATAACGCAACATAACTATAGCCATAATCACGATAATGAAAAATACAATAGCGATATTAGGAATTCCTAAAGTTGAATTATTTGCAAAGTTGGACATGAACTCTCCGCCAGGCGTTTTAAAAGTAATAGGCGACCCTTTAGAATAGATAAACCCTAAACCTCTAGCAATGGTCATTAATGCCAATGTTGCCACAAAGGGCGCCATTTTTTGGTATGCAACGAGATAGCCCGAAATACTTCCTAGAGCAAAACCTATTACTAAAGTTATTAGAATGGCTACTGGCAAAACAAAAATGTTTACCAAAATTGCAAAAGTAACGGCTAGTAAGGCTACCATAGAGCCCACCGATAAATCGATGCCTCCGGTTAGAATTACAAGTAACATACCGATACTTATAATACCAATACCAGATACTTGTTTTAATAAATTTGAAAGATTTACAGAAGTGAAAAACACATCTGAAATAAGTGCTGAAAATATTACCAACAATAAAAATATTATTATTGTATTGTGTTTTACAATAAACTGAAGTATACCTGCTGGAGTACTTAATTGTTGTTTTAATGTTAATGCCATGATTTTATTTTTTTAATTTAATTGTTGTTGTTTAAGTGGCTTCCCAATAGAGTAGCGTAAAATGTTTTCTTCGGAAAATTCTTCTTTGGATAATTCACCGTAAAATGTTCCTTTATGCATCACCAAAATTCGGTCTGCAATACCCATTATTTCGGGCATATCTGAAGAAATAACCACAACGCCAACCCCTTTTTGGGCCACAGCATTAATAAGGTTATAAATTTCTATCTTGGCTCCCACATCTACCCCTCTAGTTGGCTCGTCTATAAAAATGACTTTACTATCAATACTCAACCACTTAGCCAAGGCTACTTTTTGCTGGTTACCACCACTTAGATTATTAACAACAATCTCTGAACTTGGTGTTTTAATATTTAATTTTTCAATTAATTCCAAAACCTTTTTATACTCATTGTCAACTTTTATAAATCCATATTTATCAGAAATAGGACTAAAATCGGTAACACTAATATTCCGTCTAATGGACAGTGGTAAAAAAACGCCTTCTTCTTTTCTGTCTTCAGACACAAAACCTATTTTATGTTTAACGGCACATACTGGCGTATTGGTTTTTATCTCCTTACCATCTAAAAGCATGGTTCCTGATTTCTTTTTATGGGCACCAAAAATAAGTTTGGCCATTTCCGTTCTGCCGCTACCCCCTAAACCTGCAACACCAAGTACTTCACCTGGGCGTACCGAAAAAGCCACGTCATGAACTATGGTATCTCGTGCCGTTAAGTTTTTAACTTCAAAAACAGGCACTTCACCTATTTTGTTTTGGCGTACCGGGTATAAATCTTTTAACTCCCTCCCAATCATTAATCGAATAACCCCATCAGTATCAGTATCTGCCACATCCATAGATCCGGTATCAACCCCGTCTCTAAGCACGGTAACCGAATCGGCTATTTTAAAAATTTCATCTAAATGGTGGGAGATATAAATAATAGAAACGCCCTTTGCTTTCAATTTAAAAAGATTATCAAATAGTTTCTGGGTATCGGTTGGATCAAAAACAGTAGTTGGCTCATCCAAAACCAAAACCTTAGTGTCTTCTGATAAGGCTTTTGCAATTTCAACAACTTGTTTTTGAACAATGCTTAAGCTTCTAACTTTTGCCGAAGCATTAATTTTAAAACCTAAAGAATCGATTAATTCTTGCGCATCGTTTGTGAGTTGTTTCCAATTCATCCAGAACTTGCTTGCACCCAGTTTGTGCAAATAAATATTTTCTGCAACCGATAAATCGTTCACTAATGATAATTCTTGATACACAACACTAATACCTAGAACTTGTCCGTCGTGGGTATTTTTTGGGTTTATCTCTACACCATTTAAGGTTATTTTACCGCTATCCTTTTGGTGAACACCATTAAGGATTTTAACCAATGTAGATTTTCCAGCACCGTTTTCACCAAGTAAGGCATGGATTTCTCCTGGTTTCACCTTTAAATTTACATTTTCGAGTACTGAAACAACACCAAAACTTTTTGATATTCCCGTCATTTCTACCCGGTATTCCTGTTCTAAGTTTTGCATATCAATTAATTTTAATGGTTAAAATAATGCTTTAGGATTGTAATACTTTGCAGCGTTTTCCTTTGTAATCAATAAGGGGGCTGTGTATGACGTTTTAGGGAAATCTGTCTTTCCATTCATGTATTGAATTGCATACTGCACAGCATTTTTACCAATTTGCACAGGACTATTCATAGCTGTACATCCATAAAAATCTGTTTCCATAATGTATTTAATGGCTTCTTTTTGACCATCGGCACCGGCAACAATTAGAATGTCATCCGTTTTCCCAGCTTGTGCGATTGCCTTAATAGCGCCTAATACACAAACATCTGACTCCGTAATAACTACATTAATATCTGGGTGGGCTACTAATATATCTTCCATGGCTTTTAAACCACCTGCATACGACCAATCGGTGTAGGCCTGCGTTTTTACATTTAAATCAATCTTTCCTTGGGTTCTTAACTGCTCTTCAGTAATACCTTGTAGCAAACCTTGTTTACGTGTTTTACCAACAGGGTTCCCTGCATTACCACTTAACAAAGCAATGTTCATTTTGGTATTACCCATTTTTTTAACAAGCCACTCACCTGCTAACTCGCCATTTGCCAAATTGTTAGATTGAATAGTAGTTACGTAATCTGCTTCAGGGCTTATAGAACTATCTATAATAAACACTGGAATTCCAGCAGCTTTTGCCGCTTTGGTTACACCAACTAAGGCGTCTGGATCTTTAGGGTTTAACAACAAGACATCTACACCTTTGGTAATTAAATCTTCAACAGCAGCAACTTGCTTATTGATATCATCTTGCCCATCGGCCGATAAAAACTCCATACCGTTTTTCTCTACGTTTGCTTGAATGCTTTGTAATAAAGCCTGGTAATAAGGCGCGTTTAAAGATGGTGTACAGTATCCTATTTTTTTACCTGTAAGATCGATAGCGCTTTCAATTTTTTCTCCTGTTTCTGCTTCAGAATTTACATTTGCTTTTGTAGAATTATTTTGATCTACACAACTAGATAAATTAAAAATTAATACTAGTGCCAATAAAGGCTTTAAAAATTTTGCTAAACCTGTTTTCTTATTTAATGTTTTCATTATTAATGGTTTTTAGATTATGTTAATATTTAGTTTTAAATGGTATTTAGTTTTCTTCTAGAAAATTTTAAAATCAACCTGAAGAACGGTTTTCTCTTTTTCGGGGTTCCACATGGCGGTTACACCAATAGGTAAATTATAATTACCTAATTTAACATTTTTGCTATACGTAGCACCAACGTTTATTACATTTCCTGCCCCTTGCGTATAAAAGGTTTTATCTGTTGCGAACGACCAAGCTCCTCCTGCGAAAAGAGTTAAATTAGAATCTCCCTTCTCCCAAACTTTACTACTTACTTCAAAGTAGTGCGTCCAAGAATCTTTCAAAGAACCATCTTCTTGCACTTCGTAATCTCCAGAGCCACCACCAACTATAGTTGCTAAATACAATAAGGTGTTAGGGGTGATATTATAACCAAAGTTAACATCAACAAAATTATACCCTTGAGTTTTATCGTAACTCCAATAGTGTAACATATCACCACGTTCTTCAACACCTGTGTAGTTGTTATGTGTAACAGCTTCAATAAAAAACTTATCTGAAAAACGATATTTTGTATAAATAGAAAACTCTTGATAATGTGCACTTACAGGCTCATTTGTATTTTTATTTACAACATCAACGGTTGTTAAACTTGCACCACCCCATACACCAAAAGTAAATTTCTTGTTTCGCGAATTAAACTCTAAGTTGGTTGCTATCATAGCGCCTGGGTGTACAACAAATCCATGCCATAAATGCATGTTTTTTATATGAGCTCCGGCAGAAAATGCTTTATAATCATCTTCCTCAATATTTTGTTGAGCAAAAGCAGCACTCAAACAAAAGAACAAACTTATTGACAATAAACCTGATGTTAAGTTACTAAATCCAAACAGGTTTTGTTTGATGCTTTTTGATAAATCCAGATTAATTTTATCTTTTAAATGATTTAATTGTGGTTTCATATTTTAAAATAGTTTAGTTGTTGAAATTATAAACGTACTTTAGACGTTTATTTTTCAAATGTAATATAATTTAATCCATAAAACCAAATTTATTTTTTAATTTATATGCTATATTAACCTCTAAGTGTTTGTAATTACCAATGAAAACAAGGGTTTTTCAGATGAAAAAAAATTACATAAAATGTATTTTATACGTTTATAAAATATATTTTACTGTGATTTTCTTAAAAAACTGGCAACATTGATGTCAAAAAAAATTCATGAACTAAAACTTCCAATTCCCAATTGCATATACCAAATTTATTGGTGTTTCAATTTTTAGTTATTTATATAAATTAAGTTTGAGACTTGTAGAGGACATTACTATATTGACCCTGAACCTTTTGGAGAAAGACTCAAATAGAAGCTTTTTCTAAATATAATGGCAGTATTACTGTTGATGTTTATAAAAATAAACGAGAGGTCAACAACATTGTACAATTAAAAAAAAGAATGTATAAATTAGCATGGAAAATATACATGGAGCGAAACAGGAGAGTATTTCAATAAAGTCAACATAAAAAAAAACCATCATATACGTCGGTTTTTTTATTTTGCGACCATAAACATAGCAAGATTAATCATTTAAACCCTTGCCTGCGATTATATTAGGTATTGAATTATCAATTCTTGATTGACGCGTTTTAGATTGTTTGGCTTGAGAAAAGTATAATAAATAGCCTCTTTGTCTGCCAGGTGTCAATTCATTAAATGCTGTTTTGAATTTTGGGTCTTTATCAAAGGTATTAAGCAATTCTTGGGGTTTTTCATATTCTGAAGTCTTTTTCATTTTCACCTCCAAACCTGCCTTTTCAACTTCAATAGCTTCAAAAATATAAGTTTTAATAATGGGTTTTAACTCTGTTATTTCATGCAAACTTTTAAATCGGATCTGGCGTGCCGATTGCACATTTTCTGTTTGTTGAATTAGAATTCCATTAGTATCTTTTAATAAAACACCTTTATGAAAAAGTAAGGCGCAATATTCTTTAAAACCATGAATAAGAACAACATTGTCGCCTTTATAGGTGTAACAAGGATGCATCCATTTAAAATCTTCGGTCAATCCACATTCCAAACAGATGCTTCTTAACAACTTTGATTCTTCTTTCCAATTTTTAATCTTTTCTAAATACTTATCAACTTTTTCCATTTGTATCTCTAATTTACATACTTTTTGTATTGATAGTTTACTTACTGTTTTAAATTCAAGTAATGTTCTCTTGTTTTTTTATCAAGTTTCTCTATGGCATAACGCAGCATTATTCTTGGCATTTTAGAAGCGTATTTATTTAGGAAAGTTATTAGTTTTTCTTCATAACGTTTACCCGCTTCCCTTACCCAACTTCCTACGGCTTTTTGAACATATTCATCTACGTCGTTCACGAGAATTTCTGCAATTTTGAATGTATCTTCTACGTCATTTTTTCTGATAAAATAGTAAGTACTAACCATTGCCGTTCTTCGCTCCATTGGATTTTTGGACCTTGCTAAATCATACGATGGTTTTCGGTCCTTATGGTACAAATACCGTCCAACCACAAAAGGGGCCGCCCTATCTACCATTCCCCAATTATCAATCCATTCATGATTATCCATATAGGCTTTGTATATTGCTTCCCTTTCTTCTGCTGTAGTCTTTTTATTTCGAGCCTTCCAATCTAATATAGAAACGGCCCCAAGTCGATGATCGTCATTTTCATCTTTAAGTAATTTTATAACTTCAAATACTGGAATTTGCTGATACGTTTTTGCTAAAGAAAACAGCTCCCTTTTCGGAATTCCTTCTGAATAATCTTGACCAATTATCTTTAAAGTTTCAATAAATTCTTCAGCATTCATTTAAAACTGTTTTTTAGGGTTTATCTCTACCTATGAATCTTTCTTTGCCCAATAGATAGTTTATGGCTCTTATTATATTTATTTTAAGCGCTTCTTCGGTTTTCAGAATACTCATCCAAATGCTTCAAAAATTATATAGACATTCCTCAGTTACTACTACAATTAGATATCAAGCTAACTTTATGCATAAAGATGCTGATGATGCTTTGGATAAAGTTGTTAATTTTTAAAGGTGCGTAATACTTTTCTATAGAAGTATTGAATTCGTTAAATTTCCTAAATTCCTGGCTTAATCTTGTTTAGGTTTTGTAATCTCCAAATGAACAGCCTAAATCTTTTAGAATCACTAACACCCCTATCTCACGACACTAAATCTCAACAATATAATTTTAATTTGTTTAAATAAGGTAGGTCCTTAGTTTACATATTTTATTTTAAACAAATTTAAATATGCCTATTAAACCTAATTGTACCTAGGTGCCATTTCTATATTTTCATTATGAAATATTTTGAAATATTTTTCAAATAAGTATAACCATTTTCCATAGCATCATCTAATGATTTTGCATTCTCTATTACTGAATCCGTATAGGAAATACCAAATTTTTCTGCTTTAGCTTTAGACAGTGAATTACTCCCGCAAAGAGCAGCTACAGGAATGTTCTGTTTTTTTGCTGACTTCACAACACCATCAATAGTTTTTCCAGATAGCGTTTGCGAATCAAGTTTCCCTTCACCTGTAACAACCCAATCGGCTCCTTTAATTTTAGTATCAAAATCTACTAAATCTTTCACCAAATCAATACCCGATTTCAATTCGGCATTTAAAAACACAAAAGTTCCCGCTCCCATACCACCTGCAGCACCAGCTCCTTTTATATTTTGAATATCTATGTTAAATTGTTTTTTAAAAATGGCTTCCATGTTTTTTAAGCCTTTATCCAATTGTTCAATTTCATCATCCGATGCTCCTTTTTGCGGCCCATAAACATAGGCCGCCCCATTTTTTCCGAATAATGGATTTGTAACATCGCAAGCAACTTTAAATTCAATCGATTTTAAAGCTTCTACAACACCACTACTATGTATCAACTTTACTTTTGATAAGTTTTTCCCAATTGGCAGCAACTCCTTACCATGTTCGTCTTCAAATTTATAGCCCAAAGCCGTTGCCATACCCATACCACAATCGTTGGTGGCGCTACCACCAATTCCTAAAATAATGGTTTTAGCACCCTTATTGATGGCATCTAAAATAAGTTCTCCTGTACCCAAAGTTGTAGTATTATAACAATTCTGTTCTTCTTTTTTTAGCAGGTACATACCAGAAGCTTCCGCCATTTCAATAAATGCCGTTTGTATGGATTTCATATACAGGTAAGACGCTTCAATGTCCCTAAAAAGTGGGTCGTTTACTTTTACGGTAACACGCTTTCCCTTTAAATGATATTCAAGAATATCAATAGTACCATCCCCACCATCAGCCAATGGCATTTTAACAATTTCCACTTTTGGAAAAACTTCCTTAATACCTTCTTCTACAGCATTACAAAATTGCAACCCTGTTAAGGAGCCTTTAAATTTATCAGGGGCGAGAACAATTTTCATAATTAATTAATTGATTAAATTATTTATCCGAAAATAACTGGTATAAAATAACTGAACACCAATATACCTATAAAAAAAGCCAATAAAATATAAACCTCTTTTATCATGAAATCTTCTTTTTTAATTTTTACGTTGAAATTTGAAATTGCTTTCACCTCAACGTGTTTAGTAAAGGCACTTACTGCATATGCCACTACTAATGAAATAACGACACCAGTTACATTTAACCAAATCCAAAAAACATGAATCCCTAAATCTACACGAAACACCTGTTGCATGGTTTTAGATAATACAAGGTTAACAACTACTGCTGAAATAATACCCGCATTCATACCAACATGATTAACCTTTTTTGAAAAAAAACGCAAGAACGAAGGTTACCAATACAGGGCCATAAAACACAGAACTAACTGCATTTATAATTTCTATAACCGCACTTTTACTCCCACCAAAAAGAAACGCACTGGCTATACAAACTACACCCCAAAATACAACCGACGCTTTAGAAATAAGCATATATTTTTTGTTGGTTAACTTTACTTTTCCTCTATTAAAAAAGTCTTCAACCGTTACTGCAGATAATGAATTTACCGTAGAGCTTAATGAGGACATGGCTGCTGATAAAATTCCAACCATTAAAATTCCAATAAGTCCATGGGGTAAATACTTTATGATGAAAACAGGTAGCATTAGATCTACTTTCATACCTGTTTTTGCATACTCCTCAGGGAAATACTTTTGGGTGGTTAACGCTATTTCATTAAAAAAATCTGGCGCAACAGATACCAATCCTCCAATAACCAGCCCCATAGTACAATAAACCAAAACCACAGGAAAACGAAGCAATCCATTTGCTAACAATAGTTGTTTTATGGTTTTTTCATTTTTAGCCGATAATAGTCTTTGGGCTTGAGTTTGGTCGCACCCATAATAAGAAGCATATAAAAACAAGCCTCCCAATAGCATAGGCAATATGCCGTATTCATTGCCTTCACCTATTCCTAAATTATAGTTTATAACCTGTAACCGTTCTGGGTCGAAACCGTTTGGCAGACCCCCATTTTCTTGTAACAAATTCCAACCATAATACAAGCAAATAATCAATCCTGCGAACAGAATAATCATTTGAATAGCATCACCCCAAACAACTGCTTTCATACCGCCTTGCCAAGAATAAACAATAGTAATTACTGAAATAATTAAAATGGTATAAACAAAGTCGATATCTAGAACAGCTTGTAAAATAATGGCGATGGCATATACCATAACACCTGTTGCCAGTGCTCGACTTATTTGAAATACGATACTTAAAACCAGACGCGTAGATACGCTAAAACGTTTTTCAACAAACTCATAAATACTTACTACACCCGATTTAAATAAAGGTGGAATGATGACAATCATGATAAAAATCATCGCTAACGGAACAGCAAACTCGAAGGTGAGCCATTTCATCCCACCGCCCAATTTAAGTCCGACAAATGCCGGTGCCGAAATAAAGCTGATTGCCGATAATTGTGTAGCCATAGTAGAAAGGCTTAACGGAAACCAACTCATGCTTTTTCCACCTAAAAAATAATCTTTAGAATCTTTGTTTTCTTTAAAGAAAAACCCCATTCCTAAAAAGAAAGCAATGTAAAGAATAACGATACTATAGTCTAGCCAATTCATAATGTTTAGTTTTAGTTAATTAGTTGTCTTGCAACATATCAATCAATAAAGCTGCACTCCAAGAAAAATTATTACCACCGTACCCGATATTACCGTTTTTATATTCTTCTTTTCTGGAATCGAAATACTCATAGAAACCGGCTTTTTCAATAATTTCAATCGTGTCTTTTTTTACACGATTTGCAATATCATTGTATCCGTAATTTTTCAATCCATAATATAGAATCCAATTTAAATTTACCCAAACAGGGCCTCTCCAATATTTTTTAGGATTGAAACGTTCACTGGTAGGATCGAAGGATGCACATAAGTATTGATTATCGTTTCCAAATTTTTCCATCATAACACTTACCAATGATGCCGCTTGTTCTTTATTAGGAATTTCGGCAAACAGGGGTGAAAATGATGATGATGAAATGAATCGTAATGGTTTTTCGTTTCTTAAATCGTAATGAACGTAAACACCCAACTCCTTATCAAATAATTTCGAATTGAAGTTTTTAATAGCTTTATCTAGCCACTTTTGAAGTTGTTTAATTTTGTCTTCGTTATTCCCAATTAGTTTGTATAAATCTATCAAACTTTGATTGGATTTTATAAGCATGGTATTAAAAAGTGGATCTTGCACTAAAAACGGTGACAATTCCGCGATTTTTTTATCACTATAATTGTGTTCTTTGGCAATATCAATAATGTGTAAATAATGATCGTACTCTCTTTTTGATGGACGTTGTGACGCATCAACATGCGTGGTGTCACGTCTTTCAAAATTATATTCTGGCGGATTCATAGTTGCCCAAATATCATCCCAAATTGGAGAATTATCAGTGCCAGATTCCCAGTTATGGTAAATATACACAAGCCCTTCATTTTTAGGATCTCTATTATTATAGAAGTATTCATGGTTAAAATACACCTTATCAATAACGCCTCCTATAAATTTTAATGTCTCTATTTTATCTTTACTTATCCTAAATAATTCTCGCAAAACAAATCCAGTAACTGGGGGTTGCGTCATGCCTGTGGATTTGTATTTTTTTGAAGACTGTGGACTTAAATCGGAACGATGGAAATCTGGTCCTGGAAAATATGAATCGGTTTCAGTATGAAATATTATGTGAGGTATAAACCCATTATCCCATTGAGAATCCAATAAAGTCTCAACTTCTTTTTCTGCTTTTGCCATATCAACATGTGAAAAACCTATGGCTATAAATCCGGAATCCCAAAACCATTGGAATGGATATAAATTGGCACATGGCACACTAAAACCATTTTTCCAGTTATTGTTTAGAACTTCTATAGCTTTATTCTGTAAATCTTTCATCTTATTTTTATAAAAAACCCATCACCTACACTCAATAATAAGTGATGAGCCATTAAACTAAACCAATTAAACAATCTTAAAAATTAAATGTTGCGTTAAAGAACACACGTGTTGGTAATATAGGGCGCCCTACAAAATATTCTTCTTCAGTTTGGCTATTGTTAAGTCTTGGAGACCCTTCAGTGATACCTTCAGAATTAAATAAATTATATACCTGCGCTCCTAATCGTAACGATTCTCCATCTTCACCAACTGGGAATGTGTACCCAAAGTTTACGTTAGCGATACCTATAGCGTCTAGTTGGATACTATTAGAATCGTTTGTGAATTTTTTTCCTGTATAGTTGTAAACAAAGTTTCCATCAAACGCTGAATTGTCATAATCCAAACCAAAAGTTCCCAATACTTTAGGCTGTCTTCCCAACTCATTGCCTTCAAAACCAGGATTGGAATCAGATTTTGTGATTTCATGATCTTGAACGGAAAAAGATCCTGAAAAAGCATAATTTTCAGCAAATTTCCAGTTCCAAGTAGTTTCTATACCAAAAGTTTTAGTATTCTGAATATCTACTTCCTCAACAAATCCACCACCTGGCGCATTAACGAAAGTTACATTTCTACGATCGTTAAGTGTAACGCCATAGAGCGCGGCAGTACCAGAGAAATTACCTTGACCATACTTTATACCCAACTCACCTTGAACAATTTTCTCACTACTATACTTGTTTGGATTGCCCAAACCATCAAACTTTACACTTCTAAGCTCTGGAAAGAAATAACCTCTAGAAAAGTTTCCGTATGCACTTAAGTTATCGTTCACTTTATAAAGCGCCGCAAGTGCTACTGCAAAATCATCAGCTGATACATGTCCTCTAGTCCAAGTACCATTACCCCACATCACATTATCTAAATTAGCAATACCTGTATCATCAACTAAATATGACTCAGACCCTTCACTTTCTATGTCTCCAGATGCTCTTTCATAACGCACACCAAAATCCAAATTCCAACGGTCCAATTTAATCTCATCGGTAAAGAATAAAGCAATTTTATTACTGCTAATGTTTTTGTTACCATAGCTGGTTCCCCTATTGGTTACACCATTTATTGAATACCCTGATAGTTCCACTAAATCTGGATTGTTATTATATTCACTCAAATAATTTGTAACTACATTAAAATCGCCTGCCTCAGACCTAGACATGAATGTTCCGAAGGTAAGTGTGTGTTGATTTGCGGTTTTTGTCATTTTTATATCTGCAACCAATTCCTGTAGGGGTCTACTTCTATCTAAAATTCTATTTTCGAATAACAAAGCATTAGAAGCTAAGGGCTGGCCGTTAAGCGACGTAAAACTACCTGAAGACAAGCCTCTTGCCGCCAAATACTCAGCTTGCGTTTCTACAGCTTTAGCACCCGAAACACCACTACCATCTAAGAATAGGTTAAACTGATGTTTATATTTTGAATATCTTAATTTTGCATCTAATTTTAAATCTTCAGAGAAATTATGTTTAAAATTAGTTAAGAAATAGCCACCTTTAGTTGCTACACCATCTTCAATAGGCGAACTGTAAATACCATCTGGCGTTCTATAAGATATATCAGAAGCTGCGGCTGTTTGCAAGGTATAAATAGTTTCTCCATCATTCCCGTTTGGACGGTCTCTAGAACCTCCTTTTAATGGATAAGGTAAAAAGAACTGTACATTATCATCTATAAATTGACCAGATAATGTTATTGAGCCATTTTTTGTAACTTGTTTTATATTACCTCGTAATTGAAACCCTTCAGTTGGCAAACCTGTTTTTATAGGGCCATCATCGTATCTATAAAATCCAGACAGGGCATAAAACGTATTCGAATTTTCTCCTCCTAAAGGGCCACTTGTTAAAAATTCACCTTTATATCTTGAGTTTGATGCAACCTCTGTTCTAATAATGTTTTTTGGGTTTGAAGTTCCCGTAACACTCGTGTAATTAATAATACCGGCTACCGAACCAACACCATATAATATGGAAGAACCTCCACGAACAAACTCTAAGCTTTTAATTCCTAAATCATTTCTAAAATAAACATCATGTGCAGACGAGTTTAAACCAAACGTACTTAAAACAGGCATCCCATCTATTTGTAACGGGTTAAATTGATATTGACCACCTGACGGCAAACCTCTTACAAAAATATTTGATGCAACCTCGCCACCTCCACCTTCGGCAGTAATACCAGGCACACTTACCAAAATATCTGCTTGACTACTAGTATTGGTTTTTGATAATTCATTAGCGCCAAATGATGTAATAGAAAGTGGTGTTTCTTTTTGAGAACGCGTTGAAGATGTTGCTGTTAAAACCACTTCATCCAAAGTATTCCCTCCTTCTATCAAAACTACTTTTAATGTAATTTTTTCTCCATTAAGAGTTATAGCTTTTTGGTAAGTACTGTAACCTAAATAAGATACTTGAATTTTTTGTACACCACTTTCATTAGATATAAAATTGAAGTTTCCATCAAAGTCTGTGGTTGTACCCGATGTTGTTCCTACAATAAAAACATTAGCACCAGGTACTGGAACACCGGAATTGTCTTTTACAGTACCCGTAATTTCAGTTTGCGCAAACATTGCAAAAATGCTAAACAAACATGTAAACGTTAAAACAAATTTTTTCATAATATTTAGAATTAGTTAATTTTACGGCTAATTAAATAATAACTTAACATAAATTTAGCTAAAAAAGTGCCATATTTGTAAACAAACGTTTGCGGAAACGTTTGCAATTTTTTTAATTTATCATTTTTTATGAAAAAAGACATAACCACACTTAAAAAGATGGCAGAAAACTTAGGTGTCTCAATTTCAACAGTATCCAGAGCTTTAAGCGACCATCCTGATATTAGCCAACCAACAAAGGAAAAAGTAAAAAAACTGGCCACGGAATTAAATTATGTACCCAATGTATTTGCAAAAGGATTTAGACATCATAGATCAAACATTATAGGAGTTGTGGTATCAAGTATTACGCATCATTACACAACCACTATTATTAGAGGGGTTCTAGAAGAAGCCGCTTCCCGAGGCTATAAAGTTATTATTTCCGAATCAAACAATGATGTGGAAAAACAAACGGAAATGTTAAATACTATGATACAATTTGGGGTTGATGGTGTATTGCTTTCACTTTCAAAACTAACTAAAGATGTGCAAGGTGTGTTAAAGACACTCCATAAAATACCTATTATATTATTCGATAAAGTTTCCAGCAAAATCCCTTGTACACAAGTAGTTATTAATGATGAAGAAGCAGCCTACAATGCAGTAGAACACCTTATAAACATAGGTAAAAAACGCATAGCCATTATTAAAGAATTTGAATTTTCATATAATTCTGAAAAACGATTTGCTGGCTATTTAAAAGCCCTAAAAGACCATAATATTGAAGTCGATGAGAAAATAATTCAAAGTTGTGAAGACATAAACTTAGACCAAGGAAAAAGATTAACCAATATACTGTTGAGCCTAAAAGAACGACCTGATGCCATTTTTGCCATAACCGATACCGCAGCTATAGGAGCTATAAAAGCTTTAAAAAAATTCAATGTAAAAATTCCTGAAGAAATTGCAGTTGTTGGCTTTAGCAATAACGCAAACTCAACCATAATAGAACCACAACTAACCACTATAGACCAACCCGGAAACCGGATTGGCAAAACTGCAGTACACTATTTAATAGAAGAAATTAACGCACCTAATGAAGTTTTAATGAACAAAACTATTGAAATAAAAACCAATCTAATAATTAGGGATTCTACACTTAAAGTTTAATAATTGATTTACCATTAAACGTTGATTCGCGTTATAAAAGATTTATTTTGCTTTTAAGGTCAACAATTCCTTCTCTAATGCCTCTGCTTTCATTTTAAATTTCTCCATAGCATTTTTAAGTTGAGATACTTTTTTCAAAACTTCTTCATCTTGAAGCGCTTGATAAAAGATTACTCCGTTTTTTTCTTTTGTTTTTGATTTGCTGCCACAGGTTGGACAGATGGATACTTGACTCATAATTATGTTTTTTATTATTTTTTATTTTTATTCTCCAACTCGTAGGAATATGAAAGATAGTAGTTCCTTGCCGGGGCGTTTACTTGTTGAGCTGCCAACGCTCTTAACAGATTTATTTTAATTTCAATGACTTTTGTTTTTTCGTAATCTGTTTGAAGTAAATAGTCTGCTAATTGCAGTCCCCACTGATAATGACCTTCTTTTAAAGCCTTGTTTAGTTCCTTAAACATCTTTTTGTCTCCTCCTGCTAGTTCAATAATTTTGTTTGCCTCTTGTACTGAAGAAAGTGGATAAAGATTTGTTGGATTTCCATCAAACCAACCTACATAGTGGAGAAACACTGAACGTACTCCCCAAGGAACAGACCCATAAAATTCTTGCAAGTTTGGTTGATCTATTAATGAATCTGGCAACTTAACACTATCAACCGTTTGTTGCAGCGTATATCCCATGTTCATGGCATCAATTGTTTGCTGGTAAACACTTAAAATTGCAGTAGAATAGTTTTTTAGATTCTTATAAATAACTGATTTTCCAGTTAATGGTTGTGTATGTCCAGGCACAAGATATTCTATCGGCAGTGCACTCATTTTCTGTATGGACTCCCCCCATGATTTAACATCTCTATATTGCGAACCCCTAATTGCATAAAGGTTAGGGAATGATTTATAATAATTATCTCCTGTAAATAGGGTTTTTAAACTGGGAATCCATACAAAGAGTTCATCATTTGTTTCCCCATCAGCGGCATGGAGTTCAACATCTAGACCCGCTAGGTTTAAGATTATGGAGTCTTGAAATGTTAGATTAGGTGCAATATATCCTTTTCCTGCCCTGTCCGTTGGAGTAATACCAGGTGCCACTCCCCTGTTTATAACCTCACTAGCTGGCAAATCCCTTCCAAATTGTCGTATGTTACGTTGTTTCAAGATAGGCTCAACCGGTGAATTCTCTTCTAGTTCATCTTTAAATCCTGCTCTCGCAATTATGTTAACATCTGTATCATTTCCCGTAAAGGCAGATGTTCCTCCTGTATGGTCTAAATGACCGTGTGTGTAAATGATTGCCTTTACAGGTTTATTGGTTATTTTACGAAATTCGTCCGCCACTTTCTCTGCTGCACCTAAAGCACGGAGTGCATCAACAATAACAACTCCTTCTTCCCCAATAACCATCGAAGCGTTTGATCCATCATAACCTACAGCCACATACACATTTTCATTTAGCTTAATAATATCAGGCTTAAATTCAGCTGATTGGGCTTTAAGTTTGGTAATGTTCGGATGCTCTTGTCCTTGTGAACTCTTTTTTTCAGGAGAATTAATACAGGCCTGAAAAAAAACAATTCCCAATATAAGCATGGTGTTTCTTATATTTAAGTTATACTGTTTTATTTTACCGAGATGGATGTCTAGTATCTGATTTTTAATTTTTTTCATTCTATTGGATTTTAGTTATTCTTAATCTATATTTTTTTTGTGTCTATAATCCTATTCTTATATTTTAATAGTAGTAATCAATACTACCTTTCCGCCAAATTTAGGCTGCAATTGATAGCTGCTATTTTTACTTATTTCCTTTAAAAACAGCTGGGTTTCTGCCATTTCAGCATTATCTACATAAATAAAAGTGTTGGCATGAAAATTAGGCTCTAACATTTGAAAGATTGATAAATACAAATCCTTCCAACCATCTAGCAACAATAAATCTATGGGTTCGTTATGATTTTTTAAGGTTTCAACGGCATCTCCAATTCTAAGTTCTATTAAGTCATTTACACCTGCCTTTTTAAAGTTTTCAATGGCTCTTTGAGCTTTCGATTCAATCAACTCTGTGGTAATTATTTTGCCTTTAGTTTCTATAATACCTTTTGCCAAAAATAGCGTAGATATTCCAAAAGAAGTTCCGAATTCCACTATGCTTTTAAGATTGTTTTCCTTTATAAGCTGTACTAAATCTGCTCCTTGTTCTTTGGAAATAGAAAGATAGACATCCTTAAAATCAGATGGTTCTATAGATCTAAATATACTTTTCGCAAAACCCTTCATCATTGTAAAATAATCGCTTTTAGCATCTGTGTAAAGTTCAGCTAAAGTTGCTGCTATGCGCTCTTGTTGTGTGGGAATCATACTTTAAATTTTAACAAATAAGGTATTCCAATACTATAATGAAATACCTTCATACAGTTAATCAATACCTAATTAGAACTTTCCGTTTTCGTTTTTCCATTCAGCTTTTGACGGAATGGTAGTAATAATATCCCAATGTTCAACTATTTGACCATTTTCAAGTCTAAATAAATCGTAGAAAGCCGTGTGGTCTCCTTTACCAAACTTCCCTTCACTAAGGGTTAACACAAAATTTCCTTGTCCTAATACTTTATGAATTTTAGTGAATTCCATAACCAAGCCGTTTTCGGCAAAATATTTCATGGCAGCTCCAAAACCTTCCAATCCATCTGCAATTGCAGGGTTGTGTTGTAAATATTTAGCTGGGTTTATGTAGGTAGTAAGTTTATCCATTTCGTGGTTAATTACTACCTTCTCTAAAAATTCTTTTACCGTTTTTTTGTTGGCTTCTGTTTTGTCTAAATCGGTAATCTCTGTTGCTCCATCAAATTGTGTTCTACCACTCGGATTTGGTTTTTGAATATCCATTAAATTATCCCAATGCTCAACGATTTTCCCATCTTCAAAACGAAAAACATCAAAACCTGCTTTTGGTCCGAAAAAGTCATATTCGGTATGAGTAAATACATAATCGCCATCTTCAAAAGCGCGAATGACTTTGGCTTTAAAACCACCTTCAGGAGCGTGATGCATCACCTCGCCAAATCCTTGCAACCCATCTGCTACTGCTAAATTGTGCTGAATGTATTTGTTAGGATTGATATAAGAAATTGGTGTTGGGTCGCCGGTATTAAAACTATTTAATAAGGCTACTACTTTGTCTTTGTTTGATAATTTTACTGCTGTTTCCATGTTTGTTTCTTTTTTAATTGTGTTTTTAGAAATGTCTTGTTTTGCTGATTTGCATGATCCTAATAAAACAACTAGTGATAATGCTAAAAATGTTTGTTTCATAAGTGTTATTATTTATGAGGACAAAATTATAGCAGAAAGCAAGTTTGCTAAAGATAAATGTTGATACAAAAATGGTTAATATCGAACCTTAAAAGCTATTTGTAGTCTTTTTTAAACGCATTAGGGGTTAATCCTGTATGTTTTTTGAAGTATTTTACAAAATTCGTAGGTTCTTCAAAACCTAAAGTATAAGCCAATTCTGTGCTTTTTATTTCAGAATTGATAAGTAGACGTTTCGCTTCTAGCACGATAAAAGCGTCTATAAACTCTTTTGCAGTAGTGTTCACAATGTTTTTGCAAATAGTGTTAAGATGTTTGTAGGTAATGTTTAAGGATTGTGCGTAAAAATCGGCATTCCTACTTTTGGTATAATTACCTTCTAACAGTGATTTGAAATTTAAAAACGTATTTAACTTGTCGGTACGCTTTAAATGAACCGTTTGGTACTGCTTTAAACGTTCTAGTTTTGAAAAGATGATAGAATGTAAAGCGCCATAGGTGTTTTCTTGGTTGTAATCTTCTTTGATATTAGAATATTCATCATAAAACAGTCTAAAATAATGTTCCACGTTAGAATCTGGAGGCACTTGAATAATTGGAGAAAACAAATGGGCATTAAATAATCTTATTATTTCATTTTTAGGAAGCGCGTTGATTTGTTTCTTTAGATAGTCATCCGTAAATAATAAGATGAACCCTTTTAAACCATCATTAAACTGAAAAGCATGAATTTGCTCTTTAGAAATATGTACAATGGTATTCTTTTTAACGTCATGCCAAACAAAATCCACCAAATGCCTACTCACACCTGCGGTGTAAAAAACAATCATATTAAAAGCCACTTGATGCGCTTTTTCTGAGTTATGACCTACGTTACTTTTACGTTCATAAAGACTTTCAATAGTAATAATTTCAATACCGCTATTATTTGCTTTTTGGGAATTAAAAACAATATTTGGTATCTCGTTTTGCATATTTCTATTCATTTATACAAATTTAAACTATTCGGATTGAAAATAGTTTTCAAAAAGAAAAAGACACTTATTTAAGTGTCTTTTTCTTTTTGAAACAAACTTGTGATTACTTCCAAGTCACAATATCTTCAAAATTACGTCTTGATTTGCCATGTGCTGGCTCATCTTTTCTATATCCAAAAGCAGCCATATATGATAAACCATATTTATCGGTATCTACTCCGAATTCCTCTCTTAATAAGGCTTCTGCATTCTCTTGATGAAAGCCTTCAATCGGGCAACTATCAATACCAATTAGCGCTGCCGAAGTCATCATATTTCCTAAAGCAATATAGGTTTGTTTGGATGCCCAATCGAATAATTTTTTATCGGTATCTAAATCAAAATCCCGCTCTTGAAATTCTCTGTAAAATTTAGAATACATTTCAATAACATCTTCGGGAAATTGCTTTACGTCTTTCATCATAGACATAATATAGTCTGAATCCCATTTGGTCATGGAAGCTTTCATACTTAAGCCTAATATAAAATGACTCGCTGTATCTAATTTCAAAGGTGCACCCCAAGCTACTGGTTTTAATAGTTCGCGCAAGTCTTTATCCTGAACAACAATAAAATGCCATGGTTCAAAACCGAATGAACTTGGTGAAAGGTTTGCTGTTTGAAGGATAAAATTAATATTGTCTTCTGATATTTTTTTAGTAGCATCGAATTCTTTGGTTGCATGTCTAAATTGAAACGCGTTGATAATCTCTTTTTTTGAAATGGTTTGTGTACTCATTTTTATTAATCTTATTATTTATAATTCATTTTTATAATTATACTATCAAAAGTATAGTGACAAAAGTATAGATAGTTTATGTATCTCACAATAACGGTCAAAAATGACCGTATCAATAAAATTATTTAAAATACTGATAATCATATATTTAAAACATAAAAAATAAGCTATAAAAAGTATAGTTGTATTATTAATTATAGTATTGTAAATTTGCAAATATTTAATGGGTTACTTATGGAAATAGAACACAAAAAAAGACTTATAAAGTATAATGATAAATTATTTTCATGTTCAACAAGTATTGCCATGGAATTAATAGGTGGTAAATGGAAAAGCGTAATATTAATTTATTTAGTAGATGGCAAAAAACGCTATAATGAATTAAACAAATTAATTTCTACCATTACCGAACGTACCTTAAGCTTACAATTAAAACAATTAGAACAAGATGGTTTAATAACCAGACGCGTTTATACCAAAAAGCCGCCTTTAAAAGTGGAATACGCCTTAACACCTTTTGGTGAAAGTTTAGCACCTGTATTGATGGCTATTGCCAATTGGGGAAAGACTGTAGCTGAGGAAAAAGGGGAAATTATAGAATAAATCATCAGTTCATTTCGCTGTAGATCTTAGCTATAAGTACTTTTTTATTTAAAATCATTATATACCCTGTAATTCAATAAAAGAATATATTACTCATTAAAATAAAAAAACCTTTCAATTTCTTGAAAGTCTTGATTTTGCCTGTAGCGGGGACAGAAAAAAATGTCGAACCTTTTAAGATTAGTATTAAAGAAATTTTATGAGTATGCAAAACAAACTTCTAATATTAGCACTCGTTTACAACGAGTGCTTCAAAAGCAAATCAACCTATATTATCTATAGTTAAAATAGTGTTATCATCTTGATAATTTCTTGCACTACCATATTTCCAATCTGTATGGTTTATCACAAATCCACTTTCTACTGGATTGTTGTGTATGTAATCTATTTTTTGTTTTATAACGTCTTCACTCCATAGTTCAATGGGCTTATTATGATGTTGCCAAAATTGATATATTGATGTTGTGGCATCCTTTTTTCTGCACGTTCAAAAAACCAAAGTAAATACTCCTTTCTACTCTCTTGTGGATTGTTCTGTATGGTTTCTATCATTTTTTAGCGGTATGACTCTTGAAATCTCTTAACAAACCAGAAAGATCGGGGTTCTATAGAACGAAAAATAAAATGGCTATGACTTCGCATAAAATAATATGCATACAACTTCATACTCTTTTCTGCTCTGCAATAATTTACACTCTCTAATAATACTTAAAACAAACTTGCCTCCTCTTTAAATATGCCACCTAGTTTTAATCATCAAATATAGAAATAGCAAAATGCTATGATAAAAGTAAAAATATTAATTAGGTTAAAAATAAAATCAAAAGAGTAACATTGAATATATTCAATATCGTAGGTTTATAATAATAACTAAACTTAAATTCATAGTAATAAATGATTTGTCTATCAAACAACAATAAATTTAGTATCATGAAAACCGATTGTATGTAATGATTAGAAATGAATATAAAACAACGGCTAATATGAAATATTAATTTTATAGAATCTCTAATGAGTAATAAATTTATGTTGAAAGCATTTTAAATTTATAAAAATGTATTACAGAAAAAAACATGGTAAAGGTTTTACCTATCGGGATCAAAAAAGGAAAACAATAAAAGATAAAAACATTCGTGATTGGATTAATTCGCTTGTTATTCCACCTGCTTGGACGGATGTGGAAATTGAAGAAAACCAAAAAGCAGATTTACTTGTTACAGGTAGGGACGATAAAGGTCGAAAACAATATATCTACAATCCTAAATATATAGAAAAACAAAATTCTAAAAAATTTGATCGTATAATAGAATTTGCCGACCAATTAGAACATATGCGACGTGTCACTGGACAACATTTAAGACAACGAAAGTTGAATCGAAATAAAGTGATGGCAACTATGCTTAAACTATTGGAAACAGCTTTTTTCAGACCTGGAAGTGAAAGTTATTCAAAGGAAAATTCTACGTATGGATTAACTACCATTCGCCACAAACATCTTACTATTGAGGGAAATGAAATTATCTTTAAATACAATGGAAAATCTAACCAAGAGCAGGAAAAACATATAGTAGACAAAAAACTTGCTAAAATAGTTCAAGAAATAGATAACATGCCTGGTTACGAAATTTTTAAATATCTCGACGAGAACGATAATATAGTCGATGTTAAAAGTGATGACTTAAACGATTATATCCGAGAAGTTATGGGCGAAGAATTCTCTGCAAAAGATTTTAGAACTTGGGCTGGCACCATGATTGCTGCAATAGCATTAGATGAATTAGGTGTGGTTTCAAAAGAAGAACAAAAATTATTAGATAAAAATATAAAAACTGCCATTAATAAAGTTTCAGAAAAATTAGGCAACACACCAGCAGTGGCCAAAACTTCTTATATAGATCCAAGAATTATAGATGAGTATGTAAATGGGAGAACCCTTAATTACTTTGAAAAAGAGATTAATAAATTGCTCAAAAATGTAGAGAGTCTATCTAAAGAAGAAATAGGAGTTCTATACATGCTTCGAAATCGTTTAAAAGAGGGATAACCAACAACTTTGAAAAATTGTTAGTTGAAATCAAGTGTTATCAAAAAAATACCATATATAAATTTTAACCTGCCTACATTTTCAATTTTTTTTTGACAAACCTTAATTGTTCACATGAATATACTTATTAGAAATTAGATTTCACGTATTAGAGACAAAAGTTAAAGTTATTGAGTCAAGCTTAATTGCTTAAGTAATATACATTCGTAAAAAACAAATAGTTATGAATGTACAAGCATATTTAGCCTTTAAAGGCAATTGCCAAGAAGCACTTAAATTTTATAGTGAAATTTTTAACGCTGAAATTAAGAATCTTCAAACATATGAAGATAGAAAAATAGATGTACCATCAAATTACCGTCAAAAATGGCAGCATGCCGAACTTAAAGGTAAAGGCATCCACATTATGGCATATGATGCATCGCCAGATACACCTATTAACCATGGAAATCAAATTCACATGAGTGTAGATTTAAGTTCTGAAAGTGAAGCAAAACAAATATTTGACCAACTTTCAGAAGGAGGCCAAATTCACCACAATTTCCGAGAAAGAGAATGGGGTTATTTTGGAAGATGCTCTGATAAATTTGGTATCGGCTGGATGGTTAATTGTAATAAATAACATAAAAACTGAAATTGTATGCAAGTAATATTTGAATACCACGATGTGTCCTCTAGCGAGCATTTAGAAAATATGGCCAAAGAAAAATTGGAAAAACTCAATTTAAAATACGATATGGTTATTAGAGCTGATGTATTTTTTAAAGAAGAAAACACAAGCTCAGACGAAACGGGTAAAATTTGTAATATCAGATTGAGTCTTCCTGGTCCTCGATTATTCGCCGAGGCAAGCCATAATAACTTTCCTGATTCCATATCAGAATCTATAAATGAACTGGAGCGACAATTGAGTAAGCGTAAAGATAAAATGAGAAACTATTAAAGTAAACGGGTAAATTTATATGGATTTACCCCTTTTTAAATTTGTACTTATTAAAGCTTATATTCTTTGCCGTCTCTCCTAAGCTTAAAATAACAATCAAAAAAACTAAACCCTTTATTATAACAATTTTTGATGAATTCAAAATTGGTTAAAACGCACAGCAACTTCACAAAGAGCCATAAATTCCAATCCAACATTTAACAATTAAGAAAATAAGAGTTTCATTATTTTTGTGATGATGAAATTTATTTACATACAAACCATTAAAATAAATAGTAAAACTAAAATTCCTTTTAGGATTTTTATTGGCCATGGCATGGATTTAGATGATATTACTGAATTTTCATTTAGATCTGAAGCAGTAATTCCTAAAGCTAAATTTTTGGAACATGAGCTAGATAGAAGGGAACTTTTAAACTATCCCCTATTTTTTGATATTGCTGATGAACTCTTGGATATTTTTATAAATAAGCAATTGGTTTTTTCGCATGCTGAACAATTTAACTTATTAAAATCCCAGTTTATTGTAATTGGATATAATTTTGATATTAAGCCAATCATACTTTGTAATAATTTAGATGTAGCCAGTATTGAAACTATTTACAGTACCTCATTACCACATAACATAGATAGTCGTGCTTATGGGATTAAGTATATTAATTGTATGCAAAATTATTATTCACAAAAACTTATTAAATCAAAAGAAGATAAGGCATCACACAACAACTTATTAATACCGAATTTATCCAAATTCAAGATGCAGCCTGGTATATATTACTTTTTAAATGAGAGAAATGAAGTGATATATGTAGGTAAAGCAAAGAATATTCGGAAACGTTTACAAAATCATTTTTCAAACGGTAAAAGATTTAATAATATAGATTATTCACAAATACATGACATTGTTGTGGAATATAGTGGTACCGATTTGATAGCCCAACTTATGGAATCCGCAAGGATTAAAAAATTAAAACCTATTTACAATACCCAACAACTTTTAGATGCCTCCCCATTTATTATTGTTAGAGGTGAAACAGCAAAAGGAATTTATAGCGTTAAAATAACCCGTAAAGATTTTAAGGATAATGTATCCGAAAAATATTTTAATAGGATTTCTGTAAAAGAATCTTTAAATAATTTCTGCCTCTCTTACAATTTATGCCGAAAACTATGCAGTCTTGAAACAGTTTTGGGACCATGTTCCAAAGTTACTAAACACAATCTTCCATGTGTATGCGCTGGAACAGAAAGCATTGATGGTTATAATAGGAGGTTTAATCTCGCATTTGATGAATGGAAAAATAGAAAATCGAGAAAAATATTTAAACTAAAAGGGAGAAATGGTAATGAGGATGCCTTTATTTATACAATTAACGGTATTTATCAAGGCTATGGGTTTATTGATAAATGCGAAACCATAAACAATGAGAATGACATTCTTGGTTTTCTTAACCCTCAATCAAACAATTATGATACCACCCGAATAATTAATGGCCTCCATAAAAAATATGCAGAGGAATGTATTATCTTGTTAGATAGCGAAATAAACTAAAATTAAATATCTTCAATCATATTCCTAAATGTTAAATTTATTCTGGGAGCATTCACATTTTTTGTAGATGGTAAACGATGTAACCAGTTAGTTTGTGTCGTCCCTTTCATAAGTAATAAACTCCCATTTTCCAGATAAAGAGAAACCAATTTTTTTGTTTTTTTATGTTTGAACGAAAACATTCTTTCAGCCCCTAAACTTAATGAACCAATAGACGCGTTCTTTATTAAATCTTTTTCATTGTCACTATGCCAACCCATACCTTCCTCACCATTATGATAGAGGTTTAGGAGACAGGAGTTAAATGTTTCGCCCGTTTTTCTCTCAATCAATTTCTTTAAATCCAATAGCTCAAGTGTCCACGGGAGTGCATATTTTGTGGTTTTTGAATAAGTATATCCAAATGGTTTATCTCCGTACCAAGCTACTTTTCTTTTGGTAATTATCAATTTTCCAAACATAGATATTTTATCATGTTCCCATGGGATAGTGTGCATTAGTCTATTAAAATAATTTATAGCGCTCTTATTACTGAGCATTTTGCCATAGTAATAGGCCTCCCCATCAAAAGGTAAAATATTTACTTCTTCCATCACGCAATCTCTATTTTAAATATTTTTTGGGAAATACTTTAATATTATCATTATTACGATATTTTTTTAATGCTTAATACTATGATTATTCGAGTGATTTTAATATGTCTTCAATTGAAAAGTTTGCTAAACATACATGTTCATCGGATGCCCCATAATACATTTTGATGGTATCTCCGTCCACAATATGGCCATTGGTGAAAACAACATTTCCAAAAAAACCTGTTTGTTCATAGACTGCTACAGGTTCCATAATAGGTGCTTCAGACCGAGCAATGACTTTTGAAGGATTCTCTAAGTCCAATAAAATAGCACCCAAACAGTACCTATGTTCTTCTGTGGCTCCATGGTAAATTTCTAACCAGCCTTTGTCGGTTTTAATGGGGGCTGCCCCTGCTCCCAATCGCTTACTGTCAAACTTACCATCCCGCGTTTTTGCAATACACTTATGGTTGCCCCAATGAATACCATCTGGCGAATCTGCAAGCCATATATAATTTCCGCCTAATTGCGGACTACTGGGTCTATGAAGTGCATAATATTTGCCATTGATTTTTTCTTCAAAAAGAGCACAATCCTTATTGTGGGGACAAAAAATCATGCCTTTCTTTTCAAAGGTTTTCCAATCTTTTGTGGTTCTTAAACCAACCCCCACCCCATTGGCCGAAACCATGGTATAGGTTAAGTGATAAATATCCTCGATTTTGGCAACCCGGCAATCTTCTATACCATAGGATTCATATTCTCCTTCTCCAAAAATGGAGGGATAGTCTCTGTCTTCTTTAAAGTTTACACCATCTTCACTAAAAAGTAACCTCAAATGCGAAATAGTTGTTAAATAATCCTTTCCATCGTATGAAATAACTCTTGCATCGGACGCATTCAGTTTGGGGTCATTCAAATTAAAATCCAGAATTTCGACGAAGCCTTGATAATTGTAAACGGGTACCGAAAGCATTTCTTCTTTCTGAATTGTACGCTCTGCAACCCGCACAAGTAATCCTGTTTTACCTTTAAATTCAAATACACCAGGATTTAATAAACATGTAATAATCATATTCTGATTACTGGGCTTTAAATCTATTGGAGATAATAATGGATTTTGTTTACATCGAATGGCTAAATCTGACATGCTATATAATTAAAAATTCTATAATACAAACACTCCTTATATTGAAATAAAAAAATAGAAAAATTACCTAAACTAAAAAAAACGTGAGCAATAATAAGCTGAAAATAAAACACCTTATAATTAATATCCGGTGGGTGAGAATCTAATTTAAAAAGAATAAACCATCCCGCTACTCCTATTATACCTATGAGAACACCATACAATACGGATCCTAACACACTTTGAATTAATTCTGTATAATTCCATAAAAGTTTATATATCACTAAAAAGAAACCTCCTATAAGAAAGTGCAGAAACCAACCAAATATTAAATGACCCGCACTTTCTTTTTGTTTTAAAGATTTGTTACTTATTAATTTTGAAAGAAGTACGTGTTCTTTAAATTCGGACTTAAACTTAATACTCATTATCGCACTAAACATCGTCATAGCACCAACAGAAATAAATAAAGCAAGTAAATAATGAAATATATGCATGACTTTAAAAGTTTAATAATGGAATATTATAATTTCTTTAAATTTTCCGCTCAGTAGTTTTTATCTGTCTTAGAACTAAGATGATTTATTAAAATCTGGTATATCCTTAATAATTCCTTCTGATGTGGTTACAATGAAATGAATAGGCTTAAAAATCCCCCCATTACTATCCTCTGCGGAACATGCAGTCAATCCTACTATCAAATCCATTTCAGCTTTAAAACGTATTAAATCCCCTTCTTTTGAGGTTGGGGGTAAAACTTTCAGCTTTCCTTCTTTATCAAATTGAACATTCATAAATATGTTAAATGCAGTAGGAATATCATCAATCTCTATATCGAATTGAAGCAAATTTTTATTTAGGTTTTCTAAACAACTTGGATGGTATGATGGATTATTATACATAATTTGGAAAGTTTCAGGACTACAAGGTGCCAACAAAAAATCATTTCTGCCGTTGGTATCCTCTATGATTTCCATCATCTTTTGTGAACGATTACTCCATAAATAATTTCCTTTTGTTAGTAAAATAGTTTCTTCAAAATCCATTGTTTTACCTGAGGAAATCTTTTCTTTTTTATCAGCTTTATTAAAAAGAACCATATCGCTTACTTGTTTTCCAAACGGATCAATTACTGTAAGTATATCTCCTTTTCCAATTTCAAAAGCTGCGCCCGTTTGAGGTGGTATTGTATTTATTGCACTCATATGTTTATATATTATTAGTATGAAAAGGACACTTCCACTCTTGCTTTACTTCCCTTCCACTATATTGTTTCGTTTCAGTATCTGACCCAAAATCGGCTAAAACTGGGTTTATAAACCCTTGTAATTTCTTATCGCGTTGGCGTATTCTTTTCTTAACACGTTGATAAATTCCCATTTCCCTTAACTTTTCAAATTGCCAATGTAAATTAAAGACTATAGTGCAATAAGGGGCTTTTCGAGCCAATCTTGAACTGTTTGGATGCATTCCAATAATATAAAAAGCTTTTCCTTTTATACTAAAGCTGAAATTTGGATCATTTGGATCTGAACTTACATTTTCATCCCAGGGTTTATCATCTTGGTTGTGAATTTTTTGTAAAAAATCCCATAGAGCTTTCTCAAATTCTAGTTCCGTTTCAAATTTATTATCTTTAAAACATATAATTAAAGATTCAAACTCTTTGGAATCATAATCATAATTATTCAAATAACTTTCTATATTTAAAAGTATGGGATTGATAACATAATCCGAATGAATATCATCATAAATTTTTAATTGATAATTGTTCATAGCAAAAACAGAATTTGCCATGATACAGGGGTGCTTTTTATTAAGGATAAAATTTTTATATTCAAGTTGAATTTTATTTGACTCTTGCTGATTCATAATATTAATTTTATTATAATGTGGTCACAATGCGTTTCATCTTGCATTATGCACTGAATAATTACTGACCTCTTATTAATCATATTCAAAAACCGCTAATCACATCCTGAATCCAACCAGTTAATTTTAGTAGAGTATTTATTAATTAAACACTACCAACATTATGCTTTATAAAAGTGATTGATATGAATAAAAAAGCATGCTGAGTATAATTTTTAATAAAATTATACATTGGCATGTGTTTAAAAGTGCGCTATAAATAAAATTAGTAACTCAAATAGGCACAATGCCCTAACTTTAACAGGAGTATTTTTTAAATAATTCGAACAAACTATAAAGTTGAAAAACCCCAATAAAATAAATTATGCAGATAATATCAATTCTTTTTATATGAGGAAGAAACTACTAAATACAACATGATTGCATTAAGAATTAAAGAAATACCGTTTGTAATAATAATGGGCCAATCTTTTTTTAAAATACCGTAAAAAGTCCATAATCCTACCCCTAAACATAAAATCACAAACATATAGGGATTAACATCTTTCACACTTCGTGTTTTTACCGCTTTCCATATTTGTGGCATTACCGCTATTGTGGTAAATACTCCTGCCAAAATCCCAACAATGTCTTCTATGTTCATAAATATCACATATATCTTAATAGTTTATATTATAACAAATAAAATTCGCGAAGTTTAACCCCCAATGATTTCACCCCCATTAACATGTATAAATTGACCAGTAATATAACTACTGTCTTCACATGCTAAAAAAACATAAGCTGGACCTACTTCACTAGGTTGTCCTGCTCTCTCTAAAGGAGTATCTTGACCAAAATCAGATACATCGTCAAAACTCGCTGGGATAAGTGGTGTCCAAATAGGCCCTGGAGCCACACCGTTCACACGTATTTTTTTAGGGGCTAATTGTGCCGATAGAGATCTTGTAAAACTTACTATAGCTCCTTTGGTACTTGCATAATCAACTAAATGTTCGCTTCCTCTATATGCTGTTACTGAACTAGTATTAATGATTGCATCTCCTTCAGTTAAATATTCTAATGCTGCTTTAGTTAAATAGAAGTATGGGTATATATTTGTCTCAAAAGTTTTATGTAATTGCTTTCTCGTTATATTAGATAATGAATCTTGCGGAAATTGCATGGCAGCATTATTGACCACTATATTTAATTGGCCATATTCCTCGATACAAGCTTGAACACAAAAATCACAATTAACTTCTTGGGTTAAATCAGTTTTTATAAGTAAACATTTTCTTCCCATTTCCTCTACTTGTTGCTTTATGGATTCTGCATCTTTTGTCTCTTCTAAATAAGCGAAGGCAATATTAGCTCCTTCTTTTGCAAAGTGTAACACAGCACTAGCGCCAATTCCACTATCTCCTCCTGTAATTAAGGCTACTTTGTCTTTTAATTTATTAGACCCTTTATAATTTTTACGTATTAATATAGGTTTTGGTATCATTTTATGTTCCTTCCCAGGTTGTTTTTGCTTTTGTTCAGGAAACTCATTTGGCTTTTTCATAATATAATTATTTTGATAGATGTCAAATTAAAAACGAAAAAGAGGAACTTATAAACTTAATTGATTTTAAAATTAACACAATTAAGTTTTCAACATATAATTATGGTTCTACCACAACGGTCTGTTTTTTCTTTTTGAATCCATGGACTTTAAAATAAAAGCTCGATTGGGTTAACAAATTTCTTTTTAAGGATAATAGTTTGGATTTTGGGTTTTTAATTTAGCTACCGTCATGTTCAAGCTTACTCTGAAAGTAAATTTTACTAGACATTATAAAACCTAATTATTTTAAATTATGAAACGAGATATAAACATTAAAAGTAAAATAACTTCACGCCCCCTTAAAAAGAAAACTGCATTTAAAAATAAAATAAATATTGATAAAACATTTTCTAAGGAATTACCTAAAGTACTCATGCTAACTACCTATCCTCCAAGAGAGTGTGGCATAGCAACCTATAGTTATGATTTAAAAAATGCACTTGATAGCACCTTTGAAGATTGTTTTGATATAAAGATATGTGCTTTAGAATCAAATATTGAAAACCATAGCTATGGAACAAAAGATGTTGATTTGGTTCTAAACACGGATAATTTACAAGATTTTGCCTCCATTACTAATAAAATTAATGCAAGTAATGATATTGAATTAGTCATGATACAACATGAATTCGGTCTATTTAAAAACAATGAAAAAGCTTTTATAAATTTTCTTAAGAGTATTACAAAACCTATAGTTATAGCCTTTCACACAGTGTTACCTAGTCCAAACAAAGAGTTGGAACAACATGTAAAGGACTTAGTCTCATTATGCAAAATGGTAACGGTTATGACAAAATCGTCTTCAGAATTATTAATAAACACTTACGGTGTAAATCCTGAAAAAATTAAAATTATATCTCATGGTACTCATTTAGTCCAACATCAAGAAAAACAAACTCTTAAAGAAAAATATAATGTTGCCAACAGAAAGGTCATTTCTACGTTTGGTTTTTTAGGACCTGGGAAGAGTATAGAAACAACTCTAGATGCTTTACCCGTAATTATTGAAGAGCATCCTGAAGTGATTTATTTAATAGTAGGCAAAACGCATCCAACACTTTTTAATCAAGAAGGTGATGTTTACAGAGATTATTTAATAGAAAAAGTTGAAACATTAAAATTGACGGACCATGTTAAATTTGTAAATAAGTTTGCGCCCCTCCCGGAGTTATTGGAATATTTACAATTATCAGATTGTTATGTGTTTACATCAAAAGACCCAAACCAAGCGGTAAGTGGCACTTTTTCTTATGCAGTGAGTTGCGGATGCCCTATTGTCTCCACACCCATCCCTCATGCTACCGAGGTTTTGAATAATGGAAATGGTTTATTATTTGACTTTGGAAACTCAAAACAATTGGCAGAGAAAGTTATAGGATTATTGAATGATGATGATTTAAAACACACGATGAGAATGAAAGGTTTACATGCATCCGCTTCCACATCTTGGGAAAATGCAGCAATATCACATGCCCACGTTTTTTCAGACCTAATAGAAAAACCTCTAAAATTAAAATACAAAAAACCTAAGATAAATTTAAATCACTTAAAAACGATGACTCCAGATGTGGGCATCATTCAGTTTTCAAAAATCAATACGCCCGATATAGAATCTGGATACACTTTAGATGACAATGCCAGAGCTCTTATAGCGGCTTGTAAATGTTATAAATTAACCCAAGATCCTACAGAATTAAAATTGATTAAAACCTACGCTAATTTCATTTTAAAATGCCAACGAGATAACGGTTTATTTTTAAACTATGTAGATAAAAATAAAAAATTTACCAAGCAAAACAATGAGGTAAACTTAGAAGATTCCAATGGTCGAGGTATTTGGGCTTTGGGTTACACCTACTATTTGATGGAAGAAAGCATAGATTTGGACATTACCTTACTTCAAAATATTAAATGTGCCATCAATCAATTTAATTTAAATGCGAAACATTTTAAATCGCCCCGTGCTTTAGCCTTTGCAATTAAAGGTTTGTATTATTTTAATCTGAAAATGGACGATAAAAAAATTAATGAAAATATAAATGACGCAGCCAATAAGCTTGTCGAGCTTTATAATTTCCATTCTGAAAATACTTGGAATTGGTTTGAGCCCTACCTAACATATGCCAATAGTGTACTACCCGAATCCTTACTATATGCTTGGAAGGCAACAGGAGATACACGTTATAAATACATTGCCAAAGAATCGTTTGACTTTTTACTTTCTAAAATTTTTACGGAGGATTGTATTAGAGTAATTTCAAATCAATCTTGGTTAATTAAAGGCTTTGAAGATAAAGCTGTTCATAACGGTGGTGAACAACCTATAGATGTAGCTTATACGATTTTAGCATTGAAAGAATTCAATATTATATTCCCTTTTGAAGGTTATGATGACAAGATGGAAATTGCATTCAGTTGGTTTTTAGGAAATAATCAACTTAAACAAATTATTTATAATCCTTGTACCGGTGGGTGTCATGATGGTTTGGAAGAACAAAATGTAAATTTAAATCAAGGTGCCGAATCAACTGTTAGTTATTTACTGGCTCGATTCGCTTTTGAAAATTATTAGCATTCAAAAATATCAAATAAAAAAAGTGTATTGAAAATTTCAATACACTTTTTTTTATTTCGTAAACCGGATAGTTTTAAAGATTTTAATGAGGAAACTAAACCTCAGTTATAAGAGCTTTCAATAAATCGTCCATATTAACTGTTACATAGGAAGATGCATAATCCGATACGGCATAGGGTAATATCAAGTGATTATTATGTATAATACTCCCACAAGAATATACCACATTAGGCACATAACCCTCGCGCTCTTCTTCCAAAGGAGAAAGAAGAGGCTCTTTTAGTCGGCCTATTTCTTTGGTAGGATCTTCCAAATCTAATAAAGAAGCCCCAATACAATAACGTCTCATGGCTCCCACACCGTGAGTAATAACCAACCAACCATGCTCTGTATAAATAGGTGAACCACAATTGCCTATTTGCGTAAACTCCCAAGGATACTTTGGCTCTTGAATTTTTATAGGATCATTCCAAAGCGTAATTCTATCAGAATAAAACAGGTAATTATTAACCCCATCTATTCTGGCCAACATAGCGTATTTACCTTTAATTTTCCGTGGAAAAAGGGCGAAATTTTTATTTTGTGCGCCATGACCATGCATGGGCATAATTCTAAAATTTAAAAAATCGTTGGTGGAAAGTAATTTTGGAAGAATGGTAAAACCATCATAAGCTGTATAAGTAGCATAAATTTTTTCTGAGCCATCATCATCCGTAAAGCGCACGAATCGGGCATCTTCTATACCTCTACTTTCAGAAGGAGATATGGGCAAAATAGCACGTCCAGAAATTCTAGAATCTTCATTAAATTCAATATCATAATACGAATCAATAAGCCACGTCATTTCGTTAAGTGCTTGTTTACGTTGATCATCAATATCTAATTTTAATATTTTTCTAATAGCTTCTTTTAATATGTAGTATTCAAATTTCTCTGGAAGCGGATCCATAAAAGGTGAAGAATACTCCTTTGGAATGTGCATTTCTTCCATTTTCTTCATAAAACGCTTTTTGTCATATGTCTTTTTCTTTTTTATGGTAGGAAGGTCAATATGCTTATGTGCCTCAACCATACGTAAATTATTTGAAGCATCTAAAATTCCTTTTCTAAAAACAATGGATGATAAATGCCCCTCTCCAGTAGCTCTAAAAGAAATAATGACTCTTTTTTCTCCTTCCGAAAGAAATGACTGATCAAAATCTTCAACAATGGAAGGATTAAATAAAGCTGCAGATTCTATAGAATATTCCAATGTACTGTAAGCTCCAATTAAAAGCCGACGTTCTAAAGAAAGTTTTTTATAATCTATATTAATTGATTCAATCAAGTTTTTATAGTTATTGGCGTGTTTTAAAAAAATTTCCGAAATGTTTCTATGTCTTCCTACAAAACCTTGCAAGGTTAATTCAAGTTCATGCTTAACTTCCTTTTCATTTAAGTTCATAATTCGTTTCACTAAGTTAATGGTTCTTACGTCACCATTATTGAAAAATCGAGCTACCACTCTACTGGAATCTGGCTTAAAATATAGGTTTTTACGAATTACAGGAACTGCCATATTAGTATTAAGTTTTAAATTGATATACGAGCTACCCTCTACAAAAAAACTAACCGCTTTGGAATAAACGGTTAGTTTTCACTTTATTAAAAAAACTGCCTATAAGTATAAATTAGGGTGAGGGAACACTAATCCACTCATAGGCAGTAAGACTATTAATTTAACAAACTAATAGTTTTTCTTATTTAGCTTCTTTGTTAAGTCTATTCTCTGCTAATTTATCTAGCTTATTATCGGCATCGTACTCTTCATCCAATGTTTTTTGCAATTTTGAAGCGATATCGTCATGTCCTAGTTCTTTTGCATATCTAACGGCCGTTCCATAGCCGGAAATCTCATAATGTTCTACACGTTGTGCATCAGCTATAAGTCCTGCATCCATTACTTCTTTGTTGTCAGCTTCATCCATAAGACTCTCTACTTCTTTAAGTAAGCCCTTCATTCCTTTACATGTTTCACCCTTAGGAGAAATGTCCAATGTTTCACAAATTTCTTCAAGTCTTTTTTTATGTTCCTTGGTTTCTTCCAAGTGATCTTCAAAAGCTTTTTTTAATTTACTATCACTGGCCCTTTTTGCCACTTTTGGAAGTGCTTCAATTAATTGGCTTTCTGCACTATATAAATCTTTTAACTGATGTTCGAATAAATCTTCTAATGTTTTCATATTTTTCTTGATTTTTATTTTTTTGATTTTTAATTATGGCTAAAGGTATTCTGAAAAATCAGCCCCCATTAATCTTAAAAATTAAATTCTTAACCCAAACGGTAATCAAAAAAAACTTTATCTTCATATTAACATCCGTACAATAAAAGTCCATTTTTTTATACTTAGGTTAAAGTAATTACATATTTTGATTATGAAATTGACCTATTAAAAACGTTTTTAACAATACAACTAAGTGGAAATTAACTTATTTTTTCTAATGAATCATAAATTAAAAACCGTTAAAATAGAATTCTATTTTAACGGTCTAAGTATACAACTATGTATTGATTTTGAAAATTAACTTTGGGTAATTAAGCTTCAAATTCGGGTTTATAAGCCACTTAGTTGTGTGTTAAATTTAAATCTTTTTTCTTCCGGTTATTAATGAAATAATAAAGAGTACTATAAAGATGAAGAATAAAATTTTTGCTATACCTGCGGCACCAGCTGCAATGCCTCCAAAGCCTAATATACCTGCTATAATGGCTAAAATAATGAATGTAATTGTCCAACGTAACATATTTTTGAGTTTTTTAGGTTAATAAATAGAAATGAATTGATACTAGATAAATCACTTCGTTACAACTCGAAATTATAGTATTTTAAAAAATGGGGTTAACGCTAACGCTTCAGATATTAACACAATAACGCATATAGGCAGATCTCATATAATGCCATTATTACAGAAAAAGAAAAAGAGAAGTATAAAACCTCTCTTTTCTTTCCTTATCAAATGAATTAAAAAACTAATGTAAATCTTCTAGATTTTTAATGGTTCTCAAATCAGTTTCAATCGCATCTTGCTGTTTAAGCAATAATGTATGTGTACTCATTGGTAAAGATGTTTCATTTAATACATCTTTATATTCTTGGGCAGCAGCCTTTTCTCCTCTAATCGCTTCTTCCAGCATAGATTCATCCGAATCAACTGAAAACAAAGCTTTAATATCCATCCATGTACGATGTGCTGCGCCTGTTACACTTCCGCTTTCAATACCGCGTTCTCCAAACGATCGGATCTCGTTATTCAAATCATAACCAAACTGTTTACGTTCAGTTGATTTTCTTTCAAAATATTTTTTTAAGGAAATATTGTCCGTATTATCAGCAGCTTTTTTAAATCCTTTTTCTGCATCGTACGTTTTTTCTAAAAGATCATTCAATTTTTTACTTATCGTTTCTGTGTATGTACTCATAATTGTTAAATTTTAAATTAATAATGGTTTTTAGATGTCCATTGGTTTACATCTGTTTTTTGTAAGTATTCCGAATCCTTCTGTTTACAAAAGCCAATCTAATTTTTCTTCTATAGCCATTTGCTCGTACAGGTGTATAAAATTTTTGCAGATTTGGTTCATTTTTTAATTTATTGTCTCCATGAAAGCGTTTAGATAAAATCATCTCGCCAACATTAAATATTAGATACCCTAATACAAACCCTATTAAAATATTAACTATCATTTATCTAGTAATTAGATTTTTTAATTAAATCTGTATCAGATTAATTGATTAATCCTATCTATAATTTTAGAGAATTTTGTTTTAAACTGGTATATTTTTAACTACTTCCATTCTGTCCCAATTACGATGTTTTGCAATGGCATTCACAAAGTTTTTAGGATCTTTATTGATCAGTACAGCAGCATCCTCTCTATATTTTGAAACGAAGGTGTCTTTAATTAAATCTTCTCCTTCATCATCTACTGCAATTGCCTTACAGTGCTTAAATGCTTCGTTTATAAATTTTATGAATTTTGATTCTTTCATCAATGCTTCAATCGATTTTTTACCACCAGGAATATACAATGCGTCAAATAATACACTTTCCGTAGTCATAATTGCAGCATCTACTTTATGGCTCTTCTTATCATCGGACATTATTTCTCCTCCATGAGGTGCTATTAACTTTAAAACCGCACCTTCTTTTTCTAATACATTTTGCATTTCTTTGAAGTTTTTCATAGAAAAGCCACCGGCTACCAATACTGCTATTTGTCGGGTAGCAATACTTTCAAATTTTGTATTGGCCTGACTCAATGAGGGAGCTGCATCCAAATAATTTTTCTTTTTTGGAGGTTGGTGTTTTTTCACTTCCGCATCAGCTCCTATGGCTTGATTTATAGGCTGTTCAATAGATTTTGGCACCTCCAATCCTAAACCTTTTGCCACCTTATTTGCCAAATCAGTATCAATTTGAGACACCACCCATAGCATACGTTCCTGGATATGTTTATGATTGCATTTACCAAGCTCAAATGTATAGGCATCGGCAATATGGGCTTGTTCCCATTTGGCTAAACTTCGGTAAAACAATGCAGGTTGCGAAAAGTGATCGTTAAAACTTTCGCTTCGTGTTCTAATTTTTTTGGCGTCAATACGCTCTTCATACGAGTGAAATCCTCCTTCTGCCATTTTTGCTAGATGAGGACAGCCCCCGCTTAAACTATTAGGAAAATAAGCCGTTTGCCCTTTTGGAATTTCCATTTGCATCATACCATCACGTTGGTTATTATGAGTTTTCACAACGGGACGATTAATAGGAATTTGATGGAAATTTGGACCCCCTAATCTTGACAATTGTGTATCTCTATATGAAAATAATCGACCTTGCAATAGAGGATCATTAGTGAAATCTATACCGGGAACAATATGACCAGGTAAAAAAGCTACCTGTTCGGTTTCTGCAAAAAAGTTTTCTGGATTTCTATTTAAAGTCATTTTCCCAATAATTTTGACCGGAACCATCTCTTCTGGAATCAACTTTGTAGGATCGAGTAAATCGAAGTCAAATTTAAATTCATCCGCTTGCGGCACTATTTGAACCCCTAACTCCCACTCTGGATATTCACCTGCTTCAATAGCATCCCATAAATCGCGTCTATGAAAATCGGAATCTGCACCACTTATCTTTACAGCTTCATCCCATGTTACGGAATGTACACCTAATTTAGGTTTCCAATGAAACTTTACAAAATGAGATTCTCCTTTTTCATTTATCAATCTAAATGTATGGATACCAAAACCTTCCATCATACGAAGACTTCTAGGTATAGCTCTGTCGCTCATAACCCAAATTTGGTTATGAAGTGTTTCGGTGGTACGTGACACAAAATCATAAAAGGTGTCGTGTGCGGAAGCTGCTTGAGGAATTTCTTTATTAGGTTCAGGTTTTACTGCGTGAATTAAATCGGGAAACTTCATGGCATCTTGAATAAAAAAGATAGGCATGTTATTACCAACTAAATCCCAAGTACCTTCATCTGTATAAAATTTGACTGCAAAACCGCGAACATCCCTAGCTAAATCTGTTGAGCCTTTTGAGCCTGCAACCGTAGAAAACCTAACGAAAACAGGTGTTTTTCTTTTGGTATCTGTGAATATCCCTGCTTTACTATATTGTTCAATGCTTTCATAAAGTTCAAAATAACCATGCGCCCCACTACCCCTAGCATGCACAATACGCTCTGGAATTCTTTCATGATCAAAATTTGTAATTTTTTCACGCAATAAAAAATCCTCTAAAAGCGTAGAACCTCTCTCTCCTGATTTTAAAGAATTATTCGTATCATTAACTTTTAACCCTTGATTTGTGGTCATGATACTTCCATCCATATTCTTATGTGATGTTTTCAAATCTTGAATTTTCTTCGATTCCTTTGGATTATTTTTGCCTTTAGCCATTTTGTTTCTTTTTGTGATTATTACAATTTAAATTTTATTAAGGTTTTCAATAAAATATTTACCAAAAATCTTCAATTCAAAAGATTTAGATTAACACTATTAATAAAAAAATTATCTCAAAAAAAAAGACCTGCCTTATTAAGAAAATGAGAAAGTCTAACGGAATATGTAAAAAGTAAACAAACTACTCTATCCATTCAACATCTAATTGCGTTATTATTTATTCCAAAAAGACACCTTAAAAACGGCATATCTATTAATTTTACCAATCATTTTTATAGTAATTGTAATGAATTTAAATTTAATAATAAACCCAGTATTAGACTTTGGAAATAATACAAACTTAGATTTCATCATCTCAGTTTTTATAGCGATGGTAGCAGGATTCTGCATAGGGCTAGAACGCCAAATGAAAAATAAGAATGCTGGATTAAAAACTTATGCTTTAGTGGCCGTAGGTTCTGCTGTTTTTACAAATATCTCCTTTCAATATTTAGGTCTTGACTATGTGGATACAGCAAGAATTATTAGTCAGATTGTTGTGGGCGTAGGCTTTTTGGGAGCTGGAGTGATAGTTCAAGGAAAACATAAAATTAGCGGGTTAGCAACTGCTGCAACCATATGGTGTAGCGCTGGCTTAGGATGTTTAGCAGCTTTAAAAATGTACACCGAACTTTTAAGTGTAACAATTATTATTGTAATTATTAATACTATTTTTGGGTTTTTGAATAGCAAAATAAATAAGCATACTTCAAATGAAGCTAACAATTAACTTATAAAAATTAAACAAATTGAAAATACCTCACTAAAAGATGAACAATAATAATACGCTTTAAATTCTATAATTACAGTGCTATATACGAAAAAGGAATGTATCGAAGTTCAAATTCTGGATGTGGTCTTTCCAATTAAGCTGAAGAATTTTTTCCACAGTATTTTTTAATTTATTGAAGCAATTGGGTTTATTAACATAGATATTAGCTCCATTAGAAAAGGAGTCTTTAATATCCTTATCAGTCATGGAAGTAGAATACATTGCTATGTGTATATCCTTAAATCTTGGATTGCTACGAATATCTGATAAACATTGCATACCGTTTTTTATAGGCATATTAAGATCTAGAAATATTAAATCTGGAAGTACTATTTCTGTATTGAAAAGATAATCAATCAATTCTTGCCCGTGTTTAAAGAGTAATAAATTGGACTTTATTGATACCTCCTCTAAGGCTTCGCTAAAAAGAATTCTATCATCTTCATCGTCGTCAACTAATATAATATTAAATATATTATTGTTACTCATTTTTGTAGGGTATGTAGGGATGGATTAATTGATGCAAATGTAAGAGTTTTTCATTTAAAAAATGTTTTATATATACTTTAATATTTTATAATAGAGCTTATATTAATTATTTTTTCAATAGATATGACCTAATTACATGTCATTCAACAGTAAACTTACTAATATTCGTAAACAATGTTTCAATACAAAGTGAATTACATCGAGTAATAAAAACCTTAAAATTTTGCACTTCATAGAAATTTAGAATTAAAAATTTTATTTTTTTTTTAAATTAGCTATATGAAAAAAAACCAACTAAACTTTCCTAATGAAATAAGCATTTATCTTGCGGATAATGACGAAGAAGATTGCCTGTTTTTTAAAGAAGCCTTAGAAGAATTGCCACTGTCCTCACAACTCATGTCTGTAAATGACGGAGATGAACTCATGCAATTACTTAAAGATCATCTATCATCTCAACAAGAAAAAAAAAGTAAATTCCCCAATGTCCTTTTTCTTGATTTAAATATGCCACGAAAATCTGGATCTGAATGCTTATCAGAAATTAAATCTAACAATGAACTAAAAGATATTCCTATAGTTATTATATCTTCAACACTTGATAGGAATGCCATTGATTTATTGTATGATTCTGGAGCTAATTATTTTATCCGTAAACCAAGTGATTTTTTTGAATTGAAAAATTTTATTCACGAAGCTATCATAAATACATACCCGAAATTAAAAAAGGCTACTAAAGAAGAATTTATTTTAAAAACTGAAAAGAAATAACCGAATGACCAACATTGATAACATACCCTATTTTCTTAAAAATGGAGGAGAAATGGGGAAACTTATTAGGGCCAAAGACTGGAGTAAAACTCCACTAGGAGACCCTAAAGATTGGCCAGCAAGTTTACAAACTATGGTTTCCGTAATGCTGGAAAACCCGTTCGGTATGTACATTGCTTGGGGAAAAGAATACACACAAATTTACAACGATGGATATCGACCCATACTAGGAGCAACAAAACATCCTCATGCTTTAGGCATAAGCACAAGAGAAACTTTTTCAGAAATATGGCACATTATAGAATCCATGTTTGATGGGGTAATGGATGGAAACCCCGTAGGATTTCCTGATTTTATGCTTCCCCTCGACCGAAATGGCTATATAGAAGAATGTTACTTTGATTTTGCCTATAGCCCCATACGTACCGAAAATGGGGAAGTTGGGGGCGTTTTGGTTACAGTTATAGAAACTACCAATAAAAAAAGGGCTGAAGAAGCCCTTAAAGAAAGAACAAACCAACTTCAATTCGCTATTGAAGCAACAGACCTTGCTTCATGGACTATAGACCCTGAAACTAAAGAATTTACTGGAGATGACCGATTAAGAGAATGGCATGGGCTACCAGCAGGTGCCGAATTTAATTTAGAAAATACATTTAGCGCAGTAATTGAAGAAGATCGAGAACCTTTAATTAGAGCATTAGAAACGGCAATAGACTTCTCATCAGGCGGAAATTTTGATCATCAATACAGTATTATCAACCCCATTACCAAACAATTAAGGATTGTTAGAGCTAAAGGAAAAGTATCCTACAACCAATATAATCAGCCAATAAAATTTACGGGGACTCTACAAAATATTACCAAAGAAGTTATTGCTCGCAACAAAAAAGAAGAAAACGAAAGAAACTTACGTTTAATGATTTTACAGGCTCCTGTTGGAATTGGTATTTTCCGTGGCCCTGATTATGTTGTGGAAATTGCAAACACCAAAGCATTAGAAATCTGGGGAAGAACGGAGGAAGAAATTTTAAACAAATCTATTTTTGATTCCATGCCCGAATTGAAAAATCAAGGGATTAAAGAATTATTGGATGACGTTAAAAATACAGGAAATCGTTTCACTACCGATGAATTAATGGTAAAATTGTTAAGAAATGGAAAATTGGAAGATGTTTACATCAATTTTTCTTATGAACCGCTGTTTGATGCAGATGGAAGTGTAAATGGTATTATGGCCATAGGTATAGACGTTACACCTCATGTAGAAGCCAGAAAAAAAATAGAAGAAAGTGAACAAAGTGTTAGAACTCTAATTGAAAGTGCGCCTTTTCCTATTGGTGTTTATACAGGAAAAGAATTACGAATAGCTTTTGCAAATCAATCCATAATGGATGCTTGGGGAAAAGGCAATGATGTGGAGGGAAAATTATATACAGATATTTTACCTGAATTGGAAAATCAGCAGATTTTTGAACAATTGCATGGCGTTCTAAATACAGGAATTGCTTTTCATAGAAAAAACCAACGTGTTGATTTAAATATAAATGGTGTATTAAAGCCCCATTATTTCAATTATAGCTTTACGCCACTTTTAGATACCTCTGGAGAGGTTTATGGGGTTATGAATACCGCTGCAGAGGTAACAGAATTACACCAAGCCAAACAGAAAGTAGAAGAAAGTGAAAAACGATTCCGAGATTCTGTGGAACAGGCGCCTTTAGGTATCGCTATTTTTGGAGGGAATGATTATAAAGCTGAAATGGCGAATGCAAACTATTTATTATTGGTTGATAAAAAAAAGAATGAATTTATTGGTAAGCCACTTTTTGAAACTTTACCAGAAGTAGAAAATTTGGTTGCACCATTATTTGCAGATGTAATACTTACTGGTAAGCCTTTTTATTCACCAGAGCTACCTGTTTACTTGAATCGTAACGGAAAAATGGAACAAGCTTATTTTAACTTGGTATATCATCCCTTAAAAGAAGAAAATGGTGAGATTTCAAGAATTATGGTGGTGGCTACCGAAGTAACATCAACTGTAAAGGCCAAACATTTGCTTGAAGAAAGTGAAAGACATTTTAAAAATATGGTCATGCAATCCCCTATTCCAATGACCATACTCAAAGGTAAAGATCATGTTATAGAGTCAGCAAACACGGTTATGTTTGAAAATGTATGGCGTAAAAAAGAAAAGGATGTTATTGGAAAATCTATACTAAAGGTTTTTCCAGAATTGAATGAGCAAAAATACCCAGAGTTATTAAACAAGGTTTATAATTTGGGTAAACCCCATACCGAAAAAGAATCTGTTGCGTATGTGATGGGAGATGACGGAATGAGAAAATTTTATTTTGATTTTGAATACAAACCATTGATAGAGCCTGAGGGAGAAACATCTGGTATTATGATAACAGTAAATGATGTTACCGATAAAGTGGAGGCACGACAAAAAGTAGAGGAAGCAGAAGCACGCTCTCGATTAGCAGCTGAAGCTACCGATCTAGCTACGTGGGAATTAGACATAAATACCCGTAGCATTATCCACTCACCTCGTTTAGCCGTTATTTTTGGGCATGATGAGTCCACAATACTCACACACCAGAAAATGCGCGACCAAATTCATCGAGAAGACATTCATAGTATTGTAGAAAAAGCTTTTGATGACGCCATGGTAACCGGAATATATAATTATGAGGCTCGTGTTGTAAAACCAGATAATACTTTTTGCTGGATCAGGACGCAAGGTAAAGTCTTTTTTGATGATAATAACAAACCCTTCAAAAAACTTGGTACTTTACGTGACATTACAAAAGAAAAACTTCATCAGCAAGAACTACAAGAAAGTGAACTTAAATTCCGATTACTTGCAGATTCCATGCCACAGCATATTTGGACCGCTGATTCGTATGGTAACTTAAATTATTTTAACCAATCGGTATATGACTATTCTGGTTTATCACCTGAACAAGTACATGATAACTGGCTCCAAATTGTTCATCCAAATGATAGAGAAGCAAATATTAAGGCATGGTTAAATTCTGTTAATACCGGAGAAGACTTTTTATTTGAACATCGATTTAGAAGACATGATGGAGAGTACAGATGGCAGTTAAGTAGAGCAATACCCCAAAGAGACAAACAAGGAGAAATAACCATGTGGGTTGGAACCAGTACAGATATCCAAGCTCAAAAAATGTTTACTAATGAACTTGAAGATCAAGTATTGCAAAGAACCAAAGAGCTTAATGAGAAAAATAAAGTGCTTGAAAAAATGAATAAAGAATTACAATCTTTTACATATATATCTAGCCATGACTTACAGGAACCATTACGAAAAATCCAAATTCTTTCTACCCAAATAGTGGACAAAGAATCACAAAACTTATCAGAAAGCGGTAAGGATAAATTTCATCGCATGCAAAAGTCGGCACATAGAATGCAAACTCTTATCCAAGATTTACTTCTATACTCACACACAGACATTCAACAACGGAAATTTATAACAATAAATTTGAAAACTATTGTTGACGAAGTAGAAGACGACTTAAAAGAAGACTTGAAAGTGAAAAATGCCACTATTAATCTTGGAAATATGTGTGATGTTAATGTAATCCATTTTCAATTTAGACAGCTGTTATTGAACTTAGCAAGTAATTCACTAAAATTTGCTAAAGAAAACACATCTCCTCAAATTAATATCTCATGTGAAACAGTGATGGGAAACAAGGTTAAAACTGTGAACATTGTATCGACTAAAAAATATTGTCATATAACTTTTTCAGATAATGGTATTGGTTTTGAACCAGAGTACAACATTAAAATTTTTGAAGTATTTCAACGTTTACATGGGAAGGAGAAATATATTGGCACTGGTATAGGTCTTGCTATAGTAAAAAAAATCGTAGAAAACCATAACGGTACCATTACAGCCACAGGAGAATTAGGTAAGGGTGCTAGGTTTGACATCTATATACCTTCATAATCTGATATTAGACAGCAACCAGTAAAATGAAGTTGTAAATAGAACCTGTAAACGTATAGAATAGAATTGAGACTGGGGAGAATAAATTAAAATCTTTAATTTAATTTAAAAATTACTTTAAGCATTTTAGGAAACTACCAAAGATACTGATGAAATAATAAAACACAAACACCATACAATTTCACTTACACATTAATAATTTTACCACTTATAACGCCTAACAAAAGTGATTATCAAAAATTAATTACGGTGTTAGTTCGACATTACGAAGTTGAAACGTTTAACATTAAAATAAAAAAAACTGCATTTCAAATACAAATCAAATACTAATAAATCTAAGTTAAATAGTATGATTCTGTACTTATTCTGTACTATGCAAAATAAAAAAGGCTCTCGATTTCTCAAAAGCCTTGTATTTACTAGTAGCGGGAACTGGACTCGAACCAGTGACCTTCGGGTTATGAGCCCGACGAGCTACCTACTGCTCTATCCCGCGATATAATACCTTAAACAATTTTCTTAGCTTTTAACTTTCGGTTCATAATGCCGACCAAATTGTTTCGGATTGCAAATATACAATCCTTTTTAATTCCTGCAAGCATAAAATTAGAAAAAATTATTGCTCTATGTTATCTACCTGAAAATGTACTAATTCGGAATTACAAAATTGAACAGAAACTTGTATTGGGTTACAACAAACCTCGCAGTCTTCAATATAAACCTGTTTAGAAACCGAATTATCTAATATCATAGAAATAGCTTCCCAACAATACGGACAAGTAAAATAGTGCTCTAACATACCCATAAATATAAAACAAAAACAGCCAACAATGTATGTTGGCTGTTTTTGTTTTTATAAGGAAATGTTTAATCTTTTTCTATATCCAAGATTGCGGTAGAGTTTTGCAATTCCATTTGCAAAAACACTGGTAAATTTTTACCAGAAAAACTATCATATTCTTGGTTTAAATTATTATCGCTAACCATAATAGTGTTTAATTTCGTTAAATTCATAAACTCTATTGGCAAATTACCAGTAAGCTGGTTTGTAGATAATATCAATTCCTCTAAGTTTGCTAATTGAGCTATTTCTGAAGGTATCTCTCCCTCCAATTTGTTGTCCATCAAACTTAACTTTTCAAGCTTAGCCAATTCGCTAATATCGCTAGGAATAGTTCCTGTTAAATAATTACTTCCCAGTAAAAGTTCTTTTAAATTTGTTAAGCTCATTAATGCTTTTGGAATGCTTCCATCAAACTTATTGCTGTATAATTTTAAAGACTGTAGATTAGATAATTCTCCTAACTCTGAAGGTATATTGCCTTCAAAATTATTCATAAACAATTCTAAAGACACTAATTCCTTTAAATTTTTTATTGAAGAAGGCAATGTTCCTTCTAATTTATTGAAACCTAAATTAATTTTCTTTAAATAAACTAAGTTTCCTATTTCTTGAGGCAAACTACCTTGAAGATTATTAAATTGAAGATTGATTTCAACAACTTTATCATTTTCAACTTTAACTCCATGCCAAGTTTTAATAGGGGCTTTTAAATCCCATGTTGAATTCCACTCGCTACCATTTGTAGCTTCGTAAAGGGCTATTAAGGCATCTTTTTCACTTTGGGAAATACTAGCAAATGAATATGCCGTGATAAAAAAAGTTAGTGCTATTAATTTTATAGTTTTCATGTTCGAATAAATTTGGGGATTAATTCTATTACGAATCTAGGTCAAGATTAGACAAAAAACTATTTTATTCGTTGAAATGCATTTTTTTTTAACAAATACAATTCGACAAACGACACGTGTAAATAAACACCCTTTACGTTATCTCAAAAACACACAGCTTAAAACTTAACATTCAAAAGCTCGCCACTTAACTGCAATAATTGTAATTCGGCTAATTTGGCATCGTATTTTGCTTGGTTTCTGCTCAATTCGGCATTAAGAAGGTTTAATTGTGCCTGTCTAAATTCTATTGAATTTACCTGCCCTATTTTAAACTTTTCTTGGGTACGATCAAAATTGTTTTGTGAAGTAACAATATTAGCTTCTTGAAGTTTATAAATGTTCAATTTATTTTGATAATCGTCCCATGCATTGTTAAAATCACGCTCTACAGCTAACAACACTTGTTCTTTTTGTAATTGCTGGTTTTCTAAATTGATTTTAGCATTCTTTACACGTGTAATTGTGCTGCCTCCATCAAACAAATTCCAAGACAAATTCAATCCTGCCGAAACACCAGAATTTGTACTTTGTAGCGTAAATGCCAAAGGGCTATTGTTGGTAGATTCATTCCAGCCGTAAGAGCCTACCAAACCAATAGTTGGCAAAAAAGCTGATTTTCCGGATTTTATATCTAAACCGCTGATGGCTATGTTCTTTTCAATTTGCAAAAGCGCTGTATTTCTGGTTTTTGCCTTTTGAAAAAGTTCTTCTTTATTAAGCAGTGCATCAAAATCTATTTGGGTATCTACACTAAAATCTTCCGTTAAAACATCGCCCAAAACAACATTTAAATCGCGCTTAACATTTACTAATTGTTGTTTTGTATTTATAACACTGATACTGTCATTATTAATATCCACCTCGGCGTTAAGAACAGCTAATTTGGTGCTTTGTCCATAATCAAACTGATATTGTGCACGTAACAATCGATCCTTAGTTATGGCCAAGGTTTCATCCAATGCCACAGTATTTTCTGTTAATTGAGCCACGGTGTAATAAACCGTAAATAACTGAAAAACGGTATTCTCAATGGTTTCCCTAGCTTCCAATTCGGTTAATTGATAGCGCTCTTTTAGCTGTTTGTAATTATAGCTTCGCCCCATGCCATCAAACAAGGTATAATTCAAGTTTATTGAGGCATTATAGCGTCTTGTTTCGGCGCCATCAGCAATTCTAACCTCTCCGTTTGCCAACTGCCCCTCAGTATCTTGTTTATCAATGGAAGCACCTGCGATTCCTGTAAGCGTTGGTAAATAACCCGTGTTTAGAACACTCACATTGTTTTTGGCAATTTCTATTTGATTGTTTGCTAATTTTATTCCGTAGTTATTTTCTAAAGCCAATGAAACCGCTTCATTTGGTGTTATTATTTTTTGTTGTGCCATAACATTTGAAACAACAAACAACCCAATTAAAAGAAAATTCTTATGATTCATGTTCTTCTTTTTGTTCTTTAATAGCACGTTCTACTTCTTCTTTAGTGACATCTTTTCCTGTTACTAACCACTTGACGTTTTTCTTAATATCGTTACTGAATGATAAAAACAAAGGCAAAAGCAGTAATGTTAGTACGGTGGCATAAGCAATACCGAATGAAACAGAAATAGCCATAGGTTTTAAAAATTGTGCCTGACGGCTTTTTTCCAATAATAACGGTGCTAAACCAGCAATGGTTGTTAATGAGGTTAAAAATATGGCCCTAAAACGTGATTTACCGGCATCCATAAGTGCATTATCGAAAGCCATTCCTTCCTTTAAGTTGGAATTAAACTTGCCTATTAATACCAAACCGTCGTTTACCATAATACCTACTAAAGCTATAATTCCTAATAACGATAAAATATTAACCGGAAATCCTAATAACCAATGTCCCCAACCCACCGCCGTTAAACTAAATGGCACCAATAATATTAATAAAATAGGCTGACTATAACTTCTAAAAGTAAATGCGATGGTGATGTATATGAGCAACAATATAGGTATTCCGGCATTTCTTAAAGATCTAGACAATTTAGTGGCTTCTCTATTTTGACCTTCAAAGGAAGCTGAAATTGTTGGGTATTTTGATTGAATTTTAGGAAGCACCGATGCCTTAATATCATCTAAAATATCGGTAGCACTTGTACTTGGGTTTTTCAAATCGGCAGATACTTGAATTTCCCTTTGTCCTTCCAAATGGTTGATAGTAACATCGCCTCTTTCAATGGTATAAACAGCAATATCTTTTAGAGTAACCCTTTCTCCTGATGGTGTTACAATTCGCATATCGTCTAAATCGTTAATAGACTCCCTATTGCTTCTATCGTAACGCACCCAAATCCTAATTTCATCTTGACCTCTTTGAAAACGTTGCGCCTGCACACCAAAAAATCCTGCTCGAACTTGATTCATTACGGTTCTTAAATCTAAGCCCAATAAATAAGCACTTTCTTTTAATTCCAAACGAATTTCCTTGATACCTGCAGGATCATTATCGGAAACGTCTTTTAACAGCGGATTGGTTTCCAATGCGGATTTCAACTCAAGCTTCGCTGCTTTTAATTCAGATATATTATTACTTAACAAGGAAACCGATACTGGATTTCCACCAAAATTACCGCCAGAACCAAATATTAAACGTTCGGTACCTATAACAGGCCCCACCAATTCCCGTAATCGGTTTGCTACCAAACTTGAATTTATAGCATCGGGGCGTTCTTCCCCTGGCAATAAGTTTATTCTTAAGGTGGCACTTGAACTGCTGTTTAAAGTCAAGATAGTATTTTCAAAAAGCTGTTTACCAGTACCTTCTAAATAGGTTTTTGTAAACTCTTTATTCACTATAAAAGACTTTTCTTCTATCATTGACATAATGGAATCCGTAACCTTAACGTTCGTTCCGTTAGGCATTTCCAACTCAATAGAAACCGTATCGCTCGCAATAGAAGGAAATAACGTCATGCCTATAATGCCGCCGCCAACAGAACCAAATGTTAATATCAAAAGCGCCACAAAAATCCCTAGGGATAATATTTTAAATTCTAAAACAAAAGAGATTAAAGGACTGTACACTTTATCCCTTAAAAACACCATAATTCGATCTCCCAATTTATTTATCTCCCTCATTTTAGCAAAAAACTGCTTGATTTTGGAAGGATTCTCTTCTATTACTGGCTTACGCAATGCTTTGGAATGCGCTAAATGGGCAGGAAGAATAATAAGTGCTTCAACAAGCGAAATGGCCAAGGTTAAAATTACAATTACGGCCACTTCCCCAAAAAATTCCCCGATTCTACTTTCCAAGAAAAAGAACAGTGAAAATGCTAATATGGTAGTTATAATGGCGGATACCACGGGAGGAATTACCTCCATAGTACCATCTATAGCCGCTTGAATGGGTGTTTTTCCTTTTTCGTAATGCTGATAAATATTTTCGCCAATAACAATACCGTCATCAACCAAAATACCTAAAACGATAATCATTCCAAAAAGCGAAAATATGTTAATGGTAACATCAAACTGACCCGCAAATACAAACATTCCTAAAAATGAAATGGGTAAACCAAAAGCCACCCAAAAGGCCAAACGCGTATTTAAAAACAGGGATAAAAAAATCAACACCAATAACATTCCCATTATGGCGTTTTCTGTTAGCAATTGTGTACGCTGGTTTAGTGTTACTGAACGATCCCTAACCACATCTAAATGTACATTATTATGCTTTTGATTATACTCTTCAATGTATAGTTTTACCTTTTCAGCTGAGGACGCCAAATCCTCGTTATTAGTGCTGGTAATTGAAACATCTACTGCAAGTTCTTGGTTAAAATAGGTAGCATTGGGTGTTTCCGAAAAACGGTCGCGTACAATGGCCACATCCTTTAACCTTATGGCTTTACCTTCACTTGAAGCTTTAATAACTACATTTGAAAGTTCATCACCATAATAATTTCGGTTATTGGCCCTAATTAAATATTCTTCCGCATCGGTTTTAATGTTTCCACCTGTTACCAAAATATTAGATTGACTCACAGCTTGCGCTACCTCATCAAACGATAAATTATATGCCAATAAATTAACCTCGTTTACTGCAATTTCAATTTCCTCATCTGCGAAACCTGTTACTTCCACTTGCGAGATGCCTTCAATGGCACGCAAATCGTTTTCAACCTGCCTCGCTATTTGTTTTAACGTTGCCAAAGGAATGCCTTTACCGTTAACGGCAAAAGAGATGGTTTCCCTAACCTCTTCGTTTTTCGCAACAATTAAAGGCTCCATACCCGTTGGAAAAGAGGGCACTCTATCTACGGCATTTTTAACCTCAAGAAGCATAAAATCAATATTTTCTCCTTTTTGGATTTCAACGGTAATAGTCCCACTATTTTCCCGCGATACTGAAGTCACCCTATCTACACCTTTCAATCCTTTGAGGTTATCTTCTATTTGAAGTACGATACCTTCTTCAATTTCTTGGGGAGATGCACCAGGATAGCTAATGCTTACTGTTATTATTTTAGAATCTACTAGCGGAAAAAAGGATGATTTTAATGACAACAACCCAATAATACCAAAAGCAATGAAAGCAATAATAAAAATATTTACCGCAACGTGATACCTAATAAAATACGCTATTAGTTTTCTCATGGATTAGAAGTTTCTTTAGCTTTAAACGGTTTTACCAACATACCCGCATAGGCTCCAGGAACCGGCTTTTTAAGTATTATAACACCATCAGGTAAATCTTTTAAAACCACTTTGGTTTCAGAAAAATAAACTGGCGTTACTGGCATGGTATCTAACGTACAATCTTTAACCACAAAAACCTGCTGGTCTTCCAATAACAGGTTTCTATCTATTTCAATGGCGTTTTGTACAATTTCTCCATTTATATTGGCCTCCAAATAGATGCCTTCCTTTAAGCTAGCATCTTTAACATCAATATAAGCGGTTATGGTTTGCGTGGTTTGGTCTATACTGCCATTTACCCTGGCTATTTTGCCTTTGTAGGTTTCCGTTTTATTCAAATTGCTTAAATCTACATCTTCACCAACTTTTAACAAATGGGCGTATGTTTTACTTATGGCAACCTCCATTTCGTAATCGGTAGGGTCTATAAACTCACCTAGTTTTTGTCCGCTTCTAATCAAAGTACCTTCGGTTACCAAGGCTTCGGTTAATATGCCCGGAAATGGAGCGTTAATGATATACTTTGAAAGGCGCTGTTCTAAGTTTTTCAAATTATAATAATTGGAAACAATGCCTCTTCCCGTAATGAAATAATTTTCCTTTTCAGAAGACATTTCAGGCAACTTGGGAGCCGTTTTGTTCAAATCGAAAGCATTCAGGTAATTTTGCCATTTTTGATAAACCTCAGGAAAATCGAGCCTTAAATCGGGCATAATTGCCGCAATGGAATTGTATAAATTACTTTTTGAAGATTGCACACTAGCATAATGCTCGGAGGCGTCTATACGGATTAAAGGTTGCCCCACACTGTACTTTTGACCGGGTTTAAAAAGCACATTTCCTGCTTTGAAAACACCTTGGACTTCAGAATAAATTTCAACGCGACGCTTTGCTACCAAACTACCATTTGCAGGGATTTTTATTTGAACCTCCCCATTTTTAACAGTATCGGTAAATACTGTTTTTATAACTTTATCGAGAACAGGTTTGGGTTTGTTTTTACTGGCAATTAATGATTTTGCCAAAAAAAAGGAAGCTATAATTAATAAAATTCCTATAACAGAAAGTGTAATTTTACGCATTTACTTTATTTTGATGATGTGTGCGTAAATTTACCTAATAAGAACTTTCGAAAAGTTAAAAAAACCTTAAACTTAAGATTCAAAGACCTCTATCTCCAATTGTATGGCTTCCCATTTGTCCATGGCGTCTTGCAAATCGGATTTTAATTTTTGATATTTATCAAAGAAATTTGGTTTAGAAGTAACCGCTTCATAATTGGTTTCAAGCTCTAAATCAATCTTTTTTATATCGCGTTCCAATTTATTGATTTCAGCTTCAATATTGCTTAATCTATTGTTTAACGATTTGAGTTTCTTTTGGTCGTCGTAAGATTGTTGCTTCTTTTCCTTAGGCGTTTCTTTAACTACGGTCCGTTTTTCAACTTCGCGTAAACTTTCCACATTGCGTTGCTCTAAATAGTAGTCAATATCACCTAAATATTCTTTTAGTTTATGGTCTTTAAATTCATAAACCTTATTGGTCAATCCTTGAAGAAAATCACGGTCGTGCGACACTAAAATAAGCGTACCTTCAAACTTTTTTAATGCGTCTTTCAACACATTTTTAGATTTGATATCTAAATGGTTGGTAGGCTCATCCATTATCAGCACATTAAATGGCTGCAGCATTAATTTTGCCAATGCCAAACGGTTACGCTCGCCACCAGAAAGTACACGTACGTATTTCTCAGCTTCTTCCCCTCTAAACAAAAACGAACCTAAAATATCGCGTACTTTACTTCTATTTGTCTCGTTGGCAGCGTCTATCATGGTATCTAAAACCGTTTTGTTGCCATCTAAATACTCCGCTTGGTTTTGCGCGAAATAACCAATTTGAACGTTATGCCCCAGTTTTAAATGTCCTTCGTATTTTATATCGCCAACCATTATTTTGGCCAAGGTAGATTTACCTTGTCCGTTTTGTCCAACAAAAGCCGTTTTACTATCGCGTTCAACCAATAAACTCACGTTTTTCAAAACTTGATTATTGCCATAACTTTTAGATATTTTCTCCATTTCCACCACCACTTTTCCAGGGGTTATGGAAACAGGAAAGTTAAGCGTCATCACGCTATTGTCATCCTCATCAACTTCAATTCTATCAATCTTATCCAGTTTCTTTATAAGCGATTGCGCCATGGTTGCTTTTGATGCTTTGGCACGAAACTTTTCTATAAGCTTTTCGGTTTGCTCTATTTGTTTTTGTTGGTTTTTTTGAGAAGCTAATTGTTGTGTTCTCAATTCTTCACGCAACACCAAATATTTGGAATACGGTTTTGGATAATCGTATATTCTACCTAATGAAATTTCAATGGTTCTGTTGGTTACATTGTCTAAAAACATTTTATCATGTGATACAATGGCAACAGCTCCCGTATAATTTTTCAAAAACCCTTCCAACCAAATAATAGATTCAATATCCAAATGGTTTGTAGGCTCATCCAGCAATAGTATATCATTATTTTGAAGCAGTAATTTTGCCAACTCAATACGCATACGCCATCCACCAGAAAACGTATCGGTTAGTTTATTAAAATCTTCACGTTTAAAACCTAAGCCTTGAAGAATTTTTTCGGTATCGCCTTGGTAATTGTAACCTCCCAAAATTTCGTATTGGTGTTGAAGTTCGTTAATATCAACCATCAACTGGTGGTAACCTTCACTCTCATAATCGGTACGTTCTGCCATTTGGGTATTAACCGCATCCATTTTAGCTTCCAGCTGCTTTATTTCGGTAAAGGCTTCGTAAGCTTCCTCAAGCACCGTTCTACCTAAAATAAAATCAATATCCTGCTTTAAAAAACCAATTTTAAGTTCTTTATCTGCCGCTATCTGCCCCGTATCCGGCTCCATTTCTTTCGACAAAATTTTAAGCATGGTCGATTTTCCTGCGCCATTTTTTCCAATAAGACCAACCCTATCGCCATTAACCAGTTTAAAAGTAATATCTTCAAACAAGTATTCGCCTTGAAATGAAATCGATAAATTATGAATGTTCATCATAGAAATGTAACTTTTGCTACAGAAACTTACTTATTAAAACCTTATTTTTGTTCTGTAATTGCGAATGCAAAAGTACATTAAATAATATGTTTAAAAAAGGCTCTAAATTATATAGTATTTTTACAGGTTCTTGTCCGAAATGTCACGAAGAATCCATGTTTAAAAACAAGAACCCATACATTCTTTCCGAAGCGCTAAGCATGAACGAAACATGTAGTAACTGCGGCACAAAATACAAGATTGAACCCTCGTTTTTTTATGGCGCCATGTATGTAAGTTATGCGGTGGGCATTGCCTTTGCCGTAGCGGCTTTTGTAATTTCGTTTGTTATTTTAAAGGTAAGTATTGATATTGTTTTTATATCCATAGTTGGCACTTTAATCATATTCATGCCCTTCATTATGCGGCTTTCACGAAATATTTGGATCAACTTTTTTATGCACTACGATAAAAACTTGGCTAAGGAGAAATTGAATTAAGAATTAACAATTACGAATTACGAAAGTTGAAAAAAACGGAACAACGGTGGTCTTCTAAAATCGTAAATCATAAATCAAAATATCAGCCAATTAATAGGAAAAACGGGCAATATCAATCTCTTTTTCAAGAGGTTCATTCTTTTCAATAAAATCATAAAGTTGTTGTGCTACATAAGGCCCAATCATAACACCACGCGTTCCTAAACCATTTAAAACAAACACGTTTTTATGCTTTGGATGCGCACCAACCAACGGACGCCTATCTTTTACCGTAGGACGAATACCAGCCACTTGATTTACTACTTCAAATTCGCAATTAATAAGCTTTCTAAGCTTGGTTTCAAGTTCTTCTTTGGCACTATTTGTAACTTCGGCACTCAAATCCTTCCATTCATAAGTGGCTCCAACAATATACATATCATCTCCCAGCGGAATTAAAAAAACGCCTGCCTTTAAAACATAGTCTATTTTTAAATTTGGCGCATGTATGGTTAGGAGTTCTCCCTTTGCTGGCACCAATGGCAAATGATTAAAAAACGGATTTTGTTTTACCCCAAAACCTTCAGCAAACACAATGTATTTAGCATTTATATTTTCGTATTGAACACTATTTATTTCAACCTTTAAATCATCATAGTCAAAAACAGATTCAAAAAGTAAATTACTATTTAATAGATATGATTTATAAGCATCCAGTAGTGCCTTCACATCTATGCGTCCCGTTTCTAAAACCTCACCAAAACCAAAAGACGCATCTATGGCTGGATTTTCGTTTTTAATTATTTTGGGTGATAAATAGTCTGAAAGTATGGGTTTATCGGAAGCCGTGAACCAATCGTTTTGTTCTTCTAATGATGCAAATTTTCGGTAAACGGGAATTTTATAATCTAGTTTCACTTTTAATTCAGTCTCCAATTTAGCATACATAGGCAATGCTAAATCGAGTTGTTCCTTACATTTCCAAACTGGAGTAAAACGTTTTAATACCACGGGATTGTATAAACCTCCAGCTACGGTTGATGATTGCTGCGATGCATTATCAAAAACCACAAACGTTTTATTGTTAGTCCGCAATTGCTCACAAAAACCAATACCCGCCAACCCAATTCCTACTACTATATAATCTACTTGCATCATGCAGCAAATATAAGAACATTTAGAAGTTTATTTTTAGGTTTAAATGGCTCTCAACCTAAGAAATCATAAAGATTTTTTACAAAAAAAACACCCACAAAATTTGCAGGTGTTTTAGGTATTATAAATGAGTTTTAAATTAATATGTCCACATATCTAATTCAAAATCTCTAATTTTTTCTTTAATTCTCTCAGACTCCAACAATTGCATCAAAGCATTATCTGCAATATATTCTGTAACCGCTCTGTCTCCCTGAACATTTTCTTCTTTATAAATATAAGCTTGGAAACGTCTTGCATTTAACACATGATCGAACGAAAATGGCATCGAACTATTTTTGTTATTAAATGATTTAGCTTCATGCAGCACACCTCTAGCATCTGGGAAAAACACCCAAAATAATTCTACTAAATCCTGGCTATCAGAATCTATAAAGTTAACGTCTGGTGCTACAGGAGCAATTCCTAACAATCTGTATTTCATTTCTGCTTGACGCTTATCAAAATACCAAAGCCCTTTAATATGATATTCTGTAATATCGGCAGCAGTGATATCTCTTCTATTGATATATTCTGCAGATAATTGTTCTCCAGCATTTAATTGTTCGATACCATATTCTGTAGTATCAATTTTAACTAAAGAAGCTTCTATATCTTTTAAAGTACGTTTCGATTTGAAGTAAGAGTCATCATAAATGTTTTTAATTTTACCATTTTTAATGTTCTTCATAAGTACATCATACAAACAACGTCTTTCACTACCAATATTATTCGTATCTACCGGGTAATATAGTGGAAAGTTAGCACGTTCATCTAAAATAATCTTTTCCCAAACCATTTTAGAGAAAAGAATATCCCTATCATCTACATAACCATATTCTAATGGTTTGTCGTTATCTAAGGCTTTTTGCGCATCTGTTCTTACCCCAATTTCTTCAGGGCTTTTAGCGTTTAGTATATTAGCTTGAGCAAATATGCTTGACACTGTAAAAACAGCCGTTACGGTTAATAAAAAACTTTTTAAATTCATGTGCTTATCTTTATTGTTATTTCAATACTTATATATAACATCCTAATTGTTATTTAAAAACAAATTTCTTTATTCAATTAGGATGTTACATTATTCCAATTAACTTATATTCTTATTATTATGAGTGAATTAACAAATTATGGTACTAGTACTTAATTAGTAATCTCAATAATAATTGGAGATACCTTTTTAAGTATTACACTAACGCCACTGGCTTTAGCTTCAATATCAAAAATTTGAACATCATCTCCACGTTTTGCTTTTAATAATGCGGATTTAGCTCTACTATCTAGTTTGCTACCATTTACATCGATGGTTGGCTGTCCAGGTACTTTGAATTTAAATCCAGTTACATTTAATGGTAATTCGAAATCGAAATCATCAAATTTAGCTCCTACAGTTGAAATTTCAAGGGCATTACGTTGCATTTTTACAGAACCGTCTTCACCTCTAATAGTACCAGTTGGTTTTGGTAAATCTTTAATTCTGAATGTAGCTTTATCGCTTACACTTTGTCCATCAATTTTACCAGTAACATTAATAGTTACTTCTCTACCTTGAATTCTTGTAGCATCCATAACGTATTTACTACCACTTACTCTACTTAAACCTTGAGCTGATGCATTTACATTATTATCTGCAATACCAGCAAAGGAAATAGTCATTGGGTTTTGTACACCACGATATACTACATTCATTTTATCAGCTGAAATAGTTGCAGCATTTGGTTTTGCAACCGTAGCAAATGAAGATTTTACAGGTACTGCAGTTTCTTTACCATCTTCTAAAAAGAATAAACTTCCTTCTATTTTATGTTCTCCAACACTTCCAGTTCCAACTTTCAACATTACTTTTCCACCATCTAATGTAAAATCTTTATCTTGAGTAAGTTTTCTTCCATCTAATGTTAGCTCAACTCTACTAGGCTTTGTAGATGCATCTGTACGACCTAATACAATTTGTCCGTCAAATTGCTCACCATTAAAATAAGCAGATTTTGATGTTTGCATTAAAGTTGTATAATTGGTCATAGCAACTTGGCTAGAAAGTTCTCCTGCTAACATAGTTGACAATACTTCAGATTCTGTTGTTTTGATATCGGCCTGAAGTTGTGTCATTTTAGTTAATGATGCTACCAAAGGAAATCCTTTGTAGTGATAACTTAACCATTCTTGCTTAATGCCATCTCTATTGGTAACTTTGTCTGTGTTAAATTTTTCTTTAACATCTTTAATAACATTTTGCATCCCTTTCTCGCCAGCTAATATCTTAACAACACCATCTCTATAAGCAGCTATTTGAGCTAAAAACTCTTCCCCTTCAGGTTTTAATTTATCGCCTTTAAAGAAGTTTTCGTCAAGGTAATCGCCTTTATCCATTACTTCATAATCTGTAGGGTCGTCTAGTTTTTCAACCATTTTACCTTTCAAAGTTTCCAAGTAGGAATCAAATTTAGTTGCTAAAACATCTATTTGTGCTGCTTTAGATTTTAAATCCACATATTTTTCCGGTTGATCTTCCGCTTTTTGTTCTAAACTTGCCATGAAAGCCGAGTTTCTTTCACTAGTTGCTTGATTAGACTCGGTAAGCTTTTCGTTCATTAATCCGAATGCTGAAAGCACTTCTTTAGACATATTTAATGCTAGCATCGCTATAAATATTAAATACATCAGATTAATCATTTTTTGTCTGGGTGATAAATTTCCTCCTGCCATATCTAATTAGGTTTTTGGTTAATTATTAAAATTTGGGATTAACTCCTAATTAGTTTTTGTTCATAGCAGACAACATACCGCCGTATACGCCATTTAATGATGATAAGTTAGATGCTAAAGATTGCATTTGTTCTTTTAATTTAGCTGCATTTTCAACAGACTCCTCATTAATTGTTGCTTGTTTACTAGCACTTTCTAATTGCACTTTATATAAGCTGTTTAAAGATTCCATTTGAGCTGCTGCCAATGATAATTCTTCACCATATTTTTTTGAAGCTTCAATAGAATTTGCACTAGATGACATATTTTTTGCTGCCCCTTCAAAGTTTTTGATGCTTTCTCCTAAACTAGCGATTAATTCGCCATCAATTTTAGCTTCTTTTAATAAATCATCTAATTTTTTAGATAATAAACCTTCTGGGGTTTCGCTTTTCTCTTTTTTATTAGCTGTTCCCCCTGCTAATTCCGGGTATACTAAAGACCAATCTAATTCATTATCAACTGGTTCGAATGCAGATAATGCGAAGATAATTGCCTCTGTTACAAGACCAAGTGTTAACATAAAGTTACCTGTTAAAGGTCCAATTTCAAAGTGAATAATTTTGAATAGTGCTCCAACAATTACAATTGCCGCTCCTAATCCGTAAGCCATGTTCATAAACTTCTTACTTGCTTTTGACTGTGCCATAATTTTCGATTTTTAATTTTAAGTAAATAATACTTAAGTAGGTTAATTAATAGGTTAAATTTATTATTGATTTGATTTGATTAAATTTTATTCGTTTTATTTTTTATTACCAGTTGCTTGTGTCCCCATGTAATCTTGAACTGTTCTAAAACCAATGTAACTTCTTGCAGAATCTGCATATTCATAATCTCTTGAACTTACTTGTAAAAAGTAAGCTACGTCTTTCCAAGAACCACCTCTAACAATTTTACGTTGGTTGTTTTTATCATTAACACTAGGGTTAATGGTTGATGTATATTCGTAAGACGATGGATCATATGAAGCATTTACCCATTCCGCTACGTTTCCAGCCATATTAAACAAGTTGTAATCGTTAGGCTCGTAAGACTTAGCTTCTACTGTATATAATGCTTGGTCTGCAGCGTAATCACCTCTTACAGGCTTAAAGTTTGCCATAAAACAACCTCTATCACTTTTTGTGTAAGGACCTCCCCATGGATAAGTTGCTGCTTGAAGACCTCCTCTTGCGGCATATTCCCACTCAGCTTCCGATGGCAATCTGAATGTGTTTACCATAGCTGCTTTTCTTGATTTTTGGTATGAATTTTTCTTAATAGTTCTCCATTCACAAAATGCCTTAGCTTGTTTCCAGGTAACTCCTACTACTGGATATTCACTATATGCATCATGCCAAAAGTAATCGTTGTGCATAGGTTCATTATAAGAATATGAAAAGTCTCTTATCCATACTGCTGTATCTGGATATACTTCAATTTCTTCTTTCACTATAGCATCTCTACGTTTGATACCTCTATTTCTTGCAGCTTCTTGTATATCCATATGGCTATACTGAAACTTGAACTTTTTAACATCCCAAGTACGTTGTCCATTGTAAGAATCCTCTAATGGTAAGTACATAGTATCCATCACTTCGGTATAATACTCATCTGGATATTTTGAAGTATCAAAAATTAATTTAACCTTGTTATTAATTTTTCTTCCTTCGTAACCAGTAGGTCCTAATCCCGTATAGTTTTCGAACATATATTTTTCATACACAGACATATTAGCTGTATCAGCATCTTTAAATGCATATTCACCAATACCTCCATCATCTGGTACCTTACCTACTTCGTCAGCCAAAACAGCTAACTTGTATCTTAATATAGAATCCCTAACCCAATTAACAAATTCACGATATTCGCTATTGGTTATTTCAGTTGCGTCCATATAAAAGGCTCTAACTGTTGCTGTTTTAGCTGGGGCATCTTGGACACCCGCCAAATCATCATCACCTTTACCCATTATAAATGAACCTCCTGGAATAAGTTCCATTCCGTAAGGCTTTTCTGGGTGCCAACTTTTTCCTTTATCACCTACAAGTTCGCCCTTATCGTTAGAGCCACAACTTGCAAGTATTGTCATTACTGCGGTTAATAATACAAACTTCTTCATATCCATAGAAAACTCGAGGTTAATTATTTAAGCTTTATTTTGAGAGCGTAAACTTATTTATATATTTTTTAATAAACAACTTTTTTTACGAAAAAAATACGCTTCATCGTAAAAAAATAGCATTTTACCGATGAAATGTACTCTTTGCCTATTATTCAGTACTAAACACAATTCTTTTGAAACGCTTTATACCAGCGGTCTGGCACCTTATTAGCACATGCATCTAGATAATCTTGATGCATGCAAGGTAATAACGTGTGTCTCTTCAATTTATTATTAATTTCTGATAAAAAAGGTATTTCAATCCACCATCTGCCAGTTTTATTGCTTTTATAAAACACCAATTCCTGAGATTCTACCAATGTTATGTACTTTTGGTAACTGCTATCATCGGTAAAATCATCATCTTTCACTCTATAATTTACACCTTCTATAAAGTACCAAAGCATTTGGGAAATAAGCATGGAAGTAATATCGTCATCTTTTGATGGTTTATACTCATAAATACCGAAAGAACTTACTTTATTACTGATGCCGGCATAACGAGAGATGGCACATATTTCTTTGCCCGTTAATCCGTTAGGGGAAAACTTTTGATTTAAACTAACCTCAGAAGCCTTTACCGAACTTAAATCTATACTTACAATATTAGCATCTCGCATTACAGGTTCTGTAATGGTAATATCTTTTGACACATCTCCCAATCTATAAGATTCAAAATAAAGGCTATCCATTAGATCCTTTTCTTCCTGCGAATTGAAATAGGTTTGATAGCCTATAGTGGCATAATTAAACAGATTATAGGGTTGGTCTAAAATTATTTTACCTACGAAACTGTCGTTTTTTATGGGCTTGCTAGAATCTCCCAAATCAAACTTACAATCTACATTAACAATATTCACCATGGGCATAATGGTATCGTAAGCCCTGTAATTGGGGTAAGTAAGATCTTGGGTACCTCCTAATATAATAGGTATGATATTTTTTTTAATTAAAATAGCAATGGTGGTTTTTAACGCAAAGTAGGTATCTTCTACACTTTCTCCTTTATTGATGTTCCCTAAATCGGCAATGGTAGTATGCCAACTCCCTGGGAAAAGACCATAAAATGCCTTACGAATTTCATTTAATTGAAACTCCTCTCCTATATAATTAACATCATTTCTGTTTTCAAGAACGCCAAGCATGGCAATTTGAACGCCTTCTAAATCTGGAATTCCTTTTTGTGCAGAATGAATCCTAATTTTTCTACCCAGTGCTTGTAAAGAAAGTAATTCGTTATGAGCCAAAACCACATCTGAAACAGGTGAAAGAAAATTAAAGTTCATTTAAAATATACTGTTTTGTATTAAAAGTTTTTCTCTATTAGCTTTCATACAAATATGATAAGAAATAGCGACTTATTACATGTGGTTAACGTAAAAATAATCTACAAAAAATTAAAATTCAACAATTTAAGATGCTGCTTTTTATCTTTTATTTAATCCTACTGAAAATTTATTTTTTCTTGGCAGTAGATTTCTTTTTAACTGTTTTTTTCTTGGGCGCTTTGGCTTCAATTAAGGCTTTGGCTTCTTCTAAAGTCATTTTTGATACATCAACCGATTTATCCAACTCCACTTTTATTTTCCCTTTCAGTACATTGTGTCTTCCCCAACGGGCTTTTTCAACACGAATGCCTTCTTCTTCCCAATTATGGATAACCTTATCTATCTCTTTTTGAATTTTGGTCTCGATAAGTTCCACGATATCTTTATCTGATAAGTTGTCCCAATCGTATTTACTGTTCACGTTAATGAACATATTGTTCCATTTGATAAAGGGCCCAAAACGACCTTTTCCTTTTTGAACGGGTAATTTTTTATAGGTATAAATTGGGGCATCTGCCTCCTCTTTTTCTTTAATTAAAACAATGGCATCATCCAACTCCACACTTAAGGGATCTACGCCTTTTGGAAGCGAAACAAAAGCATCACCAAACTTAACATAAGGTCCAAAACGCCCGTTATTTACCTCAACTTCTTCACCTTTATAGGTACCAAGATTTTTAGGTAGTTGAAATAAATCCATCGCTTCTTCATAAGTAATAGTATTTAATTGCTGATCTGGACTTAAGCTCGCGAACTGAGGTTTTTCTTCATCATCAGGTGTTCCAATTTGCACCATAGGCCCAAATTTACCCAAACGTACACTTACTTGTTTACCTGTTTTGGGGTCGGTTCCTAAAACACGTTCACCCGATTCCCTATCTGCATTCTCTTGAACGTCTTCAACCTGTGGATGGAAGTCTTTATAAAACGCTTTCATCATTTTAGTCCAATCTTCTTTTCCTTCAGCAATGTTATCGAAGTCTTCTTCAACTTTCGCTGTGAAATTGTAATCTAAAATATGTTCGAAATGATTCACCAAAAAGTCGGTAACAATCATTCCGATGTCCGTTGGAACCAATTTCCCTTTATCCGATCCAACCTTTTCGGTAAGTGTTTTGTCTTTTACCACACCTTTTTTAAGCGTAAGCTGTGTGTACTCACGCTCCACACCTTCAACCGTTCCTTTTTCAACATAATTTCTTTGTTGAATGGTTGAAATAGTTGGCGCGTAAGTTGACGGACGCCCTATACCCAATTCTTCCAATTGCTTTACCAAAGAAGCCTCGGTGTATCTGTAAGGCGGACGCGTGTAACGCTCGGTAGCTGTTATGTAGTTATTAAGCAAGGTTTCGTTGGTTCTCATTGCTGGAAGCATACCTTCTTGCTCTACATCTTCATCATCGGTACTTTCTAAATAAACTTTTAAAAACCCATCAAACGTGATAACTTCTCCATTAGCTGTAAAAGTTTCATTATGGGTTGATGCTGCAATCTTTACGTTGGTACGTTCCAACTCTGCCTCACTCATTTGTGATGCAATGGCACGTTTCCAAATTAAATCGTACAAACGAGCTTGATCTCTATCAATATCTACCGAATGCACTGCAAAATCAGTAGGACGTATCGCCTCATGCGCCTCTTGAGCCCCTTTAGATTTTCCTGTATAATTTCTAGTTTTGCTATATTTTGAACCATAGGCACTTTCAATTTCTGCTTTAGCGCCTTTTTTGGCTTCATCCGATAAATTTACACTATCGGTTCTCATGTATGTAATTAAACCCGCTTCGTATAGGCGTTGTGCCATCGTCATGGTTTTACTTACCGAAAAATAAAGCTTACGAGATGCTTCTTGCTGTAATGTTGAAGTGGTGAAAGGAGCTGCTGGCGATTTTTTAGCTGGCTTTTTCTCTAGATCTGAAACCTTAAAAGTAGCCGTAGCATTCTTTTCTAAAAACTTTTGTGCTTCTTCTTTGGTTGAAAAGGTTTTAGGTAACTTTGCCTTAAAGGTTTGCCCTTCTTCATTTGAAAACTCAGCATCAATTCTATAAGATGCTTCTGCCGTAAAGTTTTGAATTTCGCGTTCGCGCTCTACAATCAATCTAACTGAAACCGATTGTACACGACCTGCCGATAAACCTCCTTTTACTTTACGCCATAATACGGGCGAAAGCTCATACCCAACAATTCTATCCAACACACGGCGTGCCTGTTGCGCATCCACCAAATCGTAATCAATTCCCCTTGGGTTTTCAATTGCTTTTTGAATGGCCGTTTTAGTAATTTCATGAAAAACAATACGTTTCGTTTTATCTTTATCCAATTTTAAAGTTTCCGCCAAATGCCACGCTATAGCTTCTCCCTCGCGGTCCTCATCACTTGCCAACCAAACCATATCGGCATTTTTAGCTAAGTCTTTCAGTTTTTTTACAACTGCTTTTTTATCTTTTGAAACTTCATATTTTGGTTTAAAATCACCATCAACATTCACACCCAATTCCTTTGATGGAAGGTCTGCTATATGCCCAAAGCTAGACTCTACCTTAAAATCTTTTCCTAAAAATTTCTCGATAGTTTTCGCCTTTGCAGGTGACTCTACAATTACTAAATTCTTCGCCATACTTCATTTTTTGAAGATACAAATGTATATGAAAAAAAGTTTATCTGCCTAATTTTAGGGATTATCTGTTTTATTTTCAAATAAAAAAAGCCGTATTTTTAAATAAAACACAGCTTTTTTTATCAAAATTTTCATGATTTATTCATAAGACATTCCGTAACTTTCTTTATTGCCGTTGCTTTCATTTTTATCAAAACCAACAGATTCTTTATAAATGAAATATATTGGCAAGTATGTAAATGATGTTGTAACATAAATACCTATACAGCACATTAACATACCCACTATTCCCGCTAGAAACCCAGAAACAATCATTAAACCAAAAGTTAATAACCATTTTTTATTTCCTAACTTAAATGCTGCTTTTACAATTTCAGATGTTGATAATTCCGGATTGAAAGCAAAAATAGCATTCATTAAAGCTATAGGGACCATCACATATATTATAGGAAGGAAACATAACAACATAGCGGCAACCGAAATACCGAAAGTAGCTAGAGACAACTTTATAACTTTGCCCAAATACGGTTTCTTTAAATAGTAGAAATAATCATCAGCCCCCATTTCTTCTAAATCCTTCAACTTACAGATTCTATAAAAGGAGGCTTTCATACCAAGACCAATAACCATGGCAAAAAATGAGAACAGAAGTGCAAATATGATAAATGGTATCATCAATAACGGTGTAAAATCCTGCATATTTTCCATATTTTGAAATGATTGTGGGTCAATCAACCCCATTCCAAGCATTGGCAAATACATAATTAAATAAAAAGGCACCATTAAAAGCATGATCAACAACAACATAACCAAACCTTGTACCCACACTTTTTTGAACAATTCTATGGATTGATTAAAAATGGTTCCAAAATCTAAAGCTTTCGCCTTTTCTATTTTATCTAATAGACTATTAATTGCATTCATTCGGTTTTAAGTATTGGTTAGTTTTCCATCAAAGGAAATACATTCCTACATATTTTCAAAATTTAATAAATTTTTAAATATGACACTTTGTCACAAAACATAAATATATTGTATCTTTGCATGCTTATTGAAAATACGTGTTTACAGCAAACTATGGAAAAGATAATAGACGAAAATAAACAAGGGGAAACTTTAGTTATTGAACAGAAAGAAGGTAACAAACGCAAACTTTTTATTGAAAGTTATGGGTGCGCTATGAATTTTAGCGACAGCGAAATTGTTGCTTCCATTTTAGCGGATCAAGGTTTTAACACCACCCAAAATTTAGAAGATGCCGATTTAGTCTTGGTAAACACCTGCTCTATTCGTGATAAAGCAGAACAAACCGTTCGTAAACGTTTAGAAAAATATAATGCCGTAAAGCGCGACCACAATCCATCCATGAAAGTTGGTGTTTTAGGCTGTATGGCTGAACGACTGAAAACCAAATTTTTAGAAGAAGAAAAAATAGTTGATTTGGTGGTTGGACCCGATGCCTATAAAGATTTACCAAACCTTTTAGCCGAAGTTGACGAAGGTCACGATGCCATCAACGTCATCCTTTCAAAGGAAGAAACCTATGGTGATATTTCTCCCGTACGTTTAAACAGCAATGGTGTTACCGCTTTTGTCTCTATTACACGTGGGTGCGATAATATGTGTACGTTTTGCGTGGTGCCTTTTACCCGCGGACGCGAACGCAGTAGAGACCCACAAAGTATTATTGAAGAGATTAACGATTTATGGAGCAGAGGTTATAAAGAAGTTACCCTTTTGGGTCAGAACGTTGATAGTTACCTTTGGTATGGTGGTGGTTTGAAAAAGGATTTTGAAAAAGCTTCCGATTTACAAAGAGCAACAGCCGTTAATTTCTCCAACCTATTAGATATCTGCGCCAAGGCACAACCTAAAATGCGTATTCGCTTTTCAACCTCCAACCCTCAAGATTTAACGATGGATGTGGTTGAAACCATGGCAAAACATCCTAACATTTGCAATCATATCCATTTACCGGTACAAAGTGGAAGCGACCGTATTTTAAAAGAAATGAACCGTTTGCACACGCGTGAAGAATACATGCAGTTGATTGATAATATCAAACGTGTTATTCCAGATTGCGCTATCAGTCAAGATATGATTGTTGGTTTCCCTACTGAAACGGAAGCCGATTTTCAAGACACCATATCGTTAATGGACTATGTAAAATACGATTTTGGTTATATGTTCACCTATTCTGAACGCCCAGGAACGTTGGCAGAACGTAAAATGGAGGATGATGTTCCTGAAGAAACCAAAAAACGAAGACTTGCTGAAATGGTTGAGCTTCAACAAAAGCACAGCGGCTTCAGAACCCGACAAAACTTAAACACGGTTGTAGAAGTGCTTATTGAAAAAGAATCTAAAAAATCCAGCGAACATTGGTCTGGAAGAACCCAACATAGTTTAGTAACGGTTTTCCCAAAAGGCAACTATAAAATTGGCGATTTTGTAAACGTACAAGTTACCGATTGCACCAGTGCCACACTTATTGGTGAAGCGATTGGGTATTCAATTAACAATTGAAAATTAACAATGATTAAGTTCAAAACTTTTCAACTTTTAACTTTCAACTTTTAACTTTTAACTTAATAATGGAATCAATTCAAGCTATAAAACAACGTTTTGGTATTATTGGCAATACGCCTGCGCTAAATCGTGCCATAGAAAAAGCGATTCAAGTGGCTCCTACCGATATTTCGGTGTTGGTTACTGGCGAAAGTGGCGTGGGTAAAGAAAGTATTCCAAAAATAATACATCAGCTTTCACACAGAAAGCACAACAAATACATTGCGGTAAACTGTGGAGCCATACCCGAAGGCACTATAGATAGTGAACTTTTTGGCCATGAAAAAGGATCGTTTACAGGAGCAACCCAAACCCGTGAAGGCTATTTTGAAGTAGCCGATGGCGGTACTATTTTTTTAGATGAAGTTGGCGAGCTTCCGCTTACCACCCAAGTACGCCTTTTACGTGTTTTGGAAAATGGCGAGTTTTTAAAAGTAGGCTCCAGTAAAGTGCAAAAAACCAATGTACGCATTGTAGCGGCTACCAACGTGAATATGTTTGAAGCCATAGAAAAAGAAAAGTTTCGTGAAGATTTGTACTACCGTTTAAGCACCGTTGACATTCATTTACCACCACTTCGCGATAGGCAAGAAGATATTCATTTATTATTTAGAAAATTCGCTAGCGATTTTGCACTTAAATACAAAATGCCCACCATCAAACTTACCGATGCTGCAGTACAAATGCTGTTAAAACACCGTTGGGCAGGAAACATTCGTCAGTTACGAAACATTGCCGAACAACTCTCGGTTTTAGAACAAAACAGAACCATTTCTGCCGAAACCCTAAAAAGTTATTTACCAGCATCATCTAGCAATTTGCCCGCAGTCATCAAAACTTCAAAAGCCGAAAGCGATTTTAGTAGCGAACGCGAAATTCTATACAAAGTATTGTTCGACATGAAAAGCGACTTGAACGATTTAAAGAAGCTTACTTTAGAACTGATGAAAAACGGCAACACCAAAGATGTTGAAAAGAACAATGAAAGTTTAATTCAGAAAATTTATGGCAATGATGAAGATGATGCTGAATATGAAGAAGATACTGTAGATACGGACGAGGTGCTTTCTATTCCAGAACATGCGGTAAAACAGGATGCTTTAGAAACAACCCCGGACAAATACCATTTTGCTGAGGAAATTGAAGAAGAAGAAACCTTATCGTTACAAGACAAAGAATTGGAATTAATAAAAAAATCGCTTGAACGTCATCAAGGAAAACGTAAATTAGCAGCTGCTGAGTTGGGCATTAGCGAACGTACCTTGTACCGAAAAATAAAACAATACGATCTTTAAATCTGTTTTCAGTCGCAGTGGTCGTTAACAGCAAAAATTGCAACAAATTAAACAAGTAAACGTTTTACAATAATAAAAACAAAATGTCACACCGAGCTTGTGAAGTGTTTAGATACTATGAAAAAAACTTTAATTTACTTTCTACTTATAGCTTTCAACTTTTTATTTACAAGTTGTGGTTTCTATTCTTTTACAGGCGCATCTATTCCTGCCAATGTAAAAACCTACCAAGTGAATCGTTTTGAAAACAATGCACTTTTAGTAGAACCTGGTTTAGAACGCGATTTTAAATTGGCTTTAGAGGATTTAATACAAAATCAAACTAATTTAAACTTAGTTCAATCCAATGGCGATTTGGTTTATGAAGGAGAAATAACCGACTATCGCATATCGCCTACTACTGCGACGTCGCAAAATACAGCGGCACAAAACAGACTGACTATAAGCGTGAAAGTGCGCTTTTATAATAGAAAAAAAGAAGATGACGATTTAGAACAAAGCTTTTCGTTCTTTTACGATTATGCAGGAAGCGCTCAACTAGTAGGTGCTTTAAAAACAACCGCCCACGAAGAAATTTTTGAACGCATCACCCAAGATATTTTTAACGCTACTTTAGCGAAATGGTAAATGGATGTTGGGTTTTGGGGGTTAGGTGTAAAAAATTAATACTTTGAACTATGAACTTTAAATCTCTGTAACTTTGCAACTTTGAAGCTTTGAAACTTTGAAACTTTCTTTAAAAAAAATGAACAATACCGATTTTACATACATCCTTCAGCATCCGCAAAGCATCACACTTCAGCAAACCGAAGCTGTAAAATCTATTATAGATGAGTTTCCTTATTTTCAATCGGCACGCGCATTGTACCTTAAAGGTTTAAAAAATGAAAATAGCTTCAAATACAATCAAGAACTTAAAACTACAGCAGCTTATACCGCCGACAGAAGTATTTTATTCGATTTTATAACTTCTGATGTATTTGTTCAAAATGAAATTTCAGAGTTTATAAAACAAAATACAGCGCATTTACAGGATATTGAAATTGATGTTGAAGACATTTCAATAAATAAAAAAGTTACTACTGATGACCGACTGAAACAACAAATAATAGAAACTATTGGTGTTCTAGACCCTATGTTGTTCAAGCCTAAACAGCAAGAAGTTTCAAACGATACTGAAATTGTTGTAGAAGAATCTGAAAATATTGAATTAGAAAAACAAGCTCCGGAATCGGTTAATAAAACCATATTAAATTTAGGAAAACCATTTGATTTCAATAAAAAAGAAACCCATTCTTTTAATGAATGGTTGAATTTAACACGTCTTCAACCCATTGAAAGAAAAGAAAATAGAGCTGAAGAATCGAACGAAACACATAATACTGAAAACACTTCAAACATTGAAAAGGTTAAAAAATTTGAATTGATTGAAGAATTCATCAATAAAAATCCAAAAATAAATCCGAGCACATTTTCACCTTCCAAAGTAAATTTGGCCGAAGCACAAATGATACAACCCGAAGCCTTAATGACCGAGACGTTGGCACGAATTTATGTGGAACAAAAGAACTATAAAAAAGCAATTCAATCTTATAAAATTTTAAGTTTGAAATATCCAGAAAAAAGTGGTTTCTTTGCAGACCAAATTAAGGCAGTAGAACAATTACAAGAACAAAATAACAAGAAATAATGAGTACGTTTACAATATTTTTAGCATTAATAGTTGTGGTAGCATTTTTACTAATTGTAGTAATCATGGTTCAAAACCCTAAAGGTGGCGGGTTATCTTCATCTTTTGGTGGTGGCGGTACACAACAATTAGGAGGTGTAAAAAAGACGACCGACTTTTTAGACAAAAGCACCTGGACATTAGCAACTTTATTATTGATATTAATTTTATTATCTAATGTTGCCATCAACAGAGGTAGTGAAAGTGCAGATTCTAAAGCTTTGGATTTAGATGCAACCACATCGCAACCTTTACCTAAACCAGCACAACCAGCAAACAATAATACTCCGGTAGAATAAGTTATGCCACTATAAAAAACAGCAAAATGCCAACTTAAAATAAGTTGGCATTTTTTGTTACTGTAAGTTTGTCAGTTTACCAGCATTGGCACACTTTTAGACTATTACAATCCCGTAAACATTAATTTTTAACTTAAAAAATATTTCATATGTCATTAAACATTAAACCGTTAGCAGACCGCGTTCTTATTGAACCTGCTCCCGCTGAAACTAAAACAGCATCCGGAATCATTATTCCAGATAACGCTAAAGAAAAACCGCAAAAAGGAACTGTTGTTGCCGCTGGTAAAGGCACCAAAGACGAGCCTATTACCGTTAAAGTTGGCGATACTGTTTTATATGGTAAATATGCTGGCACCGAACTTAAATTAGAAGGTAAAGATTATTTAATAATGCGCGAAAGCGACATATTAGCAATTATCTAAAAGCTATACCCAATAGGCTTTAAGCTATAGGCATGAGAGACTTTAAAAAGTATCATATTTGGAATTTGAGTCATGAATTAACATTAGAAATTTACTCTATTACAAATTCATTTCCAAAAGACGAAATTTACGGTTTAACCTCTCAAATAAGAAGATCTTCAGCTTCTATACCTACAAATATTTCAGAAGGCTGTGGCAGAGATTCAGATTTAGAATTCAATAGATTTCTAACTATAGCATTAGGGTCGGCTAGCGAAACCGAATACTTAATCATATTAGCAAAAGATTTAGGTTATATAGAAAATAACCAAGCTAATGTTCTTATTGATAAAGTAAACGTAATTAAAAGTAAAACACATCAATTAAAACAAAAATTAAATAACGCCTAAAGCATTTGGCTTAAGGCATAAAGCAAATTAAAAATGGCAAAAGATATAAAATTTGATATTGAAGCACGCGACGGTTTAAAACGTGGTGTTGACGCTTTAGCAAATGCAGTAAAAGTAACATTAGGACCTAAAGGTCGTAACGTTATTATTGGTAAATCTTTCGGAGCACCTCAAGTAACTAAAGATGGTGTATCAGTAGCGAAAGAAATTGAATTAAAAGACGCTCTAGAAAATATGGGCGCACAAATGGTAAAAGAAGTAGCTTCCAAAACCAACGATTTAGCTGGTGATGGTACAACTACCGCTACCGTTTTAGCACAAGCTATTGTAAAAGAAGGTTTAAAAAACGTGGCTGCAGGTGCAAACCCAATGGATTTAAAACGCGGTATAGATAAAGCGGTTGAAGCCATTGTAAAAGACCTTGAAAACCAATCTAAAAAAGTAGATAGCTCTTCTGAAATGATTAAGCAAGTAGCGTCTATTTCAGCAAATAACGATGAAACTATTGGCGAATTAATTGCGCAAGCCTTTGCTAAAGTTGGAAAAGAAGGTGTTATTACCGTAGAAGAAGCTAAAGGTATGGACACTTACGTTGACGTTGTTGAAGGTATGCAGTTCGACAGAGGTTATTTATCGCCTTACTTTGTAACCGATACTGATAAAATGATTGTTGATTTAGACAATCCTTACATCTTGTTATTCGACAAAAAGATTTCAAACTTACAAGAGATCCTTCCCATATTAGAACCAGTAGCACAATCTGGTCGTCCACTATTAATTGTCGCCGAAGATGTTGATGGTCAAGCCTTAGCCACTTTAGTAGTAAATAAATTACGTGGCGGATTAAAAATTGCTGCTGTAAAAGCGCCTGGATTTGGTGATAGACGTAAAGCTATGCTTGAAGACATCGCAATCTTAACTGGTGGAACCGTTATTTCTGAAGAAAGAGGATTCACTTTAGAAAATGCCGACTTAAGCATGTTAGGTACTGCTGAAACTGTAACCGTTGATAAAGACAATACAACAATTGTAAACGGTTCTGGCGATGCCAATGATATTAAAGCACGTGTAAACCAAATTAAGGCACAAATTGAAACAACAACAAGCGATTACGATAAAGAGAAACTGCAAGAGCGTTTAGCTAAATTAGCTGGCGGTGTAGCCGTACTTTATGTAGGAGCCGCTTCGGAAGTTGAAATGAAAGAGAAAAAAGACCGAGTGGATGATGCATTACACGCTACAAGAGCTGCCGTTGAAGAAGGTATTGTTGCCGGTGGTGGTGTTGCCTTGGTAAGAGCAAAATCGGTTTTAGATAAAATTACGACTGAAAACCTTGATGAAACAACAGGTATTCAAATTGTAGCACGTGCTATTGAAGCGCCTTTACGTACCATTGTTGAAAACGCAGGTGGTGAAGGTAGTGTTGTAGTATCTAAAGTGATGGAAGGCAAAGGTGCTTTTGGTTACGATGCGAAGTCTGAAACCTATGTAGATATGCTAAAAGCAGGTATTATTGACCCTAAGAAAGTAACGCGTATTGCTTTAGAAAATGCAGCTTCAGTAGCTGGAATGATTTTAACTACCGAGTGTGCTTTAATTGATATTAAAGAAGAATCGGCAGGACACCCTCCAATGGGCGGCGGTATGCCAGGAATGATGTAGTCGAATGGTGAATCGCCATCGATAAATATTAAAAAACGCTTCAATTGATTTTGAAGCGTTTTTTTTTTGTGATTATAATGTTCTTATTTTGAATGGCACGGACAGAATATTCGTGCTTGAGTACTTGCAGAAGAAACAATTAAACAAATATTGGTCCATTAGTTTTTTATAAAAAATCGTCTTCCTGATCCTCAATCCATTTTAAAAGAGCATTTTTAAGTTCGTTTACTTTAAAATTAAGCTCAGGATTTTCTACAAGATTATTCATTTCCTCTGGGTCATCATTAAGGTTATATAGTTCAAATTCAGGATGTTTTCTATAACGTTGAATAATGTTACTTGCATCTTTATCATAGCCTGCTTTGGCAAGCCAAGAAAGGTACATTTTACGCACATGACGGTCTTCCATTTTATCTACATAGCCAAAATCAAATCCATTTATAACACGTATAGCATAAAGATTGTTTGACGGTTTATTCCAAATTAATTTAAATTGTCCATCAGTTATCGCCCTCATTTTATATTCTGGTCCTTCACGGGTATTATTATATAAGAAATAGGCATATTCTCTATGCTCCGTATTATTTTGTTTTATTATGGGCAGTAAACTTTTTCCATCTAAGTTTGAAGGGACTACTCCACCCGCCGCATCAATTAGAGTTGGCAAAATATCGCAATATTGTGTTAGCGCATGAGTTACGAGTTTATTATTATAAGGTTTTGTCCATTTCATAATACAGGCAGACCTAACCCCAACGTCGTAAGTTGTCCATTTCCCTGCAGGCATACCTACACCATTTTCATCCAATACTATAAGTGCTGTATTAGAGTCTAGATTACTTTTTTCAAGAAGTTTTTGAGCGTTACCAACCTGTTCATCAAAAAGTTTTATTTCAGCTAGATATTCGGTAAAGTATTCACGTGTTTCTTTAGTGTCTACCAAATTTTTTGGAAGCACAACGGTATTGGGGTCCCAAAAGGAACTGTTGCCTGCATTCCAAGGTGCATGAGCATGTACAGAACAAATAATCAAACAAAAAGGTTGATTTCTGTCTCGGTTTATAAATTCTTTAATGCCATCCCAATTCTCTGGAGGTGTTCCGTTATAATTCGCGTTTTTGGTAAACCCTTCAATCATTTCAAAAGGATAAACCGATGATGGACTAAAATGCGTTTTACCCGTTAACCCAACACGATACCCCAATTTACTTAAATGCTGAACAATACTAAGTGTGCCTTTTTTTGTTGGGGCATGATTTACATTACATCCATTTCTGTTAGGTGTTAATCCTGTAAATAATTCAGCTCTTGTTGGAGCACAAATGGCTTCAGATACAAACATATTTTTGAACAGGATACCTTCATTAGCTAATTTATCTATATTAGGTGTAGTATTCTTGTTCTTAGCTCCATAAATCCCAATATCTCTGGCACTTATATCATCTCCAAGAATAATTACAAAATTAGGTTGCTTTGTTTGTCCAAATATTTTACTGCTAATGCATAAACCAATAGACAAAAGGATGATACTTACTTTGCATTTATTCATTGTACTTTATTTTATATTTCCTTAGCTTGTTAACTACAAGATCATGAAATGTTTTTAATGTTTGAGACACCAATCTTAACAAATTAAATTGAAAATCTTCTATCTACCTCCCGGCGGACAATACATTTTCAAATAATCGGTAAACAAAGTTTTTAAATGCTCAGTAGTTCCTTCACCTTCACGAATACCATGCGTGCGGTTTGGGTACGGCATAAACTGAAATTGCTTGTTATGTTTTACCAATTCATTCACTAAAATTTCAGCATTTTGGTAGTGCACGTTATCATCGCCCGTACCATGAATTATCAATAAGTTGCCCTGTAAATTTTTAGCATATGTTACTGGCGAGCCATCAACATAATTCTCCATATTTTCTTGTGGCAACCCCATAAAACGTTCTTGATACACATTATCATAGGTCAATAAATTTGTAATAGCCGCCACCGATATACCAGTTTTATAAATTTCAGGATATTGAAACATCAAATTCAACGTGGTAGAACCTCCTCCACTCCATCCCCAAACAGCAATACGCTCGGGGTCTACAAAATTCCATTTCAATATTTCTTTAGCTGCCATGGCTTGGTCTTTTATATTCAACCTTCCAATATTTCTATAAATACTTTTGCGCCATTCCCTACCTTTTGGTGCTGGCGTACCTCGGTTGTCTAACGAGATATAAATATATCCATCATCTGCCATACTCCCCATATAGTTTCTGTTATTTCCAGCACCATAGGTATCTTTAACCGTAGCTGTTCCGGGTTCTGAATACACATAAAACACTACGGGATATTTTTTGGAAGCATCAAAATTGGTTGGTTTTACCATCCAACCGTCCATTTCGACACCTTCAGCAGTGGTTACTTTAAAAAACTCTACTTTTTTTGGAACTTCTAATTTAGATAAATTGGCTTCTATGCTGTAATCCACATTTATAGGCTGTTGTTTTTCGAAATTTATAAGTTCAGAAGCCGATTTTGTATAATGGTTTGAAAACGAATGGATAGCAAACGCACCCGTTGGTGATACATCATAACCATGTGTGCCTTGTAAGGTTTTCGAACTCACTAATTCCAATTTCCCTTTGCCATTTAACTTGGTTTTGTACAAATAACTTTGAGTAGCGTTGTTGGGCGACGCCATAAAATACACATAACCGTTTTTAGCATCTATGTACGATAGGTCTATAAAATCGTAGTTTCCATTGGTAATAAGCTGTTCTTTTTTCCCTTCTAAAGATACGTTATACAAATGCCTCCATCCATCTTTTTCGGTTGTCCACAAAATATTTTTGCCTTCATGATACCAAATAAAATTATTGGTAAAATCGAGTGCATATTTATCTCCTGGATGGTAAATATCTACCCAAGCTTTATCGGTTTCCTCGTAAATAAGTTTAGAAACGCCCGTATTAGGTTCAGAAACAAACAATTTACTTTGGTTTTGTTTTCTATTTAACTGTTGAATCAATAATTTTTCGGTAGAAGGAATAAATTCCATACGCACCAAATAATGTTGGCGGGCATCACCAGGCACATCCATCCAAGTGGTTTTGGCATCAGCAATAGTTACCACACCCACTTTACATGCCGAAGGTGTTTCGCCTACTTTTGGATATTCCAAAGGCACCAATTGTGAATATATGGAATCGGTATTATTTATCATGTAAAAGGTTTTGGTTTCGCTCGCATCAATTTGCCAATAAGCAATCGATTTACTATCAGGACTCCATCGAAATCCATCTCTACACGCAAATTCTTCTTCATAAACCCAATCAAACGTACCGTTAATTAAAGTTTCGGTACCATTGGCAGTTAAGGCTTTTATTTTTGAAGTGCTTAAGTCTTCCACATATATATTATTCCCACTTACATAAGCGGCATGGGTTCCATCGGGAGATATTTTGGCAAACATGAGCGACGACTCTGGCATGGTTTTACCAAGTTGTTGCAATGTACCTGTTGCCATATTCAACACCCAATAATCACCTTTCGTATTAATTCGCCAAACGCGTTTGGTGTTTGCAAACAGCAATACCTTTTTCTCGTCTTTTGAAAACGCAAAATAACTTACGCTTAGCGGTTCATTGCTACCTGTTGGTGTTAATTGTTCTTTGGATATCAATACTTTTGAATTGTTTGAAGGTAAGCTATATTGAACAATGCCTTCTTTTAGAATTCTGTAATACGAACTGCCATCTTTAGACCATTTGAACCCGCCTCCTTGGGAATAACTTAAAAACGACAATACCATAAAAACAAGCAAAATAGCCGTTGATTTCAGTCGCCATTTAAAATTGAAAATTTGCATAAACATCTATTTTATTGAATATTCTTCAATATTACTTAATTTGATTCATATTTATTGCGATTCTTTTAGCGTTTAACAGAACATTAAGAAAAACAAAAACTTAGAAACAAGAAAGCCCAAAACAAATGCTTTGGGCTTTTAATTATTTGGTTTCCGATTAATCGTTATGGTCGTCTTTCACGTTTTCATCTCTGTATTTACAGCATGGATGAACGGAATTATAAGCTTCATCGGTAGCTTTTAACCCTTTACTATCATGCCCTACTGCCGCCACACTTTTCTGTATGGTTTTTAAATCGGTTTTACGGGCATCATAAATAAGTTTCAACTCATGGGTTTTTACGTCCCAAATGGCACTTTTTACGCCTTTGGTACCAAAACATGCTTTTTCTATTCTAGATTTACACATCATACAAACGCCATCAACCTCTAAAAAAGCTTTTTCGTTTTTGTTTTGTGCGAATGTTAACATTCCTATTAATAGCATGGTAATTAATGATAGTTTTTTCATTTTATATTGTTTTTGTTAATTCTCGAAAAAATAAATTTATCGATTTGTTATTATTATTTTTTGCCACGAATACACAAATATATTATTTATGATTATTCGTGTATTGGTGGCAATTTTATATTCTATATCGCAACCCTGCATAATACATACTTCCAAAAATGGGACCGTATACAAAAGTGGTATCAAAATTCGAACCAAAAGGGTCGTCTGCAGCAATTATAGGATTGCTTTGCCTAACATTCGTAATGTTTTCACCGCCTAAATATAATTCAAATTTTGAAGAAAACACTTTGGTCACTTGGGCATTTAGCGTCGCCAATTTGGGCGTATTTGCAGCTACTTGATATTGCACAGGATTTGTGGTAGTTGAAAAAAAGCGTTGTTCTCCCAACCAATTTAATGTGGCATCAAACTTCCAATGGCCCGTGGCATTTTCTTTTACACTTGTTTCATAAGAAGCATTTGCAAAAAACCGATGTTTTGGTGTTAATGGTTTTTCCAATTCACCTGAATTATACTGGGTTTTCACTTCGTAAAATTTATAAGCTAATCGTAAATCGAAATTTTTGAACGCATTATAATTTACTTCTGTTTGAAAACTATTGGCAAAACTTTTTCCATCAAGATTATAAAAATTCACCTCTTGCGGATTTTCATAATCTACCACTACCTGATTGGTAAAATCGGTTTTATAAAAATCGACCGTTACATCTGCCTTTCTTCCAAAAAGATTAAAACCTTGTAAATATGATACGCCATAATTCCAAGCAATTTCAGGGTCTAAGCCATAAATCTTACCCGTTGTGTCTAAAATATTGATGGCTCTAGAGGTTGAAAACATGCTTTGGTTTTCGGCAAAAATATTGGCACTGCGCTTTCCACGACCAATAGAAGCTCTTAAAGCCGATTTTGCCCAAGGCGTGTAGCGTGCATGGATGCGTGGTGTTATAAAAGTTCCCAACAAATTATGAGTATCAACCCTAATACCTGCCGTTAAATTCAGCTTATCCAAATCGTCATAATTATATTCAAAAAACGCCCCTACAGAACGTTCAGTTCGCTCATAATCTGAAGCTAAATTTGGTGTGTCTAAAAACTCATCATAATGGTCGTAAGTATAACTTAAACCAGTTTTAATTTTATGTCGAGAATCGCTAATAATGGAATTATAAATCACGTTAGAATACAAACTATTATGTAAAATATCATACTGCTTCAAACCAAAATAAGAATCTTGTTTATGACTACTAAATGCCGTTTGAAAACTAACGCTTTGCCATGGGATTTCAGGGTTTACATAGCCCAATTTTACAGACAATTCGTAGCGTTTTGTATCTATTTCACTGCCCCATGCATTGGTGGTTAATTTATCGGTTTTAGGGTTAAAATCAAGTTCACCGGTTTGCTTTTCATCGTTTAAAAACTTCAAATTAATAAAACTTAAAAAGCCTTTTTCGGCATTGGTGTATTGCCAACGGTTCATCACATTAATTTGGTCGTATTGTGGCATGTCCAAAAACCCATCATTGTTCACATCATGCACACCGTGGTGCGTATTACCGTGAATATACAAACCCGTATCCCACCTGTTGCTTACCTTGGTGTTGATGTGTGTATTTAACTCCATACGTTCACTACTAGCGCCATATAAATTCACAAATAGCTTATCATCCATAGCAGGCTTCACCAATTCCGCATTTATTTGTCCCGCAATACTTTCATACCCGTTCACCACACTACCTGCACCTTTGGTAATTTGAATACTTTCAACCCAAGTACCAGGAATAAAACTCAAACCAAAAGCTTGCGAAGCGCCTCGAATGGACGGGATATTTTCTGTAGCAATTAAAATATACGGACTAGTTAAGCCCAACATTTTTATTTGGCGCGTTCCGGTTACGGCGTCGGCAAAATTAACATCGATGGATGGGTTGGTTTCAAAACTTTCAGACAAGTTACAGCATGCCGCTTTAAGCAATTCATCACTACTTACAGTAAACGTGTTGGCTGCTTGCAAGTACGATTTTGCCGTGGCCTGTTTTCTAGAGGTTACCGTTACAGCATCCAAATCATCAACAGGCTTTAACCAATGTTGTACAAATTTTGGCTGTTTAATAGTTAAGGTATCGGTTTTAAAACCCACATAACTAATCACCAATTTACTATGTTCTTTTGAGTAAGGTAATATGAATTTCCCGTCCACATTAGTCACCGTTCCAATACTGGTGTTTAGCCAATACACGTTGGCACCAGCTAAACCAATGTGTTCATTTTTATCATTAGCTTCCATAATCATCCCATTTACTTTTTCTTGGGATGCCATAAAAAGCGGAAGCATGAGTACTATATTTATTATTCGTTTCATTTTGGTTTTTAAATTTTAATGGGGCGTTACCACAAGGGTCGGGCTTTATGCGCTACACGGTAGCTTGCTTCAATCCCTAACGCAAGGGGCAACTCCGCGCCATATTAAGCCATACCAATTAACATGATAATTGCCATAACAATCATAACACTGTTTTCTATAAAGGTTGCTTTCGTCATTGGTAATTTTAAAGCGGTTCCTAAACAAGCACATTGAATCGATTTTTTATCGAGCAACGTTTTGGTTACACCCACCGTTGTAATACCTAAAATAATTAAGGTAATCACCAAGGCTATAGGAATTTCAATGCGCATTAAAAACAGAACCCCCAATGCTACTTCTATAAATGGATACACCCAACCATAAACAGGTATTACCTTAGCCAGGGGGTCGTACATTTTGAAACTTTCCGGAAAACCTTTTAAGTCCAACAGTTTAAAAAAGCTGAAAACCACGTAAAACAAGCCCATAAAATCGAGCATAAAACTGCTTCCGTCCCAAGGTTTATAGTTTAATAAGATAGCGGCTACTGTTATGTAACCAAATATTAAAAACAAGGGAAAAAGTTGTTGTAAATCGCCTTTTTCTGCTTCAGCTACCATCGGCGCTGTTTTAAAAACATTTTTTTCTGAAATGGTATATTTCTCGGGAAGTGCTTTTTGAATGGTATCGGTTTCAATATGTTTTGCCATTTCAATAACAGCTTCACCTTTTTCTAAATTTACGGTTGCATTGATGACACCATCTATCGTATTGAGTTTTTCCTCAACGGATGTTCTGCAACCATTACAGGTCATGCCTGTAACTGTATATGTATGTTTCATGATTTGTTTGAATTATTAATTTATGTAATGTAAATACAAGTGGATTCCTGCTTTTGCAGGAATGACAAGACATAAATTAATTTATCAAATTATGAAAACTTGGTCCAACACCTGAATATCGGCGACCAAATTTGGAGGAGAATAATCTTTATGGGGAACAATATGCTTCTCTAAACTTTCAAAAAGATTAACAAAAGCATAGCTAAATGTAGTGCTGAAAAGTTGTTGCTGAAAATCTAAATCATCAAAAGAAGTAAGTCTTAAATTTTCTTGCCCCTGAACAACATCCACTTCATCTTTACAACATATTTTTTTTGTGATGACTTCCTGTTCTTTTTCAAAAGCTTCCATAGCACATTTCTCAGCTTCGGCAAACACAGAAACACCTATTAAAACATCGCCACAAAAATGCTTTTCAACAGTAAAAGAAACCGTTGAAAACATTACAAGCAACGCCAATAGCACCGTAAAACTTTTATATAAAAATTGTTTTATCACGGTGCGAAAATACAAAAAATTAAAAGGTTCAACTTAACTTTATTATATGATTAACTCTTTAGCTTTTAAGCTTATTGTAATAAAAGGCTGGCAATAACAGTATTAAAATAACAGGCTGAATTAAAAACCGGCGCATGTTAAAAAACAAGTAATAATCTTCTTGACGTGGGTTAATTACAAAATATAAATAAATGGAAATTAGCACCACAAAAGCCAACATATAAATAAGCGCAGAAAACTTAACAATGCTTACATCTTTAAAAACCAAATACAAAATAGCTAAAGAAATACCGGTATTTAATAGATAACGCAACGAAGTGAATAGGGTTAGTTTAAAAATTTCGCGTCTGGGGCTATCAATATAAAGGTAGTCGTTTTGAAAAAAAGTTAGATACGGATCGTAAAACAATTCGTTTTCAAACAATCGTATTAAAATTAACAATCCTACTAAAACACCAAGCCATATGTATTTAGTAAACCTATGCATGTGTACCTTTTATTTTAGAAAATCGATTTACCCAAAATACCCATAATAAAAAAACGAGTCCGTAAATAATACCAGGAAACACCACACTATGCAAAATAGCTTGATGTTTAGGATAATGGTACAACAACAAACTTAAAAGGACAATGCGCACTAAATTCACAACATAAATTAAAACACTTCCCGACAGTATATAAAAAAAGGTAGTTTTCAAATTTGAAGCAAATGCTATTATAAACGATATAAATAAAATAATAACACTTATTGAATTACAGCCTTCAATAATCCGCGCCAAATACGTACCATTAATAATGATCTTCATGGAAGGCTCATCAGGATGTGGCATCATTTGTACATGATACCCCAAACTATTAAGCAAAGCTTCACTTTGAATTGCCACCAAATGCGTCATGTAATCGGGGTAGTATTTACTTCCATCAGAAAACTGCAAATAAAATTTATAGGCAACCGACAAAGCAATATACACCAACAAAAACGTAAGTATAAACTTTACAACTAACTTATATTTTAGAAGAAGTGACTTCAAAACAACATATAATTTAATTTAAGAAACCAGAATTTAAAGCTTTTATTCTTTCAATCATATCATTATTTGAATATCATTAAAGAAGGAATGTATTTACCTGTCTTACCTTTTGAAACTCTTACCGTATTTACAATAATTATAGTAAAATTATAAATATATAAAATGATTATTGGAATATAAGCTTTCAATACACCGAAAGGAGTTATATGCCTCACTATTCCACCAACTATACCTGTAAACAGCATAATGAAGTATGAAAAAAGTATAAGAGACCAAGTTATTTCAAAATTTAAAATTGATTTACCAAGCTCATTTACATTTTTTAATTTATCTTTTTTTAATACCCAAAAAACCAAAGGAATGATGATTCCCAAAATAGGGAAAAACAAAAACCCAAGGGTAGACAAACTCATTAATATCAAATATCCTTTATCTTCCTGAATTTTCCAATCAATAATTTCATCTGGAGTTGTATTTAACGCGATGGCTAATCTTTTTAAAGAATCGCCTCTTGGCACAGTTTCATTATTCTCAATTCTTTGAATTGTTCTTAAACTCAAACCAGAATTTTCGGCTAGTAATTCTTGCGTCATTCCTTTTTGGTTTCTTAGATCTTTTACTCTTTGTGATAAGTTCAAATTGTTCATTTTTTATATAATTTTAATTTGAAGTAAAAGTATTCTGAACTCTGCCATTTATGTTGCGCCTTTAATATGTCATTTTTACGTCATTTATGTCTAAGCATAATTTACGATGGTTTATTAAGGTTAAAATTATGCAAACCAAATATATAATTCATGGCTTTTTAAATACTTTTACCAAAACTTTTTGATTTTATGACTTTTGAACAACTAAAACCCCAAGTAGAAACCATTATTTTAAATACTGAAAAAACAGTTGATGAACGCCTATTAAGTATTTGCGAACTACTTGAAAAGCACATCCCTCATTACAATTGGGTAGGTTTTTATTTTAGAAATGGCGATAAGGAAGAATTAAAGTTAGGACCATATGTAGGTGCGCCAACAGACCATACCATCATCCCATTTGGAAAAGGTATTTGTGGGCAAGTAGCTGTTAGCAACCAGAATTTTGTGGTGCCCGATGTAACTGCCCAAGATAATTATATAGCTTGCAGCATTACTGTTAAAGCGGAAATTGTAATCCCTATTTTTGTGAATGGTGAAAATATTGGACAAATAGATATTGACTCCAACACGCCAGATCCTTTTACCGAAGAAGACGAATGCTTTTTAGAATTTGTTTGTAAGCAAGTTGCCACAATACTTTCATAATAAATTCCAATTTTAAAAATCCAAATTCCATTATAGTTTCATTTTCCATTGGAATTTGGATTTTATTTTTTTTTGAAATCTCATTTCCTGTTAATAAATTGAGGATTTAGTTAAAAAATCACCTTGTTTTTTGCTTTATAAATAGTTGTATTTTAGTTGAAATAACTACTTTTGCACCTTAATTCAAGGTTAACAAAATGAGCAACGAAAAAACAGTAAAATCAGCATTAATTTCCGTTTTTAGTAAAGACGGTTTAGAACCTATTGTTAGAAAACTAAACGAGCAAGGTGTAACTATTTATTCAACTGGTGGCACCCAAACTTTTATTAACGATTTAGGTATTAATGTGGTTCCTGTAGAAGAAGTTACATCGTACCCATCCATACTTGGTGGTCGTGTAAAAACTTTACACCCTAAAGTATTTGGTGGTATTTTAAACAGACAAAACCACGAAGGCGATATTAAGGAATTATCGGAATACGAAATCCCTCAAATAGATGTGGTTATTGTTGATTTATACCCATTTGAAAAAACAGTAGCTTCGGGCGCTAGCCCACAAGATATTATTGAAAAAATTGATATAGGTGGTATTTCATTAATTAGAGCTGCCGCTAAAAACTTTGCCGATGTTATTTGTGTGGCATCAGTGGATGATTATGCAGAGTTTTTAGAATTGATTTCAGCAAATAACGGAAGCATTTCAGAAGAAGACAGAAGACGTTTTGCTGCAAAAGCTTTCAATGTTTCTTCACATTACGATACGGCTATTTTTAATTACTTCAACCAAAACCAAGAAGAAACTGTTTTAAAAATTAGCGAAACCAACGGTAAAGTATTGCGTTATGGCGAAAACCCACACCAAAAAGGTTTTTTCTTTGGCGATTTTGATGCCATGTTCACTAAATTAAACGGTAAAGAACTAAGTTACAATAATTTATTAGATGTTGACGCCGCTGTAAACTTAATAAACGAGTTTAAGGGCGAAGCACCAACCTTTGCCATTTTAAAACACAACAACGCTTGTGGTTTTGCACAAAGCAACAGCATACACCAAGCTTACAAAGATGCCTTAGCTGGCGACCCAGTTTCTGCTTTTGGTGGTGTTTTAATAAGTAATACAGAAATTGATAAAGCGACCGCTGAAGAAATAAGCAGTTTATTCTGCGAGGTTATCATTGCGCCTTCTTACAATGCCGAAGCTTTAGAAATATTAAAAGGAAAGAAAAACAGAATCATTTTAATTTTAAATGATGTTGAATTGCCACAAACCAACGTTAGAAGTTGTTTAAACGGTATTTTAGTTCAGGACAGAAACAATGTTACCGATACCATTGAAGGTTTAACATACGTTACCAATACCAAACCAACTCAAAACGATTTAGACGATTTAATATTTGCTTCAAAAATTTGTAAGCACACCAAATCGAACACCATTGTTTTAGTGAAAAACAAAAAATTATTGGCTAGCGGAACGGGGCAAACCAGTCGTGTTGATGCCTTAGAGCAAGCCATTCATAAAGCAAAAACCTTTAATTTCGATTTAAACGGTGCTGTTATGGCAAGTGATGCATTTTTCCCATTCCCAGATTGTGTAGAAATAGCGAACAAAGCAGGTATTTCAGCCGTAATTCAACCAGGTGGATCTATTAAGGACCAGTTGAGTATAGATTATTGCAATGAAAACAATGTAGCGATGGTTATGACAGGTACACGCCATTTCAAACATTAAAAAATAAAAATCCCATTATAAAAGAGAGCACAATAATATAGTGCTCTCTTTTTTTTGAAATCAATTATAAATAATTAACCTCCCCTTATAAGTTAAAAATCCAATAATTTACTTAATCGATATATTAATAGCCCCAATTGAATTAAAACAGCTGCCATTAATAATAGCATAAAGTAGTATGATTTCGATTTCCGAGTTATTTTTTTTGTAATCATCCCTGATTTAATTTTTAGTTTATTCCGTTTTAGTAACATTTTCAGAAACATTTAGTTTATTAAAGTGTTCTGTTTTCTTTTATAAAATTAATACTTAACTAAAGGTTACAGGGAAAAATTGGCATAAAGCCGGTTTTTTTATCCATAAGAATGGATAATTAAAACAAATATGCACACAAAACTATTTGCTGCTTTTACTTTTTTAAAATGAAGTTACTTTAAGGTAGGAAGTTTTTTTAAAATATCCTTATAGTTTTCACTAAGTGTTACTTTATGGTTTCCAGCTAAAACTATAAGATTATCAGCAGGTACAATCTCCATTATTTTTTCTGAATTTACAATGTAGTTTCTATGGGTTCTTAAAAACACCGAACCATCTAACAATTTCAGCATTTTTGTTAGAGATATAAGAATTACGAATTTTTCCTTTTCAGTGATGATATTACAGTATTTCTCTTCTACTTCAATATATATAATATCGGCAATTAGTGCTTTTTTTAACGACTTACCCTTCTTAATAAACAGATACTCTTTGCTTATAATCGTATCTTCTTCGTCTCCTAAAAACACATCGGTTTGTGTATAGAATTTTTCAACAGCCATTTCCAAAGCATATAGAATTTCCAACTCATTAAACGGCTTCATCAAATAACTAAAAGGTTGTGTTAATTTGGCGCGTTCAAATATTTGCCTATCGGTAGAACTGGTTAAAAACACAAATGGTTTTGATGCACCAGGACTCGCGTTTATGGTTTCGGCAAAAGAAATACCATCTGGATTTCCATTCAAAAAAATATCAATAACAACAATGTCTATTTTATTTGCATAGAACATTTCTAAAGCAGTTTTAAAACTAGTTGCTACACCAACAATATTGTAACTATTAGCCTTAAGTACGGCCGTTAAAGCGCTACTTTCAGATGGTGTATCTTCTACTATAAGTACATTTACATGGTCCATGTTATGTTGTTTTAGGTAAAGATACAATCATTTTCGTTCCTTTTCCTAATTCACTTTCTATTGAAAATTTTCCCTTATTCTTTTTAATCATCGATTTGCATAATTGCAAGCCCAACCCGGTGCCGATAATGTTTTCGTGTTCTTTTTTAGACAACAAAACAGTATCGTTAAGCAACTCTAAACGGGCCGTTTCACTCATGCCCAACCCAGAATCTTCAACAACCAAATCGCAATAGGTTTCATTCGTATTTAGCGTATAAATTTTAATGCTGCCATTTGCTTTTGAAAATTTAATAGCATTGTCCAACAAATTTCGCAACACAATTTTTAACGATTCTTGATCAGCCAAAACAACATCTTTTTTTGAAACCGTATTTTCAAACTGCACGTTTTTCTCCAACATTAACGGCTTGTAGTTATAAGCCACTTGCTCTACTATAAAGAACAGACGGAGGGATGTAATTTCAAAATATGATTGTTTGGTTTGCAACAATGCCCAATGCAATAAGTTGTCCAACAAATTGTAAGCCCCATTTACAATAGCACTGTTGTTTTGCAACAAGCCATCTAGCGCAACTAAATTTCTAGATTCTAAATTGTCCAACAATGTGGCATTACTTGTTTTTAAAGCATTTACCGAAGACCTCAAATCGTGGCTTACAATGGAGAAAAGTTTATCTTTTGTGGCGTTCAACTCATCTAAGTTTTCCTTTTGCGCTACTATAATTCTATTCGTTTTTATTTTTTCTTTATAGAAATACATGGTAACACCCAATAGTAACAATAACACCACCGCCGAATAAAACAAACCATTTCTCTCTATTACTTTTGCTTTGTTTTCGGCCTGCAATAAACTAACTTCCTTTTGTTTTTCTTTAACCGCAAATTCTTTTTCAATCTTTGCTACTTCATAAATTTTATTTTGATCGTTTAAAGAATCGTTCCATTTTTCATACTCTTTTCGGTAAGTTAAAGCTTTTTCAAAATCTTTTCTATTTTCTTCAACTACCGCCATATTAAGGGTGGCTATTCTTTTGGAATCAGTTTTTTTTATATGCTTAGAAAGCTGATATGCTTTTTCAAAATAAGGTATAGCCAAGTCATCTTTATATAGCTCATAATATAAGTTTGCAATGGCTCCATAAGCTGCAACCAAACCCAAAGTGTCTTTTGTTTTTTTATTAAAGTCTACGTTTTCAATCAAATATTGTTCTGCTTTATCAAACTCTTTTAAATGCAAATAACAGACTCCTAAATTTTGAAAAACTTCGCTTTTTTTTAAATATCGATAATTTTCACTTGACAATTTGGTTAACGGTTCTAAATAAGCAATGGCTTGTTTGAATTCATTTTCTTCAATTACAATTTCTCCTAGACGCTTTTTTACAATAAAATCAAATTGAAATTCTGGTGCTATTAAATGAAACTCTTTCTTAGCTTCCTGATATAACTTTTTTACCTTGAAACTATATCCTCTAAAATAATGGGCATAATTAGCCAGATCAACATGCTGCTTTGCTTCATTGAGATGGTGCATGGAATATACTAAAGTAGAATCCCAGTTGTTTTCTATATAAAACATTCCGGCCTTTTTAAAATTAGAATAAGCCTTATACTGGTTTACTTTATTTTGAACTTCAATATCAAATAAACTCTTTTTTTCTTGTTCCTGGGAATACAGGAAACCACCAAAAAGTATGGATACTAAATAAAAACTATTAATAATCGTTTTTCTGAAAATTGAATACATGAAAACAAATATATCCAAAAAAATAACCAGTAGTTCTTACCACTGGCTATTTTACTTTATTTATTTGAAATAAAATTCTTAATTCCCATGACCTTCTACTGGTGTAACAGTGCCTCTAGAAGTTACGGGGTCTTCATCCCACAAGTAAGACTCAATGTTTTTAATAGATTTGTTTGGGTCTTCTATTTCAAAACTAAAAGTATATGGATATAATGCATTAGGTATTTCTTCTTCATAATCGTAAACAAAATAAACATCTTGGGTATCTCCTGTTAAAGGTTGTGCAATATAAACATCCAAACTATTTATATCATCTGCCGCATCAATATAAACGGTGGCAGTAATGGTAATGGCCGTTCCGCTTTCTACAGCACTTACATTATTTGGAGGTAGAGGTGTTACTGTGGTTTGGGTTGAAGGGCTTATTATAGGGCCTTTCTGCAAATTTGTAATTGTAGTTAAAAAAACAGTTCCTGGGGGCAATACTTTGTCTTCGGTATTCATAAATTATATTTTGGTTAAAAATTAATACTTAGGCTTTATTATATGATGCTTTTTTAAAGTTTTGAACAACAAATACGCTCAAAGAAACAATAAAATATTTAGGATTGAAAAAAAAAGGAATAAGAGAATCATTCATTAGCATTAAGTAATGAAAACAGAGCACAAGAGCCTTTTTTACGACCTAAAATTTTAAATTCAGTACAATCACGATGTCAACTACTTAAAGAAAAAACACTCCTAAAAAAGCTAACAAGATTGCACTTTTTTGATGAAGCGCACGTTAAAGAAAATTAATTATACAACTAAACATAATAAACTCTTTTTTTTTATTTAGATTTATTACTTTTACAGCATTCGATTTTAAACCTCTAATACTACTTTACAGCTTATGGGCTTTTTTGACTTCCTGACCGAAGAAATTGCAATAGATTTAGGTACTGCAAATACTCTTATAATACATAATGACAAAGTTGTTGTTGATGCACCTTCAATAGTAGCACGCGATCGAATTTCGGGAAAAATCATTGCCGTAGGTCAAGAGGCTGCTTTAATGCAGGGCAAAACGCATGAAAACATCAAAACCATTCGCCCGCTAAAAGATGGAGTTATTGCCGATTTTGATGCTTCAGAACAAATGATAAGTATGTTTATTAAAAACATACCTGCATTAAAAAAGAAGTTTTTTACACCTGCACTAAGAATGGTTGTTTGTATTCCATCGGGGATTACAGAAGTAGAGATGCGTGCGGTAAAAGAAAGTGCAGAGCGTGTTAATGGCAAAGAGGTTTACTTAATACACGAACCTATGGCTGCGGCAATTGGTATTGGTGTTGATATTATGCAACCCAAAGGAAATATGGTGGTAGATATAGGTGGTGGCACAACCGAAATTGCTGTAATTGCATTAGGTGGTATTGTGTGTGATAAATCGGTTAAAATTGCAGGAGACGTTTTTACAAACGATATAGTTTACTACATGCGTACACAACATAACTTATATGTTGGAGAACGTACTGCTGAAAAAATTAAAATTCAAATTGGCGCTGCTACCGAAGATTTAGATTTACCTCCAGAAGACATGAGCGTTCAAGGGCGTGATTTGCTAACGGGCAAACCTAAACAAGTATCTATTTCTTTTAGAGAAATTGCAAAAGCTTTGGATAAATCTATTTTACGTATTGAAGATGCGGTTATGGAAACCTTATCGCAAACACCTCCTGAATTAGCTGCCGATATTTACAACACAGGTATTTATTTAGCTGGTGGTGGTTCTATGCTACGTGGATTGGACAAACGTTTATCCCAAAAAACAGATCTTCCTGTTTATATTGCTGAAGATCCTTTAAGAGCGGTGGTAAGAGGTACAGGGATAACCCTTAAAAATTTAGCCAAATACAAAAGCGTCTTGATTAAATAGGCTTATAAACCATGCAACAGATTATTAATTTTATAATAAGAAACAAAAACTTTTTGTTATCCTTGTTGCTGTTTTCTATTTCCATGGTTTTTACCATTCAAACGCATTCCTACCATAAAAGTAAGTTTATAAACTCTGCTAATTTTTTAACTGGAGGTGTTTACAATTCCATTAATAATTTTACGGCGTATTTGAATTTGAAATCGCAAAACCAAGTATTGGCAGAAGAAAACAGTCGCTTAAAAATGCTGTTGTTTAATTCTGAAAACAAAAAAGATTCCATCTATTTGGACACGGTTAGTTATGGCGGGACTTACAAATTCACTCTAGCAAATGTTATTAGGAACACCTACTCTGGAGCCAACAACGTACTACTTTTAAACCGAGGAAAAAATGATGGTTTAAAACAAGATTTAGGTGTAATAAGCTCTAAAGGTATTGTTGGTATTGTAGATGGTACGAGCAAGCGCTATGCAACTGTTATTTCGGTATTAAATACGGTTAATAAGATTAGCGCGCAACTAAAAAAAACAAATCATTTTGGCACACTTTACTGGGATGCAAAATCCCCCTATTACATTCAACTTATAGATATTCCTAAAATAGCACCTATTGTAAAAGGCGATACGATTATTACATCCGGCAGGTCATCCATTTTCCCGAAAGGAATCCCTATTGGAGTTATAAATGATTTTAAGCTTGATGCTGCCGAAAATTATTATGAGATAAATATCAAACTGTTTAATGATATGACCAATCTTGAACATGTTTACACCATTGAAAATATTGATGCAGATGAAATTGACAGATTACTAAACGCAAAAGCCAATGAATAACTCTGTATTTTTACATATTGCGCGTTTTATTTCATTGGTTTTCTTTCAAGTGGTCTTGTTTAATAACATCAATTTTTTGGGTTATATCAACCCTTATATTTACATTATGTTTATTGCGTTGTTTCCTGTAAAAAACAACCGATTTATTATAATTTTTTTAAGTTTCCTACTAGGTTTATCAATTGATTTATTTTCAGATACTGGTGGCATACATGCCGCAGCCTGCGTGTTTATTGCATATATAAGACCCGTAATTCTAAAATTTTCTTTTGGAATGATTTATGAACACCAAACCATAAAATTTACCAGTGTTGAATTCGGCGAAAAACTAACCTATCTAACCATACTCACGTTTTTGCATCACTTCATGTTGTTCTTTTTAGAAATGTTTAGTGTTTCCCAAATAATATTAGTGCTTCAAAAAACGTTATTCTCAAGTATTTTTACTATTTTATTAATCCTAATTATAACCATTATTTTTAGTAAAAAAACAAAATGAGACGATTCTTACTTGTAGGCGCCATAGCGGTTGTTGGACTCATATTTATCTCCAGGCTTTTCTATTTACAAATATATAGTGGTGGCATTCTGGATTTATATGAAGATAACGCCATTAGAAAGGTTTACGATTACCCAAAACGCGGTTTTATTTTCGACAGAAACGGCGAATTGTTGGTATCCAACCAACCTTCATACGATGTTATGTTTATTCCGCGTGAGGTTAAACCTTTAGATACGGTAGAGTTTTGTAATTTGTTGAAAATTGATAAAGCTAGGTTTAAAGAGATATTTGAAAAAGCTTACCATTATTCGCCTTGGTTACCTTCCGTTTTCATTCCGCATTTATCAAAAGAAGATTATGCCAGTTTACAGGAAAAAATGCGAAAGTTTGAAGGTTTTTATATCCAAAAGCGTTCATTAAGACATTATGAAACTTCTATTGGCGCCAACGTTTTAGGCGATATTGGTGAAGTGAACGATGCCATTATAGCCAGAGACCCTTATTATAAAATGGGAGACCTTATAGGCAAGCAAGGTATTGAAGTATCATACGAAAAAACATTACGTGGCGTAAAGGGCATCAAGTTTATTCAAAAAGACAGATTTAATAGAGATTTGGGGCCTTATAAAGATGGCATTTACGACACCTTGCCAAAACCCGGAAGCGATATTACCATAACTATTGATGCAAAACTACAGGCGTATGGCGAACTCCTTATGCAAAATAAACATGGAGGTATTATTGCCATAGAACCCAGTAGTGGTGAAATTCTGACTATGGTTTCTACACCAACCTACAACCCAAATTTATTGGTGGGCCGCCAGCGTTCTGTTAACTTTACAAAATTATATAACGATAGCATCAATAAACCTTTATATGACAGAGGTCTTCAAGCCATGTACCCGCCTGGGTCGCCATTTAAAATCTTAAATGCCCTTATTGGTTTACAAGAACAAGTGGTAACCACCGAAGACCGATTTTCATGCAACCATGGGTATAGCTATGGTGGCAGAAAAATGGGATGCCATGGACACCCAAGTCCTGTGGCGATGAATGGAGGTATATATAATTCCTGTAACGCCTATTTTGCTAATGTTTATAGACGAATTATAGACAAAAACAAAAGTCCTGCCGAAGGCTTGGATAAATGGAGCAACCATGTAAAAAGTTTTGGTTTAGGCAATTATTTAAATAACGATTTATCGGTTGGGCAACCAGGAAAAATACCTACAAGTAAAACTTACGACCAACTTTATGGCAAAGGTAGATGGGGAAGCACCTTCAACTTATCAAACTCCATTGGGCAAGGTGAAGTTTTAACAACACCCATTCAATTGGCCAATATGACGGCTGCCATCGCCAATCGCGGTTACTACTTCACGCCTCATATTATAAAACATATTGAAGGCCATACTATTGATGAAAAGTACACCACACCAAACCACACCACCATAAATAAAGAACATTTTGAGCCTATTATACAAGGTATGTTTGATGTTTACAACCATGGTACGGCCGCCAGTGTTCAAATAAAAGGTATTGAAATTTGTGGTAAAACAGGTACTGCCGAAAACTTTGTGAAAGTTAATGGCCAACGCATGCAACTTACAGACCATTCCATATTTATCGCATTTGCACCAAAAGACAACCCAAAAATTGCATTGGCTGTATTTGTTGAGAACGGGTATTGGGGCGCAAGATTTGCTGGTAAAATTGCCAGTTTAATGATTGAAAAATATCTTTATGACAATATTACCAGAACCGATATGGAAGAATATCTTTTACATCATACATTAGAGCACGAGTACCAAAAACCATATTCAGGAAAACCTTTTGGCATCAATAAGAATACAACTTTAGAATTTGTGGATGAGCCAGAATACAAACATCTTAAAGAGCTATTGAATGAATTAAATAGCAAATCCAGAGATCCTGAGGAAATAAAGAAAAATCAAGGTGCTAATTTATAAATGACGTTGAAAACTATAAAAATACAACTGAATAAAAATGGTTGAAGCTAGCAGATATTACAAATTTGATTGGATTACCATTATTCTTTTTCTATTGCTTGTTGGCTTTGGATGGTTAAACATTGTTTCGGCTTCCCATTCTGGAGACACTATAAATTACTTCGATTTTTCGCAACCTTACGGAAAACAGCTCATGTTTATATTTTTAACTATTGGGCTTATCATACTGGTTTTAGCTATTGAATCTAAATTTTACGAACGTTTTGCCAGTGTTATATATGTAATTTCCATGTTGTCGCTGGTTGGTTTATTTGTCTTTGGAAAAAGCGTTAACGGTGCTACTTCGTGGTATGGCATTGGTGGCATGACGCTACAACCCAGCGAATTTGCAAAAGCTGCCACAGCCCTAGCCGTTGCAAAATATGTAAGCGATTTAAACACAGATATTAAACGGATTAAAGACCAAATTAGCGTATTTGCAATTATTGCAATCCCTGCCATATTGGTTTTGCTTCAAAAAGATGCGGGTAGTACCTTAGTATATGGCAGTTTCATTTTTGTATTATATAGAGAAGGCTTATCTCCCATATACCTAATTATCTTATTCATGATAATTTTTATTAGTATTTGTTCCTTAAAATTTGGAGTTATCATTACCTCTGCAGTTGTTACCGTACTTATATTGGGGCATCATTTTTCCAAAAGACGGAAACCCTTGCTTATTCAACCTATTTCTATCATTATAATAAGTATTTTAGTTTCATTTGGCATTCGCTATTTTTACGATAACATCTTACCTTTTCATCAAAAAGACAGAATTACCATTTGGTTAAGTCTTGAGAAAGACCCTGTGAAATTGGAGCGCATGAAAAAAACCATCGCTTACAATTTAAATGAATCTGAAAAAGCCATTAGTTCTGGCGGATTAACAGGAAAAGGTTTTTTAGAAGGCACAAGAACCACTGGTAAATTTGTACCCGAACAGCACACCGATTATATTTTTAGTACCGTGGGCGAAGAATGGGGGTTTGTTGGTAGTGCAAGCGTTGTTATTGTTTTTGTACTGCTGTTTCTTCGTATTCTGCATTTAGCCGAATTACAACGCTCGCAATTTAGTCGTATGTATGGCTATGCGGTGGCTTCTATATTCTTTATGCACTTTTTCATAAATATTGGTATGGTTATGGGCGTAATCCCAACAATTGGTATTCCGCTGCCCATGTTTAGTTATGGAGGTTCCGGACTTTGGGGCTTTGCTATCTTATTATTTATTTTTGTTAAGTTAGATTCCGATAGGATCAACCAATGGTAAATTAACAAATTACTTTATTGAAATTTTTATGAAAAAAAACCTTTTCCTTTTAATAGGTATTACTATCATACTTTCATCCTGTTACGGTTCAAAAAGCATATTGAAAAATTCTTTTACCGTTGAAGAATCCAGCCTCATCATGAGTTCAGATTCTTTTACACCGATGCGTGTTTTCAAAATAACCAACAAGAAAGATTCTTTACTGCTCCGAACCAAAAGTCAGTACATAAAAGCAAATCCAAACGACGTTGTTCTACAAAGATTTGTTAACCGACTTTATGCCACTGTTAGAGACAGTATATCTTTAGGTGTCGGTATAGCGGCACCACAAGTAGGCATTTTAAAAAACATCATTTGGGTTCAACGTTTTGATAAAGAAAACTTTCCTTTTGAAGTGTATTTAAACCCTGTGATCAAAACTTATTCCGATGAAAAGCAAACTTTTAGAGAAGGCTGTTTGTCCATACCCAATAGAACTGATACTTTAAACTCTCGGGCTTTTTCAATTTTAATAGAATACGACACCATGGAAGCGGAACACAAAACCGAAACTATTGAAGGATTCACATCCGTTATTTTTCAACATGAAATAGACCACTTAAACGGCATTTTGTATTTAGATCATTTAAATAAAGAAATAAAAGAAGCTAATAAATAAACCGTTTTACTCAACCTTATCCCATCAAATAATCGTTAAAATACTTTATTGATATTATAAGGGCAAGAAACTTTTAATTAACGCATCCAAAATTACCATATATTACGTAGTTTAGTTGAACCCAAAATACCTACTTATGAGAAATTTCATTTATTTAAGCCTGCTTTGTGGTTTATTCTTCTTGAGCTGTAGTAATGATCAAGATGATAATATCATCATAAATCAAAATGACTTAGAGTCTTTACCAATAGACACTGGTGGTGTGCAAACAGCAAAGGTAATTGGAAGCACCAATGCTATTTATGGGCACTATATTTACACTCCAAGCGATTATAATAATGCCTCCCCTAATTACCCTTTGCTTGTTTTTTTACACGGATCTGGACAAGTTGGCAATAGCCAAACCAATCCTGATGTTTTAACAAACTTAATATATACGGGGCCTCCAAGTATGATTGAGCAAAAAAAATGGTCTCCAACATACCCCATGATCGTAGCATCACCTCAATTAACTTCGGGAAGCTGGAATGCAGATGATGTGCATAGCTTTATAAATTATTTAATCTCAACTTATAATATTAATACAGATAGAATCTATCTTACCGGTTACAGTTTAGGTGCCTATGGTTGTTATTCCTATATTTCAAAGTATGGAGCCGACTCCTATGCTCGAGCCATTGTTCCCATTGCAGGAGGTGGAGATGTAAATTCTGGAAATAAATATACCACTACTGCTGTTTGGGCATTTCATGGCGGTAGTGACAATGCGGTTCCAACAAGCCGATCAATAGATATGGTAAGTGCTATTAATGCATCAAACCCGAATACAAAAGCAAAAGTAACTATATACCCTGGTGTTGGTCACGACTCTGATACCAGAACTTTTGATGGCACAGGTATGAACTCAGAAAGCATTGATTATGATGCTTTTAATATGGACATTTATGATTGGATGTTTCTTTATAAAAAATAATCAATAAAAAAACCTACTTCTTAATCTCCAGTTTTTCAGCAAAATAATCGCAAAAATCTTTCATGGTAGCGGTCATTTTTTCATCTTGGGTCGCTCTATGAAAGGTATCGCTCATAGCCACTAAGGTTTGATGGAAAAACACTTTCATTTCGTCAACAGGCATATCTTTGATCCATAAATCGATACGCAAAGTTTCTTGGGTTTTAGAGTCCCAAACCGACAACATCATTGCTTTAGCTTCTTCGTTGGTAATACCACCATCTTCAGCAGTCCATTGCAGTTTTTCAGGCACTCTGTTGGCATCAAGTTCTACGGTTAACTCTATTTTAGATGTAATATTCGACATTATTTTCTTGGTTTAAACTTTGAATTATTAAAAATTTCTTCTGGGCTTTTTATCAACATATCCTTTAATGGCACTTCATTTTGTTCCATATAAGCCCTTACAATTTGCCAACCTATATATTGCCCTAAACGCCCAGGCGAATCGGTGTCAATATCTTCTAAATAGAATTTGGAAAAAGGCGCAGGGGAAATAAACCTGCCTGCTAATTTAGCGTCGGTGCTGTACAACAATTCCCGTTCTACAAAATACCGCCAAATATAACTTTCGTTGGCTAGCGCCCAATCTAGTTGTTCTTTGGTGTACCCAATGCGTTCTGCTTCAGATTTAAAAGGAATCACGGCATCCTTAAAATATAATTCCTTGCCAAAATAAATTAGTTCATCTAAAAACATTTTACTTGGTGCTTGATATATATATTTTTTAGCATACTCTGAAGCCAAATCGACAACTATTTGTCCTTTTTTTAGATCTTCTCTTAAATATTTAGGAATGTTTTCGTAAAATTCATGACTACTTCCTAAGTAATTATCTAGAGCAATAACCACAATAGTATCGGTTACTATAACGCGACTTCTATAATCCACATCGCTGGTTGTGGTGATAATTCTTGGGGTACGAAACTCGGGAAAATAATATTTTAAATGATTGAATAAGGATTCTATATCCAATTCCGTTTCATTTATACTTAAAAAGGTTTTCTCAACCTCTTTAGATAATAGCCTTTGGAAGGTATCCTGTACTTTTTCAATCCAAAAAGAATCTGGATATTCTTCTGAAAACATAAACGGATACGCCTGTTTTAATTTTGGAAGGTTCGTATTATCAATTTCAGCAAATAATAAATCAAATCGTTCTATTTTGGCGTCTAAATTAATCTTGGCAATTTCATTTTCCAACCTATTTTCATTTTTACAAGAAAAAGCCGTAAGCATAGCGATTAGGAAAATTACTGCATACTTCATATAAAACTTAATCGTCATAAATTTTTATTAATAAAGTGTTTCGTTTATTTTTGTTTGCAAAGGTACAATTCTTGGATTTAAATTCATTTAAAAATGCAAACAGATAAAGTTGTAAATTACATAGTTGATTGGTTAAGAGATTACGCAACCAAAGCAGGCGTAAATGGTTTTGTTATTGGTATTTCTGGTGGCATAGACTCTGCGGTAACATCTACATTATGCGCTAAAACCGGTTTAGATGTTTTGTGTATAGAAATGCCCATACATCAAGCAGAAAGTCACGTAACCAGAGCACAAGAACATATCAAGCAACTAACAGAACAGTTTGATAACGTAAGTGATACTCGAACCAATTTAACCCCCGTTTTTGAAGCTTTTAAAAGTGAAGTTTTTTTTGATGGTGACCAAGCTACTGTTGATATGGCGCTTGCAAATACCCGAGCACGTTTGCGCATGACAACGCTTTACTACTATGCTGGCTTATATAAATTGTTAGTAGCCGGTACTGGCAATAAAGTAGAAGATTTTGGAGTTGGTTTTTACACCAAGTATGGTGATGGCGGGGTAGATTTAAGTCCGATTGCCGATTTATTGAAATCTCAAGTTTACGAATTAGGAAGCTTCTTAAATATACCAGAATCCATTATGAAAGCACAACCTAGTGATGGATTATTTGGAGACTCCAGAAGTGATGAAGATCAAATAGGCGCATCGTACCCAGAATTGGAATGGGCCATGAAAATGGATGAGGCTGGCAAAAAATCAGAAGACTTTACAGGTAGGGAACAAACAGCTTTTAAAATATACAAAAAGTTTAATAATGCCAACAAACACAAGATGATACCCATACCCATTTGCGAAATCCCCAACAATATCTTGTAATTCTTGCAGATTGTTTAAAAGTTTACTACTTTTACGGCAAGCCTATTCTCTCAACAATAACTCTCTCTAACTTAATATTAAAAATAGGCCTAAAACATTATGATAAAATTATTGATAGCAGACAACCACCCAATTACAAGGAAAGGACTTGAAGTACTATTTTCAGCATCTTCCAACATTAAAATTGTTGCAAGTGTTGATAATGGCGATGCCATTTTAGAGTATGTCAAAAAAAATCCTGTTGACATTATTTTAACTGAAGCTGACCTACCTAAGCTTAATGGTTTAACCGTGTTACGTTATTTAAAAAATGACCATCCAGATGTTAAAACCATTATTCTTAGTGCTCAACCAGAAGAAGTGTATGCTGTAAACGCCATTAAAGCTGGTGCACATGGTTACATACACAAATCAGTTAACGTTATTACCATTAATGAAGCTATTTTAAAAGTAGCCGATGGTGGTATTTATTTAAGCAACGATTTAACCCAACAATTAGCTTTTGGAAACAGAGTTAATAGAGGCGGATCGTTCTACAAAAAACTATCAACTAGAGAAGCTGAAGTTTTAAAGCTTTTAACTATTGGTAGAAAAAACAAAGAAATCTCTAAAGAACTTGACATTAACGAAAAAACGGTTAGTACTTACAAAGCACGTTTAATGCGTAAATTAAAAGTTACCAATTTAGTTGATTTAGTTAGTCAAGCTAAGCTTAACGAATCGTTGTTATAATACACGATTTAGTTTTCTAGACAACAACATTTTTAGACCCGAATAGTCTTTTACTTCTTCAAGTACATTTCTATTCGTGTCTATTTTGTTTTGTAAGGTTTCCTGTTGAAACTCCTTCACTTTTTGGTCTATTAAAAAACAGCGCAGACTTAATATGGTTTCGCTTACCAATTGTGCCACACTATGTGTTTTTTCTTTGGGAAAAATATTCATACGCTGCCAATTATCTAAAGCATAGCGCTCATCTTCCATTAAAATATGGGTGATTTCATTACCCATTTCGGCATCTACTGAATTTATAAAATTTTTAAGTTCAAAATCCGGATTCTGATTAAGCGTATCAATAATGGTATAATATAGGCTTTTAAATTGTGGGTTGGTAAATTGCATTTCATCATCCTGAAGGTCTAAAAATATTTTTTCAAACACCTTTGCACGATGGATAACGGGCTCTAACACCAATTCCTTTTTTTCATTTTCTTTTAAAACCAAATCTTCAAAATCTTCGGTTCTATTCCCATATAACAATAAAGCCTCAATAATTTTACGCTCTAAAAGATATTGAACATCCACCTTTTTAACAGGTTGCTCGTGTTTAATAACATCAAACGCCTTTTGTTCCGCTTTGTATTGTTTGTTTTCTTCTTGAAATTCCTTTTTGTTAATTTGAGCCAGTGTACTAAACAACACTTCCTCGCTAATATCCATAATTCGGGCGCACTCCTGAACGTAGATTTCCTTTTTAATACGGTCTGGAATCTTTGAAATACTGTTTACAATATCTCGAACCGTTTCTGCTTTTTTAATGGGGTCGTTTTTAGACTCTTCAAATAAAATAGAGGCTTTAAACTGAATAAAATCTTTGGCATTGTCGTTTAAATAAGCAGAAAGCTCTTCCAAGGTATTTTGTTTTGCAAAACTATCGGGGTCTTCACCTTCAGGGAACGTGCAAACTTTTACGTTCATACCTTGTTCCAAAATTAAATCGATACCACGCAGGGAAGCGCGCATACCAGCTGCATCACCATCAAAAAGTACGGTGATGTTTTTTGTAAGCCTATTTATTAAGCGGATTTGCTCCGAAGTTAAAGCGGTTCCAGAGGAAGATACCACATTTGTAATACCTGTTTGGTGAAACTGAATTACATCGGTATAACCTTCAACCAAAAAACAATTATCTTCTTTGGCAATGCTTTGTTTTGCATGATGAATACCATACAGCACATTACTTTTATGGTAAATATCGCTTTCGGGCGAGTTTACATATTTAGCGGCTTTTTTATCGGTTATTAAAATACGGCCACCAAAACCCAAAACACGACCACTCATACTTTTTATAGGAAACATAACGCGCCCTTTAAACCTATCGAAGCGCTTATCATCCTTTACAATGGTAAGTCCTGTTTTTTCTAAAAAATCGATATTATAGCCTTGTTTTAACGCTTCATCTGTAAAAGCTTGCCATTCATTTAAGGAATATCCTAAATCGAATTTCTTAATGGTTTCTTCAGTAAAACCACGTTCTTTAAAATAACTTAACCCTATCGATCTTCCTTGATCGGTTTTATGCAGTATTTTTTGAAAATACGTGTTTGCAAATTCACTTACCAAATACAAACTTTCACGTTCGCTAGCCTTTTCTTTTTGCTCGTTACTTTGCTCGGTTTCCTCAATTTCAATATTATACTTTTTAGCTAAGTATTTTATAGCTTCAGGGTAGGTAAAATGCTCATGCTCCATTAAAAACGAAACCGCTGTACCACCTTTGCCCGTTGAGAAATCTTTCCATATTTGTTTTACGGGCGATACCATAAAACTAGGCGAACGTTCCTCGCTAAACGGACTCAAACCTTTAAAGTTACTTCCCGATTTTTTTAGTTGTACAAAATCGCCAATAACCTCCTCTACCCTGGCGGTTTCAAAAACTAAATCTATGGTTGCTGCTGATATCAATTATGGAAAATTATTTTTGAATGTAAAGATAATTATAAACTATTGATTAGTGAAATATACCTTTCTTTTGAAAATTTGTATTTGTGGGAAAATTTAGTAAATTCGTTTAACTGTAGATGAAGTTCATTGAAATGGAACTTTATTTTTGTATTAGGTGCAATTAATAACCGATATGAATAAAAACGAAATTCTAACATTAACAATCGCGATTGTAGCGGTCATAGTTTCCGTTGCAACTCCATTCGCTCAAAGAAAATATGAAGAATGGAAAGCGCGAATTAGTTTTAAATTGTATATCAAAAAATACCTTGGTGTCTTATTCAATATTCTAACCTATGACAAAATTGAGTACCACATTCCGAGTATTAAGGATGACCCTGAGAAAATACATTTAACCTTGCCAGAATTCTTAAACAGATTTGAGAAAGATTTCAAGGAGCATCAGAATACTGTTCAGTACAGAGTAGCATTTGCGGTCCTTCTAAATCTTCAAAATTTATTTTCTGTGATTAACAGGTCTAAAATTGAGATAAAAAGGATAGGTGTCGATGTTATGTATGAGCACACACTTGCATATGGCAGTAATTTATCAAAGAAAAATCTTAACAAGATTTATGGAATCTTATTATTAATGGAACACTATTCTTCAATTACCGCATTTCACGACAGGTTTAGTGAATTAAAGTCAATTAAAAGAATAAATAAAGATGGACGAATAGTAGGTTTGGAGTTAGACAAGGATATTTTGAAAGATCAACAAATGGTTGCTAATGATATGAAACATTTATGTAATCATGAACTATCGATAGAGGAAGTGATTAAGGTTAATAAACTGCTTATTCAGGAAACCAAGGACTTTTTTGAATATGATAAACTGATGAAAAAGAAAGCACCTAACAGCAAATAAACAAAAGCGCCAAAAGCATTACATTTGAGAAGGCGTCTTTGCCTATTTGCAAACATTAAATGAAAAAAGCTTCTGAATCAGAAGCTTTTTTTGTTTATTCAACACCTTTCAACTAATCCATATCAAACCGTAAACCGATAGATATATTATTCTGTTTGATGGTTTGATCTTTAAAAATAGGAGACAAATCGTATTTAACATACAACGCCACATCATCAAAAGCAATATATCCGCTTAAACCGTACACTAAATTACTGGTGTTAAAGCTTTGCTTTTGCTTGTCTTTTTTTCTATCGCCATCTAACTCGTATTTTAATTTTTGGCGTGTGCCTATGTTAAAACCGCCATATCCGCCAAGTCCTATTTTAAATTGATTGTCGGTAGAATATCTAAAATAAGTGTCTTTCTCTATTTTTTTAGATGGTCCAAATTCAAAATGCACAGGAAACACTAAATTGGTTACGGTAAGTTTGGATTTTTTAAGATTTTCGGGAAATACTTCTAAAGAGGTCTGGTCTCCATCTTGAACAAAGTATTGATTATCATTTGGTTTTAAACCATTAAACTGAAACGAATAACCATATTTTAAACGCATAAAATTAGATTCATTTAAAATGCGGGTTTTCCAAGCCCAACCTATTTCAAAAAAACGGGAACCTCCAAATTTATAAGGTGAATCGTCTAATTTTTCACCATCAATAATAGCATTGTTTAAACCGAAAGCTAGAACAAAATCGCTGGATGTTCTTAAATCATATTTTTTTGGTTTGTTCTTATAATTAATCTTTACACCAGCAAAACTTTCATCATTGCCGCCTATGCTAAAACCAACTCGCGATAAATCTTCTTCATTATTAATACGATAGCCTTCATCATTACGTTTCATGAGCATAATTTTATTATCAATTATAGCTAATCGATTTTCAATATTTAATGCCCGTTTTTTAGCAGATTCTTTCTTCAATATTTCTGCTTCTACATTTGTAATTTCACCCTTATCCAACCTTATATTAATAGCTTCAACTTCTGCTTTTAAAAAATTACGTTCTTCATTTTGAATTTGTTCTTTAAGATTTTCTAAGACTTCAATTTTGTCTTTATTTTTTCCATTTGGAATACTGTCTTGTGCATTGATGATTTGCACACTTAAACTTAGCACTGCTAGTGCTAAATACTTGGTAATTGTTTGCATAACTGTTCGTTTTTTGCTCCTAAGGAGCGTTAGTGATTGATTTTTGAATGATAAAAATTTTATTTTTTATTAATGAGATTCTTGCTTTCGCAGGAATGACAACTAATTATTCCGTTGTGCCACCGCCGATTTTACAGTACTATAACTGGCTTTGATGGCTTCAAATACTTTGCTTCTAAACGATTGGTCCAGATCTTCCTCAACCTCCTGAAGCAACATATTGGCATCCACGATGCCAGTGGTGGTATTGTACATTCTTTTAAATCGGATTTCTTTTTGAGCTTCAAGCAACAAGTTGTCTATAACAGCATCGGTAACTTCAATATTTTGTGATTTCAATACTTGTACTTTAGCAACAACATCTTGTATTTTTTGTTCTTCCAACGTTAAGCTTTCTTCATTTACTTTATCTAATTGAATAGGCTTTTCCGCTTTAACTGAATTGTTTTCTCTGGAAATGGCTATTGGATGTTCATTTGCATGATGCATAAGCTTTTCTTTTTGTGGAAGCTTTTCCTGATTACTTTTATTTTCAGGTTCTTTTATCACCTTTTCTTGCGTTTCAACCTCATCAACCGCCACCTGAATATTTTCATTTTTCTGAATAACTGTTGGCGAGTCTACTAGTTTAGGCTTTACTGCTTCAGTATTAAAAAACTGAAATGCTACAAATAAAACACCCACCATGCTAGCTGCTATACCCAGCCACCAAAAGGTTTTCTTATTCTGTTTTTTATCTTGGTGGTCTAAACGTTCTGAAAGTTTTTTCCACGCATGGCTAGATGGCTGTAAACTTCTAGCTTCTAACTTTTCCTTTATATTATTATCAAATTTATTTAATTCCATAACCTGTATTTTTATTCAGTTCCTGTAAGCGTTCTTGCAGCATTTTTCGTGCTTTAAATAATTGTGATTTTGATGTGCCTTCGGTAATTTTCAACATGTCTGCAATTTCATGATGCTTATAACCTTCAATGGCGTACATAACAAATACCATTTTATAGCCTTCGGGCAGTGCGTCAATTAATTGTTGTATTTGAGCTACTTCAACGCTTGTGTTAATATCATCGCTATACTCATTTACATTTTCAAAGTCTTCAACTGGAAATTCAACCTCTTTTTGCCGTCGTAAAAACGAAATGGACTCCCTAACCATAATGCGGCGTATCCAACCTTCAAAGCTACCATCTGCCCTAAAATTGTTCAAATTAGAAAACACTTTAAAAAACCCGTTAAGCATCGCTTCTTCGGCATGCTGAACATCTTTAATATAATACCTACAAACGCTTAACATTTTTGGCGCATGCAACTCAAACAAGAGGTGTTGTGCTTCCCTATTGCCTTTCGCTGCACTTTTAATAAGTGTAGGCTCGTCTTTATGGAGTTGTATTACTTTCAAAACTGAGTTCATTTAGTCTTCTATTTATAAAGACGCTTATTTTACACCAATGGTTGCCTGATGTAAAAATTTTTATTAAATATAATTTAATGTTGTTCAAATAGTCAATATAATTTACTAATTTAAACACATGCTTTCTTACTAAAATTATTTATTACACAATATAAATAGCAAATAATAGGCTAGTTTTTAAAATTTCGAATAATTTTTAATAAATTAATATAAAGACTGAATTTTATTTACTTATATAGTTAATTCCTTAAAAATCTTTTACCAATTTATTATATTTGGTTCTATAGCTTATAATATATGGATAACAATCATCTTTTCTCGTCTTACGACAAGCTCCCTAGTACTTGGGACGAAATGTACTGTGATAACAAGAAATTCAGAGCTCAATATGAGGGCTTTATTCAATATCTTGAAAACACATCTCCAGAAAAACTCACTAAGAAAGAAGACCTTTCTAAACAGCTATTTATGAGTCAGGGGGTTACTTTTACGGTTTATAATGACAATGAGGGTATTGAAAAAATATTTCCTTTTGATATTGTTCCCAGAATTATCACTGCACCCGAATGGGATAAAATTGAATCAGGTATTAAGCAACGTCTTAAGGCATTAAATCTATTTATAAAAGATATTTATAACGAACAGTTTATTATTAAAGACGGTTTAATTCCTGCCGATTTAATTTACTCCTGCCCCAATTTCCTAAGGGAAATGAAAGGTGTTAAAGTGCCTTACGATGTATATGTACACATTTCCGGAGTTGATTTGATAAGAAATAACGATGGTGAATTTTATGTACTTGAAGATAATTTAAGAACCCCATCAGGTGTGAGTTATATGTTGGAAAACAGAGAAATTTCCAAACGATTGTTTCCGGGCATTCTACCTAAAAGCCATGTGCGATCGGTATCAAATTACCCTAACATGCTTTACAAGAAGCTTAAGGAACTTTCAGACCTAAGCAACCCTAACATTGTATTATTAACACCGGGAATTTACAATTCAGCTTATTACGAGCATACCACACTGGCCCGTTTAATGGGTATTGAACTGGTGGAAGGCAGCGATTTGGTGGTTAAAAACCATTTTGTTTACATGAAAACCACCAACGGCTTAAAACAGGTAGATATAATTTACAGGCGTGTTGATGATGACTTCTTAGACCCTTTAGAGTTTAATGCGAAAAGCGTTTTAGGCGTTGCAGGTATTATGGCAGCGTACAGAAAAGGCCATGTAAACATTGTAAATGCTCCTGGAACTGGTATAGCAGACGATAAGGCTATATATATTTATGTACCAGATATGATTAAATATTATTTAAATGAAGAACCCATTTTAAAAAATATTGAAACCTATCAATTAGGAAGGCCAGACGAGTTGGAGTATGTAACCAAAAACATAAAAGAGATGGTTATTAAAAAAACCGATGGTAGCGGTGGTTATGGCATGCTAATGGGCCATGAAGCAACAGATGAAGAAATAAAAGATTATCTGGACAACGTTAAGAAAAAACCTGAAAACTTTATTGCACAACCCATACTTAGGCTATCAACAGCGCCATGTTATATTAACGGACAATTATCACCTCGTTGTATCGATTTACGTCCTTTTGCCCTAGCAGGGAAAGACGGTATCGATATTTGCCCTGGCGGACTTACAAGAGTTGCGCTTAAAAAAGGCTCGTTGGTGGTTAACAGTTCACAGGGCGGAGGCAGTAAAGACACTTGGGTATTAAAATAATTCAGAAAAAAATAATATATGTTAAGTAGAGTAGCAAATAACCTAATTTGGTTGGATAGATATATGGAACGAGGTAATGGTATTTTAAGTTTGCTTAAAGTGAACTTTTACGCCAATCAAGACTCTCCTGAATTATTTTCATGGACCCCAATTATTAAAAATTTTACAACTTCTGAAAACGAGTTTTACACAGAAGATGCCATAGAATGTATCGATTTTATGGTATTTAATACCGATAATTCAAACTCTGTTTTGAATATTGTTACAAAAGCCAGAGAAAACGCCCGAAGTGTACAAGAACATATTTCGAGAGAATTATGGTTATGTATCAATAATTACTATTTATATCTAACAGATAAAGATTTACCAAGACGGCTACGGGAAGAAGATCCTGTAGAATTTTTAGAAGATTTAAGAAATCACCACTTGATATATTACGGAACTTCCGATAATACCCAAGAACGAGGTCCTTCATACTATTTTATGAGTATTGGCAAATTTTTGGAACGTGTTATTCAAATATCTGATTTCACAGAATTTAAACTCATGGAAATTGGAAACACTTCTGATAGTTTGGAAAAAAGTTTTTACTGGAAAAATTTATTGCTTTCTATTGGCGGGTATCAATTGTATTTAAAAACCCATAAATCGACCTTTAACGAAGAACACATTATCAGAATGGTTTTTCAAGATAAATTATTCCCCAGATCGGTATATTACTGTGTCAATAAATTAAGCTGGTATATTACTAAACTTATTGACGCTAACGAGCTTGAAAAAACAAACTTGGAGTTTTTAATTGGAAAGCTAGAAAGCAACATAAAATATACAACTGTTGAAGCTATAAAAGAACAAGGATTACACAAATACATAGCTGACATTAAACAAGATATTAGAAATATCTCAATGAATGTCAACTCCGTTTATCTTTCTAATATTAACTGATAAAAAAAACATCATGGCAACATTCTATATAAAACATATTACAAAATTCAGTTATAGCAATAACGTAATTGATGGCGCAAATTTAATTAGGCTGTACCCAATAAATGATCAATATCAAAAAGTGAATTCTCATTTTATTTCGGTTACAAACAATCCATTTGTGGAATCGTTTAATGATTTTTATAACAACCGCGTCGGCACTTTTTTAATTACAGAACAACATGATGAATTAACTATTACTTCAGATGTTGAAGTAGTAACCTACGATAAGTTATTTCCAGAAGATACCATAGATTTAAAAACCCAATGGGAGGAATTAAAGACAAAAAAATACGATGCAGACATTATCGATTTTATTAAACCAACTCCATTTAGTGGCTCTGAGGATATTTTAAATTTAATTGCATCAAAAAACCTATATGAAAAAACACCTACCAAAGTTGTTTTAGAACTTTGTGAATATGTATATAACAACTTTAATTACATAAAAGGTGTAACAGATGTAGATTCTACGATAGACGATGTTTGGAAATTAAAAGCTGGTGTTTGTCAGGATTTTACAAACATTTTACTTCAAATGGTAAAAATGTGCGGTATTCCTGCGCGCTACGTTAGCGGGTATATTTGTCCTGCGGAAGATAACACAAGAGGCTTAGGAGCTACCCATGCATGGATTGAAGCTTACATTCCTTTTTATGGATGGTTTGGTGTAGATCCCACAAACAACGCTATTGCAAATGAAAACCATGTGCGGTTAGCCGTTGGCAGAAACTATGCCGATTGTTCTCCTGTAAAAGGTGTTTTTAAAAGAAAAGTAGATTCAGATTTGTTTGTTAAAGTTGAAATAAGTTCCACAAAAAACAAAGAAAGTTATGAACTGCCACCAAATACATTTTCCGATTCTAAAACCCATAATAGCTATCAGCAAAATTTAGATCGCATACAGCATCAACAACAACAACTACATCAAAATCAACAACAGCAACAGCAATAACAGGTTTTTAGCTCCTCTTTTATAATTTGAAAAACACTATTTTTCAGACTCGACTTTGTGAGAAATTTTTACTAACTTCGTTTAACATTTAACAACCGATAAAGTTCATTGAAACGGAACTTTATCTTTGTATTAAACGAAACTTAAAAAACCAAAACTACTTCTTCCTATCAATCACATAATTAACCATCAATTCCAGTGAATTTCTATAATCTGAATCTGGGTAAGTTTTAAGTAATTGCAAAGCTTCTTCTTGAAACTGCTTCATTTTGGCAATGGCATAATCCAACCCGCCATTATTTTTCACGTAAGCAATCACTTCTTTAACACGTTTTGTGTCCTTATTGTGGTTTTTTATGGAATTGATTAACCACTTTTTATCTTTCTTTTCCGCTTGATTCAGTACATAAATTAAAGGCAAGGTCATTTTCTGCTCTTTAATATCAATACCGGTAGGTTTGCCAATTTGGTCGTCGCTATAGTCAAATAAATCATCTTTAATTTGAAATGCCATACCAATAAGTTCGCCAAACTTTCGCATCGTTTCCACGTGTTGAGATTCTGGTTTTACGGAAGCAGCACCTAAAGTACAACAAGCAGCAATTAAAGTAGCTGTTTTTTGGCGTATAATTTCGTAGTAAACAGCTTCGGTAATATCAAGTTTTCTAGCTTTTTCAATTTGAAGCAATTCACCCTCGCTCATTTCCCGTACGGCAATGGAAATGATTTTAAGCAAATCAAAATCGTTATTATCGATACTTAAAAGCAAGCCTTTTGACAGCAAATAATCGCCAATTAAAACCGCTATTTTATTTTTCCAAAGAGCGTTTACAGAGAAAAACCCACGGCGGCGGTTGCTATCATCTACCACATCATCATGAACCAAGGTGGCGGTATGTATAAGTTCAATAACCGAAGCACCTCTATAAGTACGTTCGCTCACCTCGCCATTGGACACCATTTTAGCAACTAAGAAAACAAACATAGGGCGCATTTGCTTCCCTTTTCGGTTTACTATATACGTTGTAATTCTATTAAGCAACGCCACTTTACTAGACATTGAAAGTAGGAACTTTTGCTCGAAAAGATCCATCTCAAAGGCTATGGGGTATTTTATTTGCTCTACTATTTTCAAATTAAAAAATTACTTTATAACAACAAACGTACTAAAAAAATACTTGAACTACATAAATAATTACAACCCACTTATAATTAACTTTTTAAGTTTGAATACTTTCTCGATATTTTATATATTGTTAATTAATTAATCTTAAAAACCCTCTTTGCTTATGAAAAATTTTACTTTGTTATGGCTTACTTTATCTCTTTTTTTTAGTTTTCAAAGCAATGCCCAAATTTTTGATTCTGAAAACTTTAATGCCCTAACTGCGGGAAATATTGGCACCAATACTACTGGTACAGTAGCTGGCCAAGGTAACTTCTATACTATTACAAATACTGGTTTAAATTCCGATTTTCAAATAGTTGATGCAGGTGGAGGCGACAATGTTTTACAAATCACTGGATCAAGTAATGGAAGTGGTACGAGATATATTTGGAAAGATGGATTGAATGATTTTTGGAATAATACCAGAACACCAACAAATAATATCATTGAAGTGGAGTTTTGGTTTTTTACTGGCTCTACAACAACAAGTAAAAATGAAATAAGTGTAGAAATATATGATACTGGTTACACGAAAATCATTGCAGGACTTGTTTTTTTTCCAGAAACTAAAATCATTGAGGGTTTACTTTATGCTAATGGCAGTAGTGGCCTGGGCACATATTATGTCTTTTTAGGCAATGGAGGTACAGCAGATGTGGTACTATTAGAAGATACTTGGTATAAAGCAGGAATAGCATTTGATGTAACAACCGGAGAAGTTACGTACAGGAGCAGTGATTTTTACTTGGCTTATAATGGAAGCGCTATGGGCAATACTCCTTTTGAAACTGATATAGTAGTTTATCCTGGCACAGATAATACGGTTTCAACAACATCTTATTTTGACGATTTTAAGGTACGAGCCGTTGCTACTGAGATGTTACTATTAGGAGTGGATAATAATGAGATATCCAAATCAATTAAATTATTCCCAAATCCTGTAAATGATGTTATTAATTTAACAATGCCCAACACGATTAAACCTGATAGGTTTGAAATTTCCGACATCAATGGAAGAATAGTTAAAACCTTAATTGATAAAAACATAAGAAATCAAATATCAGTTTCAGAATTAAGTAGTGGTGTTTATTTATTAAATATATATTCAACTGAAGGTAAAACTACTAAGAAGTTTATAAAAAATTAATTCGTTTCAAACTTAGTAAAAAGCTGTTGTCCATACAGCTTTTTACTTTTTAACTCTTATTAGCCAATTGCCCGCAAGCGGCATCTATATCTTTACCTCTGCTTCGGCGTACATTTACAACAATTCGGTTTTTTTCTAAATGACTTATATAATTTTCTAAAGCTTCGTTGGATGCTTGTTGAAACTCGCCATCGTCAATAGGGTTATATTCTATAATATTGACTTTACATGGTACATATTTACAAAACTTAACAAAGGCATCAATATCTTTTTGGGTATCGTTAATACCTTTCCAAACCACATATTCATAACTAATTTTTCGTTTGGTTTTAGCATACCAATACTCTAAAGCTTCGCGTAGATCTTCTAAAGGAAAGGTTTCATTGAACGGCATGATGGTAGTTCGAACTTCATCTATTGCGGAATGTAACGACACTGCTAAATTGAACTTCACATCATCATCGGCCATTTTTTTAATCATTTTTGGTACGCCCGATGTGGAAACGGTAATACGTTTTGGCGACATGCCCAAGCCTTCGGGAGATGTAATTTTATCAATGGCCTTGATAACGTTGTTATAGTTCATAAGCGGTTCGCCCATGCCCATGAACACGATATTGCTTAATGGACGATTGAAATACAATTTACTTTCGTTATCGATGGCTACTACTTGATCGTAAATTTCGTCGGGGTTTAAATTACGCATACGTTTTAAACGCGCCGTGGCACAAAACCTGCAATCTAAACTACACCCTACTTGACTGGACACGCATGCGGTGGTTCTAGTGGCCGTTGGGATTAAAACCGACTCCACAATCAGTCCATCGTGTAAACGTACCGCATTTTTAACCGTACCATCGTTACTACGCTGCATGGTATCTACTTTTATATGGTTGATAACAAAGTTATCTTCCAGCATTTGGCGTGTTTCTTTTGAAACATTGGTCATATCTTCAAACGAATGCGCTCCTTTTTGCCACAACCATTCGTAAACTTGGTTGCCACGAAAGGCTTTATCTCCTTGTTTTTCGAAAAATTCTCGAAGTTGCTCTTTGGTTAATGCGCGAATGTCTTTTTTTGTTGCTGCCATATATGATGCAAAAATAGTGAAACGATTTACGATTTACGGTTTTTGATTTACGAATTATGAATTATGAATTACTATTGACGGTTTACGAAAAACCTAATAACCTTATAAACTCATAAACAAATAACGAATTATGGTTTTTGATTTACGAATTATGAATTGATGTTGGAATTTGCATTAGCGGTTGCAATGGAAAGCCCACAGCGAGGTACGAGCGAGGACTTGCAATGGAAAACGCGACCCGATAGGGGAATGCCCAAATAAAAATAGATTTCTGCTTTGGCAGGAATGAAAAAGCCTTGAATTAACAAGGCTTTTTTGGAATTTATATGATTAACATGGCATCGCCATAACTGTAGAATTTGTATTTTTCTTTTACAGCTTCTTCGTATGCTTTTTTAATGAAATCGTGTCCTGCAAATGCTGAAACCATCATTAAAAGTGTTGATTTTGGCGTATGGAAGTTAGTAATCATGCAATTTGCGATACTAAAATCGTATGGAGGGAAAATGAATTTGTTTGTCCATCCATCTATTTCGTTTAATTCGCCGTTTGAAGACACCGAACTTTCTATAGCACGCATAGCCGTAGTACCTACTGCGCAAATACGTTTTTTTCTTTTTTTGGCAGCATTAACTATTTCTACCGCTTTGCTTTCAATTTTAAGCTCTTCGCTATCCATTTTATGTTTAGAAAGGTCTTCTACCTCTACTGGATTGAAAGTTCCTAAACCAACGTGCAAGGTTACCTCAGCAAATTTCACTCCTTTAATTTCTAAACGTTTTAATAGGTGCTTAGAGAAATGTAGACCTGCTGTTGGAGCTGCTACGGCACCTTCATTTTTAGCATAAATGGTTTGGTAACGCTCTTCATCTTCTGGTTGCACTTCTCTTTTTATGTATTTAGGAAGTGGTGTTTCACCAAGTTCGTTTAATTTTCTTCGGAATTCTTTATAAGAACCGTCATATAAAAAACGTAAGGTACGACCTCTTGATGTGGTGTTGTCTATAACCTCTGCTACTAAGGTATCATCATCACCAAAATATAATTTATTACCAATTCTTATTTTACGGGCTGGATCTACCAAAACATCCCAAAGGCGTTGTTCTTCGTTTAATTCGCGCAATAAAAACACTTCGATTCTTGCTCCTGTTTTTTCTTTATTACCATATAAACGGGCAGGAAATACTTTAGTGTTGTTAAGAATTAAAACATCGTCTTCATCAAAATACTCGATAATATCCTTGAACATTTTATGCTCGATGGTTTGTTTTTTTCTATCTAAAACCATTAAACGAGATTCATCTCTATTTTCTGCTGGGTATTCTGCTAATAATTCTTCCGGTAAATTAAAACCAAAGTGTGATAATTTCATTTGCTAAAATTTATTTTTATTAATTGTCAAATGGCACATTCAATAAGACATTTCTAAACTATATAAAAAACATAGAAATTGAATGGTTCATTTAAAAAAAGTTTATGTGTTTATTTGTTTATCCGTTTATAAACCAATACTGAAATTATAAACGGGTGCAAATATACGATTGTGAAATAGGCGTTGTCAAGTAAATACGTGATTATTATTTAGTTATTTTAAAACCAATGGATTCTAGGTCGTCCCAAAAGGTTGGATACGATTTTGAAACCACCTCAGCATCTTCAATAACTATAGGCGCTTTGAGGGCTATTGGTGCAAACGCCATGGCCATTCTATGGTCGTTATAAGTGGCAATTGGCACATATTCCTTTATGGTATTTGAAGCGGACAGATGTAAAGATTTATCTGTTATTTCTACGGTTCCGCCTAATTTTTCAATTTCGGTTTTTAAAGCAACCAATCTATCGGTTTCTTTTATTTTTAAGGTGTGAAGCCCTGTTAAATTACAAGGCAAACCTAATGCAAAACAGGTTACCGCAATGGTTTGGGCAATATCTGGAGCGTTTGCCAAATCGAATTCGATTACAGATTCACGATTGATGGTTGACACTTTTTTTAGAGTTACTGAATTGTTTTTGAATGTTGTTTCAACCCCAAAAGATTTATAAATATCTACTAAAACCGAATCGCCTTGCAACGAATTTTCTTTGTAAGATGACAAGGTTATTTCTGTTCCAACCTCGCAAAGTGCCGCAATACTGAAATAGTAAGACGCTGAAGACCAATCGGATTCTACGGTTAATGTCTTTGGTGTTATGTTTTTGGTGTTGGGTTTAACGGTTATGGTGTTCCCTATGAATGAAGATTCTACACCTATTTCATCCAACAAACTCAAGGTCATTTTTATATAAGGCACGGAGGTAATTTCGCCTTCCAAAGTTAACTCAATACCGTTTTCTAGTTTGGAAGCAATTAACAATAAAGCTGAAATGTACTGACTGCTAACATTTGCTTTTAAGGAAACTTTGTTTTTAGTTAATTTTTTTCCTGTAATTTTTATAGGCGGAAACCCTTCATTTTCTACATAACTAATCTCTGCACCAAGTTCTTTTAAAGCTTCCACTAAAATTTGAATGGGGCGTTCCTTCATGCGTTTAGAACCGGTAAGAGTTACCTCGCGCCCTTCTTGAATGGAGAAATAGGCTGTTAGAAATCGCATGGCGGTTCCTGCGTGATGAATATCGACTAAGTTGGACGATGATTTTAAAGCATCCGTCATTACACAACTATCATCTGAATTAGATACATTTTCTAGATTTATGGTTGGGTATAAGGCTTGTAAAAGCAACAATCTGTTCGATTCGCTTTTTGAACCTGTAATAGTGATTTCAGAATGACGATTTTCGATTTTCGATTTTTGAAGTGTGATATTCATTTTATAATTTAAAAAACTAACAAATAGTTCTCGACGGTACTTCGACAAGCTCAGTGTGACACGCTCGAACTGACAATAAAAAAACGCTTCTTAAAAGAAGCGTTCAAATATACTTATAATTTATTTTAGTTTTTCATTATTATGATGCCTATCGTGGTCCCGTTTGCCTTTCTTATCCATGCGTTTGTTGAAAGCTTCTTGCAAATCTACCCCTGTTTGGTTTGCTAAACACAATACCACAAACAATACATCGGCAAGTTCTTCGCCCAAGTCTTTGTCTTTATCACTTTCTTTTTCGCTTTGTTCTCCATAACGACGGGCAATAATACGGGCTACCTCGCCTACTTCTTCGGTTAGTTGTGCCATATTGGTAAGCTCGTTAAAATAGCGAACGCCATGATCTTTAATCCAATTATCTACTTCTTGTTGTGCGTTTTGAATGTTCATTATACTTTTGTTAAAACAATTTGTTCTGCTTCCTTTTCTACTAAGCTGCTAAAATACGCTTTTAAGGCATCATAATAAATAGGTGATATAATGGATTGGTTTATTTCTACATCTATAACCAATTGAATTTTTGTATCGGATGCCAATAAATTATATTTGAATGAACCCAAGTTATCTGGCAACGCTAATACTACGGGCGTTGGAGCAGATTCAACTTTGTACCCTTCCGGTAAATCTATATTTATCAAGTATTTTGTACTTGAAGGGTATCCAAAATCAACTGGAAATTCTCTTTTTTCTAATTTAAAGGGGTTTTCGCTAGTTTTCAAAAAGAACAGTGGTGAAAAGTATAATTTATTTCCAATAACATCTGCTTGACTTTCTTTCAAAAATTTATAAGATTCTACAATAGGTTTAGAAATATCAAAATCATTTTTAATATCAAAATCCGAAATTTCCATACCGCCGTATTTATTTTCCAATTTCTCTAAAAAATCTTCTTTTTTCGCATCATTATATTTTTCTCTATAAGAAAGTGCATCGTGGTTGTATTTTATTCCTCGGTAGCTCCCATTTAAAGTGCCGTTTTCTGAAATAGCAGCTAACATCGATATGGTATTTTTAGATGGTTCTTTAGGGTACAAATCAATTAACTCTGAACCGCCATGTTCTGCGATAACCCTGCCTTGCCAATTTAATGCTCTAAAAGGAAGCGTATTGGGTGTACAGTACTTATTTGTGGCATCCAACAAAATGATTCCATCTGGCAATTTAACATAAGACACTACATAATTATACCCTTCCCTTGTAGGGAATAATGGAACCCCATTTTGGCGTGTACTTACTAATACGGGAAACGCTTTTAAACCTGCATAGCGCAACATAGAAGTTAGCATTAAATTAATTTCGGCTACATTACCTACTTGATCTTTATAGGCTTTTTTTACACCCTCATTTGTGTAATAACCATAATACCCATTCCATTTTACCTTGTTTTTTACAAAATCAAATATTAACGACGTACGTTGAACAGGGTCTGAAATAGTCCCTATAATTTCATCTATTTCTTTTTCATAATAACCCGATTTATTTAATTCTGAACCAAAGTTTGGGTTATCGTAAATGGATTTTACAACATCTTCCCAAGTTGTAGAATAATATTTCATTGGTGTTTGCGGGAAATCTGTATAAGATAATTCATAGTTAATAGCAGAACGGTAATTATTAATATTATTTACATAGGGTTCATCTTTAAGGGCTGGGATATCTGATAAACTAAACTCGTAAACATTTGCATAATAATCGACATTTGATGTACTGAATTCAGTATTACCACTTACATGTCTTGTTTTGTTGTTAAACGTTATTCTATCATTTTTTTTACTCATTTTAGGCGTTACAGAGAGAAAACCTTTGGTATTTGCCTTAAATTTATAGTATTCTGGTGCTGAAAATGTAGCGTCTAACTTTTTTATTGGAATATCCTCCTGAAATATAAAATCATCTACGTTCCAAAAAAACGGTGAATAAATTTTATACTTATACTCTACAACGCAACCTTCTTTAACATTGGGCATAGTGAATTTGGTTTCATCAAAATATTTAGATAGCTCTGTTTTAAAAATACCATCATTTTTAAGTTTGGTTTCTTCAATTTTACCTTCATTTAAAATATATGTAGATGCTTTAAGGCTACTAACCTCTTCTTCATCACCACCACTTTTATAAAGATTTACTTTATTTGTGGTGTATTCAAACCCCTGTTGATTGTAAATTTTAACACGTTCATGAATTTCAGTAACCAACACAAAACCTTTTTCTTGGCGGTATTCAAAATAAGTTTTTCTAAACTTATATAAATAAGTGGCATTTGCAGATGAATCTAAAGGATTAAATTTTTCTTCCAATTCTTCTTTTGAAACTTTTCCAAAATCAAAATTTTGGGCAAACATGCTTGTACAAAAGCATATACTTAATAAAAAGGCTGTAATTTTCATTTATTGTTGGTTTTTAATTAATGCTATTTTTGAATTGTCATATTTATTTACTTCCTTATAAAACTCTCTATAAGTTTCGTAATCTTCTTTTGGGTACTCACCATCATTAATTACCAATTCGCGTTTATAGAGTAATGTTGATTCATCTTTAACAACAATTTCTGCCTTATAGCTGCCAAATTTATTTTCTATTAAAACATTATCAGGTTGCGATTCTAAAGTAAAATCGGGTGGCAGCTTAATTTCAACTTCATCTATATCTTTAAAGCCCCTTTTTATTTTAAGTGGCAATTTTCTATCTCTATAACGGTCTGGAACATCGGTATTTCTATTTAAGGCATTTACCGTTAGCAACATTCTATTGCCTACTATTTTAGAGTAATTGGGTGCAAAGAAACTAATATCTTCAATAAATTCAATGGCTAATTTATCATTATTGAGGTGCATTTTATTAATATTAATTCCATTAATATATTTCCATCGCTTTTTGTAATAAACATCTAGATCTCTTTCTGTATCACTTTCATATAAATATTTATTATCATATTGAATCCCTTTGGAGTTTACATTTGTTCTTACATCTATATCACCATTATTAGATACACTATAACTTCCTTTAATTATTTGTAAATTTTCCTCAGTAGTATATTTTTTAGTATGTTTAATCACACCTCCATCTGGCGTAACAACTAGTACATCCCTATCATCTGTAAAATCGCCGATAAAACCAAAGGGGGCTTTTTGACTTGTACATTCCAACCAAATAGTTTGACCATTATTTGGAATAGAAAGAATAGCATGGTTAGCCTGCATAGAAGCAAAATTTTCATCCATACTTCGTTGCGAATTCCCTGCAAAAAGCAAGGTAAAATAAGATTCAATTCCCACAGCTTTTAAAAGAGTCATTGTATAATTAGTCAAAGCCTTACAATCGCCATAACTAAGTTTATCAACCTCTGAAGCTTTAAAAGGCTTCCATCCACCAATACCTACTTGCACACTTATGTAACGTGTTTTATCTTGAACATATTGATATATTTTTTTTGCTTTTTCTATTTCATTCTCTTCTTCTTTAACAAGATTTTGAATCATATTAATAGTGCTTTCTGGTAAATCACTTGTATCGTTCAATAAATCTTGATAAACCCATTTTCCAAAACTCATCCAATTATCCGCCGTTGCCGATACTCCTTCATACACAAATCGATTAGAAGCAAATATCACTGTTGGAAGCACATCAATTAAAGCTGGACTATACTGTTCTGGCTTAATAGCTTCCATGTTTTTTACACTATAGATTATTTTAGTTGGTAATTCTTCTTTAAACACATCTAACCCTTCTAAATTTTTCTCTTTGGTTCTAATAGTTATATCACTTGGAAAATTTATGGTGTACGAGCTCTTTTCCACACTTAAAAAATAATCATTAACGGGTGTAAAAGACTGTATAAAGGCAGTGTTTTTAGTATTTATTTCGCAAATAAACTCAACCGTATAAGGGTACGAAATGGGCGTATACTCTAAATATTTAACCCTAGAATCACTATACAATGTACCGCCATCAACAGCGCTTACATCTTTAAAATCGTTCTTTTTTATTTTTTTAATAACAGCTCCAAGTTGGTTAAAAACTAAAACTTCCAAGGTTTTAATTTTCACATTGTTATCATAATGCACAAAAGCGTCTAAGCTACCATTCCCTTCTTTATTTAAAATGGTTATAATCCGTTTTTCATAAACCGTCATATCATCAATGGCATTCATGGTGATATTTAATTCGCTGGAACGAATAACAGCATTGGCATTTTCCTTTAAATTAATAGGAATTGAAAAACTGGTGTATAAATTTTCTTGTGAATAAATTTGTATGCTAGCGAATAAAATAAAGTATAATACAATGTGCTTTACCTGCATATATTAAGTTTAGGTTGGTTAAAGTCCTAAATATAAAATATTACTTCAATAATTTACATGAGAAAAATCAGTTTTGGTTGTAATACCTGTCTTTTGGCTTAAAAACTAAAAATCTTACAATCAATATGATAAAACAAGGTAGCATTATATACTTGAATTCACTAAAAATTACTTTCAATCCCCGTTCTGAAAAAAACTTACCAATACCAAGTGGCGACACTTTTATTTCCCTAAAAGGAAAGAAGTAGCGCACATTATCAAAAGGAATAAAAAAGCCAACACCCTTCCCACCTGAGGTACAAGCATCTAAAACGCCATGAGACAGCGTTGATAAAAAAATAACCGAAAACCAAATGAGTTTACGTTGTTTACCCAAAGTAAAAGTTAAAGCACATGCCCATAAAAAGGCAAACAATATGGAATGTGTAAACCCACGATGCCCTAAAGGGTGTAGATACGGAATACCGAAATGAAAGCTTATAACATCAAAATCCGGTAAAATGGTTGAAAAAATAGCTGCTAAGAGTAACCATTTTGTATGTTTGGTGTCCATAACTTTTGTTAAGGTGAAACCAACCACACTATGGCCGAAAATGGAAGCCATTATTCTTTGTTTTTAGAATCGATGATTATGGTTACGGGGCCATCGTTAAGTAATTCCACTTTCATGTCGGTACCAAATTGGCCAGTTTGAATGGGTTTTCCTAAATCGGCTTCTACTTGTTTTACAAAAGCTTCGTAAAGCGGAATGGCAATATTTGGCTTTGCTGCCTTTATATAACTGGGGCGATTGCCTTTTTTAGTTGCTGCATGCAGGGTAAATTGGCTTACGGCAATCACATCGCCATTTACATCTAATAAAGATTTGTTCATAACACCATCATCATCACCAAATATGCGAAGATTTACTATTTTGTTTGATAACCATTTGATGTCTTCTTGAGTATCATCATCCACAATACCCAATAACACAAGGAGTCCGTTTGAAATTTCGGCAACCTTCACCTTTTCAATAGTTACGCTAGCCTTTAAAACCCTTTGAATAACGATCTTCATTCCTTCTCCCAATTATCCGTTCTGTAATGCTCATCTTCACCTTCAACAATTTGCAAATAACTGCGGTAGCGCGAAAATGCAATTTCATCATTATCCAAGGCCTTTTTTACAGCACATTTAGGTTCCTGGATATGCAAACAATTGTTAAACTTACAATCTCGTTTTAGTTTGAAAATTTCCGGGAAATAATCGCCAATTTCTTCTTTATCCATATCAACAACCCCAAAACCTTTTATCCCTGGCGTGTCTATAATTTTTCCACCAAAACTAAGATCGAACATTTCTGCAAAGGTTGTGGTGTGTTGCCCTTGACTATGAAGTGTTGAAATTTCTTTGGTTTTAAGATTCAATGTAGGTTCAATCGTGTTTACAAGGGTAGATTTTCCAACTCCTGAATGGCCCGAGAACATACTCACTTTATTGTGCATTAACGCTTTTACCTTATCCACATTTTTACCCGTAACCGCGGAAACACCAATACATTCGTAACCAATATTTCGATAAACATGTGCTAAATACCGAACTTCATCTAAAGTTTCTTCATCATAAGCATCAATCTTATTGAACAGCAATACGGTTTTTATGGAATAGGCATTGGCAGTTACTAAAAACCTATCAATAAAACTTGTTAAGGTTGGCGGGTTATTAATGGTAATCATTAAAAAAACCTGATCGATATTAGAGGCTATAATATGGGTTTGCTTGGAAAGGTTAACCGATTTCCGAACAATGTAATTGGCTCTATCATGTATGTTATAAATAACACCCGATACTTGATTATTATCTGTTTCCAACTCAAAATCTACAACATCGCCTACCGAAATGGGATTGGTACTTTTTATGCCTTGTATTCTAAATTTACCTTTTATACGGCATTCATACGTTTCGCCCAGTTCGGTTTTAACGGTGTACCAGCTTCCTGTAGATTTATAAACGAGTCCTGTCATTCAATTTATTTAAGTATTACAAATTAACAACTTTTCAATTTAACTAAAAGTGTATATTAGGTGCATAATTTCAAAAATCAAAAACAATCATGAAAAAATTATTATTATTTATTGCTTTCGGGCTGGTTTTATGCCTCGACTCCTATTCTCAAGTAGAATACAAAGTCATTACAAGTGTAGAATCTATAGTACCCAGCGGACTGGGGCGTTCTAGAATTATTAGTGCCAATGAAGACAAAAATTACAAAGAATACACCTCAACACAAACGGAAGATGACAACAGCCGAAATAAATCGGATCGTGGCGACATTCGTGTAAAAGATTTTGATGAAACTAAATTGTTGAATTTTTACAACATAGCAGGAATTCGTTTTCAGAATATTGCAGCCAATGATGCTGTAATTACTTCTAAAATAAATACGATGGTAGAAGAAGGTTGGGATTTAGCCTTTGTTACCAGTGCAGTTGAAAGTGATAGTGGTAAAGATGACGGACAAGGCATCTTTATTACCCGATATATTTTTAAAAGAAACAAGCAACAATAAAGCATAAAAAAAACGCCCCACAGTTGTGGGGCGTTTTTCTATTGATATTATCCGTTAATAATTTTCTCTTGGTGATTGATTGATTCTTGGTGAATAGCTTTAAACATTTTTAAAATGAACTCTTCACTCAAGCCTTGAGACTCACCTTCAATAACCATTTTACCCAAAATCTCGTTCCAACGTTTGCTTTGTAATACAGCAACGTTTTTAGATTTTTTAAGTGCTCCAATGCTATCGGCAGCTTTCATACGTTTTCCAAGTAATTCTATAATCTGGTTATCAACCACATCAATTTGTGCTCTTAAATTATCTAATTGCTTGTTGTAATCTGCTTCCTGATCGGTTTCTTTTCTTATTTTCAAATCTTTCATAATTTGAATTAAGCTTGCTGGCGTTACTTGTTGCGATGCATCACTCCAAGCGTTATCTGGATCGTAATGTGTTTCAATCATCAATCCATCAAAATTCAAATCTAAAGCCGTTTGAGACACATCAAAAATCATATCACGTTTTCCAGTAATATGCGACGGATCGTTAATTAAAGGAATATCTGGATATTTGTTTTGAAACTCAATAGCCAATTGCCATTCTGGGTTGTTTCTATACTTCGTTTTTTCATACGTTGAAAACCCTCTATGAATAGCACCAATATTTTTAACACCTGCTTTGTAAATACGCTCAATACCACCTAACCACAAGGCTAAATCTGGATTCACTGGGTTTTTAATCAACACAGGTTTATCAGTTCCTTCTAAAGCATCTGCAATTTCTTGCATAATGAATGGGCTAACCGTAGAACGTGCACCAATCCATAATAAATCTACATCATGCTCTAAAGCTAATTTTACATGGGCAGCGTTTGCAACCTCGGTACAAATTTTCATACCAGTTTCCGCTTTTACTTTTTGTAACCATTTTAGGCCTAAAGCACCAACACCTTCAAACATTCCTGGACGTGTTCTTGGTTTCCAAATACCTGCTCTAAAATAACTTACATCTGTATTTTTTAGCTCGTGCGCTATTTTTAATACTTGCTCTTCTGTTTCAGCACTGCAAGGTCCTGCAATTACCAACGGATGACTCAAATTCAAGTCATCTAACCACGTTCTCATTTCTTTTTTGTTTTCCATTTTTTTTGATTTACTTTAAATCTACTCTATGTGAGGGTTCACATGTTTTCGAAATAATTTTTTATAATTAATATTTACTCTTTTTCATTTCTTTTGGGCGTTACCCCTATGGGGTCGGGCTTTTCGCTACAAGTCCTCGCTCCTGCGTCGCTGTGGGTTTTCCGCTGCAATCCCTAACGCGGAAGCCTCCCCTAACCCCTCCAAAGGAGGGGAATACTTACTCCTTCCTATACATCCCTCCCCTTTGGGGAGGTTAGGTGGGGCCTTAAACAATGCCGTTTAAAATATCCTTTATATGATTAGTTTCTTTCATTTCATTAAAAATAGCATCAAAATCATCCCCTTTCATTAGATCTTTAAAATGTGTTAGGTTTGTGATGTATTCTTCTAATGTTTCTATAACATTTTGTTTGTTCTGTTTAAAAATTGGCGTCCACATTTCTGGCGAACTTTTTGCCAAACGCACGGTTGATGCAAATCCGCTGCCTGCCATATCAAAAATATCACGTTCGTTTTTTTCTTTTTCAATCACCGTTTTTCCTAGCATAAACGAACTGATGTGCGACAAATGCGATACGTATGCAATGTGCTTATCGTGCGCCTCCGGATTCATATAACGAATACGCATGCCAATAGATTTGAAAAGCTCCAAAGCTTTTTCTTGAAGCTTGAAGGTTGTTTTTTCAACCTCACAAACAATATTCGTTTTCCCAACAAACAAATCGGGAATAGCAGCACTTGGTCCAGAATGTTCCGTTCCAGCAATAGGATGCATTGCTAAAAAATTTCTACGTTTTGGGTGGTTTTCTACCACTTTACAAATATCGGCTTTTGTAGAGCCTGCATCTACCACCAAACCTGTATCAGGAATTTTATCTAAAATAGATGGCAATAGTTTTACCGTAGCATCAACTGGAATGGAAATAATAACTAAATCGGCATTAACAATATCATCTAAGGTTGCCTTTTTATCAATTAAATTAAGAGCCAAAGCTTCATCAAGCGTTGTATCTTTTCTACTGATACCGTGAATAACCACTTCTGGATATTTCTTTTTAATATCAATAGCAAGACTTCCGCCTATTAAACCAACTCCTATGATGTATATGTTCTTCATTTTACTCGTGCAATTGCTTCTTCTAAAACTTCGGTTGAGGCACATAACGAAAAGCGTATGTATCCTTCACCTTTACTACCAAAAATAGTTCCCGGTGTAATGAAAATATGGTTGTTTTTCAATATCAAATCTATGAATTCCTCCGATTTTACAAAAGCTGGTAATTTTGCCCAAACAAATAATCCGGTCGCATTTTTATCATAGGTACAATTTAATGCATCGGCCAATTGCCATACCAAATCCCTACGCTGTTTGTAAACGCTGTTTAATGCGCTAAACCACATATTGGAACATTTTAATGCTTCTACGGCTCCTTTTTGAATGCCATAAAACATCCCAGAATCCATGTTGCTTTTTACCTTTAAAACATTGTTTATGTGTTTGCTATCACCTACTACCATGCCTACGCGCCAACCCGCCATGTTAAAAGTTTTACTTAAAGAGTTCAATTCTAAACAAACCTCTTTAGCGCCTTCAACTTCTAAAATACTTTTTGGGTTATCGTTTAAAACAAAACTGTAGGGGTTATCGTTAACAATTAAAATACTATGTTTTTTTCCAAAAGCCACCAATTCTTCAAATACAGACTTACTTGGTTGCGCACCTGTTGGCATGTGCGGGTAATTTACCCACATTAATTTTACTTTAGTTAAATCTAATTTTTCTAAAGCCTTAAAATCGGGCAACCAATTATTGGCTTCATCAAGCTCATAAAACACAGGTTCTGCACCCACTAAATTAGTAACCGATGCATACGTTGGGTAGCCTGGGTTTGGTATCAATACACCATCGCCTTCATTCAAATATGCCATAGAAATATGCATAATACCTTCTTTACTCCCCATTAAAGGCAATATTTCTGTTCCAGGACTTAAATTTACTTTAAAATGTGTTTTATAAAATCCAGCAATCGCTTCCCTTAATTCAGGCAAACCTTGGTAGCTTTGGTATTTATGGGCACTCGGGTTTGAGAAACCTTCATTTAAAGCATCAACCACTTTTTGCGGCGGCTGCATATCAGGGCTTCCAATTCCTAAATTTATAATAGGCTTGCCACTTGCAATAAGCAAATTCACTTCTCTCAGTTTTTTTGAGAAGTAGTATTCTTCAACGGTATGTAATCTGTTTGCTGCCTGAATCATTTTTTTGCATTTTTATATTCACCTAATACCTTAAATCCTTGAGCCATAATCTCAATGATAGATTTAGCTTTTTTAAACTCTTCATAAGTTTCAAAAGTAACATCCACAAAAAAGGCATACTTCCAAGGTGTTTCAACAATTGGTAAGGATTGTATTTTGGTTAAATTCAACTTACAATCGCTCATCACATTTAAAATAGCAGCTAAACTGCCTCGTTTATGATCGGCTTCAAACCTTACCGACGCTTTATTTATTTGGTTTTCAGGTATTTCAGAATTCAAACGTTTTACAATAACAAAACGGGTTTCGTTATGCTTTATGGTTTGAATACTAGGTGCTAAAATATCCAGTTCAAAAATTTCGGCAGCCATAGCACTGGCAATCGCACCAACACCTTTAAGCTGTTTTTCTTGTATACGTTGGGCAACCTCGGCCGTATCTTTATCTTCGACCAATTTAATGTGCGGATGCAGTTTGAAAAATTCCATACACTGCAACAACGCCATAGGGTGCGAATAGACTTCCTTAATTTCCTTTATATTTTGATTGGGCAATGCCATTAAATTGTGCTGAATATCTAAATAATGTTCACCCACAATGTGCAATCCAAATTTGTTTATTAAAGCATAATTAGGAATGATAGAACCTGCTATAGAATTTTCCAAAGCCATAATAGCAGCATCACACTCTTTGGTTATTAAAGAATCGACTACTTGATCGAATGTTGAACATTCTATAGCATCAACAGGCTTATCAAAATATTGCTGCGACACAATATGATGAAAAGATCCTTTTACGCCCTGTATGGCCACTGTTTTTATCATATACAAAAAAAAGTCCCGATTTTCATCGAGACTTAGTATTAAAATTTATGTTTATAAATTACACATACAACGCCTCGTTTTTTCTGCTAAAGAAAAAATAAAAACCGCTAAAATATGTATAACCTACTGTTGTCTTCATAATTATGTGGCTAAAGTAATTAATATTTTAAGAAATCAAAACAGCTTAAAACCTTTTTTTCATATTTATTAAAAGTTTTAAATATTTTACAGCAAAACATACATTACATTAGATAATCATTATTTTTGAATAAATAATTTTAAATATGTCAATACAGGTAGAAGGCGTTTCTAAACTTTACGGAAACCAAAAAGCGTTGAACAACATCTCTTTTAAAGTTGAAAAACCAGAAATTGTTGGTTTTTTAGGTCCTAATGGTGCGGGAAAATCGACCATGATGAAAATTTTAACCACTTACCTAGATTCCAGCGCAGGCATTGCTACCGTAAATGGTTTTGATGTAAACACAAATAAGCAGCAAGTACAACAAAGTGTGGGCTATTTACCGGAGCATAATCCACTTTATTTAGACATGTATATTAAGGAGTATTTGGCTTTTAATGCGCGTATTTACAAAATTAAAAAAGAGCGCATTGAAGAGGTCATCGAACTTACCGGATTAACACCTGAAGCCCATAAAAAAATTGGGCAACTCTCCAAAGGGTATCGCCAGCGTGTTGGTTTAGCCAATGCTTTGTTACACAATCCTGATGTTTTGATTTTAGATGAGCCTACCACAGGTTTAGACCCCAACCAATTGGTTGAAATTAGAAACCTCATAAAAAACATTGGCAAAACCAAAACCGTATTTCTTTCTACCCATATTATGCAAGAGGTTGAAGCTATGTGCGACCGCGTTATCATCATCAATAAAGGTGAAATTATAGCCGATAAAAAACTTAAAGATTTACACGAAAACAAAGAACAAGTTGTTATTGTTGAATTTGATTACCGCGTTGAAGATGCATTTTTATTAAAGTTGCCAAAAGTTAAAACCGTGGTCAATACCCACGATTTTGTTTATGAAATAACCTTTTCAACTTCCGAAGATATGCGTTCGCATGTATTTGATTTTGCTCACGACAATAAATTAAAGATTTTACAATTGAACCAAAAAAACGCGAGTCTAGAATCACTTTTTAGAGATTTAACTTCAAAATAGTTTCATAAATCTATTAGTCATTTTTTTAATATTAGTAGAAGTATGACCAATATCATCTTTACTAAAAAATGCACACATTAACTTTGCTACAACATTTTTAACAATAAAATAAGCATAATTGTTATATTTAAAAGCGTGTAACAATTATCTTTATAAAACTACAAAAACACAAGATGAGCAAAGGAATTTATGTAGCTACCATGGAACCAAACAGCGGTAAATCGGTTGTTGTTTTAGGTTTAATGCGTATGCTTTTAGGAAAAACAGCCAAAGTTGGTTATTTCAGACCTATTATAGGAGATTTAGATGCTGATGAAATGGACAACCACATTAGTACCGTTTTATCGCATTTTGAAATAGACATCAATTATAAAAAAACCCATGCCTTTACCAGAAATGAAGTTTTAGATTTATACAATCAAGGAAAATCGGGCGAGGTACTGGATGAAATCATTAAAAAATACAAATACCTTGAAGAACGCTTTGATTTTGTTTTAGTTGAAGGTACCGATTTTTCGCATGAAAACTCTAGCATTGAACTGGATTTGAATATCCTGATTTCCAAAAATTTAAGTCTACCCGTTATTATCGTGATGCAGGGCGACAAAAAAGAAAACAAAGAAATTGTAGATGGCGTTCAGTTGGCTTATGATACGTTTAGAACCTCCGTTGATGTACTTTCCATCATGACCAATAAAGTAGATGCAAATGAAATTTCTGCTTTAAAAGATTTATTACAGAAACGTATTAGTGCCAATACAAACATTACGGTTATTCCAAAAATACACACCCTATCAAGCCCTACGGTGAAAGAAGTGGTAAAATCACTTGATGGCAAAGTACTTTTTGGCAAAGACATGCTAAACAACCTCATAGACAGTTTTAGTGTGGGCGCAATGCAACTACGCAACTATCTTACCCATTTAAAAGAAAATGCGTTGGTAATTACCCCAGGAGATAGAGCCGATATTATTCTAGGGGCGTTACAAGCCAATATATCCAAAAATTATCCTAAAATTTCTGGTATCATTTTAACGGGTGGATTAATTCCTGAAGAGCCTATTTTAAAACTCATTGAAGGGCTTTCTAGCGTGGTGCCCATTATTAGTGTTAACGAAGGCACTTATTCGGTAACCAATAAAATTGGCAATATCAAATCTAAAATATATGCTGAAAACGATGAAAAGATAACCACCTCCATTTCAACATTTGAAAAACACGTAGATACCGATAAACTTGCGGACAGATTGATAACCTTTGAATCTGGTATATTCACACCTAGAATGTTTCAATATAATTTATTGCAACGTGCTTTAAAAAACAAAAAACACATTGTATTGCCTGAAGGTTACGACGAGCGCGTTCTCCATGCAGCAGCTAGATTAATTACTGCACAAGTTGTTAATTTAACTTTGATAGGCGATGTAGATAAAATAAAAGAGCGCATTGAAAAATTGGATATCCCTTTAGACATTAATGATATAAATATTGTAAATCCGCAAAGTTCACCATATTTTGAAGATTACGTAAACACTTTTTATGAATTAAGAAAGCATAAAAATGTGAACTTAGAAATGGCAAGAGACGCCATGTCTGATGTATCATATTTTGGAACGATGATGATTTACAAAGGGCATGCCGATGGCATGGTATCTGGCGCAGTACACACCACGCAACACACCTTACGCCCTGCTTTACAGTTTATAAAAACCAAACCAGGTGTAAACATTGTATCATCTATTTTCTTTATGTGTTTGGCGGACAGGATTTCGGTTTTTGGTGATTGTGCCATCAACCCAAACCCAAATGCACAAGAATTGGCTGAAATTGCCATTTCATCTGCACAAACTGCTAAAGATTTTGGTATTGAACCCAAAGTTGCAATGTTATCTTACTCCTCAGGTTCATCAGGAAAAGGTGCCGATGTAGAAAAAGTAAGAGAAGCTACAGAAATAGTTAAAATTGAAGCACCCACTTTAAAAATTGAAGGCCCAATACAATATGATGCAGCCGTTGATATGCGTATTGGAAAAAGTAAATTACCCGATTCTGAAGTTGCAGGAAGTGCCAGCGTTTTAATTTTTCCCGATTTAAATACCGGTAACAATACCTATAAAGCCGTACAACGTGAAACGGGGGCCCTCGCTATTGGCCCTGTGTTACAAGGCTTAAACAAACCCGTTAACGACCTAAGTAGAGGTTGCACCGTAGACGATATTTATAGCACCGTTATTATAACCGCCATTCAAGCTCAAGAAAACTAAATATGCAAGTACTCATTTTAAATTCAGGGAGTTCTTCCTTAAAATTTCAATTATTTTCAATGCCTAAAGAAACCATTTTATGTTCTGGAATTGTAGAACGTATTGGTTTTAATGATTCCATTTTTAAATTTAAAACTGATAAAGATGCTGTGGAATTGGAATCGCAAATTTCAAACCATAAATCAGCTTTAAAATTAGTAGCTCAACATCTTTTTGATAAAAATATTGGTGTTGTAAAATCGGCTGAAGACATTGAAATAGTTGGGCACAGAGTTGTTCACGGTGGTATTTATTTTAGTAACACTACAGAAATCACCACTGAAGTTAAAGAAAAAATAAAAACACTTTCGTCTTTAGCACCCTTACACAATCCTGCAAATTTAGAAGGTATTGTAGTTGCCGAAGATATTTTCCCAAACGCTAAACAAGTAGCTGTTTTTGATACAGCTTTTCTTCAATCTATTCCTGAGAAAGCTTATAAATATGCCATTCCAAATGAATTTTTAACCGAACACAATATACGTTTATATGGTTTTCATGGAACAAGCCATAAATACGTTTCAGAAAAAGCGATTGAATTTTTAGATAAAAAAGAATCTAAAATTATCACTATTCATTTAGGTAACGGTTGCAGTATGACGGCTGTAAAAAATGGAAAAAGCATCGATCACTCCATGGGGTTTTCTCCATTAGATGGATTAATAATGGGAACACGGTCTGGAGATATTGACCCTTCGATTGTTTTCTATTTGAAAGACAAATTAAAATACAGTCTAAAAGATATAAATACGCTTTTAAACAAACAAAGTGGGATGCTAGGGCTGACAGGTTACAGCGATTTAAGGGATATTGAAACCATGGCGGCAAAAGGCAACAAAGATTGTGTTTTGGCTTTACAAATGAATGCTTATCGCATTAAAAAATATATTGGAAGTTATACTGCAGCCCTAAACGGATTGGACGCAATTGTATTTACCGCTGGCATTGGAGAAAACTCAAATTTTATGCGTCAGTTAATTTGTGAAGATTTGGACTTTTTTGGAATCAAATTAGATTTTGAAAAAAACGATACACGTTCAAAAGAAATACGAGAAATAAATCAGAAAGAGTCTAAGTCTAAAATTTTGGTTGTTCCTACTAACGAAGAATTAGAAATTGCGAAACAAGCAATGGAATTAATTAAAAATTAAGCGTCCTTTATATACTTCTTGAACATCTACAATGGGAGGCTCTGTTACCGAAATAACATTTCCAGTTCCCGATATTCTTCCAGTTAAAGATTGTTGTGGATTTACAATAATGTCATTTGAGCTTCGGTTCCAAAATACCACATTTTGGGCAATTAAATTAGCACCTTCAAAACGTGAAGTGCCAGCTGCCAAAGTAATATTTAAGTTATTTGTTTTCCCAGAAATATAACAATTGGATAAGTTGTTAAATACTAAATTAAAATTATCATTATCCAGTTGCAACTTAAAATTTCCATTTGTAAAACTATCGGGTGCACTGTAATCTTCAGCTAAGACAGTTAAATTTTGGTAAGTTAAGACCCCATCTGAGATAATATTGTATTGTGTTGAACTTCTAATTTCTGTAATATTTGGTGACGTTACATACACTTTTGTAACCCCATAATCGCGCACATAATTACATGTGTTATTGTCGGTAAGAATCAATTTCCCTTCTTCTACAACTGCTTTAACATCGTTAAGCAAATTCTTGCCAGTTTCAATAATTACTTTTTGTTCGATACCTTCTTTAATTATTAATTCGATATCTCTATTCACTAATATTTTATCAAAAGTAGACACGCTTATTTCTTGCTGAACAATACTTCCCGTAGTTTGAAAACAATCGCCTACATTTTCACTATTGCAAGCCATCATCAAAACAGAAATTAATATGTAACCTAGTTTTTTCATATAAATTATAATCGAACCCCTATTCCAATCTCTACTGCTTCGGCTTTTGCTCCGTGCGATTTTAGTGTTAAGGCTCCAAACCATTTATCATTAATATATCGTTTTAAGCCTGCCCTAAAATAAGTGCGACCTTCAAAATCAAATGGATAATACACGTAATATCCCAATTGAGTTTCTAATGACGTTTTATTAATAAACAGTTCATGCCCCACAAATACGCCCACACGTTTATAATCTTCATTACCAGAAACATTTTCTTCAGGAAACGATACACTTTGATAATAAATAAGCTCTTTTAAAAAGTTTGAAAAGAATACATCCGCCCCCAACTGCAAAGCGCTTTTAATGTTTATACGTTTATCGGCATAAGCTGAAACAATATAAAACGGAAACTGACCGCTTCCAACCACATCACTTTCGTTCACACCACCTCTAAAAGCGATATTATATTTTATGGTTTGGGTGAATTTTTCCTTTTCACCATCGGCTATGGTTGTAATATATTTAGGCTCTTCTTCATCTAGACCGTATGTTACACCCAAGTTAAGAGCAATAGTATTAACACTCGCATTCGGCGCTTTTACATTGGCGTTGGAATAATGAATTAACGAAAATCCTGCCTGTACCCCAAACCTATCAATAATGCGTTCCTTTTTGTAATTTAGCATCACCATAGTACTACTTAACAAATGCGTACCAAAAGCAATGTTTCTATAATTTTCTTCTTTATCGTACGGATTTGGAGCGTAACCAATACCTTGCCCAATTCTGAACATTAAATTCCTATTAAAAAAATAGAAATTGTAATGGGCATACAAAGATGCATTACTCCCTAAAACCTCATTTTTTAAGTTTTGATAAATATAAGTAATACCATAATCGGGATAATTATAGCGTTGTTCCCAAGCATTAAATCCATAGGTTTTTTTGTTCCAACTTAAAATATAACCTTCAGGATGCCCTTTTATTAAATGCAGAATATCGTTATTATGCAACGCGATGTTTCCTCTAAAATAGTTAAGGTCTAGGTAAGATGTATGTTGCTTTTCTTGTGAAAAAACAAAACAAGTCACTATAAAAAAGGTGTAGGTTAAAAAACGCTTCATTAAAAGGTTTGCTGTTACGCAAAAGTAACAGAATAATTAAAACAACTCCGATGCTATGGCTTTTATATTATCGCTTTTACCCATAGAGTAATAATGTAAAAACGGCACACCCGCAGCTTTTAACTCTTTCGATTGCTGAATGGCAAACTCAATACCCACTTGTCTTACGGCAACGTTGTCTTTACAAGCCTCAACTGCTTCTATAAGTTCTTCTGGTAAATCTATTTTAAAAACTTGTGGCAAAATTTGCAAATGTCGTTTTACGGCAATAGGTTTTATACCTGGAATAATAGGCACGGTAATACCAATTTTTCTGGCTTCATCTACAAAATCGAAATACTTTTTGTTATCAAAAAACATTTGGGTAACTACATAATCTGCACCCGCATCCACCTTGGCTTTTAAGCGCTTTAAATCCGTTTGAAACGACGGTGCTTCCATGTGCTTTTCTGGATATCCAGCCACACCAACACAAAAATCATAATTGTGTTCCACCTCTATTTCGTCGTGCAAATATTTACCATTGTTTAAGTCTGTTATTTGCTGCACCAATTCACTAGCATAACAATTCCCTCCTTCAGTTGGAACAAAATATGGTTCATCTTTTCTAGAATCGCCTCGCAATGCCACCACATTATCAATACCTAAATAATGGCAATCTACCAAAACATACTCGGTTTCTTCCTTTGTAAAACCTCCACATAACAAATGCGGAATGGCATCAATATTATATTTATGCATAATAGACGCACAAATACCAACGGTTCCGGGACGTAAACGGGTAATACGTTTGTCAAAAAGTCCGTTGCCTTTATCAACATAAATAAACTCTTCTCTAGATGTAGTTACATCAATAAACGGTGGTTTAAACTCCATTAACGGATCGATATTATTGTATAAATCCTGAATGTTTTTACCTTTTTGAGGCGGTACTACTTCAAACGAAAACAATGTTTTTCCGTTGGCTTTTTTTATGTGATCTGTTACTTTCATTCCTTTTTCCTGCGAAAGCAGGAATCTTATTAATATTAATACTTTTTTTGGCGTTACCACAAGGGTCGCGCTTTACGCTATATCTTTTTACGTCATTGCGAAGAAAATTACTGATTTTCTGTGGTAATCTCTTTATCTGAACAGATTACGTCGTCGTACCTCCTAGTAATGACGCCTATTTACTTTGGTAAAAAGGATGTCGCTTCAATCGCTAACGCAGACTAAACCAAGAGTTTTTTCAACTCATTATAGTCTTCTGCATATTCCCAATAAATCCATCGTCCATCAACATAGTCGGTTAAAATATATTTCTCGCTAATCGATTTTATTCTAGAAACCGGTATCAATTTCTTCGAAAAATTATCCGAAGGAATATGTTCCATCATTTCTTTATGCTTCGCGTTATAACCGTGAGAAATAATATAACTACCTAATGTTAATTCTATAAATTTATCTTTCATATTGTTTTTTTACCAGACCTCACAGGTTTTGAAAACCTGTGAGGTCTAGCCTTTATTAAACCTACAAGGTTTTAAAAACCTTGCAGGTTGAATTACTCATCGGCAATCGTTGGATGCAACCATTTTCTAGCCTTTTCTTTGGTAATACCTTTTCTAACCGCATAATCCGTTACTTGGTCGTCTGTAATTTTACCTAACCCAAAATATTTCGCTTCTGGGTTTCCAAAATAATATCCTGAAACCGCTGCTGCTGGCCACATGGCTAAACTTTCGGTTAAGGTAACACCTATAATTTTCTCAACCTCCAACAACTCCCAAATGGTTTCTTTTTCTAAATGGTCAGGACATGCTGGATACCCTGGCGCCGGACGAATGCCTTTATAACTTTCTTTAATTAAATCATCATTGTTTAAATCTTCATCGGCAGCATAACCCCAATGTTTGGTTCGCACTTGCTTGTGCAGATACTCCGCTAGAGCTTCGGCAAACCTATCGGCAATGGCTTGGGCCATAATCGCATTGTAATCATCTTCTTTGGCCTTATAACTATCTGCCAGTTCTTGTGCACCAAAAATAGCCACACAAAACGCTCCCATATAATCGGTTTTCCCTGTTTCTTTCGGCGCAATAAAATCGGCCAAAGCTATGTTTGGAATCCCATCGCGCTTGCTTAATTGCTGACGCAAGGTTCTAAATACCGCAATTTCCTTTCCTTTTTTCTGTACCGAAATATCATCATGATTGATGCTGTTTGCTTCAAACAATCCGAAAACCGCTCTTGGTTTTAATAATTGCTTCGCTATAATTTCTTTTATCATAGCTTGGGCTTCATGATACATAATAGTAGCCTGCTCACCCACAACCTCATCCGTCAATATATCTGGGAATTTCCCATGCAAGTCCCAACTTCTAAAAAACGGACTCCAATCTATAAAAGGTTCTAATTCCTTTAAACTTAATTGTTTTAAAACTTGAACACCTATTTCGTTAGGCTTTACAATTTCAGAGGTTTCCCAATCTATTTTATATTTTCTTTTACGCGCTTCATTAATTGAAATATATGATTTCTCTTTACCTCGTTTTAAAAACTTGGTACGGAACTCATCATAATCCTTTTTCAAATTGGCTACGTATGCATTAGCCGATTTTTTATTCAGTAAATCACCCACAACCGTTACGGCTCTAGAGGCATCGTTTACATGAACCACCGCGTTTTTATATTGCGGATCTATCTTTACGGCTGTATGTGCTTTTGATGTTGTGGCACCTCCAATAAGTAATGGCAAACTAAAATTTAGGCGCTCCATTTCTTTTGCCAAATACACCATTTCGTCCAGCGATGGGGTAATTAACCCCGACAGACCAATTACATCAACATTATGTGCTTTGGCCTCTGAAATAATTTTTTCTGGTGGTACCATTACCCCTAAATCGACTATTTCGTAATTATTACACGCCAAAACCACACTCACAATATTTTTTCCAATATCGTGCACATCGCCTTTTACGGTTGCCATCAGGACTTTCCCAACAGGTTCTTGGAATTCACCTTTTTCGGCTTCGATAAATGGATTTAAATATGCAACGGCTTTTTTCATTACTCGTGCAGACTTCACTACCTGTGGCAAGAACATTTTTCCAGCTCCGAACAAATCGCCTACCACGTTCATTCCAATCATTAAATGACCTTCAATAACATCGATAGGTTTTTCAGCTTGTAACCTAGCTTCTTCAACATCTTCAATAATAAACGCATCGATTCCTTTTACCAATGCATGGGTGATGCGTTCTTGAACAGGGTTTTCTCGCCAACTTAAATCAACTCCTTTTTCAACTTTAGAACCTTTTACGGTTTCGGCAAAATCCAGTAAACGTTCTGTAGCATCGTCGCGTCTGTCTAAAATAACATCTTCAACATGCTCTAATAAATCTTTTGGAATATCATCATAAACCTCTAAAAGGGCTGGATTTACAATACCCATATTCATACCCGCTTGAATGGCGTAGTATAAAAATACCGAGTGCATGGCTTCGCGAACGCCATCATTTCCTCTAAATGAAAACGATACGTTACTTACACCGCCACTTACGCTTACGTTTGGCAAGTTTTCGCGCACCCAACGGGTGGCTTCTATAAAATCGATGGCATTTCTACGATGCTCATCCATTCCCGTTGCTACAGGAAATATGTTTAAATCGAAAATAATATCTTCGGAAGGAAATCCTACTTTATTGACTAAAATATCGTAAGAACGTTTACAGATTTCGATGCGTCTTTCGTAATTATCGGCTTGTCCAACTTCATCAAAAGCCATGATAACCACCGCGGCTCCATAACGTTTTATTTGTTTTGCTTCCCAAATAAATTTCTCTTCACCTTCTTTCAAGGAAATAGAGTTAACCACACATTTACCTTGAACCACTTGAAGTCCAGCTTCGATAATTTCCCATTTGGAACTATCAATCATGATAGGAACACGAGAAATATCGGGCTCTGCTGCGATTAAATTTAGAAAACGAACCATCGATTCTTTGCCATCAATAAGTCCGTCGTCCATATTAATGTCGATAATTTGCGCACCGCCATCTACTTGGTGACGTGCAATATCTAAGGCTTCGTCAAATTTTTCTTCTTTAATCAACCGAAGAAATTTTCTAGATCCCGCTACATTAGTACGCTCACCAACATTAATAAAATTGCTGTTTTCGTTTAAAACCAGAGGTTCTAAACCGGATAAACGCATGTATTTTGTTTGTTTGATTTTCATAACTCTTAATGTGACCCTTCGATTGCGCTCAGGGTGACAGACTCCCTAGGTTTATATTTAGCAGCTATTTGCGCAATTACTTTAATATGTTCTGGAGTGGTTCCGCAGCAGCCGCCTATGATATTTATTAAATTTTTCTTTAAATATTCCTCAATTTGTTCACCCATTTCTTCTGGAGATTCATCATACTCTCCAAAAGCATTTGGCAAGCCAGCATTGGGGTGTGCAGAAATTGCAAAATCGGTTTTATTGGCAATGGCTTCTAAATGGGGCTGTAACAAATTAGCACCCAAAGCACAGTTGAAGCCGATAGACAATAACGGAATATGCGATACTGAAATTAAAAATGCTTCCGCGGTTTGCCCTGACAATGTTCTTCCTGAAGCATCTGTAATGGTTCCGCTTAACATGATGGGGATATCAATGTTTCGTTCTTCTTTTACTTCTTCAATAGCAAATAAAGCTGCTTTGGCATTCAAGGTATCAAAAACGGTTTCAACCAACAGCAAATCAACACCACCATCCATCAACGCTTCCACTTGTTGTTTGTAGGCAATACGTAATTCATCAAAGGTTACGGCTCTATAACCAGGATCATTTACATCGGGCGACATGCTTGCTGTACGGTTTGTTGGCCCAATAGAACCTGCTACAAAACGTGGTTTGTTTGGTTCGCGTTTTGTGAATTCTTCAGCTACTTCTTTGGCTATTTTAGCAGATTGAAAGTTTAGTTCATATACCAAATCTTCCATTTGATAATCGGCCATAGCAATGGTTGTACCCGAAAAGGTATTGGTTTCAACAATATCGGCTCCCGCTTCAAAATATTTTCCGTGAATGGTTTTAATAGCTTCTGGTTGGGTAATAGAAAGCAAATCGTTATTTCCCTGCAATGGCGTGGGATAATCTTTAAAACGCTCGCCTCTAAAATCTTCTTCAGTAAACTTATACTGTTGAAGCATGGTTCCCATAGCACCGTCTAGCACTAAAATACGTTCTTGTAAAGCTTTATGTATGTTTGACATTTTATTTTATATTTCCAGACCTGTCAGGTTTTGAACACCTGATAGGTCTATTTAAATGTCATCAAGAAAAGTAAAAAAATACACTTTTCGTTATCTTTCTAGTATTAAAAGTTACTAGTAGAACGTAGCACCTTTCCCGAAAATTCGGGAGGTTGCCAAGGCTTCAACGGGTCTATTCCCTCTACCTTTCTTGATAACACAATTAATACGTTTATGAACTCGTGGACAAAAATACTAACTATATTTTTGTTATCCTACATAATTTCTATATCAAACCTGTCAGGTTTTGAAAACCTGACAGGTTTCAAATAAAATCGTTATTCAAATAATGTTGAAGACAAATAACGATCGCCTCTATCACAGATAATGGCTACAATAACACCTTCATCTATAGACTCTGCTATTTTTAAAGCGCAATATACGGCACCTCCGCTGCTCATTCCTGCAAATACACCTTCTTCTTTTGCCAATCGTTGGGTTGTGGTTTTGGCATCTTTTTCGCTAACATCTACAACCACATCCACTCTAGAACGGTCAAAAAACTTAGGAACATAATCGGGCGACCATTTTCTTATGCCGGGTATTTTGGCACCATCCTCTGGTTGTGCACCAACAATTGTGATGTTTTTATTTTTTTCTTTCAGGAACCTTGAGGTTCCCATAATAGTACCTGTAGTTCCCATAGCCGACACGAAATGGGTGATTTCGCCATCGGTATCTCTCCAAATTTCAGGCCCTGTAGTTTTATAATGTGCTTTCCAGTTATCATCATTTTCAAACTGATTTAAAAGCGTGTATCCTTTTTCATCCCTTAATTGAAATGCGACATCTCTGGAGCCTTCAATTCCTGTATCGGCAGGTGTTAAAATAACCTCAGCACCATAGGCACGCATGGTCTTAACACGTTCTTCCGTAGAATTCTCGGGCATGATTAATACCATATGTACTCCCAATAGATTAGCAATGAATGCCAAAGCAATACCTGTGTTACCACTGGTTGCTTCTACCAAGTAATCGCCTTTTTTTATGTCGCCTCGTTTTAAGGCTTCATTAATCATATTAAAAGCTGCTCGATCTTTTACGCTTCCACCAGGGTTATCGCCTTCCAGCTTTAGATATAGCTTTACGCCTTTTTTTGAAATAAGATGACTTGCTTCTACAAGCGGCGTATTGCCTATTTGATCTAAAATACCTTTAACGGATGCCATTCTTTTTGGGTCTGATTTTTATTTCGGTTTGGTAAGTTACTAATGAGTTTTCTGGAACCGATTCGGTAATCCAAACGTTAGCCCCTATGGTACTGTTTGCGCCAATTACAATATCGCCACCTAAAATGGTAGCATTAGCATAAATGGTTACATTGTCTTCAATAGTTGGGTGACGCTTGGTGGACTCCAAGCTTTTCTTCACTTGAATACCTCCTAAAGTAACACCTTGAAAAATCTTTACATTATTTTTTATAATGGATGTTTCACCTATAACAATTCCCGTTCCGTGATCTACGAAAAACGAATCGCCAATGGTTGCTCCCGGATGGATATCGATACCTGTAATACCATGTACATACTCACTCATCATTCTAGGAATAATGGGTACGTTTTGTACATATAGTTCATGACTTAAACGGTAAATTGAAATGGCGTAAAACCCTGGACATGCTAAATAAACTTCTTCTAAACTTTTGGTTGCGGGGTCGAAATTTACCACGGCAATCGCATCTAAATCTAACTTAGTTCTAATACTGTGAAACTTGCTTTGAAATTCATCCCAAATTGCTTCAGCATCACTAATATCAAGATTGTTTGTAATATCTAAAAAAGTTTTCCTTAAAGGTTGTAGTTCATTTTCGTGTGCATCAAATATATAATAAAACAATCGTTTTGTAAATATTCTTACAACGTCCTTTAAACGAACATTATATTTCTTTTTAACTAATCTATCATTTAACTCATGGTACAAATCCATATAAAGTATTTTAAATTATCTATCATTGTCGCTTTTGACGTGTGAAATTTACAACAATAAAAGACTTTTAAAAAAAAAAATTGTTAAATGGACTGAACAACCGCTTTAGGTGCTTCTTTACGGGTTCCATCAAAACCATCTATACCACTAACGGTTGTATATTTTAAAACATACTTTTTACCTGGATTGATAATTCTGTATGCTGCTTGACACATTAAAGTAGCTTCGTGAAAACCACAAAGAATTAGTTTTAATTTTTCCGGATAGGTATTCACATCTCCAATAGCAAAAATACCCGGTATGTTTGTTTGATAATTTAATGCATTATTTACTTTAATGGCATTTTTCTCGATTTCCAATCCCCAATCGGCAATAGGGCCTAGTTTTGGTGACAAACCGAACAATGGAATAAAATGATCAGTTTCTAAACGAAAATCTTCACCATCTCTATTAACTGTTAAGGCTTCAATTTTTCCATCACCATGTAATTCGGTAACTTCAGCAGGTGTTATTAAATTGATTTTTCCAGCGTCTTTTAATTCGCCTACTTTTTCCACAGAATCTAAAGCACCTCTAAATTCGTTTCTTCTATGGATTAATGTTACTTCTGAAGCCACATCAGCTAAAAAGATACTCCAATCTAAAGCAGAATCACCTCCACCAGAAATAACCACACGTTTATCTCTATAAACCTCTGGATCTTTAATGAAATATTCCAGTCCGTTATCTTCATAGATTTCTAGGTTATCCAATCCTGGTTTTCTTGGTTCAAAAGAACCCAAACCACCAGCAATAGCAACCACAGGCGCATGGTGTTTGGTGCCTTTATTGGTTGTTACAATAAAAGTACCATCTTCCAACTTATCAATGGTTTCTGCACGCTCACCTAAAGTAAATCCTGGCTCGAACTGTTTTCCTTGTTCAAGCAAGTTTTTAGTTAAATCGCCCGCTAATACTTCTGGAAATCCTGGTATATCGTAAATAGGTTTTTTAGGATAAATTTCTGAACATTGTCCTCCTGGTTGTGGTAACGCATCAATTAAATGGCATTTAAGTTTTAACAATCCTGCTTCAAAAACTGTGAATAATCCCGTTGGTCCAGCACCTATTATAAGTATATCTGTCTTAATCATTTTGTTTGTAATTTAGACCTACAAGGTTTTAAAAACCTTTCAGGTCAACTTTATTTTTTTTCAATTAATCCTTTGGTAAATTCGTTAAGCGTTTCCACTTTTTGTTCAAAATCACCTTTTATTGTTTTTCTGTATTCGTTTAAATTTTTAACCAAATCGTCTACATTTTCTGGAATAACATCCTCAAAAAATTGACGTAAACGTTTAGCTGTTGTTGGCGATTTTCCATTGGTTGAAATTGCCACTTTCACATTGCCTTTTGTTACAATACCTCCCATATAAAAATCGCAATACGGTGGGTTGTCGGCTACATTCACCAAAATACTGCGCTTTCTACAATGCTTGTGTACTTTTACATTGACGCTTGGCACATTGGTAGTTGCAATAACGATGTGTTTTCCTTTCAAATAACGTTTATTGTAACGTCTTTTTATTAACTTAACATCACCTTTTTTTGCCAGTTCAACAGTAGCTTCCCTAAACATGGGTGACACCATAGTTACCTTAGCATCGGGACTTGATTTTAATAGGAATGTTAACTTTTCTTCAGCCACATGGCCTCCACCTACAATAAGCACATTAAGACTGTTGAGCTTTAAAAAAATAGGATATAAATTATTCCTTTCCATAATGAAGCCTAGGGCTATGCTTTGTTTAATTCTTTATAAATGGCTGTTAACTGAACGCGTTCTTTTACAACATCGCCAATAACAATGATTGCTGGGTTTGCCAACTTCTTTTCTTCCACCACTTTACTAATCGTACTGATGGTTCCAAAACCAAATTTTTCGTTTTCGGTAGTACCTTCTTGAATGATAGCTACTGGTGTATCCTGTTTATTTTCATCTGAAAAAATTTGAACAATTTCATCCAATTTTCCCATGCCCATTAAAATAACAACTGTTGCGGTTGATTTTGCAGCAATAGCAACATCATCAGACAATTGGTGCGCTTTGGTAGTTCCAGTTATGACCCAAAAACTTTCGGAAGCACCACGTTTTGTTAACGGAATACCTTGATACGCGGGTACTGCAATAGATGATGAAATACCGGGTACCATAAAGGTTTCCAACCCAAATTGTTGTACATAGTCTATCTCTTCAGCACCTCTTCCAAAAATAAAGGGATCGCCACCTTTTAGGCGTACTACATGCCCTTTTTCTTTCGCCTTCGTTACAATAAGTTCGTTAATTTGTTCTTGCTGAAACGCATAACAACCTTTTCGTTTCCCCACAAAAATAAGCTCTGCATGTGCCGAAGCATATTTAAGAAGCACTTCGTTTATAAGTGCATCGTACAAAATCACATCGGCCGATTCAATCGCTTTAATTGCTTTAAGCGTTATTAAATCTGGATCGCCTGGTCCTGCACCTACTACCGTTAATTTTGGGGTTTTCAAACTCATTATCTTTTATTTAAACCGCTTTGTTTTCAAGCTTTGTATCTGTTTCTCTAAAAGCTCTTACTTTTTCTAAAAACTGATTGGCACTTTTTATGTATTCAGCAGCAAACGCTTCCGTTGGTGCATTTTTGTTTATTTGATAAATTAAATCTGAAAAAGAAGTTCCTAAATCCAATTTACCACTCTCTACAAACAATTCATCAAACTGGCTTACAATACCTGCATGCGTATTGGTGTTTTTATTCTCTGCCAATAACATCGCTTTTGCAGAATTTACCATAGACGTATAGGCATGATAAATAGCACTTGAATACACTTTATTGTTTAATGCTTTTTGTGCATTTTCAATTTTTTCTTCGCTCTCTAAAAATAAGGTAGCAATTAAATCGATCACCACACCAGCACACTCACCAATACCAATTTCTTTCTCGTATTTTTCTTCTGTTCCCCAATCGATAAAATCTTCTTGGGTTAAGTTCGAAACATCTTGAAGATCGTTCAATAGGTCATAAAAATATCTATCTCCAGTTACTTTATAATATTCTACAAACGATTTTCCATCGGCATTCGCTTCATAATCATTTAAAATTCTTCGTAGCGCTTCTGGCCCTCTTCTACTTGGTACTTTTACTACTTTATCGGCAAACAAACCGTTTCCATTTCCTAAGTTGCCACCACCTAATAATACCTGTAACGCAGGTGCTACCAATTTATCTGGTGTACGAACCGACATACCTTGGAAACCTATATTCGCCATATTGTGTTGTCCACAGGCATTCATACAACCACTAATTTTTATAACAACATCGTCGTTTTTTAAATACTGTGGGTATTCTGCTTTTATAACGCGCTCCAACTCATCGGCAATACCTGTACTACTTGCAATACCTAAGTTACAAGTATCTGTCCCAGGACATGCTGTAATATCAACTGCTTTGTTATAACCAGCTTCAACAAAACCTAATTTTTCTAATTCTGTATAGAAAAACGGCACTAAATCCTCTTTTACAAAAGGGATTACTATATTTTGACGCAATGACAAACGAATTTCGCCTGCTGCATATTTTTCTACTAAATCGGCTAACAAACGTGCTTTATCCGTATAAAAATCACCTAAAAGGACTTTAATACCAATAGCAACATAACCTGCTTGTTTTTGAGGAATCAAGTTGGTAGATTTCCACAAATCAAATGCCGCTTGATCTTTAATTTCTACTTGAGGTGCTTCCACCGATACTGGTTTTGAAGCCACATAAGCATCGGCATCAATAGCAACTGTTTTAAACTCAATAGCCGTTTGTTCTTGCTCTACCAAATCTTTAAAACCATCTAAACCGATGTCTTTTATTAAGAATTTCATTCTTGCTTTTGCACGACTTTTACGTTCGCCATAACGATCGAAAACACGTACCACACCTTCCATTAATGGAATGATTTTATCTGAAGGCAAGAAGTTATACAAAGTGTCGGCATGACGCGGTTGCGAACCTAAGCCACCACCAATCATTACTTTAAAACCACGAACTCCATTTTCAATTTTAGCAATAAAACCTAAATCGTGCATGTATGAAAGTCCGGTATCTTCATCAGAAGATGAAAATGATACTTTAAACTTACGTCCCATTTCTTGACAGATAGGGTTTCTTAAGAAAAAGCGAAACAACGCATCGGCATAAGGCGATACATCAAAAGGTTCGTTGGGATCAATACCAGCCAATTCTGAAGCAGTTACATTACGAACGGTGTTACCACAAGCCTCTCTTAAGGTAATATCATCCTTATCCAATTCAGACCACAACTCTGGAGTTCTGTTTAAATCCACATAATGGATTTGGATATCTTGACGGGTGGTAATGTGTAAACGCCCACGAGAATATTCATCTGACACATCAGAAATTCTGCGTAATTGGTTGCTTTTTACTTTTCCGTAAGGCAATTTGATACGAATCATTTGCACACCTTCTTGACGCTGACCGTAAATACCACGAGCTAAACGAAGACTTCTAAATTTTTCTTCATCAATTTTACCTGTGTTGAACAATTCGATTTTTTTAGCTAATTCTAAAATTTCGGTTTCAACAACTGGATTTTCTATTTCTGTTCTAAAAGTTTGCATTTCTTTTTTAAGTTTTAATGTTGAAAGTTTTTAAAGTTGAAAAGTAAATGGCTTTTTAACTTTTCGCTTTCAAACTTTTAACTTTTGTTTTTTTATTGAATGAAGCCTGCTCCTACGGTATGATTGTTTTGAGTATCAATTAAGATAAACGACCCGTTTGTTCTGTGATTTTTAAATTGATCGAAGAACAATGGTTTATTGAATTTGAATGTTACCGAAGCAATATCATTTACACCTAAACCTTGAACGTTTTTTTCAATACCTGAATAATCAGGGTTTATTTTATGGTTAATTTTTTCTACTCTAGCCAACACTTTGTTCACGCCATGTTGTAACATATATTTTGAACCCGCTTCTAAAGGTGTTGAATCCATCCAGCAAATATTTGCAGTAAATTGTTTATCAATGGTTGGTAAATCGCCTTCCTTAACAATCATATCACCTCTGCTTACATTAATATCATTTTCTAAAGTGATAGTAACCGACGAACGTCTTGAAGCTGTTTGATATTTTTCATCGTAGAAATAAATATCCTTGATTTTTGATCTTGTTTTTGATGGCAATACTAAAATGTTGTCGCCAACACTTAACTCGCCACCGTATACTTTCCCTGCATAGCCTCTAAAATCATGAAAATCTTCGGTTTTAGGACGGATAACATACTGTACCGGAAAACGTGGCGTACCTACATTGTAAATATCTTTTTTATCCAAGCCTTCTAAATGCTCTAATAAAGATTCCCCTTTATACCAAGGCATGTTTTCTGAACGGTTTACAACATTATCTCCTTTTAAAGCACTTACCGGAATGAAGGTGATTTTTTGGTCTTGGTAATCGCGCTTGCTCATTAATTCAGAGAAATCTGCTTTTATTTTATTGTAAACATCTTCAGAATAATCTACCAAATCCATTTTGTTAATGGTAACAACAACATCTTTAATTCTTAATAAATTATTGATGAAGAAGTGACGATTGGTTTGCTCGATAACCCCTTTTCTTGCATCAATTAAAATGATGGATGCTTGTGATGTTGAAGCACCAGTAACCATGTTACGTGTGTATTCCACATGGCCAGGTGTATCGGCTATAATGTAACTTTTCTTTCTTGTTGAAAAATATATGTGTGCCACATCAATGGTGATACCTTGTTCTCTTTCTGCCACTAATCCATCGGTAGCCAATGAAAAATCTAAGTAATCATACCCTTTTTGTTTACTTGTTTTTTCAATAGCTTCTAACTTATCGGTAGTTAATGATTTTGTATCGTAAAGTATGCGCCCAATTAAGGTGCTTTTTCCATCATCTACACTTCCTGCTGTTGCAATTTTTAATACTTCCATTTTTTTTATGCTTTATGCTTTAGGCTTTACGCTTTAAGCAATCTGACTTTATCTTAATTTTTATTTGCTTATGGCTTATTGCCTATAGCTTACGGCTAAAAGTACCCTTGTTGTTTACGTTTTTCCATGGCTGCTTCAGAGCGTTTATCGTCAATACGCGCACCACGTTCTGAAATAGTAGAATCTCTAATTTCCTCTACTACTTTAGAAATTGTGGAAGCTTCCGATAATACGGCCGCTGTACAGCTCATATCCCCTACCGTTCTAAAACGCACCATTTCTTCAATCACTTCTTCGTTATCATCTCTATAAACAACTTCATCTTCTGCAGACCAAATCATGCCATCTCTTAAGAATACTTTACGTTTGTGCGCAAAATAGATAGATGGAATTTCGATATTTTCTTGTTCTATATAAGACCACACGTCTAATTCTGTCCAGTTTGAAATTGGGAACACACGAACGTTTTGCCCTAAATTAATTTGACCATTCAACATATCGAACAACTCTGGACGTTGGTTTTTTTCATCCCATTGACCAAAATCATCACGTACCGAAAAAATACGTTCTTTTGCTCTTGCTTTTTCTTCATCACGACGCGCACCACCTATACAAGCATCAAATTTAAATTCTTCAATAGCATCTAAAAGTGTTGTAGTTTGCAATTGGTTTCTACTAGCGTATCTACCAGATTCTTCCTTTACTTTTCCAGCATCAATAGAATCTTGCACGTTTCTAACAATTAATTCCAAACCTAATTCTTTAACCAAACGGTCTCTAAATTCAATAGTTTCAGGGAAATTATGCCCCGTATCAATATGCATTAAAGGAAATGGAACTTTAGCCGGATAAAAAGCTTTTACCGCTAATCTTACCAATGTGATAGAATCTTTTCCTCCAGAAAATAACAATACAGGTTTTTCAAACTGCGCCGCAACTTCTCTAATAATGTATATTGCTTCGTTTTCTAGTGAATTTATTTTTGATGTGTCTTTCTTCATAATCTTATTTTTCTCGTCATGAATAGTTTCCGATTTATGACTTTTTACTTTTAAACTTTTTACTTTCAAACTCATTTAAGCATGCAACCCACACTCTCTGTTTTCCAAAGCTTTTGTGGGATCGAAATATTTAAATTCGTTAGGCAATTTGTTTTCTTCTAAATATTTATCTAAATCGGCATCAGACCAATAATAAAACGGACTCACTTTTAAAACACCGTCTTTACTAAGGCTAAAAATACCGATACTATCTCTAAATGCGGTTTGCCCTTGACGTAGGTTTGTAAACCACACTTTTGGCTTATGCTCATCCATGGCACGTCTAAAAGGTTCCAATTTCACTTGTTCGGTAAACAAAGCATGTTCTGGAGCATCCACGCTTGGAATACCCAAAACCACATCGCGATGCGCCGTAGTTTGCTTGGGCACATATAAAAAGATATTCAAGTTTAAATCTTTTATTACTTGCTCAGCATGTCTGTACGTTTGTGGCGTATTATAACCCGTATCGCACCAAACTACTGGTATATTAGCTTCAACCGAACTTACGGCGTGCAAAATAGCAGCTTCGTAAGGTCTGAAATTAGTAGTTACTACCGCTTCTTTATTAAGCTCAAAAGCCTTCTGGATAATTTCAGATGGCTTAGCGTTTTTTAAAAGCGTATTTAATTCGTTTATGTTCTCTTGCGTTATCATCTATCTCTATTAACTTATTTCCCCCACTTAATGTTATTCCAAATACGTTCGTGAAAGAAGTACAGTACCATTTTAGTTACCAACTCTACAGAACCTATAGAGAACGCCAAGGCTAATTCCCCTGTTATTACCCATGAAATTAAAATAGTATCTAAAGTACCTATAATTCTCCAACTAATAGACTTCACAATACTTCTAAGCGGCTTTTCTTTAGCGCTATCTGTTTTATAAGTAGTTTTCTCGTTTTGATTTGAATTTGTTAACACGTGCCCAATCATTTTACTTAGCATTATATTAATCCTATCGATTTAGTAGGAATTGCAAATTTAATACTTTTTATTACTTATCAAACAATATTTTTATTTTTTTTCATTTCACCTATCGGATAAGTCTTTTAATGTTGTATTCTTAAAGACTTCCAGTGTGCTATCCCGTACTTGAATCATGAGTTTATTAACACTGCATCGGTCTTCATCAGGGCAATCGTCGCACTTCTCATAGAAATTCAGACTTACACAAGGCACCATGGCTATAGGACCTTCTAGAACGCGCATTACTTCGGTCATAAAAACTTCCGAAGGATCTTTTCTTAAATAATAACCGCCGTGTTTCCCTTTTTTGGAACCTAAAATGCCGGTTTTTCTTAAACTGAGTAAAATACTTTCTAAAAATTTTTGGGGTATTTGTTCTTCTCTGGCAATTTCTCCAACCTGAACTGGCGTATCGCTTCCACTTCTAGCAATAAAAGTGAGCGCTTTTAATCCGTATTTTGTTTTTTTAGATAGCATGGTGCTAAGGTAATTAATTTAGAAAAAAATAAGATAATTATTTTACCATCTTACTTGATAAGGATAAGTTTCATAGATGTTATTATCTTCATTAATTGAATAACCATTGATAGCATCTTCTTTGGATTGTTCATAAAGAATTTTTGAATTCTCTAAATCATTCAATCTCAACAAACAAATAGATTTATAATATTTTACTTCAGAGAATTTAGGATATTGTTTTAACGATTTATCAAATTGAACAATAGCTTCTTTCCATTTCCCTTGTTCATATTTACTTATTCCGTAGTAAAAAAGATCAAGATAATGCGCTTCTCCCCATTCTTTTTCTTGTTCTTCTATGTCTTTTGAAAAAATAGTTTCAGCTTTCTTAAATTGATTAAGTTGCAAATTACAAAGCGCTATATGAAATTGATAGGTATGATCCATAACATATGAATTTCCTTCTGTATCGATGCATTTTTCAAAATCTATGATAGCATCTTGATAGGTTTTAGCAAAAATACATTTAATGAATGCTCTGTAACTTAACCATCTTCTTGAATCATAAAAAACAGCTTTATCCAAATAGTTCATTCCAATTTCATACTTACGGGCTTTAAAATATGGCATTGCTTTTTGCTGCCATAAATAAGCAATCGTACTATCTGCTTTTAAGCCTTCATCTAAACAATTTTGCCATTCAAACATTTGATGCTTATAATTAAACTTTTCTGCACAATTAGTAACATATTTTTTAATTATCGAATCTTGTTTTTTTCTTATGCTTTCAGAAGCTACCGTATTCAAATTCACTTGACTTTTACACTGCATAAAAGATAAAGACAATATAAAAATCAAGATTTTAGTCATTTACCAAGTCGGTTTTTAATTTAAAGCCTGTTTCAAATCGGAAATAATATCATCTATATGCTCTAAACCTACCGAAACACGTACCATACCATCGGTAATACCAGCCGCAGCTTTTACTTCAGGTTCTACCCTAGCATGTGTAGTGCTTGCTGGATGGGTTACAATGGTTCGCGTATCCCCTAGATTCGCCGACAGTGAACACATTTTTATGGTATCAAAAAAAGACCTTCCGCCTTCTAAACCTCCTTTTACCTCAAACGCTATGATATTCCCACCTAACAACATTTGCTTTTTTGCAATGTCGTATTTAGGATGCGACTTTAAGAATGGATATTTCACCCATGTTACTTTAGGGTGGGCTTCTAAAAATGTTGCCAATTTCAGCGCGTTTTCACAATGTTTTTCGGTTCTAACTGCTAATGTTTCTAATGATTTTGACAGCACCCATGCATTAAAAGGACTCATTGAAGGCCCTGTAAGTCTTGAAAACAGATAGATTTCTCGTATCAATTCTTTTTTTCCAACCGTAACGCCACCAAGTACACGTCCTTGTCCGTCCATGAGTTTTGTAGCAGAATGGATTACCAAATCGGCACCAAATTTTATAGGCTGTTGCAAATAAGGTGTTGCAAAACAATTATCAACCACCAACAAAATGTTGTGTTTTTTACAAATAGTACTTAAATATTCTAAATCCAACACATCAACACCAGGGTTGGTTGGTGTTTCTGCATACAAAAACTTGGTATTCGATTTAATTAAACTTTCAATGGTTTCTACTTCATTTACATTGAAATAAGAACACTCTATATTCCATTTCGGAAAGTATTTTGTAAATAAACCATGGGTAGCACCAAATACTGAACTGCAAGACACCACATGATCGCCCGCATCCAGTAATGTTGCAAACGTTGAAAAAACTGCCGCCATACCACTAGCAAAAGCAAAACCAGCTTCTGCGCCTTCCATTAAGCATACTTTATCAACAAACTCGTTAACGTTTGGATTACTATAACGACTGTACAAGTCGCGCTGTTTTTCTTCTGCAAAAGAAGCTCTCATTTCTTCGGCATCGTCAAAAACAAATCCTGATGTTAAATATAACGGTACAGAATGCTCAGAAAACTGAGTTGTTTCCGATTGCGTTCTTACTGCTAAAGTTTCAAATTTTTTTCTTTCCTCGCTCATTTTTATCTTCTTTTAGGTCTCAACTACCCTTAAATTGTATTAATTTATATGCTTAGACAATCTTAAAATATCACCAAAAACGCCTCTTGCTGTTACTTCGGACCCTGCGCCTGCACCTTGAATAACGATAGGTTGCTCCCCATAACTTTCTGTAAATATTTCAAAAATAGCATCACTTCCTTTAATTTGCCCCAATGTGCTATCTCCTGGAATGGAAACTAATTTTACTTCTAAATTTCCTTTGTCTTGAGACAAATCGCCCGATAAGTCGCCTATATATCTTAAAACATATCCAGGTTTTTGGGCTTCTTTTATCTTTTGAAATTCAGCATCTAACACGTTCAACAGACTTAAAAATTCAGCCACGGAAATATCTCTATAAGCTTCTGGAATTAAATTTTGAACCGACACATCTTCAAATTCATTTTGTAAATCCAGTTCGCGCGCCAAAATTAATAATTTTCTAGCCACATCGTTTCCTGAAAAATCTTCTCTTGGGTCGGGTTCAGTAAAACCTTTATCAATCGTTTCTTGTACAATGCTGCTAAATGGTTTGTCCTGTACCGAAAAGTTATTGAACAAATAGCTCAATGTTCCAGAGAAAACCCCTCGAATTCTGGTAATATTTTCACCAGATTCGTGTAATAATTTAATAGTATCTATCAACGGTAAACCAGCGCCAACCGTGGTTTCATATAAATATTGCTTATTGTGTTCTTTTAACTGTGCTCGTAAATCGGTATAAAATTTATGCGAAATGGTATTGGCTATTTTGTTAGAAGACACCAAATCGAATCCAGCCTCAACCAACGGCACATAATTGTTATGGAATTTAGGACTAGCCGTATTATCAACCGCTATTAAATTTTCCAAATGATGTGTTTTAGCAAAAGCAATCACATCTTCAATTGAACTCTCCAATTCTGATGTTTTTATGGCTTCCTTCCAATTTTTATCTGCACCTCTTTTATTCAGAAGTAGTTTTTTAGAATTGGCTATTGCAAAAACATTTAGGTTGATGCCTTTTCGTTTTTCAATATCGTCTCTCGATTTTAAAATTTGATTAATCAAAGCGCTACCAACACCACCATGACCAAAAATGGCTATGTTTATTTTCTTTGAAATTCCGAAAATTTCACCATGAATTACATTCATAGCTTTATGAAGTTGGTCTTTTTTAACCACCAAACTCACGTTTTTACCAGTAACCGTATTGTTGAACAACAACGGCGTAATTTGGTTTTTTATAAGTGCGTTGAATGGTTTGTGGAATGAACTCAATTCGATACCAATAATAGAAATGACCGAAACATCATCAACCACCGCAATTTTATTAACGTCTTGTGAATAGAAATCGTTTTCAAACTCACGTTCCAAAGCTATGACCGCTTGGGTTGCTTGGTCTGCATTAATAATTAAACCTATACCACGTTCTGAAGAGCCTTGAGAAATGATGCTCACACTGATATCCTTACTCGCTAAAGCACCAAATATTCTAGCATCCACACCACTTTTCCCTAACAAACCACGACCTTCTAAATTTAAAAGCGCCACATTATCTAAAACCGATAATGATGTTACTTCTTTTGAATTTGGTTTTGCCGTAATTAAAGTACCTTCATCCTCAGGATTAAACGTATTCAAAATACGAAGATTGATGTTTTTTTCAACCAACGGAATGATGGTTTTGGCATGCAGTACGGTGGTGCCAAAATTAGCCAACTCATTGGCTTCACTAAACGATAATTCGCGTATTTTTTTGGCATCTTCCACCAAATCGGGGTTTGCTGTATATATACCGTTAACATGGGTGTAATTTTGTAACTCTTCAGCATCTAAATAATTTGCTAAAAGTGCCGCTGTATAATTACTGCCATTTCTACCTAACGTCGTGGTTTCATTTTTTGAATTAGACGCTATAAAACCAGTAACCACATTTACAACATCGTTACCTGCTTCTTTATAATATTTTTTAACGTTGTCTTTTGAAAGTTGCGATATAGGTTGTGCATTTCCAAAGGCATCATTTGTTTTAATTAAGGTTCTGGAATCAACTACTGCAGCCTTTATGTTTTTCTTATTCAACAAACTAGCAATCAATTTTACCGATAGCAATTCACCTTGAGCTAAAATTTCATCCTTGGTTTTTTTGCTGTAATCGCCTAATAAACTAACCCCTTCGAACAATTTTTCTAAAACTGAAAATTCAGCTGAAAAATCAACATCCTTTAATGGTTCCGTTTGATAGTTTTTAAATACTTGCAATATTTCTTTATACGGATGCCCTTTAGCGGCTTTGTTCAGAATGTCCTCTAAATCATCGGTAGCGGAACTTCTTGCCGAAACTACTACCGTAATTTTCTCACCTTCCTTCACCTTATTTTCTATGATGGAAATAACGGTATTCAAACCATCGCCATTTGCTAACGATTTCCCTCCAAACTTTAATACTTTCATTCTTCTCTTTTTAGAACTTGGCACAAAAATGCCTTCTACTATTTTTTCTAATTGCTCGTATTCCATCAAAAAAGCATCGTGCCCGTGCACCGAATGTATTTCATTATACGTAACATTCGGGTTTGACACCGCCAATTGCTTGTGTGTTTGCCTGTTTTCTTCAGCTGTAAAAAATAAATCGGAATCAACTCCCACTATATGAATATTACCATGTATATTTTCCAACACATTGAAATCGGTTGGTCTGTTTTTGGTAACATCAATGGTTTTTAACAACTGATTCATTAATTTATAAGCAGAAAGTTGAAACCGTTCTTGCAGTTTATTACCGTGATGCAACAACCAGCTTTCTACATTAAAAATCTCTAATTCCTCGTTTTTAGAACGCTGAAAACGTTCGTTGAAAGATTCTGGTGTGCGGTAACACAACATAGCGTGCATTCTGGCATCGTGCACCGGATTTCTAGAATTCAATAAAAATTGCTCTTGAATTTGGCAATTGGCTATCAACCAATCGGTGGATTTCCAATCGGTTGCCACAGGTATTAAATTATCTGTAATATCTGGGTTCAACACCGCCATTTCCCAAGCAATACCACCACCTAACGACCCACCAATGAGTGCAAACAATTTTTCAATTTTAAGCTCTTTCAACCCAATTAAAAAGATATTTGCAATATCGCGCGCTACGAAATCTTTATAGTTTTCTATTACAAAACCATCAAACCCATTTCCTGGAATATTGAAAGATAATATGGTGTAAAGTTTCGTATCGATTACCTTATCATCGCCCACCAAGTCGCTCCACCAACCATCTTCACCAGCTACATTGCTGTTCCCTGTTAAGGCATGATTTACCAACACCACAGGTGCCGTACCTAAAGGCTTACCAAATAGTTGGTAACTTAACTTTATTTCGGGATTAAGCACTTTACTTTCGGTGGTAAAGTTTTTAATAATGATATGTTGCAAATTTACTTTCAACGATTTTTTTATTTTTAAGACCTACAAGGTTTTAAAAACCTGACAGGTCTTATTAATTTGAATTAAATTTTCGAAAAAGCTTCTTTTAAATCGGCTTTTAAATCTTCAATATCTTCCAATCCAACAGACAAACGAATTAAATCTTTTGGTGCACCTGCTGCATCTTGTTCAGCATCCGTTAATTGCTGGTGCGTGGTACTTGCTGGGTGAATGATAAGCGATTTGGTATCTCCAATATTTGCCAACAATGAAAATAATTTAGAATTATCTGCTATGGTTTTAGCTGCATCAAATCCACCTTTTGCTCCAAAGGTAATGATGCCGCTTTGTCCCTTTGGTAAATATTTATCTGCTAAATCTTTATATTTACTAGAGCCCAGCCCAGGATAGTTTACCCAAGCTACTTCATCTTGTTCCTCCAACCATTTTGCAAGTTCTAAAGCATTTTGGCTGTGTTGCTTAATTCTTACTGGTAAAGTTTCTAAACCTTGAATGATTTGGAAGGCGTTAAACGGACTTAAAGCACCTCCAAAATCTCTTAATCCTTCTAAAATTAATTTAAATGTATAAGCTGCTGCGCCTAAAGCTTCGTGATAAACCAAACCGTGGTATCCTGCTGAAGGCTCGGTGAATTCTGGGAATTTCCCGTTAGCCCAATCGAACGTACCAGCATCAATGATGGCTCCACCTAACGATGTTCCTTGTCCGCCAATATACTTGGTTAAGGAATGTATAACGATGTTTGCCCCATGCTCAATAGGGTTTAATAAAGCGGGTGTTGCTACAGTATTATCTACAATAAATGGTACACCTGCAGCTTTAGCATGTACAGAAATTGATTTTAAATCTAAAACATCCAATTTAGGATTTCCTAAAGACTCCACAAAGAAAGCACGTGTATTTTCTTTAACGGCTGAAGCAAAATTATCTGGATTATCGGCATCTACAAATGTGGTTGTGATGCCCAAACGAGGCAATGTTACTTTCAATAAATTATAAGTACCACCGTATAAACTGGCTGATGCTACGATATGGTCGCCTGCTTTTAATAAAGTCAATAATCCGGTTGAAATTGCCGATGTTCCCGAAGCAAAAACTACAGCGCCAATACCACCTTCTACCGCTGCTAAACGCTCTTGTAAAATTTGGTTGGTTGGATTGTTAAGTCTGGTGTAAATAAAACCTAGTTCTTTTAATGAAAACAGGTTTGCTGCATGATCTGAATTATTAAAAACATACGACGATGTTTGATAAATTGGAACCGCTCGTGTTCCTCCAGTTGCAGTTGTGTCGTGTCCTGCGTGTAATGCGTTTGTTGCTAATTTTAGTGTGCTCATTTTTCTAATTTTTTTGAGTTAATAATGATTCCCGCATTTGCGAGAATGACAGTTTCAAATGAAACCTAAATGCACTGCATTTAGGAATTATTTCGAAATTAAAACAAAAGCCAAATGCATCAAAATTGATGTACTTAATAGAAAAATGTTAAAAAGAAAAATAAAATTACCGTAAGGAATTTTGTTTTGGTTATCTATCCGTAAAACACTGAAAACTAATCCAGATCGGTTAGAATTTAGCACCTTCTTTACAGGTAAAGGGTTGCTAAGGCTTCAATGGGTCTAATCCCTCCGCCTTTCTTGATAACATCTCAATAAGTTTTTGAACTTTGTGAATGCAAATATTGCGACAGAAAAGTTACAATTCCAAATTAATTGGCAGTTTTTTGAAAATAAAGTGATGAAAAGTAAAATTTACATCAAATTCTCAAGTCTTTGCGGTTGCATATTTTCCAAATATCAATCCATATTTTATATTCCTGTTGATTTTCTCCACAAATAGTAAGTTCAACTATACCACTATTAGTGGCTAAATGCAACTCCATAAGTTGAGTTACAGTTTCTTTTAAAAAAACCCATCCTTCCCTTTCGTGAAATTTTATTGCTGTTTTTGCGTACATTACAAATAGTTTATCGTTATTATAGAACAAACTAAATCTTTATTAAGCGTAACTCCAAACATCTCTAATATAGCTAAAACTATGCATAATTAATCTCAATAATCAGTAAAAAGAAAATTTATCTTTGAATTTTGTTTGATTTAAAATAACTTTAAACTATTAATCATTCAAAACATGATAGATAATATTAAAAAGAAAACATATCCCGATGGAGAAATTTACATAGGTGAGTTTAAAGAAGATAAATTTCACGGAAATGGAATTTTAATTTATCCAAATGGCGAAAAATTTATAGGAAAATTTAAAGACAACCTACTAAACGGAATGGGTATTTGGACTCATCCTAACAAAGAAAAATATGTTGGAGAATTTAAGAACGATGAATTTCATGGTATTGGCATATGGACTTATAACGAGGAAGGTGAAAAAGGTAAATACGTTGGAGAATTTAAAGACAATAAATTACATGGCACAGGAACTTTAACAATTTCAAACGGAAGAAAATACATTGGGGAATTTAAAAAAAACAAATACAACGGATTTGGAGATTTGACTGAATCAGATGGAGAAAAGTACATAGGTGAATTTAAAGACCACAGATATCATGGGACTGGAAATTTAACTTTTCCGCATGGAGAAATATATATTGGCGAGTTTAAAGACGGTAGATATAATGGATTAGGAACTCTAACTTTTTCCGATGGAGAAAATTATACCGGAGAATTCGAAGATGACAAATACAACGGAATTGGAGTTTTAACTTTATCAACAGGGGAAAAATATGAAGGAAAGTTCAAAAATGGAAAATTTATTAATGATATAATCCAAGAATCAGAATCAGATATAAATAATCCAAATAAGATTGAAAAAACAGGTAATCCCCATTATTTATTATTCGATACCGAAACAAATGGACTACCTATCGATTGGCATGCTCCTGTTTCCGATTTATCAAATTGGCCAAGGTTAGTTCAAATTGCTTGGATATTATTTGATGTTGAGGGCAATGAAATAGAACGAGATGATTACATAGTAAAACCTGAAGGATTCACTATACCGCATCACGCATCCTCCATACATGGCATATCAACCGAAAGAGCTTTAATGGAAGGTGTTAGTTTAGAGTTCGTATTGGAAAAATTTAATCACTTAGTTAAAAAAGCTGATACTTTAGTTGCTCATAATATATCATTTGATGAAAACATTATTGGCTGCGAATTTATACGGAACGGCATCCAAAATGAAATTTCAACTAAAAATAAAATTTGCACAATGGAAGAGAGCACCAGTTTCTGTCAAATTGGTGGTGATTATGGCATGTACAAATGGCCAAAATTATCTGAGTTATATTTTAAATTATTCAATACAGAATTTGTTGATGCTCATAATGCGTGTGCAGATATTAATGCAACAGCAAGATGTTTTTGGGAATTAAGAAAAAGAAAACTAATTTATGAAGGCTATGCCATGTCTGGCAGAAAGCCAAAACCACAAAAAAAAGATAATGATTTACCTTTTTAAAGAAGTAAAAAATAAAATTTAGCATGATTCACAAGTTTGATATATTAAATGATGAAACAATAAAAAACATAAAGGGATTTATTAATGACCCTCATTTTACTACTAAATCCGTATTAACTTATGAAAGACATTATTTTAAGGGATCTATAAAAGTAATTGAGTACTATTCCAACCATGAGTTAAATTCATATTTTGAAACTGAAACTACGGAGTTTTTTATTATTGAAAGAGGATATAGCAATGAAGATAAGTTGTTTTCTACAAATGTAATATACCTTAATCAAACTGGACAACCATATATGGAATATACTGAAGTTTTAGATATTGACAAGACTTTAAATAAGTGTTATCGGAAAATAAACTCAAAAAAAGAATATTCCTTTGAAGGTTTTGATACCTTTTCGGATGCATTAAAATATAAGTCTCATATATTGTAATTTAATAAAAAAACAATCTTTTATCCGCGTATTCTATGATAAAAACCAAATAAACATCAAATAAAATTAAGCTACAAATTTACAAGTATCCACAAATGGAGAGTCCCTGTTGATTACGGCAAAAATCCGGCCTATAATCTTACACCTCACATTGTTCAAGACCAACATTTTGTTTTTTCCCTCCCCTTGTTTTCTTAAGTAATAAGCTTTTAACTGGGCATCGTGCCTTACCGCTGACAAGGCACACATTTGAAGCAATGATTTCATTGTTTTGTCCGCCATATGGTTAACTTTAGTGCCTCCCCTAATACTTGAGCCTGAGCTATATTCAAAAGGGGCAACTCCCGCATAACAGGCCAGTTTTCTTGCCGAAGCAAAAACCTCAAACCCTTTTGTTGCTATTATAAAATAAATAGCGGTGTTATCGCCAACACCTTTAATGCTTTTTATAAGCTCAAATTGACGTTTTAATTTAGGTTGCCGTTTTACAAGCTCCCGCATCTTGGCATCAATAACCGCTAAGCTTGCCTTAAGGAATTTAATCGTTTTCTTGTTCTGGGCTTCTACCGTTCTATAGACATCTAACGGCACATACCCGCTGTTTTCTTTAGTTGAACCGAATAACAAAAGTGATTTCTTGATTTTTTCCCGCTCGGCAAAAAGCAATTTCAACTGTTGGACCGATTGCTCTGGCACACTCGATAGTTGGAGCTTATCTATATTGCGAATACTGTAATAAGCAATATCCTTTGCCTCGGACTTATCGCTCTTGCCCCTTGTGATGCCCTTGGAACGCTTAATTTCCACCGCGGGAACAATCCAATAATCAAACCCGTTCTCAAAACAGAAACAGCTTAAAGGAAACGTGTATACACCTGTGTTTTCAAAACAATATAACGTTCGTTGTAGATCAACTTTCCTTTGCTTTAAAACGGAAAGCATCCGTTTCAATCCTTTGGTATTATTGGGGACCACAAAATGGACTTCCAATGTGTTAGTGGTTCTATCCACCAAAACAACATCCAATTTCAATTTAGAAATGTCAATGCCCACATGGAATAAATAATTTTTCATAATTTTATATTTAAGTAAATTAAAATGTTGAACCTCTTTAGAACCTTTATTAGATCGCTTATATCTACTATTCTATTTGAAGCTATTCAACTTTTATTCAAGGAGAAAGCAGAGGACTGATACGCGGCATAAGTCTGACTTAGTTAGGGATATAGTTCACCTCTGTTTTCCGTTGAATAAATATAACTTTTATCTTAAATACAAACTAAAGGTTAGGGATTGAACGACTGTTGGAGCTCCCGACCTAAGGAGGAGCGACTCGTGAAAGCCCGACCCCTTGCGGGTAACGCCCTTAAAGTTCATTTCCTTTTAATCTACTTATTATATCGCATTTCATAAAACTTGTTCTGTATAACTAATGCAATAGGCCTATTCTGGATTTTAGATTCCAACCACGATATAATATCTAAATACAAAAACGCGCGACTTTGGTAAGGATCGTGTTCAAATTCTTTAAGCTTTTTATGAAGTTTGATAAACTCATTTCTAACCTCGTTCGGATAAATATCGCCCAAGCCTCTTAAAAATTTAATGAACTCTCTTTGCACATCGTACAAATCCTCCATTTTAATTAAAAACTTATAGGTGCTGCGAATTAACACATCCAAATTATAGTCCATTCCTGCTTCGTAATGCGCTACCAAATTTAAAATTCTGGCAAAACACAACAAATCTTCACGCATTTGTAACGATTTGTTATTTATAATTTTTTCCAGGTATTGAATACACTTTTTATTTTCGCCTGCACCAAAATACATACTGGCAATTTTGTAATAAAACACCATAACGTGATGCTCATCAATACGGTCGTTATAATCCTTCAACCTTATTAAAACCTCATCAACCAATGGTAAACCTTCCTTAAAACTACCTTCAATAAAATGTAAGTTGAACTTATTATTGTAGATGTACAAAAACGTTAAACCATCAATATTATCATCAAATGGAAACCATTTTTCTTTGGTTACTTTTTCCAGTCTTATTAAGGATTCTTTAAACTTTTCATAATGTCTTAAATAAAATAAAGCCTCCAATAAATAATGATTCCCTCTTAGGAAAAATACCGGATTCAAAATAATTTGATCTTTGTTCTCATAAAAAAGCTCCACCCATTTGGTAGCATATTTATAACAGGACAAAAAATCTACCGTTAAAAAACTGTACCATAAATAGGCTTTGTAGAGCCATAATTTTTCACGAAATCCTAAAGTGTTTATATCGTATTTGGGTAGACGCGCTTCAAAATATTTAATAACACGTTTGCTTTCCTTATCATTTTTTACGTAGCCCGTTTTTAAAAACAAACCATAAAGTTGAAGCGATAAATTGGATAGTTTACTTGCTAATACGTTTTGCTGACTCAGTTCTTTTGCCTGAATTGAAAGTTCATCGGCTCGATCTCCTAAACTTCTAGTAATGTATTGCGATTCTATAACTTTTTCAAGCTCAACAATTTCATAAGCCACATTCTTTTCTTCGTTGGAGATGGCTAAGTTTTTGGCTTTATCTAAAATTTTCAAACTCTGTTTATATAAGCCTTTATGGTATAGAATGGTGGCAAAATCCAATTGTTCACGAATTTGGATTCTTATATTTTGGTGCGAAGGATTTAAACGCAAACTAATTAATATTTGCTTATATAAATGGGCTTTTAAATTTGATAATTGTTCTTTTTTTACAATACCCTTTTTTAGAATTGCCGCTTCATCATACACCGAAAGTTTTTCTAAAATATTAAAAAGCGTTAAAAATTTTGAATCTTCATTCACCCCTAACCGTCCAACATAAAGTTTAAATTGTCGCTTTTCGGACTTAGAAAGGGACTTTACCAATACAAACAAATTATCTTTTTGCTCTTTTGTCATAGTTATAAAAACCTTATTAAAATATTGATTTTCAATTATTTAACTAAATTATATTCGAGTTAAACATCGTAAAAAAAGTGAGTTGCATTATCATTTAAGGAAACCAAAATATACATTCGTAATACAAAAAGAAAATTTATTTTATTAAATGTCTAATACTAACGTCCAAATTTTTGACACAACGCTTCGCGATGGCGAGCAAGTCCCAGGCTGCAAACTAAACACAGAACAAAAACTTATCATTGCTGAACAGCTCGATTTGTTAGGTGTTGATATTATTGAAGCTGGTTTTCCTGTATCAAGCCCTGGCGATTTTAAATCGGTTGAAGCCATTTCTAAAATTGTTAAAAATGCAACAGTTTGTGGTTTAACACGTTCTGTTGAAAACGATATAAAAGTAGCTGCAGAAGCATTAAAATATGCTAAAACACCTAGAATTCATACAGGGATTGGAACTTCTGATTCTCACATAAAATTCAAATTCAACTCAAATAGAGATGCCATAATTGACCGTGCTTTTAAAGCCGTAAGTTACGCAAAATCTTTTGTTGAAGATGTAGAATTTTATGCCGAAGATGCAGGTAGAACCGATAATGAATATTTAGCACGTGTTTGTGAAGCTGTTATTAAAGCAGGAGCCACAGTTTTAAATATTCCAGATACAACAGGTTACTGTTTACCAAGTGAATACGGAGCCAAAATTAAATACCTAAAAGAAAACGTAAAAGGTATTGAAAAAGCTGTTTTATCATGCCATTGCCATAACGATTTAGGTTTAGCAACCGCCAACTCTATTGAAGGTGTTATTAACGGTGCGCGCCAAATTGAATGTACCATTAACGGTATTGGCGAACGCGCTGGAAATACGGCTTTGGAAGAAGTGGTAATGATTTTAAGACAACATCCTTATTTGAATTTAGATACCAACATAAAATCTGAAATGCTTTATGGCCTAAGCCAATTAGTATCAGATAGCATGGGTATTTACACGCAACCAAACAAAGCTATTGTTGGTGCTAATGCGTTTGCACACAGTTCTGGAATTCATCAAGATGGTGTCATTAAAAATCGTGAAACTTACGAAATTATAGACCCTAAAGATGTAGGTGTAACCGAATCGGCCATTGTATTAACGGCGAGAAGCGGACGTGCAGCCTTAGCCTATAGAGCAAAAAATGTTGGCTATGAATTAACAAAACTTCAATTAGATGAAATCTATACTAATTTCTTAGATTTTGCTGACAAAAAGAAAGAAGTGAATGATGATGATATCCACACTATTATAGAAAATAGCAGATTATATAAAGAAATTATTTCAGCTTAAATACATTAAAATGAAATTAAATATTGCCGTTTTACCTGGCGATGGTATAGGTCCAGAAGTTATAGCACAAGCCGTTAAGGTTTTGAAAGCTATAGCTATGGAATATAACCATGTATTTACATTTCAACATGCTTTAGTGGGAGCAAGTGCTATAGAAAAAACAAACAATCCATTACCGGAAGAAACTATAGACATTTGCGAAAAAGCCGATGCCATTTTATTTGGTGCTATTGGAAATGCTGCTTTCGATTTAGATCCGTATGCAAAAATAAGACCCGAACAAGGGCTTTTACGACTACGTAAATCATTAGGTTTATACACAAATATAAGACCGGTAATTGCTTATGATGATTTGCTAAACAAATCATCTTTAAAGAAAAAGCAAATAGCCAATACCAACATTCTTATTTACCGCGAACTTACCGGTGGTATTTATTTTGGCGAAAAGAAATTAAGTGAAGATGGTAATACCGCATCCGATATTTGCGAATACACCCGTTTTGAAGTTGAGCGCATTGCCCATTTAGCTTTCAAAGCAGCACAATCTAGAAAACGTAAACTAACGTTGGTAGATAAAGCAAACGCTTTAGAAAGCTCTAGGTTATGGCGCAGAGTGGTGCAAGAATTGGCACCGCAATACCCAAACGTACATTTAAACTTTATGTATATCGATAATGCTGCCATGGAACTCATTATGAACCCAAGACAGTTTGATGTGATATTAACCGAAAACATGTTTGGTGATATCCTATCGGAAGAAGCCAGCGTTATTGTAGGCTCTATTGGACTATTGGCTTCAGCATCTTTAGGCGATAAACATGCCATGTTCGAACCCATTCATGGTGCCTATTCAAAAATAGCAAATAAAGGCATTGCAAACCCCATTGCAGCCATTTTAGCAGCAGCCATGTTACTGGACCATTTTGGTTTAGACGACGAAGCAGCTTTGGTAAGAGAAGGTGTAGATAAATCGTTAAAACTACATATTACCACACCCGATTTAAACACAAAGTACGACAACATTACCACCACAAAAGTTGGCGATTTCATTGAAGATTTTATAAACAATCCCGATGAAACCAATTTAAACTTTACCAACATACATCTAGGGCAATCCACAATCATTTGATTATTTGAGTTAGTCACCAATATTAAAATTTTTGGAAAAGGTCCTTAAAAGCGCATTGTTTACAGTGCGCTTTTTTAATTAACGCTTGGCTAGTTTTGCAGCTATAAAACTAATAATCACTATTTGTGTAGCATGAAACACCATAAGTGGCAGCAATACAATACCAATGGCAGCCGTATTTCCAAAAAGTATTTTAGAAAAAACAGTGCCGTGTACCAACGATTTTTTGGTTCCACAAAACTGGGCTGTAATTTGGTCTTCTTTGCTAAACTTCAATTTTTCGGCAACCAATCGTGTTATAAAAAAAGCCAAGAAAAACAGAAGCAATACCGCTACAAACATAAAAAACAAGTCTAACAGAGAAACACCACTAAATATATTTTCATAAAACGATTCTGCAAAACTTTTATAAATTATAAGCAGAATTATAAATTTATCAAACAAGGTAAGTTGTTTACTGTACTTATTTGCAAACACATTTAAAAACCTCTGTAGCAGTAAACCAATTACAACAGGTAAAATAATTTGTACTATAAGCTTCGTGTAAATCTCGGTAAAATCAAAATCGGTTTGTGTACTATCAACAAATAACCCCATCCAAAGTGGTGTAATGGCAATACCTATAATACCCGAAATACTCGCGTTAAAAATAGCGGCAGGCACATTACCCTTAGCTATAGAAACCATAACAACCGAAGACGACACTGTAGATGGTAAGGTTGCCAAAAAAAAGAATGCCAACCACATTATTTCTTGCTCTTGAGTTCTCAAAAAGGGATTAAAAGCTAAAACAATAAGCGGAAAAATTAAAAATGTTGAAGCTTGCACTAAAAAATGAAGCTTCCAATTTTTAAGACCCGATTTTAATTTCTCAGGACTTAACTTCAACCCATAAAAAAAGAAAATCAATGAAATTCCTACGGTAGAAATCGCATCTATGGGCACGGGGCTTTCTGGTATTCCCCAATTAGGGAAAAGATATGCAATACCAATTACAACTATAATAGATAGAACAAACTTATCAATTTTTATTTTCATGCACGTTTAAACAAAATACATATTAAAATTATTTGGGCGTTACCCTGTGGGTCGCGCTTTCCGCACTACACGGTAGTTTGCTCTAATCGCTAACGCGGGCTTATTTGCATCATTTAAGCGAATTCGCCACTTTTTGAGTATCAGTAATCACCAATCATTCAATTTCTATGTCAGGTCGAGCGCAGTCGAGACCTCATAATTACTAAAGTTAAGAAGATAATCAAATTATTGACTAACAAATGCTTCAAAAGCATCGTTATAATAAATAGTTATTTCTGTTCCTTTCACAATATCGGTTTTAGCCACAAATGTTTGAATTAAGTTCTCAAAATCACGTTCATAAATTTCCGCGTTTGGTTCTTTGCTATGATTGAAAAAACTCCCCACATCACTAATACAAATAGCATCATATTCTTCAATCCAAGGAAATTGAAGTGTTGCCAAAACCTCTGGCAAATTTTCATTTACATGAATAAGTGCCATATCACATTTGGCCAACAATTCACCTTTTGTAATATTTCGTGTTGCAAAAACACCTTTACCGTGTACTAGCGATTGTTTTACTTCTACAGGAATTGTCATTTATTTAGGAAACTTACTTCTAATTTTATCCAAACACAAATTATGGATACTACCAACATGCGTATGCTTTTTAGAAGTATCTGGTTTGTAAGTTCCATCTTGTACTTGTCCGCCAATTTTTTGATAGGCTTCTCTAAAACTTTGCCCCTCTACTACAAGTGTATTGATGTTATCAACTGTAAAAAGGTACTTATACAAATCGTTGTGGATATCAACATCTTTCACAATGGCTTGTTTTATAGAGAAATTGAAAATATCTAAAATATCTTTAACGTCTTCAAAAGCAGCTATCATATTTTCTTTTAACAACTGAAAATCACGATGGTAACCACTTGGCAAGTTGTTGGTTATTAAAAGCATTTCCGTTTGAAGCGCTTGTATCTTATTACATTTACCACGAATCAACTCAAAAACATCCGGATTTTTTTTGTGTGGCATGATGCTACTTCCCGTGGTCAATTCATCCGGAAACGATATAAAACCGAAATTCTGACTCATATACAAACACACATCCATAGCAAAACGGCTCATGGTGTTGCATAAACTCCCTAAACTTGCTGCAATGGTACGCTCACTTTTCCCTCTGCTCATTTGAGCAGCCACTACGTTGTATTTTAGTGTTGAAAAATTCATTTCTTTAGTAGTTAATTCTCTATCAATAGGAAAAGAACTTCCATAGCCTGCAGCAGAACCTAACGGATTTTGATCAACGGTTCTTAAAGTGGCATCTAGTAAATATACATCATCAATCAAAACCTCAGCATACGCCGAAAACCACAACCCAAACGATGATGGCATGGCCACTTGCAAGTGCGTATATCCAGGAAGCACTTTATCTTTATGCGTTTCTGCCAACCCTAAAAGCGTTTCAAAAAGAGTTTGTGTTTTTTGTTTTACAATGCCTAAATTTTCTTTGTAATATAGTTGTAACGCCACTAAAACTTGGTCGTTTCTAGAACGTGCGGTGTGGATTTTTTTCCCAACCTCGCCCAAAGTCTTCGTCAATTCAAATTCTATTTTAGAGTGTACATCTTCAAATTGGGCATCAATAACAAAGGTGCCATTTTCTATTTGGGTCTCTATTTTTTTTAGACCTCCCAATAATTCAACTAACTCATTAGTTGTTAAAATACCAATTTTTTGTAGCATTTTAGCGTGTGCTCTCGATGCTATCACATCGTACTTTGCTATATGAACATCAATTTCCCTATCGTTTCCAACAGTAAATTGTTCTATTTTTTTATCTATTGATATGCCTTTATCCCAGAGTTTCATTTCTTAATGTTTATTCGTTGATTTGTTGATTTGTTTATTCGTTCTGTATCCTTGAACGCAATCGGGATGTTTAAGGTCTCGACTGCGCTCGACCAGACAATTTAGATTACTGCCTACGCAGGAATTAATACCCGATTCAACAATTCAACATAAATTTGTATACCTTCTTCAATTTCATGTAAATAAATAAACTCATCTGCTGAATGTGAACGTGTGCTATCCCCTGGCCCCATTTTTAATGATTTACAAGTCAACCACGCTTGGTCTGACAATGTTGGTGATCCGTATGTTGTTCTTCCCATAGCAACTCCTGCTTTTATCAATGCATGATTTACTGGAATTGATGATGAATTTAAATTCAAACTACGTGGCACAATACTATCACACGGTGCATTCTTTTGCAAAAATTCTGCAATTTCAGCATTGGTAAATTTATCGTTTACTCGTACATCGATGACTAATTCAACATCAGCAGGTACTACGTTATGTTGTTTTCCGGCATTTATTTGTGTAACCGTTAACTTCACATCGCCTAAAGCCTCAGAACTTTTTTCAAACTTAACATCTTTAAACCATTGTAAGGTTTCAATCAGCTTATAAATGGGGTTATCATCATTTGGATGTGCTGCATGACTTGCCGTTCCTTTCACTTTCGCATCAAAAACAACCAAACCTTTTTCGGCAACCGCTAAATTCATCTGGGTTGGTTCGCCAACAATAGCGACGTCAATCTTTGGAATGATTTTCAGCATGGAGTTTAATCCGTTTGGGCCGCTGCTTTCTTCTTCCGCAGAAGCGACTAAAATCAAATTATATTTTAAATCTTTATGATTGTAAAAATGGGTAAATGTTGCAATTAAGGACACCAAGCATCCACCTGCATCATTACTGCCTAATCCGTATAATTTACCATCTTCAACAATGGCTTTAAGCGGGTCTTTTGTATATGCTGAATTTGGTTTTACCGTATCGTGGTGCGAATTCAACAACATGTTTGGTTTGCTGGCGTCGAAATGTTTATTAACCGCCCACACGTTATTTTTATTCCGTTTATACTCTATATCATGTCGCTTAAACCAAGCTTCTATATGTGATGCCGTTTGATCTTCTTCCGATGAATAAGATTGCGTTTCTATTAACTGTTTTAATAGTGCAATCGCATCGTTTGTTAATTCTTGTAAAGCCATTTTATAAAGTTATTCTTGTAAAATTATCGTTTTCTTGGGTTAACATATTGGTGTTTCCCATATTTATGGTGTTCACGCCATTAGTGAGAGCATCAAAACAATTTTCCAGTTTTGGAAGCATCCCATCTGCAATGATGCCTTGTGCCAATAATTCTTTATATAAATTAGAATCGATGTGCTTTATTACCGAATTTTTATCGTTAATATCTTTTAAAACACCGTCTAATTCAAAACAGTAATAAATAGAGGTTTCGTATAAATTACTCATACCAACAGCTAATTGCGATGTAATGGTATCGGCGTTTGTATTTAGCAATTGCCCGTTGCCATCGTGGGTAATGGCGCAAAAAACAGGTGTAAAATCTGCCTTAATTAATTTGTCAATGGCGTTATGGGCTACTTTTTTAACATCGCCAACAAAACCAAAATCAACCTCTTTTACGGGTCTTTTTTCTGATGAAATGCTATTGATATCGGCGCCTGTTAATCCTATGGCATCAATACGTAAAGCCTGTAACTGTGCGACAATATTTTTGTTTACCAAACCACCATACACCATGGTAATCACTTCTAAGGTTTCTGCATCGGTAATACGTCTTCCCTCTATCATATTCGATTTAATGCCCAATTTTGAAGCTATAGCAGTGGCACGTTTTCCGCCGCCGTGAACCAAAATTTTCTTTCCTTTTAAGTTGGCGAATAATTTTAAAAACGCGCTTAAAGATGCATCGTCTTCAATGATATTTCCTCCTATTTTTACTATGGATAGTTTTTCTTTCATTTTTAAAGATTTTATAAATCTTCCAATATTTTTTTCAATACCAATTGGGCTGCATAGGTTCTATTATTTGCTTGCTCAATGACTAATGAACTATCGCTATCCAACACTGCGTCTTCAACAATTAAATTACGCCTTACTGGTAAACAGTGCATAAATTTAGCATCACCTAATTTTTCTTTAGTAATCATCCAATTGGGGTCCGTGTTTAATACTTTGCCATAATCGTTATAATTGCTCCAGTTCTTCACATATACAAAATCGGCATCCTTAAATGCTTCTTCTTGATTATAGACTACGGTTGAATCTCCCATAATTTCCGGGCTTAACTCATAACCTTCAGGATGCGTAACCACGAATTCCACATCCATTTTTTGCATGGCTTCAATAAAACTATTTGCCACGGCATGCGGTAATGCTTTAATGTGTGGTGCCCAACTTAAAACTACTTTAGGTCTTTCTTTTTTGGTGTTTTCTGAAATGGTAATCGCATCGGTTAACGCTTGCAGCGGATGACCCGTTGCACTTTCCATGTTTACAATAGGCACTGATGCGTATTTTACAAACGACTTTAATACGTGCTCGCTTTCATCCTTTTCTTTATCTGTTAACGTAGGAAATGCTCTTACCGCAATAATATCGCAATATTGAGAAACCACTGCCGCAGCTTCTTTTATATGTTCTGCCGTATTGCCATTCATAATGGTACCATCTCCAAACTCAATACCCCATGCATCACCAGAAACATTCATTACAATAGGGTCCATTCCTAAATTTAAAGCAGCTTTTTGCGTGCTTAAACGTGTACGTAAACTTGAATTAAAGAACAATAAACCTAGTGTTTTGTTTTTTCCTAAGTCTTTATAATTAAGTGGATTTCTTTTTAATGCTTTAGCTTCCTGAATCCAAATATTGATATCACTAATATCTTGTATGGAGGTATAATGTTTCATGTTTTTAATATTATTCTTAATACCTACAAGGCTTTCAAACCTTGAAGGATAACTTATATTTCCAGACCATACAGGTTTTAAAAACCTGTATGGTCTTTAGCTGCTATTTTATTTTGGTAAACTGAATTTTATTATCGAAGGCATTCAAAATGAAATTATCTTCCAACCCGTTTACAATCCAAGTTTCTATGTTTGCATTTTTGGTAACGGTTGCAGCTTCAATTTTAGATAGCATGCCACCGCTTCCGTGTTTTGATTTTGAGCTAACAACTTGCTTTAGTAAGGCATCAAAATCCTCTACTACTTCAATGGTTTTTGGCGTACCGTTTTCCATCGATTCTTTGGTATAAATGCCATTTGTGTTTGTTGCAATTATAAATAAATCGGCTTTTAAAAGAGACGCTGTTAAAGCACCTAATTTATCATTGTCACCAAATTTAATCTCGTCTGTTGCAACCGTATCATTTTCATTAATAATGGGAATATAATTATTGGCAACCAACACATTAATGGTATTTACAATGTTTGTTCTACTTTGTTCCTTTTCAAAATCGGAATACGACAACAGACACTGCGATGTTAAAAGTCCGCACTCTCTAAAAATTTCTTGGTAAATACGGATTAAATGTGGCTGACCAATAGATGCTAAAGCCTGTTTAACCGTAATTTCTTTACCTTTACTTTCCAGCTTTACAAACTGTTTTGCTGCTGCAATGGCTCCAGAACTCACAATTACAAACTCACAAGTATCTTGAAGTTTTGCGATTTGATTTGCTAAATCCTCAATTTTACCTCTAGAGATATTATCAGTCTCTTTAGTAAGCGTATTAGAACCAACTTTTAGTAATATGCGTTTTTTCTTCATCTATTTAAACCTTCGCTCCTTAATTGTATTAATATCTACTACAAGCGTTCGCTTATTTTTAAATGCCCATTATGGGCTTATCTTATTTGTCCATTACCATGAACATACCATTTATTAGTTACTAAATGTTGTAAACCTATGGGACCACGTTGGTGTAACTTATCAGTACTTATGGCTAATTCCCCGCCCAAGCCTAATTGGCTTCCATCAGTAAAACGTGTTGATGCATTATGATAAACCGCCGCTGTATCTACATTTGCCATAAATGTTTCGGCAACTGCATCATTTTTTGTGATGATTGATGATGAATGACCTCCAGAATACTTATTGATCATCGCAATAGTGTCTTCATTTGAATTTATTTCAGCAATCGCAATTTTGTAATCCAAAAATTCTTGATACCAAATAGCATCCGATACAATAGCTTCAACACCTTCAAACTTTGAAATGGCTTCATCTCCTAAAATCTGCACTTTAAATTCCTTTAATTTTGAAATCAAATTTTTAATAAATGCTTCTTTATTAGGAAGGTTTTTATCAATCAGTACTTTATCCAATGCGTTACATGCTGAAATTTTAGCTGTTTTTGCATTGATGATGACTTTTAAAGCAAGGTCTAAATCGGCTTCCTTATGGACATACACAAAATTATTACCACGTCCACTGATGATTACAGGACACGATGCATGTTCTTTTACGAAGGCAATTAAACGTTCGCCACCACGAGGCACGATTAAATCGAGTTTCTGTGTTGGTTTTTCTAAAAACGCTTGGGTTTCGGTTCTGTTGAATTGTAAATATTCAACCCAATCAGTTGAAGCTCCTTGACTTTTTAATGCTTGATGCCATAATTCAACAATCTTTAAATTCGATTTTAAAGATTCTTTTCCGCCTTTTAATAAAATTTTATTTCCCGATTTAAAAGCAATTCCTGCAGCCTCTACGGTAACATCGGGACGTGATTCATAAATAATCAAAATCGTTCCAAATGATGCCGTTTTATTATAGACCTGCATCCCGTTATCGTGTTTAAAACTGAAACGTTCTACACCAACTGGATCTTCTTGTGAAGCCAAATGTTTTGCAGATTTAATCATCTCATCCACTTTGGAGTCATCTACTTTTAATCGATCGTACATAGAAATATCATCGCCATCATAAGCATCTAAATCTGCTTTATTTATCTTCATAATAGCAGCTCTTTCTTGTTCTAAAAGTTCTGCCATTTTAAGTAATACAGCGTTTCTTGTTTCTATGTTTAATAAAGTATTCATTTTTTTAATTTTTTAGTTGCAAAGCTTCAAAGTTTCTGAGATTCAAAGCTTTGATACTTAGAAACTTTACAACTTATTTTTCTAAACTTTAAATTCTCAGACTTTCTAAGTTTTTAGTTCAGTATTTTAATTTACATGTTAGCTTAAAGCCTTTTTTAAAGCTTCAAAAAATTGATCTACATGTTCTTTTTTAATAGTTAATGGTGGCAAAATTCTAATCAGTTTTTTGTTAGAAGCACCACCTGTAAATATACGATGTTCGTAAATAAGCTTTTTTCTTAGTTCTCCAACTTCAAAGTCGAATTCCAAACCAATCATCAAGCCTTTTCCTTTGATATTTTTAATCTGCGGAATGGTTTTAGCTATAGAAATAAAATAGTCGGAAATATCGTTAACGTTGGCAATCAACTTCTCATCTTCAATCGCATTTAAAACAGCTAAACCAGCAGCACAAGCTAAATGATTGCCACCAAACGTGGTACCTAACATCCCATGTTTTGCTTCAATACTTGGGTGAATTAAAATACCGCCAATCGGGAACCCATTCCCCATACCTTTGGCTATTGAAATAACTTCTGGTGTTACGTTGTAATACTGAAACGCGAAGAATTTACCCGAACGTCCGTAACCTGATTGCACCTCATCTGCAATAAAATAGGTATTGTTTGCTTTACAAAGTTTATCAACTTGCTCGAAAAATTCGGCTGTCCCTTGGTCTAAACCACCAACGCCTTGAATAAATTCTACAATCACCGCACAAACATCACCTTTTTCCAATTCTCTTTTAACGCCTTCAATATCATTCAATGCTAAAAAAGTAACTTGCTGTTGTGCATTAATTGGCGCGACAATATTTTTATTATCGGTGGCCGCTACCGCCGCCGATGTACGCCCATGAAACCCATTGTTAAACGCAATAACACGCGATTTTCCTGCTTTAAACGACGCTAATTTTAAAGCATTCTCATTAGCTTCTGCGCCAGAATTACACAAAAACAACTCATAACCCTTACAACCAGAAAGGGCTTCAATTTTATTGGCAAGTTCAACTTGCAGCGGATTTTGAATCGCGTTCGAATAAAACCCTAAAGTTGAAACTTGATTGCTAACAGCCTCCACATATTTTGGGTGTGAATGTCCAATAGATATTACGGCATGACCTCCGTAAAGGTCTAAATATTCAATTCCCGCATCGTCGTAAACGAGCATATCTTTTCCCGAAACAGGGGTTACATTATATAAAGGATAAACGTCAAATAATGGCATTTTAATTCTTTTTAATTTGATTAATTTTCTCGAAAGAAGCCACAATACCTTGTATCAAAGCAGAGCTTAAACCTTGATGTTCCATAGCATTTAACCCTTCAATGGTACAGCCACTTGGTGTAGTAACACGATCTATTTCCTGTTCTGGGTGTCTACCAGATTCCAACAATAAACTCGCAGCACCATAACACGTTTGTGTAGCCAATTGGTGTGCTTCGTGGGCTTCAAAACCTAACTGAATAGCTCCTTGTGTTGTAGCACGCACAAGGCGCATCCAAAACGCAATACCACTAGCACAAATTACCGTTGCTGCTTGAATTAAATCTTCAGGAATAACCAATGTAGTGCCTAATTGGTTAAACACATCTTGCGCCAAGGCTACTTTATCATGCGCCTTAGTGTTAGCTGCAATACAAGTCATGGATTTTCCAATAGAAATCGCAGTGTTTGGCATCACACGAATAATGTTTTTATCCTTTCCAATAATGCCCTCTATCCTTGGGATTTCAACACCAGCAGCCACCGAAATAATAATATGTTTATCTGTTATTTTCGATGCTACACTTTCCAAAACAGCATTAATATGTTTTGGTTGCAATGCAAAAATAACCATGTCGCTGTTTTCAACTGCCAGCACATTATCGTGTGTAACGGTAACATATTCTTCAGTTTTATAAACATCAACATTCGCGGTGTTTTTATCAGCTAAATATAACGATGTAAACGACCTATTATTGATAAGTCCTTTCGCAATAGAACTTCCTAAATTTCCAGTTCCTATAATGGCTATTTTCATGTTAACTCTTTTTGCCTCCCCTAACCCCTCCAAAGGAAGGGAACTGGAGCGTTTTTAATCATTATTAATCTTCTTTAACCACAATCTTTTCCTCCCCTTTAGGGAAATTAGATGGGGCTTTTAAAAATAAGTCGCTTTTAATTGCAATCCTGTGGTTTCTTCCAAACCAAACATCAAATTCATATTCTGTATGGCTTGACCCGAAGCTCCTTTTAATAAATTATCAATAATACTTGTTACTAATAATTTGTTGTTGTGTTTATGTAAATGAATTAAACACTTATTGGTGTTTACTACTTGTTTCAAATGCAACACCTCATCAGAAACAAATGTAAATTTGGCATCTTTATAAAATGCCTCAAATAGGGCTTTTGCTCCTTCTAAAGTGCCTTCAAAATTGGTATATACCGTTGCAAAAATTCCTCTGGAAAAATTACCTCGGTTTGGCATAAACAAAATTTCAGAAGTAAAACCATTCTGTAATTGTTTAACCGACTGATTAATTTCACCTAAATGCTGATGCGTAAACGGTTTGTAATATGAAAAGTTATTATCTCTCCATGGGAAATGCGAGGTTTCAGACAATGAAGTTCCAGCACCTGTAGCGCCCGTAACCGCATTAATATGCACATCGTTATGCAACAATCCTTTTTCAGCAAGCGGCAACAAAGCCAATTGAATAGCAGTAGCAAAACAACCTGGATTTGCTATATAATCTGCTTTTTTAACAGCATCTCTTTGTAATTCAGGCAACCCGTAAACAAAAGTTTTTCCATTAAAAACTTTATCTTTTTCAAGTCGGAAATCGTTTCCTAAATCGATAATTTTAGTGGTAGCTGAAAACGTATTAGCCGATAAAAACTTCACTGAATTTCCATGACCTAAACATAAGAACAACACATCAACATTTGGGTTGACAGTATCTGTGAATTTCACATCTAAATCCCCCATTAAATCTTGGTGGATGTTGCTAATCTTATTACCTGCATTGGAAGTACTGTACACAAAATCAAGCTCTGCGTTAGGGTGGTTAATTAACAATCTAATTAACTCGCCCGCTGTGTAACCTGCGCCTCCAATAATACCTACTTTGATATTTTTCATTTGCAATCTTTTCTTTTCAAGACCTCTCAGGTTTTTAAAACCTGAGAGGTCTGAGTTTCAAATCAAATTAAGAATTAACTTGATGATAAATTTTATTTTGATTTCCGAAGATTTTAATAAACCCTTTCGCTTCATCGGCTGTCCAACCTTTATTTTCTTCACCGTAACTTCCAAATTTCGCACTCATTAAATCGTGTTCAGAAGTAATACCATCTAAGGTGAAATGGTATGGTCTTAAAGTTACCGTAACGTCACCACTTACAACCTCTTGACTGCTTTGTAAAAAGGCTTCAATGTTTCGCATTACGGGGTCTAAATACTGACCTTCATGTAAATGCATACCATAGAAACTTGCTAAATATTCTTTATGCTGCAATTGCCATTTGGTAAGCGTGTGTTTTTCCAATAAATGATGCGCTTTGATAGTAATTAAAGCTGCTGGCGCTTCAAAACCAACACGTCCTTTTATACCTACTATGGTATCTCCCACGTGAATATCGCGACCAATAGCGTAGGCTTTTGCAAGATTGTTTAAGGTTTCTATGTTAATTTCAGGGTCGTTTTCAATCCCGTTTACAGCAACTAATTCGCCCTTTTCAAAAGTTAATTTCACTTTTTCATCTTCAGCATGTTTTAACTGCGATGGGTAAGCGTTGTCTGGCAATGGTTTATCAGACGTTAAGGTTTCTGAACCACCAACGCTGGTTCCCCAAAGTCCTTTGTTAACCGAGTATTTTGCTTTTTCCCAAGACATATCGATACCATTTTCTTTTAAATAGTCGATTTCTTGTTGTCTGGTTAATTTCTCATCTCTAATTGGGGTGATGATTTGAATTTCTGGTGCCAATGTTTGAAAAATCATATCGAAACGCACTTGGTCGTTTCCTGCTCCTGTACTACCATGTGCAATATATTCTGCACCAATGCTTTTTGCGTACTCCACAATTTCAATTGCTTGAATGATACGCTCTGCACTTACAGATAGTGGATAGGTATTGTTTTTCAATACATTACCAAAAATTAAATACTTTACTACTTTTTGGTAAAAAGTAGCCACAGCATCAATGTTTTTATAAGTTGTAACACCCATTTTATAGGCGTTTGATTCAATGTGTTCTATTTCTGTTTTTGTAAATCCACCCGTGTTTACACTTACAGCATGAACTTCAAACTTTTTTGATAAACTTACTGCACAGTACGACGTATCCAATCCGCCACTATATGCTATTACTAGTTTTTTCATATCCTCTCCCTAACCCTCTCCAAAGGAGAGGGGATTTTTGTTAATTAATTCTTTATTTATTTTAATTCTCTTATTTCAGCTTCAAAACAAGCATTCACGTAATACTTGAAATTTAATTCATCTCGTAATTTTCCTAATTTCTCTAGCTCTTCAACTAATACCAAAGACATTTTAGATAGGGTAACATGCGTCATGCCCAACAGTTCGTTGTAATGATGTACTTTTGGTGTTTGTGCTATTGAAATAAGAAATGTATCGCTATAAAATTCGGTTATTTTAGCCATCAACAGCAAACCAAGATTATAATTTCTATAGGCATTATCAACCCATAGCGATGAACGCTCATAAACAAAATGCCCTTTAACTTGATGTTCATGAACGAAGATATGCCCTATAATTTGATCCTCTTTTTTCAATATAAAGCAACCGTTTTCCACACGCTTTTTCAGCATGTCAACACTCACAAAATATAACGTAGGAAGCTCTCTCGACCTTTCAGAAATAATTTCTAACGATTTATGGGAAAGTTTATACACCAATTTTATTTCTATACCTGCTTCTGCACAAAAAGTCTCAGCTTGCTCTATCACATGATCGATTTCTATATCTAATATTGTACTCATTTTAATTTATATCACACATTACTTTGGTAAAACCTACCCATATTTTCAACAACTAAATCAATTTTTGATGTCATTAAAATTTTTTCCACCTACACTACTTCTTATTCTTTTTTAAAAACATCGCTTGTTTGATGCTTTTTAGTCTATTAAATACCTTTTCTTTTATTTTAACGGGTTCAGACTTTTTAGCTTTAGGATCGTACAACATACCGGTGCACAAGCACATTTTTCGGTTGGTACGTGTTAACACATCGTAGTTTTTACATGTTTGGCACCCATCCCAAAAGGTTGGATCGTCTGTTAATTCTGAAAACGGCACTGGCCTATAGCCTAAATCGGTATTCATTTTCATAACTGCCAACCCAGTAGTTATACTAAATACTTTTGCATCTGGAAATTTGGTTCTGGAATGTTTAAACACCTTATGTTTAATTTTTTTTGCCAACCCCATACTTCTATAATCTGGATGCACAATCAAACCAGAATTAGCCACATATTTACCATGGCCCCACAGCTCGATATAACAAAAACCTGCAAATTTATCACCATCCAAAGCAATAACAGCATTGCCATTTTCCAATTTTTTTGTGATGTATTCTGGGGTTCGTCTTGCAATACCAGTGCCTCTAACAGCGGCTGATTCTGCAATAGTTTCGCAAATAATTTCTGCGTATTTCGAATGTGATTTATCGGCAATTACAATTTCCATTATACTTTAAAAAACGTATTAAAAGTTAAAGTTAATTTTTTTAAACTGAACTGGACTCACCTAGTTCAAAAAATAAAAGCGCACCACTAAGGGCGACGCGGGTAAATACGACACATAAAATACGTGTTGATTACGATATTAAAAAAACTTTGAAACTTTATGGATGAAATTTTATACACTCTAAAAAAATTAAATTACGTTTTGGTTTTTGGTCATTGAAAGACTAGAAGCTGCGACGAGTAATACTCGCGCGGAAACCGGGTGATGAAGGACGTATTTTATTTTTTAATGTATTCATAATGTAAAATTATGATTTTATTCATTACCTCTGTTAAAATTTGGTGCTTTTTTTGAAAAAATTATTAATATCTCTACTTTTTAAGAAATTATTTTTAATTATCCAATTATATCACAATCCTAATTAAAAAAAACAAATCATCTAAAAATCTTTAATTGTTGATTTTTAGATGATTTACATAAGATATAGCTTAATTAATTTTACGCTACATGCTTAAATTCTATTTATTATATTGAAATTCTCTTGTAGATGTTTTATTTTCTGTTGGAAAATCTGCTGGAATTTTTGTCTGTTTCACTTTGCCAGTTGCAGCCCATTCTACCCCTCTTTTTAGAAGGGTAATAAAACCCACACATTCTAACGCTGTGGTATCGTGCCCTAATGTGGTATGGAATATTCTACCTTTTCCGTAGTTAACGGTCATTACTACCGGTTCTTTTTGCTGTAATTCAGCAGCTTTTAACGTTGTAACTGCCGTTGCTAAAATGGTAACGTTTTCAGCTGGTCCTCTCATATAGGCATAACATTCATCATCTGCATGCATCCAACTTAAGGGTAAACCTTTGGTTATGGGGTGTTTTTTATGATAAGTTGTTACTAAAAAATCTTCTCTTTTACCATGCTTGCCACCTGGTCCAGGGGTATAATCTTTTTTTGGTTGATCATGTTCATCAATATACAAATAAGGTCCGTTTTTTTCGGTTCTATTTCCCCAGCCGCCAATGCCAATAATTTTATTGTAAGCTTCCCATTCTGGAAAACAATTATCCGCTGCATGCACACTTACAAAACCGCCTCCGTTTTTTATATAAGTCTCAAAACTTTTTTGCGTTTCATTTGTCCAATCTGCTGCCCTATGACCAAAATTGGAAATAATAACATCGTATTTTGAAAAATCTGGATTGAAATTTGGGTCGGTTATTGGCTTACCTTCAACACCTTCAGGCACATTCGCCAATGGCAACCAGTCTTTATGGGTTTCACTATTGTTTAAGTAATGGGTTCTTTCAATATCGACTTCAAATAAATTGGTTTCTTCTAAATATTGTTTCATCATGATGGTAGATTTTGGCCATACAGAATGGTTATTTTGACCATCAACAATCAACACTTTTATTTTGCCTTTATGCGCATTATCAGAAAATGTCTTAGTAAAAAAACAAAGACTCATTAATAAAAAAACAATTTGCTTCATCATAACAACACCAATTTTTAATATAAAATTCTTTTAATTTCTAAATACCTAATATCTTTTTCAGATAATTTTCATCTGGTTTCGCACCTGCAAAATCGTCAAAACTACGTTCTGCAGCTTCAATAATATGACTTTGGATGAATGGCGCCCCTTCTCGCGCTCCTTGAGCAGACGATTTCACACAGCATTCCCATTCCATAACCGCCCATACATCGCACCCGTAAGTGGTTAATTTTGAAAATATTCCTGAAAAATCTACTTGTCCATCGCCTAAAGATCTGAATCTTCCAGCTCTGTCTTTCCAATTAGAATACCCACCGTAAACACCTTGTTTTCCTGATGCATTAAACTCGGCATCTTTCACATGAAACGCTTTAATACGTTCGTGGTAATAATCTATAAACTTTAAATAATCTAACTGCTGAAGCACAAAATGACTTGGGTCGTATAAAATATTAGCGCGTTTATGGTTTCCTGTGGCTTCTAAAAAACGTTCAAAAGAAGTACCATCGTGTAAATCTTCCCCAGGGTGCAATTCATAACACACATCAACACCATGTTCATCAAAATGGTTCAAAATTGGCAACCAACGTTTCGCTAATTCCTCAAAACCCATTTCCACCAATCCTTGCGGACGCTGTGGCCATGGATATATGGTGTGCCATAATAAAGCCCCTGAAAATGACGCGTGTGATTTTAAACCCAATCTGCCACTGGCGGTTCCTGATTTTTTAACAAAATCAATCGCCCATTCCGTTCTAGCCTTCGGGTTTCCTTTTACTTTATCGGGCGCAAAACCATCAAACAAGGTATCGTAAGCGGGGTTAACAGCCACCAATTGTCCTTGCAAATGGGTTGAAAGCTCTGTGATTTCCAAACCATACGAATTTACTTTTCCTTTTAATTCATCACAATAGGTTTGACTTTCGGCTGCTTTTTCAATATCAATTAAACCAGATTCCCAGGTTGGAATCTGAATACCTTTATAGCCTAAATCTGCTGCCCATTTACACATCCCATCCAATGAATTGAATGGTGCTTCACTTCCTGCAAATTGTGCTAAAAAAACGGCTGGTCCTTTTATTGTTTTCATATTTTTATATTATTTTTTTGGCGTTACCACAAGGGTCGGGCTTTCGCTACTCGCTCCCTCCTTTGTCGGGGAGCTCAAACAGACCGCTCAATCCCTAACGCAACATCCGCCAACAATCGTTTTTAAGATTAATTTATTTTTATCCAACTTGCATTGTTCTTATTACTTTCAACAGCGGCATAAATAAATTTCATACCTCTAATACCATCTTCAATAGTTGGATAATCTGGTTTTTTTATGGTCTCACCTGCATTAAAAGAAATTACATGTTTTGCGAAATTTTTATAAATAGTAGCAAAAGCTTCTAAATACCCTTCGGGATGCCCCGACGGAATTCTGGAAACTTCTAAAGCCTCTGGATGCAAGCCATTTCCGTTAGGTGTGTATATTTTTTTAGGATCCTCTAACCAACGCGTGATTAATTCGCTTGGATTTTCTTGGTACCATTCCAAGCTTCCTTTGTCGCCATACACTTTAATTGCTAAATTATTTTCTTCGCCTAAAGCTATTTGGGAAATGGAAATACTTCCTTTAGCACCATTTTCCATTCGGATTAACATGCTGCCATCATCATCTAAAACTCTGCCTTCGCCAAAAACACCTAAATCGGCCGCTATTTCTTCAATTTTTAATCCGGTGATGTATTCTATTAAATTTTCGGCATGCGTACCAATATCGCCTAAAGCCCCACCGATACCGGATCGTTTTGGGTCTGTTCTCCAAGCGGCTTGTTTTTGCCCCGTGTTTTCTAAAGAAGTGGACAACCAGCCTTGAAGATACTGTGCTTGTATTTTTCTAATCTTTCCCAATTCACCATTAGCAATCATCGCTTTTGCTTGCTTTACCATGGAATTGCCCGTATAATTATGTGTAAGCGCAAATAATTTACCGCTGTTTTTTATAATGTTTTCAAGCTCGGTAGCTTCTTCTAGCGTAAGCGTAACGGGTTTATCGCAAATAACATGAAAGCCATTTTCGATTGCCATTTTTGCAGGTGGAAAATGCATGTGATTAGGGGTTACAATAGCTACAAAATCCATTCTAATAGCTTCTGGCAATTCTTTTTCCTTTAGAATCATCTCTTCAAATGTTTTGTAACATCTGCTTTCATCTAAATTAAGGTCTTTTCCTGATGCTATGGATTTTTCTTCAGTACTACTAAAAGCCCCACATACCAGCTCTATCATACCATCTATAGCCGCTGCTTTTCTGTGCACATCTCCAATAAATGAGCCAGTGCCTCCACCGACCATTCCCATTCTTAATTTTCTACCCATCATAAATTTATACGTGTACTTTATTTAAAGATTTATTATTCTTCATATATATGTTTAAGCCTAAAAACGCCACAATAAGTATGGCAGGTAAAATAGACATGGTTCGCAAGGCTTCCCCAGCGCTTGCATTATCCATTAAATTCCCCATAATTGGCAACACGATTGATACCGAAAACATGCCTGCACCTCCCATAATGGAGAGTCCTAACGCACCTGTTTCCGGTAAATATTCGGCAACAAAACCCAACATGGTTGGCCAAAAAAAAGTGACTCCAATTGCAAATACCGCAGCTGCAACAAATATCATTCCGCCACTTGTAACCGTAAGCAGCCACAACCCAATAAATGTGAAAATTGCTGAATACAATAACATGCCCGATGGCTTTAATTTATGTACTACTTGTCCAGCAAACAATCTGCCTAAAGCCATAATACCATTTATAAATGCAAGTACTAACAAGGGGGCTTCAACGGATGTTTTTAAAAGGGATTCAATACGCTGTGTTGTACCAAGCTCTGAAGCTGCAGTTAGCAACATGCAGAAAACCATAAATAAAAACAACGGTTTTAAAACACTTGAAAACATGGTTTTATTACTTACCCCTAACTGAACACGCTCGGTAACAGGCATTTTTTGTCCGAAAAACAAAACCGCATATAACACCAATGGCACAACCAAAGTACCCACCATAATTTGCCAGCTTAAGCCCAACACATCCATAACAAGCCAACCTACTAAGGCGCCAATAACGATGCCACCAGGAAACCACACATGGAACCTGTTTAGCATTTTGGTTTTTTCAGTGGTGTACATAGAGGCAATCATTGGGTTTAGTGCTGCTTCTACCATACCATTCCCTATACCCACAAATAAAGTTGCTATAAAAAGTGACGTCATAGAATCTGCCATAAGTGTTAACACAATACCAATGGCGTGTGTAACAAATGCCATCCACGTGATTTTTTTAATACCTAATAAATCGACCAATGGTCCACCAATAATCATGGCGATAGTAAACCCAAAAAAAGCAGGCGCAAAAGCATAGCCTAATTGCTCTAAAGTTAAACCAACACCTTCTGGACCGAAAACGGTTTCCAATCTTGCCCGTATGGCAAAGGTCATGGCTGTAGTAATTAATGCCAAACAACTGGCTAGAAAAAGTCTGTTTTTGTTAATGCCTTCCATTTTTTAAATGATTTTAGTTTAGTGGTTATATTTTAGGGTCCTATCGTTTTACGAACTATAAACCCATGGCAAAAAGTGTTTCTTAGAAAATTAGAAACAAAAGTTAACAGTGAAACATTACCCAAAGTGCAACATTCCAAATTAATGATAACATTGTGAAAATACGGAATTAGAATAAAAAAACCGTTTATTTTTATTCAGTGAAAAATATTAAACAACAAAAAATACGCTAAACCAATTCTAAATTATGCACTTCGCATTTCATTCTATATTCGTTAGGCGAACATTTTTCATGCTTTTTGAATACCGTGGCAAAATATTGGCTAGAGGTAAAACCACACATGTAAGCAACTTCTGCAATCGTTAAATCTTTATCCTCTTGAAATATTTTTTTAGACATCTCCAACCGTTTCATTGCTAAATAGCGCATGGGGGTTAGATTTGTAATTTGCTTGCAATGGTATGTAAATCGGGTTAATCCCACGCCGGCAGATTGGGCCATTAATTCAATAGTCCATTGTTCCGAAAGGTTATTTTCAAGTTCTTTTAGAAAAAACCGAACACTTCTGGAGCTATCTGTTAACGATTCATTTAAAACAATATCGTTCGTGTCTAATAAATCGAGTAAATTAACAAGCAAGGAATTTATAAGAACTCTTATTTTAGAAGCACTGCTTCCTTTTTCATCTGTATTAATCGCTTTATTGAGTTGAGAAAAGCAATCTTTAATACTTGGGTTCGTTTTTAAAATAGACTTTTCGTTATGCCTTAAAATTGTGGTAAGTCTTGCTAAATCTTGTGGTGTTAAAGTAATCCAATCGGGCCAAACCCAATCTTGATGTGGCCTACGCACACCTAAATCGATAATAACCCAATAAAATTTACCCATTCCAATGTTCGGGTTTCCCACTTTGTGTGCTTCCCAAGGACGGGTAATGGTAAGGTGGTTGGGCGTTAGCACCACTTCTTTACCTTCTTGAGCATAAGGCATGCTACCAGATTCTAAAAAATGGAATTCAATCCCTTCATTTCTATGCCAATCCAAACCCCAATCTTGAGCTCCATTAGCATCCCAATACCCTATACTATTAAGCCCTAATGTATTATCATCCAATCGATCACCCGGATATGTATGTCTCGCAAGTGCTTTAAATTTTATTTTTTTTCGCTTAAAAGCATCAGTTAATGGCAAACAAGTATCGGCATGATAAACAATGCCATCAGCCTTATAAGGCTCAATCTTTTTTTTATTTGCTTTCACTAAAATTGTTTGAATTATTTCACTTTGCAAATTACATATTTTTTAGCAATTTCAAGTGTCCGTAAAGCCTCTGTTATTCAGAAGCAATTCATTACAAAACACATGTTTAACGTTTTAATTGATAAAGCAAAGCGCCAACCGCTATTAATAAACCTAAAAATTCTCTAGACCCTTCTAAGTATGGTTTCTCATAAACCATTTCCCCTAAAATTTCAGATTTATTTTCAGTCTGTAACCAATCTATTAAAAACATAAAATGCATGGCTGCGTAAACAAGAAGTCCTAAAATAATCAAAACAATAATTGCTTTAGGAATGGTAATGAAATTAGACCCCAAAGAAATAACAGCAACACCCATATAAATTAAAAACCAATGCATGGGATCTGGGTCGTTCAATTGAATAACCGCAAAAAGAGTAAACAATATAAAAAGTACACTGTTTGTTATTTTTTTTGATTTAGATAATGACGCTTTTATCATAACTAGACATTTTTAGTATAAGATTTCAAAAATAAATCAATATAAACTTTTAACATATACATCATCTATAAATTTAGCAACACTATGTTTAAACGCTTTCAGTGGTTTTATATAAACAGTTTTGAAAATATATTTTTTAAATTTGCTCTCATTTAAATAAACCACAAAAATTCACCCTATTTATTATGAGCAAAATAAAGTTTTTCATTTACCTTTTGGTAATGGTCAACACCATGTCTATCTGTGCCCAAACATCTATTGGCGGAACAATAAAAGACAGCAACAATAACCCCATTGAAGGTGCAGCCATTGTACTAAATACACCTTCAAATTTATACAGCACTACCGATATAAATGGTAATTTTAGCATTCTTAATGTCCCAACAGGCGATTATAAATTGACTGTTTCACATTTGGGGTATAAAACCATTGAAACTCCCATTAAGGTTGATTCAAACAATAAAACGTTTTCATACACTTTACAAACCGACTTGTTAAACCTACACACTGTAGTTGTAACGGGCACTTTTAACCCTAGACCCCAACTGGAATCCAATACATCTATTAGCACGTTGAACAAAAAAGACATTCAACAGGTTTATCCACAAGGCACTGCCAATTTACTTCAAAATATTCCGGGTACTTTTGCTGATGCTTCTGCGGGTGAAGTATTCACCAGAGTTTATACTCGAGGTGTTTCGGCTGCAGCCGAAGACGATATGGGTTGGTATTATGTATCGTTACAAGAAGATGGTTTGCCAGTTAGCTTGGTACAACACTCTTATTATGGATCTGATCTTTTTCACCGTACAGATTTAACAACCTCAAAGGTGGAAGCATTACGAGGCGGAAGCGCTTCCATTACAGCTATGAATGCTCCTGGTGGCGTTTACAATTTTATTTCTAGGAATAGCACTGAAAACCTAAATGGTGAAATACAATTGCAAAGCGGTATTCAAGGAGAAGGCAACCCATTATACCGAGTGGATGGTGTTTTAGGTGGCGCCTTAGGAAACAACTGGTTTTTTAATGCTGGCGGACATTACAGACTTGATGAAGGCGCGAGAAATACCGATTTCACTTTTAGCAAAGGCGGTCAGTTTAAATTCAATGTTATTAAAGAAAACTCTAATGGCTACTTTAAACTATATGGAAAATATCTAAACGATTATACAAATAGATACACCGGGTTGCCTGCAACAAACTGGAACGATCCAAAACCTGCTTTTGGTCTGGATTTTAATTCTTCAGTTTTAATGATGCCTGAGTTTCATGCCAACATTCCTGATGGAAGAAACCTAGATAATACCATCAGTTTTGACCCATCGCAAGGAGTTGATGCCAAAGATTTAGCTTTTGGCTTCGACATCTTTCAAGATTTAGGCAACAACTGGTCTTTCAAAAACAATATGAAGTTTTCTTCAAAAAGTGCTAATTGGCAAACCTCAATAAGCAATGCCTTTGTATCTATTAGCGACCCTACAGTTTATTATTTAGTGAGTAACGGAAATCCTTTTCCTGTGGGACAAATTGTGTTTCGTGATGCCAATTCTGGAAATGAACTTGCTAGAATAGATAACAGTGGTATTTTTTCAGGTGATCCTGCACAATATTTAACAAGCGGCACACTGCCTAATGATGCCGTTATGGGCACCTCTACTTGGTATAAGGATAATGATGCCGACGAATTTATGCAGCAATTTACCCTTAGGAAAGAATGGGAAAACCATGATCTAAATTTTGGAATTGCTTCTGGTTTTTCGGATACTTTGGTTTATACACAAGGAAGTTTTGCTTTTTCTACTTATGAAAACAACTCTAGAATGCTACAAGTTACTTTAGAAAACCCAGGAGAGCCCGTTATGGCCTTGTCTGATGCTTATGGCGTGAGTAATTATGGTGGATTATTTTTTACCAATAGCAGAGCTAATGTTACACAATTGGCCACTTTTGTAAATGACCGTTGGAAGCTTTCAGAGAACCTTCAGCTGGATTTGGGCGTACGTTTTGAAACCATTAAACATAAAGGAAGCAACGATAGGTTTGCACCATTCACACAAACCGGTGGTTTGGACGGTGATGAAAACACGGCCTACGACAATAACATTTTACAGCCTACTGGTGAACAAGATACTTTTAACTTCAACTATAATTATGTGTCTTATTCTACAGGAATTAATTATAAAATAACAGATGATGCTGCATTATTTGGACGTTTCTCAAAAGGACACAAAGCCCCAGAACTGAATTATTATTTCAATAATTTTGCAAACGTTCCAATCAACAAAAAAGGCGAAGTACAGGATATTAACCAAGTTGAATTAGGATTGAAATCTAATTTTAAAGACGTTTCATTCACCACTACCTTATTTTGGAGTGAACTTAAAAATATAGGTGTTACTAATTTTGAGTTTGATGATGATACCAGTAACATCTTCTACACGCCTATTCAATTTAACACATCAAGAACTATTGGTTTGGAATGGGAAAGCGTCTATTCACCATTAGAACATTTTGCTTTCCGATTTAATGGCGTTATCCAAAATCCTAAAGCTACAAAATGGAATATTTACGATGCTGCTGGAAGTGTAGATACAAGTGATGATAGCACTACCGATTATTCTGGAAACACCCTACCCTTCAACCCTAAATTAATGTTTAATGTGATTGCTGAATACAACAAAAACAAAACGGCTTCTTTTATTAAATGGCGCTATATGGGTAAACGCGAAGGCAATGTTGCCAATGCATTTCAATTAGCTGCATATAGTGTTTTTGATGCAGGTCTTGGCTATAAAATAAACAGTCACTTATCTGCAAATATATTAGCCACTAACATCCTAAATTCTGATGGATTAGCAAACTTTTTTGGAGCAAATTCTTTTGGTGCCAACGCCAATGGAGCGACGTCTGAATTCATTGAAGCGAATCCAGATGCTAGCTTTGTAGTTGTGCCTATTTTACCTAGAGCAGCACTTTTACAATTGAACTATAAGTTTTAAGTTTAAAAACATTTAAAGCTATTGTATAAAAAAAAGTTGGATGAGAATCCAACTTTTTTTTTATGCTTATTAAATTTAATGATTTCTTTATCTGATCTCAGCAATAGCGTATTTAAGAGGTTATCCGAATAATTAGATCTCGACTGCGCTCGACCTGACACTAATTACTGGCAATCAAAGTTAAACAACTATTTCTTTTCTTTTTCTAACTCTTTCAAGGTCCAGTAATCTTCTCTGTCTTTTGATTGTGCGCGGGCGTTTCTAACAAACTTTTTATGAACGCCACCTACATCATTCATAGCTCTTACATAGGTAAGTACATCTGCAATCCATTGGTCATCATTTGCCTTAAGCGGCATCATAATACCATAATCAACACCATCAACAGGACCAATAAGTCCATTTAATAATATCTTACTTAACTTGCCTAAGTCATCACCAACAACTCTAGGACTACCTATTAGCGAAGGCGCTACTAGTGCTCCTTCACCAAGCGGAACACCTTTTAAATCAACACCATGACAGGTAATACAAAGTTGATTATAGGAGTCGTAACCTCTAAGAATACTCTGCTTCTCTCCTAATCCTCTACCCGCTATACGTTTTTTTAATTGCGCCAATCTTGAATCGTCTTTCTTTAAACTTTCTGTTACAGAATGCGATACAATTTCATTGTTTTCATATTTCGCCTTAATTTTATTAAGTATATCGGTCGCTTTTTTATCTTTACTGTAGCGCAAACTTAAAGCTAACTGATTTGCAACCTCTAAAGAAGCATCAGAGACTAATTTTTCTAAATCAGGAAAAATGTCGGTATCACCTGCTTTTAAAAACTTCTCGCTTAAACGAATGGCTGTTAAACGAACCCTTGCATCTTCATCTAAAAACTTTTCTTTTATAAGTACCTTATCTACCACTCCTAAACCTTCCAAGGTCCAAAGTGCATGAACGCGTTGAATTCCTAAATCATTATCAGTTCCAAATAATTTAATCCACCAAGAATTATTATCTGATGCTATATCTTTCAATTCTGGAATCACACTTTTATCATCTTTTAAAATGATTAATTTCTGCGCTGTATTACGGTACCATCCGTTTGGATGCCCTAAATATTCAATTAAATCTGAAGCCTTCTTCCCTAAAAGATTTGGTCTTTTTCCAGGTTTTATGCCTTCATAAACAATTCTGTAAATACGTCCTTTACCTATATTTTTATCCAATTCTTTGCGAATGATAACAGGACGAAGGGAACTTCCTTTTTTAGTCCAGTTACTTTCTTGAATGATACCACGATACATATCTACAATATACAAAGCTCCATCAGGACCTGTTTTGGCTTGAATGGGTCTGAAATTCAAATCGGTTGATGCCATAAACTCTGCTTGATCATAGGCATTGTACAGCACTTTTTTACCATCTTCAATTTTTACTTTAGCACGACGGATAAGTCTGCCAACAGGCTCAGGAATAAATAAATCGCCATAAGTTGATCGTGGCAATTTATCTCCTAAAAATATTTCTTGTCCTGCAACACCGGTAAAATGGTTTAATGTATTATCTGGACGTAATCTACCAGGGCCACCTTGAACATCAGGTGTTCCAACTACTGGCCAAGGCTCCATAAACCCTTCTGACAATCTGCCTTCTGGGTTATAATCGCCATATGGAGCTGGTTGTTGAAAACCATATGCTGGGTTTTCACTTCCTGCTGAAGAATAGTACATAATACCCATATCATCTTGGGTTAAACCCCATTGACCACTAGGCATATTTTCTAAAGAATCTACAATAACTTTATTCTTCTGAAATTTAAAACGTATTGGGTTATATGTTGTATAAACCCAGTTATCTAAATTCCATAACAAACCACTTTGTTGATGTTCTAAATTTCCACCACGGCGGTTAGGGTTGTAATAAACGCGTTCTTTTTTATCGGCTACACCATCACCATCTGTATCTTTATAACTCCATAAATCATACGAGAATGTTTCATTTACGATGAGTTCATTTTCAAGAGGCAATATCATTCTTGGAAGTAGAAGACTATCAATAAACACGGTGCTTTTATCCATTCTACCATCGCCATCAGTATCTTCTAGCAATTTTATTTTACTTATAGACCTGTTGGTACCCGTTCCATCAACATCTTGCATGTAGGTGTTCATTTCAGCAACATACATACGCCCGTTTCCATCCCAAGCAATAGTTACCGGTTCGTCTATCATGGGTTCGCTTGCCACTAATTCTACCTTATAACCTTCTGGCAAATAAAATGTTTTCATACTTTCTTCTGGTGAAAGAAAATTTGAAGGAGCTTCCATTACTATTTCAGGCTTTTCGTAAATTTTTTCTACATATTCTTTTTCTTTCTTTTGGCAATTGAAGAAAAATAAGAGCACTAGAAAAACAGGTAACATGTTTTTAATCATCATTCAGATTATTTTAGTTTTATAAAAATATTAAGTATACAAGATATTAATTAATATCCATTTTGAAATGCGATAAAAAAGCAAAGACTATAACCTATGCTTCTAACTATATAAAATATGTCTCATAAACATGTTTAGGTAAGTTGTTTCAACTAAAACAGCTTATTTGATGCCGATATTCTGTTCAATATCAAAATAACATATTAAAAAAACATACAGAATTAAAACACGAATAATTTCAATTATAAACACACAAAAAGCGTTGTCTTTAAAAAAACAACGCTTTTTGGGTTTATTAGAATATTACTCTACAATAAATTTACCCTTCATCATCATATAATGGGCAGGAAAGCTACATAAAAAATCATAAGTCCCTGCAGGTGGCGCATCAAATTCTATAGATGTTGTTTGTCCGCCTCCAATCAAATCGGTGTGTGCAATAATATCTTGCTCCGCATCTTTTGGTATATAGTTATTATCTTTTGAAGTCGCTGCTTTTCCAGCAAATGCAGCCATGTCTACGCCTTGTTTCAAAAGCACGAAGTTATGCCCCATGACATTAATATCCATCTTGCCTGTATGCCTAAGGGTTAGTTTAATTTTTTTACCGGCAGGAACTCTTATTTCCGCCTTGTCAAATTTCATTAAATCTGTACCTACTAGAACAACTGTTTCAACATTCGATTCTTCTTTTACACTTTTTACTTCTTCTGTTTTCTCATAGGTAAAACCTTCTTTCTTTTTCTCTTCTTTTCCTCCACATCCTATGAGTACAAAACAAGAAAAAACCAAGCACGACACAAATTTTACTATTTTCATTTTTATTACTTTATTTAATTAAGTTGATTTTTAACATATCAATACATTGACAGTAAATCCAAATATACTTATCAATACTAAAATAATAGTGCAGTTTTTTTCAGTGAAAAATATTGCACTAAATAAGGAGCAGAAAATACTACTCCTTAATTTGATTTTGAATAAAGTTAAATAAAAATGTACTAACCAGAAAATTTAGTATTCTTTAAATATGTTATAGAATATAATCGGTACTGATGAAGTTAGATGTTTTCTTATCCAATAGTTCTTTTAAAATAGCATTGTTGTAGGCATTATCTTTTGAAGCCACAAAGGTTCTAATTGAAAATGAACGCAACGCATCATGCACACTCAATGTACCGTAAGCAGAATCTTTTCTTCCAGTAAACGGGTAAACGTCTGGACCACGTTGACATGAGCTGTTCAAATTAACACGGCATACTAAATTTACTAAAGTATCAATTAATGGTGATAAAGTTTTAACATCTTTACCAAACAAGCTTACCTGTTGCCCATAGTTAGACTCCGCCATATCGTGCAATGGTTCTTCAATATCCGAAAACGGAATGACAGGAATGACAGGTCCAAATTGTTCTTCCTTATACACATCCATACCCGTATGAACAGGATACAAAACCGCTGGATAAATAAAATTATCGGTTATAACGCCTCCTTTTTCATTTAAAACTTTGGCTCCTTTTTCTAAAGCATCTGTAATTAATTCTTTTATATATGCTGGTTTTTCTACTTCTGGAAGTGGTGTTAATTTTACTCCAGATTCCCAAGGATTTCCAAATTTAAGGGCATCTACTTTAGCTGTAAAACGTTTGTTAAATTCATCTACAACCGATTCGTGAACGTACAATACTTTTAACGCTGTACAACGCTGCCCGTTAAACGACAAGGTTCCCGCAATACATTCATCTACAGTTGAATCTAAATCGGCATCAGGCAGTACAATGGCAGGGTTTTTCGCCTCTAAACCTAGTACCATACGCAATCTATTGCCTTTAGGATGCTGCGCTTGTAAGGCATTTGCAGATTTGCTATTACCAATTAAAGCCAACACATCTATTTTACCAGATTGCATGATGGGGGTTGCCAAAACACGTCCACGACCATAAATAACGTTTACTACGCCTTTTGGAAAACTATTTTGGAAGGCTTCCAATAATGGGGAAATTAATAAAACCCCTAATTTTGCAGGCTTAAAAATAACGGGATTCCCCATAATTAACGCAGGGATAAGTAATGTGAATGTTTCGTTTAACGGATAATTGTATGGTCCTAAACATAAAACAACTCCTAAAGGCCCTCTTCGGATGTGCGCATAGACACCATCACTTTTTTCAAACTTAGCAGAATCTCTATCTATTTGTTTGTAAGCTTCAATAGTATCATAAATGTAATCGACTGTTCTATCAAACTCTTTTTGGGAATCGGGTAGATTTTTACCTATTTCCCACATTAAAAGTTTAACAATAACCTCTCTTCTGGTTTTCATTTGCTCTACAAACTTTTCCATGCAAGCAATTCTGTCAATCACCTTCATTGTTGGCCATAAACCTTGACCTTTATCGTAAGCTGTTAATGCGGAATTCAGCACCTCCAAAGCTTCTTTTTCACCCAATTGAGGAATTGTTCCCAACAGTGTTGGTTTATATTCTGGAATTGAGGATATGGTTGAATACACCTCGGCTGTTTCACCCTTCCATTCAATCAATTCCCCATTGGTTAAATAGGTTGTTTGATGTAATAAAGTGTGTATTTTATATTGTTCTGGAATTTCAAAAAAGGTTGTGCTCATATTCAAAATTATAATGTTAATAGCTATTGCTAATATACCTATAATTTGGCACAAAGCCCATCAAAACAAAATGCGTGATTAAAGAAATATCAAATTCTTAACATACTATTTGCATGTACTGAAAATGCATAAAACTCAAACGTTTTCGCCAATTAATTCAAAAAAAACACCTTTTGTTTAAACCAAAAATTGAAATAAATCGGGTTTGTTGTTAAGATAATCGCCGTAAAAATTACGTTGTTTCATCCTAGTTATTAATGGTTCCAGATCCGATGCCGATTTCAATTGAATTCCTACCACTGCCGAACCATTTTCACGATTGGTTTTCTTTGTATATTGAAAATGTGTGATATCGTCATTAGGACCTAAAATATCAACAACAAATTCTTTTAAAGCCCCTGCTCGTTGCGGAAACAACACAATAAAATAGTGTTTTAAATTCGCGTAAAGTAAAGCGCGTTCTTTTATTTCGGCGGTACGGGTAATATCGTTATTGCTTCCACTCACAACGCAAACCACGTTTTTACCTTTTATTTCTTCAGCATAAAAATCCAAAGCCGAAATACTTAAAGCTCCGGCTGGTTCTACCACAATGGCATCTTTGTTATATAATTCCAAAATGGTTTCGCATACTTTCCCTTCCGGAACGGTTAACATAGCATGCAAATTGGCTTTACATATAGGAAATGTTAAGTCGCCAACACGTTTTACCGCTGCGCCATCAATAAATTTTTCGATAACATCCAACTCGGTATTTTTATTATTTTTTATGGAAACCGACATAGAAGGTGCGCCTTCAGGCTCTACGCCAATAATTTTGGTGTTTGGCGATAATTCTTTAAAAACCGTTGATAAACCCGCAGCTAATCCACCACCACCAACAGCTATAAATACATAATCTATGGGGTTTTTGGTTTGCTCTAAAATTTCCAAAGCTATGGTTGCTTGCCCCTCAATAACTTTCTCATCGTTAAAAGGGTGAATAAAGGTTTTCTTTAACTGGTCGCACTCCAACATGGCCGCATGATATGCATCATCGTAGGTATCGCCAATAAGTTTGATCTCAATAAAATCTTCTCCAAACATTTTAACCTGCTCCACTTTTTGGTTTGGCGTTGGTGCAGGCATATAAATAGACCCTTTAATTTTTAAAAGTTTGCACGATAAGGCAACCCCTTGTGCATGGTTACCCGCACTAGCACAAACCACACCATTTTGAGATTCTTCCGCAGTAAGAGAACTTATCTTATTGTAAGCACCTCTTATTTTATACGAACGCACCTGTTGTAAGTCTTCACGCTTTAAAAGAATATGCGCGTCAAACTGTTTAGAGTATCTTAGGCTAGGGCTTAAAGGCGTAACTGCCGATACCTTTTTAATGGTATCGGCAGCTACTTTTATATCTTTAATACTAGGAAAATATGTGTGTATTTCCTTTTTCATAATGAATATTGATTAGACCTGCAAGGTTTTAAAAATCTTGCAGGTCTTTTTTTATCCTTAAACTATTGGCTTCATAGCCGTCATAGACGCTCTTAAGAAAGACCCTACTTTTTCAACTGGGTGATCTCTTAATGCCTTATTTACAGCAATTAACTTAGCATTATCAACCGCTTTTCCGTTATCTTTTGCATACGCTTTTCCAATTACGTCGGTATCGATTTTCTTCATAAAATCTGCTAATAATGGTTTACAAGCGTGGTCGAATAAATAACACCCATATTCAGCTGTATCAGAAATAACAGAGTTCATTTCGTATAATTTACGTCTTGCAATAGTATTTGCAATAAGTGGTGTTTCGTGTAACGATTCGTAATATGCGGATGCATCGATGATTCCAGAATCGGTCATAGCTTCAAACGCTAATTCAACACCAGCTCTTACCATAGCTACCATTAACACACCGTTGTCGTAGTATTCTTGTTCTGAAATTTCAACGTTTCCAGCTGGTGTTTTTTCAAAAGCAGTTTCAGCAGTTGCAGCTCTCCATCCTAATAAATCTTTATCATCATTAGCCCAATCTGCCATCATACCACCAGAAAAACGACCTTCCATAATATCATCCATATGCTTTTGGAACAATGGACGCATGATATCTTTTAATTCTTCAGAAAGTTCAAACGCTTTAATTTTTGCTGGATTTGAAAGACGATCCATCATGTTGGTAATACCACCATATTTAAGACCTTCAGTTACAGTTTCCCAACCGTATTGGATTAATTTTGAAGCATAACCAGCATCAATTCCTTTTTCAATCATTTTATCGAAACAAAGGATAGATCCTGTTTGTAACAATCCACAAAGAATGGTTTGCTCACCCATTAAATCAGACTTCACCTCAGCAATAAAAGACGATGCCAAAACACCTGCTCTATCGCCACCAGTTGCAGCTGCATACGCTTTTGCTTGTGCCCAACCTTTTCCTTCTGGATCGTTTTCTTCGTGTACCGCGATTAATGTTGGCACACCAAAACCTCTTTTATATTCTTCTCTTACCTCGGTTCCTGGACATTTTGGCGCCACCATAATAACAGTTAAATCTTCGCGGATTTGAGTCCCTTCTTCTACAATATTGAAACCATGAGAATATGATAACGTTGCTCCTTTTTTCATTAAAGGCATTACTGCTTTTACAACGCTTGTATGTTGTTTATCTGGTGTTAAGTTTAACACTAAATCTGCTGTTGGAATTAACTCTTCGTAAGTACCAACTGTAAATCCATTATTTGTTGCATTTACAAAAGATGCACGTTTTTCAGCAATAGCTTGCGCTCTTAAAGCATAAGAAATATCTAAACCAGAATCTCTCATGTTCAAACCTTGGTTAAGCCCTTGCGCTCCACATCCTACAATTACAATTTTCTTTCCTTTTAAAGCATTTACACCGTCTTCAAACTCTGAAGAGTCCATAAATCTACACTTAGATAGTTGAGTTAATTTATCTCTTAACGATAGTGTGTTAAAATAATTTCCCATTTTTAATTTTAGTTATTATGATTATTGAAGGCCATTAGCACTTCGGTTACTTTCATTTCATCTTTTGTTACTGCAATACGTCCTGCACGAACAAATTGCATAATGCCAAACACATTTAAATCTCTTCGCAACGATTCGATTTCGTTTCTTCTACCCGATTTTTCAAGCACAAAAAACTCTTTGTTTACGGTAACAATTCTAGCATTACTTTCTTTAATTATATTTTGAATTTGAGGTTCTTCAAATAATAAAGATGATTTTATTTTGAACATACAAGACTCTGTATAAATAGTGTCTTCATCTTTATGGTAGTATGCTTTTATAACCTCAACTTGTTTTTCAAACTGACCTATAATTTTTTTAGCTTGAGATTCTGTAATGTTTACCACAATTACAAAACGATTTACACCATCAATTTCAGATTGTGATGTTGTTAAGCTTTCAATATTTATATGCCTGCGTTGAAAAATAGCGGATATACGATTTAATAAACCGATGTTGTTTTCGGTATAAATTGAAATCGTGAATGTTTTTATTTCTTCGTTCATTTTTAATAAGATAAAAGATGAGAGAAAAAAGAGAAAAGATTTACTTATCCTAGGCTCTTGATTCTTTATTCTTGGTTCTTTATTCTATATTCTTTTGTCTAAGTTCTTAATTCTTCAATTAGCTTAAACGTATTTCTGAAACTGACGCTCCCGCAGGTATCATTGGAAACACATTATCTTCTTTTTCTACACAAACTTCCAAGAAATACGACTCTTTTGATGCCATCATTTCTTTAATAGCCTCTGCTAATTCTTCGCGTTTTGTTACACGTTTCCCTTCAATATAATAGCCTTTTGCAATGGTTACAAAATCTGGGTTTGTCATTTCGGTAGATGCATAACGCTTATCGAAAAACAATTGTTGCCACTGGCGCACCATCCCTAAAAATTCGTTGTTCAATACCACAATTTTAACAGCTGCTTTTTGCTGAAAAATAGTGCCCAATTCCTGAATATTCATTTGGTAACCACCATCTCCAATAATTGCTACCACTTCTCTATCGGGCGCTGCCATTTTAGCGCCAATAGCCGCTGGTAATGCAAAGCCCATAGTACCTAATCCTCCAGAAGTAATATTGCTTTTAGTAGTTGTAAACTCAGCGTATCTACAAGCAATCATTTGATGTTGTCCAACATCAGATACAATTGCTGCGTTCCCTTTAGATTCAATATTTATTTGTCTAAGAACTTCACCCATGGTTAAACCTTCCTTGGTTGGGGTGATATCGTCTTTTATTACTTTTTCAAATTCAATAGCATATAAATCTTCGAATTTCTGTAACCAATCAGCATGTTTGTTTTCATTCAAAAGAGGCAATAATTTAGCTAAACTATCTTTAGAATCGCCTATGACCGCCACATCTGTTTTTACGTTTTTATCAATTTCAGCCGGATCAATATCAAAATGGATGATTTTAGCTTGTTTTGCATAGGTATTTAAACTTCCCGTTACACGGTCGTCAAAACGCATTCCAATAGCAATAAGTACATCGCACTCATTGGTTAACATATTGGGCGCATAATTTCCATGCATGCCCACCATACCCACGTTTAATGGATGTGACGTTGGTAACGCCGAAGCACCTAAAATAGTCCACGCTGCTGGTATACCTGCTTTTTCAATAATAGCTTTCAATTCGTTTTCTGCTTGACCTAAAATAACACCCTGCCCCCAAACGATAAGCGGTTTTTTTGCTGAATTGATCAATTCTGCTGCTGCTGTAAGTGTTTCAGGATTTGTTTTAGGCACTGGTGTATAACTTCTAACGCCGGTACATTTTTCATATTTAAAATCCAATTCACTTACTTGTGCATCTTTAGTGATATCTATCAATACCGGTCCTGGACGTCCGCTTTTCGCAATGTAGAACGCTTTTGCTAAAACTTCAGGTATATCTGCCGCTTTAGTGATTTGGCAATTCCACTTCGTTACAGGTGTAGAGATACCAATAATATCGGTTTCTTGAAATGCATCCGTTCCCAATAAATGTGAAAACACTTGACCCGTAATACACACTATGGGTGTAGAATCTATTTGTGCATCGGCAATTCCTGTAATAAGGTTTGTTGCTCCTGGACCCGATGTTGCCATAGCCACACCTACGCGACCAGAAATACGTGCATAACCTTGCGCCGCATGTGCAGCACCTTGTTCGTGGCGCGTTAATACGTGATGAATTTGGTCTCTAAATTTATATAATTCATCATAAACTGGCATAATAGCACCTCCTGGATATCCATAAAGAATATCAACTCCTTCGGCTAATAGACATCTTATGATGGCTTCACTTCCTGTAATACGCATGGTTTCTTGTGCCACTTCTTGTTTTTTATTTGCTGTTTGTGTATTCATATTCTCAACTTTTAATGATGAGATTCCTGCATACGCAGGAATGACAAAACATTACTATTTAAAATGCATCGGTAACACATCCTTTTGATGCTGAAGCTACCGATCGTGCATATTTATATAAAATTCCTTTTTTATGTTTTAATTCTGGTTGTACCCATTTAGATTTTCTTTCTGCTAATTCTTCATCAGAAAGCAATACGTTAATGGTATTGTCTTCAGCACTAATTCGGATGATATCGCCTGTTTTTAACAACCCAATAGCACCACCTTCTTGTGCTTCTGGTGTAATATGGCCTACCACGAACCCGTGTGTTCCTCCGGAAAAACGTCCGTCTGTAATTAAAGCAACCGATTTTCCTAAACCTGCGCCCATAATCAAAGAAGTTGGTTTTAACATTTCTGGCATACCCGGACCACCTTTAGGACCTACATAACGGATGACGACAACATCCCCTTTTGCGACTTCCCCATTAGAGATACCCGTATTTGCTGCTTGTTCACCATCATACACCACCGCTTTTCCTTCAAAAAGCAATCCTTCATTTCCTGAAATTTTTGCCACAGCACCTTCTTCCGCAAGGTTACCATATAGAATTTGAAGGTTTCCTGAAGATTTTAATGCTTTGTCTTTTGGATAAATAACGTCTTGGTCGTTTTCAAAAACTAGTGGTTCTACATCTTTTAAGTTTTCCGCTAATGTTTTTCCGGTAACAGTCATACAATCGCCATGTAAATAACCATTATCCAATAAATATTTCATTACGGCAGGTGTTCCACCAATACCGTGAACATCTTCCATTAAATATTTTCCACTTGGTTTTAAATCGGCTATTAAAGGCGTTCTATCACTTACACGCTGAAAATCTTCTAATGTGAATTCTATATCAGCAGCGTGCGCAATTGCCAAAAAGTGCAATACAGCGTTAGTTGAACCACCTAAAGCATTTACCAATGCAATGGCGTTTTCAATCGATTTTTTTGAAATAATATCCAAAGGTTTTAAATCCAATTCCAAAAGATTTTTGATGGCAATCGCAGTTCTTTCGGCCTCTGATAATTTATTTGGATTTTCAGCAGGAATGGAAGAGTTATAAGGTAACGCAAAGCCCATACATTCTATAGCCGAAGCCATGGTATTTGCCGTGTACATACCTCCACAAGCTCCTGCTCCTGGAATAGCACTTTTTATAATTTCTCTATATTCTTCTTCACCAATTTCACCAGCTACTTTTTGCCCCAAAGCTTCAAAAGCCGATACAATATTCAATTTTCTTCCTTTATATTTTCCTGATGCAATAGTACCACCATACATCATGATGGATGGGCGATTTAAACGCAACATAGCAATGACAGCACCTGGCATGTTTTTATCGCAACCTACAACAGAGATAAGCGCATCATAACTTTGAGCTTGCATAACCGTTTCTATAGAATCTGCAATAATATCTCTAGAAGCCAGGGAATAATTCATCCCTGAAGTTCCCATAGAAATACCATCACTAACACCAATGGTATTAAACCCTAAACCTACTAAACCAGCAATTTTACATTCAATTTTTACCTCAGCAGCTAAACCGTTTAAGTGCATGTTACACGGGTTACCATCATAACCTGTACTTGCAATACCTACTTGGGCTTTTTGCATGTCTTCATCGGTTAAACCTACGGCATATAACATAGCTTGTGAAGCTGGTTGAGATACATCTTGTGTTAATCTACTACTGTGTTTATTAAGTTTACTCATTTTTATATGGATAATTTTATGCTTTTTCTTAATTCTATATTAATCTTTCAACGATTTTATGATTTTCATAAAAACTCTTCAATCTCCTAAATTAATGCTCGAAATTAATTTATTAGGATTTTATAGAGGTTATTCTTTATTATTTGAGGTTAAATTCATTGTATTTAAAAATAACCTAACTAACTATATATCAGCATATTAAATAAATATTTTTATGATGTTCAAAACACTCAAAATATTCAATAAAAAAGCCTTCCATTTACGAAAGGCTTTTAATATTTACTATAAATTATAAATAAGCCTTCCTATCGATGCGAAATAATCACAACGACATTGATAGAAATGCTATTTAATATTTGTTTATTCATTTTACGAAAGGCAAATATTTAAAATTAAAATGTAACATCCAATTTATTAGTTAAAAAAGTAAAAAACAATTTGCTTTTCCTTTTATTTTTTTACTTTTGCGCCATAAATAATAGAGGAAAGATTTGACTGATTGCAACCTCTTTATACCAACAAATTTCTGGTATAAGCAAAAATGCTAAAGGCAGTGTAAACTTCCTTCGACGTTATCGTCAAATCTCCCGCATAATATATATAGTTAAATGGCATATTTATTTACTTCTGAAAGTGTTTCTGAAGGACACCCAGACAAAGTAGCAGATCAAATTAGCGATGCTTTAATTGACAATTTTTTAGCTTTTGATAAAGATTCGAAAGTAGCATGTGAAACTCTTGTAACCACAGGACAAGTAATTCTTGCTGGCGAGGTAAAATCACATACCTATTTAGATGTTCAAAAAATTGCACGTGATACCATAAACAAAATTGGGTACACCAAAGGCGAATACATGTTTGACGGCAATTCTTGTGGGGTACTTTCTGCCATTCACGAGCAGTCGGATGATATAAACCGTGGTGTAGACCGTGCTACCAAAGAGCAACAAGGTGCTGGCGACCAAGGAATGATGTTTGGTTACGCAACCAACGAAACCGAAAATTTTATGCCTTTGGCTTTAGATTTATCGCATAGAATATTGATTGAACTTGCTGAATTACGCAGAGAAAACAAAGACATCACCTATTTAAGACCCGATTCTAAAAGTCAGGTTACCATTGAATATAGCGATGATAACATTCCGCAACGCATTGATGCCATTGTAGTTTCTACGCAACATGACGATTTTGCAGATGATGATACGATGCTTGCAAAAATTAGAAAGGATATTGTTGACATTTTAATACCGCGCGTGGTTGCTAAATTACCAGAGAACTTGCAAACCTTGTTCAATAGCGATATTAAATACCACATCAACCCAACGGGCAAGTTTGTTATTGGTGGTCCACATGGCGACACGGGGTTAACAGGACGTAAAATTATTGTGGATACTTACGGCGGAAAAGGTGCCCATGGTGGTGGTGCATTTTCTGGAAAAGACCCAAGTAAAGTAGATAGAAGTGCTGCTTACGCTACCAGACACATTGCTAAAAACTTAGTAGCTGCAGGTGTTGCCGATGAAGTTTTGGTGCAAGTAAGTTACGCGATTGGGGTTGTAGAACCTATGGGTATTTTTATTAACACCTATGGTACCTGCCCTTTTAATATGACCGATGGCGAAATTGCCGAAATAGTTTCAAAAGTATTTGATATGCGCCCATTTGCTATTGAAGAGCGCTTAAAACTACGCGCCCCTATTTACAGTGAAACTGCTGCTTACGGGCACATGGGGCGTAAAAACGAAACAGTTACCAAAACATTTAGTCAACCTTATGGTGAAACAATCACTTTGGATGTTGAATTGTTTACTTGGGAAAAATTAGATTACGTTGATAAAGTAAAAGCTGCTTTTAGCTTGTAACTTTTAACTTCATACAATCACAAAAATAGGCTGTCTAAAAAGTGTAGTTATATGTCATATTGAGCTTGTCGAAATATTTAACTTACTGGTAATAATATCGGTTTCGACTGCGCTCAACCTGACACATGAAACTTATTACACTTTTTAGATAGCCTTTATTTTAAAAATCACATTTTAGTTTAATTCCACTTCAATTATAACTTAAAATGATTAAGAAAAAAATCCACAGAACCTATCGGGTTTCTAAATACGTTATTTATAGAGAAACTTTAGTGGACTATAAAGAACACTTTTGGTCTTTTTTAGGGGCTTTTTTTGGCATTGGGCTTATCGCTTTTATGCAAGCACAATTTTTACCTAAATTAGAAAACACCTTTTTAGTGGGTTCATTTGGTGCATCAAGCGTGCTTATTTATGGCGCTATAGAAAGTCCGTTAGCACAACCCAGAAATTTAATTGGCGGCCATGTTATATCTGCCCTTATTGGCGTAACTGTTTTTAAACTTTTTCCAGATGTTATTTGGCTTACAGCACCCCTTGCGGTTTCGCTTTCCATAGTTTTTATGCAAATTACAAAAACGCTTCATCCTCCAGGAGGCGCTACGGCTTTAATAGCCGTTATTGGTACTGAAAAAATAAAATCGCTGGGCTATTTATATGTACTATCACCTGTGTTATCGGGTACGCTTATCCTTTTAATGGTCGCTTTAATTTTTAATAATATGACAGCGAACAGAAGGTATCCTGTGAGTAGGATAAAGTAAAATTTGACTTTGTAAAAATTTTCTACTACTTTCGTTTAGCAACTGATGAAGTTAATTGAAATTGAACTTTGTCTTTGCATTAACTGCAAGCTAAAAAAAGAAAGAAAACAATTAAACATTCATAATATAATGACCTTAAACATAACTACTGAATGTTTTCATTTAGCTTCAGTAAATCTCCAAGATTCATTAACGTATAATATATTAAAAGACTTTGTTTTTCCTTTTATTCTTGCCTTAATTGGAGCATTAGTTGCTTGGCTAGTATTTATTCGACAAATTGTATCTGACAGGAAAAATGAATTAAATGCAAAAAAGGAAGATATCAAAAATAAGCTAACATATTTTTCAATGATTGTAAATAATGCAATCGAAAACTCAAAAGGTCAAAATAAAAATATAAAAGATTTAATTTATCAAATTGATAATTCTGGGATTGATTCTATCCCATTAACAAAACACGTAACTTATGATTTAAAAATATTAGCTGAAAAGATAGATAAGGAAGATTATTTACTTTCTTATTTAAAGTTTTATTCAAAAGAAAACAAAAAAAAACTATTAAATGAGTTTAAAGAAATTCTTGATTCTTGCGGTATTATAAACGATATTTTTATTCAAATAAATAATGACTTAGAGAGTAAACAAGTTCTTGAATTTGAACTTAAAAAAAATTACAACCTAAATTTAGATAATTGGTCTGATGCTTTTGGAGGAAGTTTAGTGTACCTAAAAGAGAAAAATGACCCATTATTCTTTGAACTCTTTAAAATCCAAGAAAATTCAAATAAAATTAAACATATTAATCTTGAAAAAAGTATATGGCAACAACATGAGAAATTACTTTTACCAACTTTATTTTTATTAGACAAGGCTCATTCAGAACATAAAGAATTTGATGACAACCTCGGAAATTTGTGGATTTTAACAAATCAAACAATCCATCTTTTTAATAATCTAGAGCAAGCCTCTAAACAAATAAAAACCATGCTAACTCAGCAAAGTGAATTAGTAAACAATCAAATTGCCGTATTAGAAAAAGCCAGTCAAAAATTGAGGAATATTTTTTTGGATTGAACAAAAAAGCCAGCAGCTAATACCTTGTAAAAAACATTAAACAATTGCTCTTGATCCACAAACCCTTTATTCTCAAAACACCAATAAAACAAAAAAGCAAGCTTAACAGCTTGCTTTTTAAGTTTTGTGGGGAGAGCAGGATTCGAACCTGCGAAGACTTAGTCAGCAGATTTACAGTCTGCCCTCGTTGGCCGCTTGAGTATCTCCCCAAAACCGAGCGCAAATATATCATAGTTTAGCAACTATGCAAAATAAAATGACGCTATTTTACAATTCATAACGCAATCTAAACGATGCAAATAGTGGCTGTATAAAATATTCGGTGGCACTTACCGAAATATTGCTAGAGTTTGTATTGTTTTGTGATTTGGTATTGAACAAGTTAGTCGCTTTCACTTCATACTCCAACTTAGAGTTTTTATCTTTTTTATAAGACAATGAAGCGTTCCAAAATTTGTAATTATTAATGGTTTTTTCTTCGTTACTATAGTTCGTATATGAAAAATCCGTTTTAAATGTAAATGATTTTAGTATAAGCGCATCTACTTCTACCGATGGCGACTTTGTAAAAAACCTGTTATTGTTATTATCTTGAATGCTGTGGCGGTAATTTATTTCAATATTAGGCGCTGTTTTAAAATTGGTTCTTAATTCCGCACCATAAGTTTGCGAAAAACTCTCGTTTACAGATGGTGTGTTTTGAAAAAATTGATTGAATTTTGAATAATTAAAATTTCCGTTCACCGAAGCTCTAATTTTTCCAAAAGTGCGCTGAAACCTTCCGTTAGCACTGGCGCTTTCATCTGCAAAAGGCGAGTTGAATGGGGAACTAACAAATACCACACTATTGGCATCAGATGGCGTTAATATATTTCTAATGTTATCAATGCTTTTATTATAGTTAAGACTTGCATATACGTTGGTATAATTAAACATGTTGAAACTAAAATAAGATAGGTTTACATTGTGCGACAAAGCATTTTCCAAAGCCGGATCGCCAGAAAACAAAGAGCTATAACTGTTAAGCACCAAGCCTTCTGCAAATTTGGATACATCGGTAAATTGTGTTTGCATGCGGTAATTCAAGGTAATTTGCTCACTCTTTTTTAACTGCATCAACATATTAAAATCTGGTAGTAATCTGAAAAAATTATCGGTGCTTTTGGTATTGAACTGTGTATTATTGGTACTGTAAGCATGTGCCGAAATTCCCGGAGTAAATGTAAAAATTCCCGATTTCAACCTGTAATGTGCCGCTAAATAAACATCACTAAAATTGTATTTAATATCATTCACATCCAACCCATCATTTATAGTTGGCGTTGGATTGAATTGGGAATCATCATCTAAAAACTGAAAAATTTCTGAATTAAACTGTTGGGTACTTAATATGGTTCCAACGGTAAAATTGATGTCACTTTTATTATTAAGGATATTCCAATAATCAAGTTTTGCATCCATTTGATTGGATTTTACACGTTTATCTTGGGCTACATTATAATCTAATTGCGCGCCATCTAGACCTAAAATAGCTGCTGTACTATCATAATTATCTTTGTCCTCTAAAATGGCATTGTAAAACGGGTCTTCATCCTGTAAAAAATGCTGAACTTCTAAAGCAAAAATATTTGTAGCATCCAATGTGTAATAATAATTTAAATTTTGATTGATGCTGTATGGGCTTGAATCTTCTAATTCATTAATAGTCCCTATCTGGGTTGAAAGTACATTTTGGTCTTGAGATTCTTTTGAAAGTCTTCCCAGAATATCATAATCCAACTGGTTGCTGGTATTGGGTTTGTATTTAGCCGATAATTTTACCATACCCAAATCGCTACTTTGATGGGTGTTGTTTTCTTTGTTCTCGTTTCTTAAAGCGTTATCAAAATACTGAACATCTCTAATTTCCTGAATGTCTGTTCTATTTCCTGAAAAAATAGCAAAACCACTTAAATCCAACGCTTTGTTGGGCGACCAGCTAAAATTGGCTGCCGCAAATTTGGTATTGATGTCTTTAGCTCTATTATTTTGAGTCGTTAAAAAACCTAAACTATTGCTTCCTAAATTAATATTGGTACCACTGCTGCGGCTGGGGCTTCTAAAACCACCAGTAAAGTTGAAATAATCGCGTCGCGTAAAAGCTATTTCACCTAAATTATTTAAATCGGTTATGGTATTAATGCTGTATTTAGGGCTGTAATAAAACAATTTTGGTTGCACTAAATACAACTCGTTTTGGTTTGAAGCACCTCCACCTACAGTTACGTTACCAAACCAAAAATTTGTTTTACCTTCTTTTAATTTGATATTGATGGCAACATTATCTTGATTGTTGGTAACACCACTTAGCTGACTAACTTCGGCGTAGTTTTTAAGCACTTGTACCTTATCAACCGCATTCGATGGTATATTTTGAACTGCCAATTTAGTATCGCCATCAAAAAACTCTTTACCATCAACCATTATTTTTGAAACGGTTTTGCCTTCAACTTGTATTTGTCCGTCGTCATTAATTTCAACACCTGGTAAGTTTTTAAGAACATCACCCAGTTTTCTTTCGGTACCTTTATTAAAGGAATCGGCATTATAAATTAAAGTATCGCCTCTTACAACTACGGGCATTTCGTAAACAATATTGACTTCATCTAAAGTATTATCATTTTGTAATGTGAAATTTTTAACAACATCACTTTCTTTAGATTCAAATAGTTCCTCGCCTGCTTTCATACCTATATAACTTACTTGAAGCTTATAGGACGCGTTCTTTTTTAAACTGAGCTTATACCGCCCTTGGTCGTTTGTAATGCCATAAGCATCCAATGCTTTTGTTTGTTGGTTTATGGCAACGACATTGGCAAGCTCTAAAGGGTTACCAATACTATCTTTTACAACGCCTTCTAGTTTTATTTGGGCAAAAGCCACCGAACCCGTTACTAAAAATAGTAACACAGATATTTTTAATTTCATTAATTATAAATGGGATTAATTTTGGAATTACCTTCTTCCGCCGCCACCTTGACCGCCTCTAAAATTCTGGCGCATCTCTTCGGTTTTCTTTTTTACTACTTCCTCGTATTCTTTTTTGGTAATCTCTTTTCCTTTTGAAGGCACTTTGATATCATCTTTTTCCTCTGGATTTAATATGATTTTTGAACAAAGAATAGTGGTTCTATCGGCATTTAATTCTAAAATCAACCCTGGTAGTCCCCAATAATCATCAGGACCTTGGTTTACTGGAATTTGCATAGTGTACCACGCCACTACCTCAATTTCTTTTGTTTTAGGTGTTTCATCTTCTTCATTGTTTGAAGGTCTTCTAAAACTTAGAACGCCACCCGATGCATCTACCGTTTTTGTTGCAGTGGCTTTAAAACAGGTGTACTGACCAATTTGTTTCATTTCGCCTTCCATTTTCCAATTCAATTTTGGCAATGAATCTTTAATTAGGAATTTTTTTCCAAAAAACTCCTGCTCTTGTAAAAGCAATTGGTTTTTAACATTTTTATATTGTGGACCCGCTGTGAAACTACTCATCATGGCTCCCCAACGTCCACTTCCACCACCTGGCGCTTCTAATTTTTCTTCTTCCTTATAAAAAGATTCCGATTGATTAAAGGTTAAAACAAATGTTTTTTCGAGCATACTTTTCATTCGTTGGGCTATTTCCTTTTTTCGTTCTTCACTCATATCACCACCACCAAAATTATTCATATCGAGCGTGGTTTTAGATTCATAATAGGCTTTTCCTTGAAAGTCTTTTTGAGCGAACGACACCGCCGAAGCAAAAAACATTAAGCAAATAACACTTATTTTAACAACATGGAGTTTCATATAATATGGGCTTTTTAAAAATTTGATTTAAAATTATAATTTTAAATCATTTAGACTTAAAAAATCGAAATTAGTTTAACAGGCGAATTGTTAAACTATTCTTAAATTATTTTATTAATTTTTGTATTTTTCGTGCCACTATGAAATACGCTTTATATTTATTGGTTTTTCTTTCTCTTTCTGTTAGTTCTCAAGAATTTATTGAAACTTCTTTAATTGGTGAAACCGAACTGGATGCTGACACTTTTTTAAGTACAAATAATTTTGATACCACTTTTTATATTCTTGACAATGTTTTGTTTAAACATAGTAAAGAAACCAAGGGTATCGATATTGGCTATAGTAATTTTCAATTAGGCAACATATATTCCGTAAACACCTTCAACCCTTTAAAAATCAATATTTTTTACAAAGATTTTAATACTGTAATCGTTTTGGACAATCGTTTAGCCGAAATATTTAAAATAGATTTTAACGCGCTTCCGGATTATAAAAACGTATCACACGTTGCTACGGGTTCGGATAATACCATTTGGATTTTTAACGAAAACACGCAGCAATTAGAGCTTTTTGATTATAAAACCAAAACAAAACGCGCTCAAACGTTGCCTATTAAAAGCACTGTGTTAGACATAAAAAGCAACTATAATAACTGTTGGGTGCTTACTGAAAAACAGCTTTTTGTATATGATTATTTTGGAAATCTTTTAAAGAAGATAAAAAACCATGGATACACATCTATTGAAATTGATAATGAAAACATCATTTTCAAAAAAGATAACGCCTTGTTTTACATGAAAAAGGATTCAGGAACCATCGTTCCCATTAACTTACCAAATTTGTTAATAAATCAGTTTTATGTAACCAACGAAACCTTGTATATTTACCACAAGGAAAACCTACAGAAGTACCAATTAAAAATCAACTAACATGCATATTGCTATTGCCGGAAATATTGGCGCAGGAAAAACCACCCTTACAAAATTACTAGCAAAACATTATAAGTGGGAAGCACAGCTTGAAGACGTTGTAGACAACCCCTATTTAGACGATTTTTACAACCAAATGGAACGTTGGAGTTTTAATTTGCAAGTGTACTTTTTAAACAGTAGGTTTCGCCAAGTTTTACAAATTCGTGAAAGTGGCAAAGACATTATTCAAGACCGAACCATTTACGAAGACGCCCATATTTTTGCACCCAACTTGCACGCTATGGGTTTGATGACCAATCGTGATTTTGAAAACTACAAATCGCTTTTTGAATTGATGGAATCCTTGGTAAAAGGACCAGATGTGTTGATTTATTTACGAAGCACCATCCCTAATTTGGTATCTCAAATCCACAAACGCGGACGCGAATACGAAAACTCCATTAGTATAGATTATTTAAGTAGGTTGAACGAACGCTACGAAGCTTGGATACATGGATATAACAAAGGCAAACTTTTAATTATTGACGTTGATAAACTTGATTTTGTTGATAATCCTGAAGATTTAGGCTTTGTGATCAATACTATTGATGCTGAAATAAATGGGTTGTTTTAAAATTGAGAAATCAATAATCAATCCCTATTCATTTTCAAAAAAAACTCTTGGTGAACGTTAAAAACATCCTTTTTACAGTCTTGTTTTTTGCCTTATTCACACCGGCAAACAAACTATTTGCGCAAGACAGCATAGATACCACTGCTACAAAACATAGAATATGGAAACAACTTGCTTTTGATGGTAAGTTCACCTTACAAAGCATGGGGAACGCATTCACTCAACCTCTACGATGGCAGAAGAATGATTTTATTACTGCGGGAAGCATTGTTGCCGGCACAAGCATATTGTATCTATCTGACAATGAAGCACGAACTATTTTTAAAAACCAAAATGAAGATGTGCCAGAGTTTTTTAAAGAGTTTGGTTGGTACTTTGGAAGTCCACAAAACTTCTTCATGATCTCAGCAGGCATATATGGTTTTGGACTTATTACAGATAATGAGAAAGTAAGGCATACGGGAGTCTTAATTATTGCATCTGCTGCAACATCAGGCATTATACAATCCATTACTAAAACAGCCCTTGGTCGTGCACGTCCAAACACTGGCAACCATAATAACTTTAAACCTTTTGAAGGAACTCCTGGGTATCACTCTTTTCCATCAGGTCACTCTATACTTTCTTTTTCAATGGCACATGCCATAGCCAAACAGTTTGACAGCTTTTGGGCCAAAGCAGGTATTTACACCATTGGTTCTATTGCGCCTATTAGCCGACTATGGGCAGAAGCCCATTGGTTGAGTGACATAGGTGTTGGTATTGCCGTAAGCATTGTAGTTGTAGATGGTGTTGATAATTTTATGAAAAGGAAAAATGCATACAATTACTCTAAACCCAAGAATATAAGTTGGCAATTAAAAGCTGGATATGGCACTATAGGACTTGTGGGAACATTTTAATATATGAACCTTTTTATTTCCTTAAACCATAATATCAGTTTACTCTACAACGAATTTACTTTTAAAATCAAGCACAATAAATCCGAGGAATTAGACTTGGCAATTATTGATGGTATAACAGGTGTTTTTTTTAAAGACTTTTATTTTATAAAATGGTGCTTTTTGGCATGTTCAATAGCCTGATTTGTGTTTTCAACTAATAAAACCGGGGTCGTTTTATATTGGTCATAAAGACTTTTTACACGAAGCATTTTCTTTTTGTGGTTAACGCTCCGTAAATATATAGCAGAAATCCTATTTGGATACGCCTCAGCAATCTCTAAGTAAATATCTGGGTCATGCTCGCCAATATCTCCAATTAATATGAAATCCATTTTAGGATACGCCTTCAAAATATTTAAAATCTCTTTTTGTTTTTGTGGTTTTTCACCTTTATTTTTTCTGGAAAAAGGCTTAGGGAAATTCCTTAAAACAATTGGCCCTTTTGGAAAATTGTTCTTCTTTAAAAAAAATTCCAAATACCTATATAAATTCCATGGACTATGGCTCACATAAAAAATGGGGTTTGCTTCATCCCCATTTTTGCCCTGGTGCAATAAATGATAAAATTCTGGAGCACCTTCCAACGGCATCCTTTTTCCTGATGAAACCAAAAAGGTGTTTATAAGAACACGCCATTTTAAAATGGAGCTGATGCCTGTGTGTAAAATGGTATCATCAATGTCGCTAATCACTCCAAAAGACGCTTTTTGTGATGGAATAAGCATCTCTCCGGGAAATCGGTTATTAGATTTAATGCTTCTAGATAATTTTTCCAGCTTAAAGGAAAATTCCAATTTCACCCAACCTTCGTCATTGGCATAGCTATTAATATTTTCTACCTTTTCATCCAATAAAAAGTAGCCTTTATTATCTGTGGTAGTGTAAAAAAACTTATCTGTACCTACTTTAACTATAAGTTCGGCATTTTTTACCTCATCGGTTTCGAAACTTTTCCAAGCGTTTAAAAGTAATTTAAATACACCTTTCTGTTCTAGATCTATGCTTTCATCTTCAAGGGCTCTTCCTCTAACATATAAATGATTGGAGGATCCATAGGTTTGGAAAGAAATAATTTGAAGCGGATCTTTTTTGAACATATTTTTTAATTAAAAATGCCAATTTTCTGGCCATAACCAAATGATTAATAACCCAGAAAACAATGATATACCAAAAGCTATTGAAATCCACTTGGTTAATTGTTTGGTTCCAAGCACCATAGCCATAATGCCTTTAAACACCAAATTTGAAAGGGCAGCCAATAATATTAGTTTCCAACCAAAATCAGCTTCTAAAGAGCCGTTTTTTATTAAGTTGGATAACGATAATGTTATGGCATCCACATCGGTTAAACCGCTAATTATTGAAACAATATAGAGCGCATTTTCTCCAAATTGCTCTTTAGTAAACGCAACTGCCAATAAAATAAAGCCATACAGTAATCCAAATATTAAAGCACTTTTAAATTGTGCTGGATTTTCAGGCTCTGGCATATCAGAATCCGATTCTTCTTTATTGATTAAATAAAATAAAGATATAGCGATAATGATCATTATAATGATCTCAGCGCCAATAGGCACTGCAATAATAGCCAATTTTTCGGGAACAACAACCCCTACTTCAATCAATATTCTTACCATTGACACTAATGATGCCACGGTAATAATAAACGCTGCAATTTTACTAATTGATTTAGTTTTTGAAGTTTTTCGTGCATAGCTAACGGTTGTTGCCGTACTGCTAATAAGTCCACCTAAAATACCATTGGAAATGATGCCGGTATTCTTCCCCACAAATTTGTAAATAAAATATCCCACCACACTAATACCCACTATAAGTGTTACCATCCACCAAATATTTCTTGGATTAAGCACATCATAAGGCCCATAGGTTTCGTTAGGAAGAATAGGAAGCACAATCATACTAATGGCCACCAAAGTGAAAATTGCAGATAAATCCTTTTGGGTCAATCGTTCTATAAAATCATGAAGATGTTCTTTTAGGTATAATAAAATGGCTAAGGATGCTCCCATCATCACACCAATCACTCGACTTCCTAAAACAAGATAAGCTCCAATAGCAAACATTAATAAAGCAGCGACTTCGGTGGTCTGCCCTATTCCGGCATCTTGATTATTTTTGCTTTTTATCAAATTAGCAACCACCAATATTAATGCTAATGAAAGCCCTAAAACAGGTAAAATAAATGGGTTATGATAAGACTCGTTCAGAAATCCAGCAACAACCCCCAATATGGATATAATGGTAAAGGTTCTAACCCCAGCCATTTTATCGTCATCCCGTTGGCGCTGTAGGCCTACCAACAGCCCCAAACCAAATGCGATACCTAATGTAGTTATATCATAATAATTCATGGGGATTAAGGTAAAAAAAAGCCACAAAAATTGTGGCTTTTTTTTAAGTGTTTGTTAACTCATTTAATCATAAAGATTAAAAAAATCTGTCTGTTTGTAATTTATCTTGGGTTTCACAAACAGGTTGTTTTAATTATTCTACAACAAAACGGCTTTTAAAATCATCGGCTTTAAGTATGTAGATTCCTTTTGAAAAGGTACTTACATTAATTTTTGCCAGTGTAGAATTATTGGTCTTTTTCATCAATAACTTACCAGTAATATCAAATATCTCAATAGTTCCTATATTTTTATTTAAGGATGAAATTATCAATTCATCTTTTGTTGGCACAGGATACACCTTAATGTTAGATGGTTTCTTTACATTATCACCTATTGATAAAGTACCTGATGCTCCAAAACCAACTTTAACTCCTACATCCGATTGTTTGTAAGGTACAATTGTTCCGCCAGCACCATATTCTTCTGCACCAGCATCAAAAGCTACTTCTCTGTTGCCACCAAGAATGTCTTTTGTTAAAAACGCATAAGAACCAGCCCCGTAATCTATCGCTACACTTCCCGCAACTATATTATAAATATCGGTACCTGAAGCTAATAACCCTGAAGTAACATTACTATTACCCGACGCGGTTACAGACCCAAACGAATCGAATGTACCGTTTTGTTTTATATTATTCTCATACTTTGAAGACGCTCCTGTTAACTGAGTGGTAACCTGAATCGCTCTGTTAGTGTTTTGATACATGATATTGTTGCCTATTACTACATTAAGAGGCGGTTGATCTTGAGTAGAATTAAATGTAGCACCAACTCTTATACCCAAATCACAATTAACAAAAGTGTTATTTATTATAGTTGCATTTTTCACTTGGTAATATCCATTTAAAGCACTATTTAATATACCGTTATGGATATTAATACCTGCAAGACCGTTAGTAGACGAATTATTTGGATATTTAGCCACGGTGCCTTCAATATAATTATTGTAAATTTTATGGTTTTCACCCATCACCCGAACGCCACCACTAAAAGAGTGGCCATTGGCCAAAAAGAAGTTATTATAAACCTCACAATTATCTCCATGTCTTAAAGTTAATGCCCCTGAATAATCTGCGAATGTATTATTATAGTACTTATTACTTCCACTCTTGTTAGAGATTACTTCAATTTCACCAACAAAATTGTAAAAATAATTGTCATAAACTTCCGTAAAAGAATTTGATAATGATGTTGAACTGTTACCAATTCTTATAGCGTCTTGATCATTATTATCATTAACGGCAGAAGTACCTTGAGGTGTTCTATTCGCAAAATAATTGTGGTGTATTTTATGATAATTAGGGTTAGAAGAGTCTCTATTATCATTAATGATACTGCCCACACCGTGTTTTCCAAGAAATGAAGAGTAACTTACTTCATTATTTGAACCCCGCAATAATATCCATTTAAATACACTCGTTTGCTGGGAGGCACCTTGGTTGAAAGCGTCTATTTTGATATTGGTAACTTTGCAATTATTACAATCTGTACTCGATGCTCTAAAATCCATTATCGGAGTACCTGTACTTACCGAAGCTGGTGGATTTTGAAACACAACACCTTCAAAATAAATATAGCTCCCTCCTAATTTCACGTTGGTTGCACCTTCAAAAAATACACTTCCAGGGGTTTCTGCTTTAATGGTAATGGGGTTAGCCGAATTTCCATTTTTGTTTATACTTATTTGAACATTAGTCCAAGTTTGATTCTTTAGCGTAATTGTGGTACCTGCAGTAGCAGCACTTATGGCGCTAGTAAGTTCAGAATTTGTTGTAACATATTGTGCATGAACATTACAAACTAACAAAAGCAATAAAATTAAAATTCGATTATTCATATGTCTTTAAGCTTAATTGGATAACCAAATTGGTTAACCAGTTCAAAGATAAGAAGTTTTATTAATTAAAACGAAAAAAAAGAAATTTATGTAAAAAAGAAACCACGCTTTTGGCGTGGCTTCTTTTATTTCAATTAAAAGCAGTAAGCTAATTTACAATAGTGTCCTCGCTTTGGTTTTCTTTAAAAGCCTCAATACTTGCTTTTACTTCAGCTTCTTCACCCTTGAAAGTCTCATAACTTGTTATCTTTTCTCCATTATTTGTAATAACAGTAGTAACAATAGCTTTTACAGTACCATCTTCGTTGTTGTACATATCAACTTTCACTTCTTTGGTAATTTCAACAATTTCTGGAGTGTTATCTGACACATAAGCTGTAACAACCTCGGAACTCAAAGCTATACTTGGAGCAATAACCAGTGCCACAACAGACATTAATTTCAATAAGATATTTAATGAAGGCCCTGATGTATCTTTAAAAGGATCTCCTACCGTATCTCCTACAACCGCTGCTTTATGGGCATCGGTTCCTTTTTTTCCTTGTTCCTCAATCGTTTTTTTAGCATTGTCCCAAGCACCACCAGCATTCGATTGGAAGATTGCCATAAGTACCCCACAGGTGGTAACACCTGCAAGTAAACCACCTAACATTTCAGCACCTCCTATAAACCCTACGGCAACAGGTACTGCAATAGCTAACAATCCGGGTAATACCATTTCCTTAATAGATGCTTTTGTTGAAATAGCAACACATTTATCATATTCAGCATATCCATCGGCAGCATCAAAAATGGCTCTATCTTCTTTTGAAGCCTTACTCATATCAGAATCATACTTACGCATGACTTCTAATGCTGCTTTTAACTGTGGTATATCTCTAAATTGACGACGCACTTCTTCAATCATTGCCATAGCAGCACGCCCAACCGCATTCATAGACAAGGCTGAGAATACGAATGGCAACATGCCACCTATTAATAAACCAGCCATAATATCTGGTTTAGACACGTCAATAGCTTTTACATTTGCTGTATGCATAAATGCGGCAAATAATGCCAATGCTGTCAATGCTGCTGATGCGATAGCAAAACCTTTACCAATAGCGGCCGTAGTATTTCCAACAGCATCCAATTTATCGGTACGTTCTCTAACTTCTTTAGGTAGCTCAGCCATTTCAGCAATACCACCTGCGTTATCAGAAATTGGTCCGTAAGCATCAACTGCTAATTGTATGCCCGTATTTGCCAACATACCTACCGCAGCAATTGCTATACCATATAAACCAGCAAAATGATGGGATACCAATATAGCGGCAGCAATTAATAAAATAGGAACCATAGTAGACATCATACCAATACCTAAACCAGCAATAATATTTGTTGCTGCGCCTGTTTCAGATTGTTTTACAATGGAATTTACAGGACCTTTCCCTGTACCTGTATAATATTCAGTTACTTTACCCACAGCTAAACCAGCTACTAAACCAGCTATAGTTGCCCAAAATACGCCCATAGAAGAATATTCAATACCCTCAAAATTCCATGAAGCTGGAAGCATTTGGTTTATAATGAAATAAGATGCAACCACCATTAAACCTGCCGAACCGAATTCACCAATATTTAAGGCTGTTTGTGGGTTCCCTCCATCTTTTACTTTTACAAAAAATGTTCCGATGATAGACATGATAATTCCAACAGCAGCCAATACCAACGGTAAATACACGGCACCTAATCCATCAAAAGAAGCCTGAAACTCAGGTAAAGCCGTAAAAATGGCTCCTAAAACCATGGTACCAATAATGGAACCTACATACGACTCAAATAAATCGGCTCCCATACCAGCAACATCACCTACGTTATCTCCTACGTTATCTGCAATGGTTGCAGGGTTTAACGGGTGGTCTTCCGGAATTCCTGCCTCTACTTTTCCTACTAAATCGGCACCTACATCGGCAGCTTTGGTGTAAATACCGCCACCAACACGGGCAAATAATGCTATGGAAGATGCACCAAGTGAAAATCCTGAAAGCACATTAAGCACTTCATTAATATCCCAACCTTGACCGCTATAAATCATAAACAACCCACTCAAACCTAAAACACCTAAACCAACAACGCCCAACCCCATTACGGCTCCTCCTGCAAATGCCACTTCTAAGGCTTTTCCTAAGGACGTTCTTGCTGCACTTGTGGTTCTTACGTTAGCTTTGGTGGCCACTTTCATCCCTATAAAACCAGCTAATGCCGAACAAATAGCACCAACTATGAAAGAGACAGCAACCATACCGTTAGAACCTGCTTCATTTGTTCCTTTAAAAAACAATAAAACTGCTACGGCTATTACGAAAACTGATAAAATTTTATATTCTGCTTTTAAAAAAGACATGGCGCCATCGGCAATGTTTTTTGCAATTTTTATCATGCGCTCATTCCCTTGGTCTTGCTTAGTTACCCAAGCACTTTTTATAAACACAAATGCTAATGCCAAAACCCCAAAAAGCGGTAAAAATTTCACTATTAATTCCATATAAATTTAGTTAGTTATTGATTAAATATTTTTTAATGGAGCTAAAAATAGGAAAATATAAGTGATAAAAAAAACCACCTTAAATTAAAGATGGTTCATTTTTTATTCGATTTATTGACAATCTAATAATTTAGATGGTAAATGTTCTTTTTTTCTTGTGATCACTTTCATCATAGCGCTTCACACATTCGTGGTAAATTCTAACAGCTTCTTTAGCATCTCCCCAACCACCAACATCAACTTTCTTTTCTTCTAAATCTTTATAAACTTGGAAAAAGTGTTCAATTTCTTTAAGACGGTGCGGGTTTAACTCTGAAATATCCTCTCTGTTACTCCATACTGGATCTGAAACGGGTACACAGATAATTTTTTCATCTGGACCTTTTTCATCAGTCATATAAAAAACGCCAATTGGCTTTACTTCCATTACAACCATGGGGAAAGTTGGTTCAATACCTAAAACAAGTACATCTAATGGATCTTTATCTAGGGCTAAAGTTTCAGGAATAAAACCATAGTCGCCTGGATACATCATAGATGAAAATAAAGTTCTGTCAAAACGGATTTTATGTAATGCGAAATCATATTCGTATTTATTTCTACTGCCTTTAGGTATTTCTATCAATACATCAAAAGTTAATGGGGTATTTTCACTCATATTTTTATTTCTTATTATACGCACAAAGATACTGAACACCTATGCGTTAAGCAACAAAAAACAATGTTGTTTTTATGTTATTAATTCTTTAGATAAAACAAATATTTTTTTCAGCATAATATATGAATGTAAACCCATGTATTCAAATTAGTAATCCTCACAAGATCGATTACTTGTGAGGATTAATTTTATTACTATTATAGTAAGATACTTTTAATTCCAACCACCACCTAAAGCGCGGTACATATTAACCACGGCATTCATTTGTGCTTTTTTGGTTTCAACAAGTTCAAATTTAGATTCTAAAGCATCGCGTTGTGTTAGCAATACTTCCATATAATCTGCTCTTGCCGATTTAAAAAGCGTGTTAGAAATATCAATAGAACGTGTAAGTGCATCAACCTTAAGCGATTTCAAATGATAGCTTTTCTCAAGATTGCTAATGTTTGAGAGTTGATTAGCAACCTCAAGATAAGCGTTCAACACGGTACGTTCATAATTATAAACTGCTTGTAATTGTTTTGCATTCGCATTAAAATACAATGCTTTTATTTCATTTCTATTGATCAATGGTCCTGCAATATCACCTACAACCGAGTAAAATAAAGATTCAGGTGTTTTTGTTATATACGACAAATTAAATGCCTCTAAACCAATTCCTGCCGAAATGCCTAAAGATGGAAAAAACCTAGCTTTTGCAACTTTTACGTCCAACTTGGAAGCTTCCAATTCCATTTCCGCCTGCCTAACATCGGGTCGGTTTTCCAATAATTGCGACGGAACACCTACCGATAAACTTTCTGGAACTAAATTGTAAAAAGACGCTGAGCTTCTTAAAATGGGCTGCGGAAATCTTCCTACTAAAAAATTAATTTTATTTTCGGTCTCCGTAATTTGCTGTTTAATATCGTATTGAAGACTTTGTGTATGTAACACCTCAGCTTCAAAACGTTGTACAGCCAACTCGGTAACACGTGCTGCTTGCTTTTGAAGATTCACTATTTTTAAAGCATTACTTTGAATATCTATATTTTCTTCTACAATAGATAGCTGATTATCAATAGTTAGCAACTCATAATATGAATTTGCTATTTCAGCAATTAAGTTGGTAACCAAAAAATTTTGGCCTTCAACAGAAGCGATGTAACGCTGATACGTTGCTTTTTTAGCATTTCGAAGTTTTTTCCAAACATCCAATTCCCATCTTGCTTGTAGTCCTAAATTGTAGCTAGGCAAAGGCTCTGGAAATTCTCTTCCTGGTTCAATTTCGGTATTGGCATCATTGGCTCCTTGACTGGTAAATCTACCAACTTTTTCGGTTTCAGCACCCGCTTGAAAATCTACAAAAGGCAAATATTCCCCCTTTTTGGCTTTTACTTCGTTTCTGGCAATTTCCACTTCCTGAAGCGTAATTTTCAATTCTTGATTATTTTTTAAAGCCGTTTCTATCAATTCATTTAAATACGGATCGGTAAAATAATCTTTCCATTTTACGGATGCTGTATTTGTAGTATCTATAGACTGCGTATCAAATTGATTGGGAACTTCCTTATTTTCTTGAACCACCTGAATAGCTGGCACACAAGAATAAAATATGGCTATGATAATGACACCAACCAACCATAATTTTTTGTTGGGAAGCACCTGGTTTTTTATATTATTCATTTTCAGTTCTTTTTAATAGTTTTTTAAGAAGCTTATTAATTTTCTTCAATTTACTTTCACTTTCGCTCATACGCATCAATTCTTCTGACATTGGTTCGTGATGTTCATTTTTAATTAAATCGCGTCCATCGGAAATAGTTGCAAAAAAGTAATATAAACCAGGGATGATAATGACACCTGCAAGCGTACCAATAAGCATTCCCCCTAGTGCTGAACCTCCAATAGTTCTGTTACCAATGGCACCAGCACCCGTTGCCACCACCAACGGAATTAAACCTGTAATAAAAGCAAAGGACGTCATTAAAATGGGGCGGAATCGCATTTTAGCACCTTCAATGGATGCTTCCAATATTGTTGCCCCTGCACGGTGTTTCTGGACTGCAAATTCTACAATTAACACCGCATTTTTACCTAAAAGCCCCACCAACATAATCATACCAATTTGGGCATACACATCGTTTGCAAGCCCCATAAACTGTAGCAATATAAACGACCCGAAAATACCCACGGGCAACGATAATATAACCGCTAATGGCAGCATGAAACTTTCGTATTGTGCCGCAAGTACCAAGTACACAAAAATTAATACCACAATAAAAATGTATAAGGATTCATTACCTCTGGAGGCTTCATCATAGGACAAGCCTTCCCAAGCGATATCATAACCTAAGGGTAAATTTTCTTTAGCTACTTCTTTTATCGCATTAATAGCATCGCCACTGGTATAACCTGAAGCTGGCAACCCACAAATAGCAGCGGAATTATATAAATTGTAACGTGTAATTTCGTTAGGCCCCAATCTTTTTTCAACTTTCATAAATGCGGAATAAGGCACCATGTCACCCGCTTCATTTTTAACAAAAAGTTTTTCTAAATCCGATGGAAGTCTTCGATATTCCGGTGCTGCTTGGGTATATACTTTAAAGAACCTGTCGAACTTAATAAACCCCTGTTCATAGGTACTACCAATAAGAATGTTTAAGTTTTCCATAGCATTTCCAATAGAAACACCCTTTTGCATTGCCGCTTTATTATTTATAATCAACTCATATTGTGGATAGTTTGCAGCATAAAACGTAAACACACCTGTTAGTTCTTTACGCTTTTTTAATGCATCCAAGAAATGGTTGTTTATTTTCTCAAACTCATGATAATCGGTTGAATTGGTTTTATCTAACAAACGCATGGAGAATCCACCCGAAGATCCAAAACCGGGAACCGCTGGCGGCTCGAAATACTCTATAACAGCGCCCAAGTTTTTACTTTCTTCTTCCAATTCTTCCATGATTTCATGCACAGAATGTTTACGTTCGGACCATGGTTTTAGGTTGATAAGACAAGTACCTGCATTGGAACCGCGACCTTCGGTCATAATTTCATAACCCGCTAATGAGGACACAGACTCTACACCTTCAATTTCTTCACATAGCTTTTGAAGTTTGCGTGCCACATCGTTGGTACGTTCTAAAGTAGAACCTGGAGGTGTTTGAATGATGGCGTAAATCATCCCTTGATCTTCTCCCGGAATAAAACCTGCCGGTAACACTTGGTTTGAAAAGAATATACCAATACAGAACGCTATTAATATTCCGAAAGTGATGACTCTTCGGTTTACAATCAATTTTAAAAAGTCAACATAACGCCCTGTAAGTTTATCAAACTTGCGATTAAACCAATCTATAAACTTATCAATGGGTGTTTTCTTTTTGGGTTGCCCATGATTATTTTTAAGCAGAATAGCACATAAAACCGGAGTTAACGTAAGCGCTACAACTGCTGAAATTATAATAGACCCAGCCATGGTGATTGAAAACTGTCTGTAAAAAACACCCACAGGCCCAGTCATGAACGAAATTGGTATAAACACCGATACCATAACCAAAGTAATGGCAACAATAGCGCCACCCATTTCGGTTAAAACTGCTTGTGATGCTTTATAAGGAGACAGGTTTTCTTCGGACATTTTTACGTGAACCCCTTCTACAATTACAATGGCATTATCAACCACAATACCAATAGCCAATACCAATGCAAATAAAGTGATTAAGTTTACCGAAAGCCCGAACATTTGCATAATGAAGAACGACCCAATTAACGATACAGGCACCGCAATAATTGGGATAAGCGTAGAACGCCAATCGCCCAAAAATATAAATACCACAATGGCAACAAGTATAAAAGCGTCTCTTAACGTATGAAGCACCTGCTCGATGGACGCATTTAAAAAGTTTGATACGTCGTACCCAATTTTATAGTCCACATTTGGCGGTAATTCGGTTTTTAATTCTTCCAATTTCGCCTTTACTTCATTGATAACATCACTACCATTACTACCAAAGGTTTGTTTTAAAACGATGGATGCAGAAGGATGCCCATCTAAATTGGAATAAATATCGAAGAATTCGCTTCCTAATTCTACATCGGCTAGATCTTTCAGCCTTAAAATTTCTCCTTCTTCATTGGCTCTAATAATGATTTCTTTGTATTCATCTGGTTCATTATATCGGCCTTTATAAACCAAAACATACTCCAGCGATTGTGATTTTTTACCAGAACTCTGCCCCAATCTACCAGGTCGAGCAATAACGCTTTGTTCGTCCATCGCTTTTAGGACTTCTTCAGCCGACACATTATAAGCACGCATTCTATCTGGCTTTAACCAAACACGCATGGCGTACTTACGGCTTCCTAAAATTTGTGCACTGGCAATACCTTTAATACGCTGTATTTCGGGTACTATTTTGGTATATGCGTAGTTGTACAAGAATTTTTCGTCGTCATTTTTCGCCTTGCTATACAAGTTCACATACATAAGCATACTTGGTTGCACGGGTGTAATTACAACACCTTCACGCTGCACTAATTCTGGAAGGTTTGGCATTACTTGGTCTACACGCGTTTTCACCCTAACCACCGCTTGGTTGGGGTCTGTACCAGGTTCAAAAATAATACGTAAGGTTCCTTCACCCGCACTGGTAGCATCGGAAGCGATGTAACGCATGCCTTCCACACCATTAATGGCGGTTTCCAAAGGAATAAGCGTTGATTTCACCAACACATCGGCACTTGCGCCCGGGTAGGCTATAAATATATTTACCGTGGTTGGTGATATTTCGGGAAATTGAGAAATGGGCAATTGCTTCAAGGCCAGCAAACCCGTAAAAACAATGATTACCGATACGACGATAGCCAATACCGGTCTATGTATAAATTTACTAAACATTTTTTTAAGATTAAGGGTTTTTGATTACTCTGCGTACATATCTAAATGTTGCAATACCGATTCTGGTTTTTCAAACTTGGTTTGGATTTTTTCTCCGTTTTTAACCATTCGGATACCTTCCAATAACACTTTATCGGTTACAGACAACCCTTTTTCTATAATGAATAAATTAGGCAGTTCGCCTTTAATGGTAATTTCGCGTTGTTTAACAACGTTATCATTACCTATTACAAAAACGTATTTTTTATCTAAAATTTCGAAAGTGGCTTTTTGAGGAATGATGATAGCATCTTTATAAGGCACCTTCATAAGAATGCTTCCTGTTTCACCATGTCTTAAAATACCTTCTGGATTTGGGAAGGTAGCTCTAAAAGCAATATTTCCGGTTTCATTATTAAATTCACCTTCAATGGTTTCTACAATACCATCATGAAGAAATGGTTTGTTATTTGCCATTAACAGACTCACATTTTTGGAATCCTCTTTATTTTTACTGATGATATAATCTAAATATTCCGATTCGGGTACGTTAAAATACACCCACATTTTACTGTTATCAGACAATGTGGTAAGCAGTTCGCCCTCATCAAGCAAGCTGCCTTCGCGCGCTTCCAAATGGTCCATAATCCCATCAAAAGGTGCTCTAATATCAGTAAACCCTAAGTGAGTTTGTGCTAGAGCTACTTCTGCCCTGGCTTTTTCTAAGTTGGCTTGTGCCATACTTAATTCGTTTTTGGAAACCACATTACTATCGGATAATAGTTTTGTGTTTTGGTATTCTATGTTTGCAGCTTGTTCTTCTGCTTTGGATTTTTGTAATTCGGCTTGATAAATATTAGGCATAATGTTGAACATTTTTTGGCCTTTTTTTACAAACTGTCCTTCATCAACAAAAATTTCTTTTAGGTAGCCTTTTTCTAAAGCTCTAACTTCTATATGCCTAACAGCATGTATTTGGCATACATAATCTTTTGTAATGGTGGTGTCAAGTTTTATAGGATTGGTTATTAAAAACGCAACGTCTTTTTCTTTCTTTTCTTTTTTTGATTCACAACTTGTATATATAAACAAGGCACAAAGCCCCGTTATTAAAAGCATTTTACTTTTCATGATAATGATAAAATTTTATTTGTTTTTAGGTAAAGAAACAGGTTAAGCATCCCTTTTTGGCTAAAAGGATGGCATGTAACACGAGTAGTTTAAGGACTACACAAATAAAATTCTAAATTCGGAATACTTGGTATGTAATATACCGCTTGTTGGGAATGTAAAAATTAAAAGACTCGGTATTCGACTTGTCTTTTTTATAAATATGAAATGGCTGCTGTAAAGCAATTGAAAAGGGAATTACAGCTGTATTTGGCGCCGTTTTTTTAGAATGAAAATTTAAGCTTTCTTCAATTTCAACTTCGGTAATTTTGATTTCTAATAGACGTTCAATTGAAGTTGTAGCAATTTCTAAATCTTGCTTAACTGTATCGGCATTACTTTCTAATACCTGTACATATTTTTTTAGATAAGAAAATTGTGAAACATTACTTATGGAAATAGTGCGCGCAGAAACTAGCCCACTAAAGCATAGGAATACTAAAAAAAGAAAATGTTTAGATAATACCTTCTTCATAAAGGCGGTAAAATTATATTACTTGACTATTTCAACAAACCAATTCGTCATAAAAATTTGTTAAACAGTTACTTTTTGTTGTTAATTCATTTTTTACAGTTGAAAAAATCAATTTAAGCAATCTAACTTCTTTTATTTAATTAAAAATGAAACCCAAAGGACCCTGTGACACCAAACTTACGTGCATTAGGGTTTTGAACTTCATCTAAATAATTACCTCTAAAATTGAAGTCTATTCTAAATACTTTAAAAATATTACCAACACCAAAACTATATTCGTAATACATTTTTTCGTTTGGAGATTGATAAATTAATCCGGAAGCATTTAAATCTTTATTTTCTTGCGACACATCGCCCCAAACACCACGTATACCTACAATTTCACGAAGGTTCAATTTTCTTAAGAATGGAATTCTAGAGAAAAAGCGCCCATTGAAATTATGCTCTAATTGTAATGACGTATAGGTATCTGACACAAACTCGTAAAAATCTAACTGGGAAAATGTGTTGTAAATTGAGAAATACGATTGATTCCCTGGAATGGGACTTAATAAACCTAATGGGACTTCTCCAAAAGTTTTGCCTGCTTCAACAGTAGTTGTTAACCGACCAAAACCACCCACTAACCATGGCTGAATGTATGAAAACTGAACCTTGGTATAATCAAAATCGCTATTAAACAAACTTTTATCGCCACGACTTACTTGAGCAAAAATACTCGCATAATCATCATTCGCATTCAAACGTTCTACACCAAAACCCGTCATTTTTCGCTTTGGAAAATACGACACCGAAAAAGTAGATTCGTATTGCTTAATTTCAGATTCCACCCCTGTTGGCGTGTTATAATCTAAACTGAAAGTTGGTGAAGCCGATGATAGCGTTCTATAATTGGCGCCCATTCTAAAAATAAGATTTCTCCAAGGCTCCATTTCAATAGCTAAACTGGTTAAGTTTATGGAGGTTAATTTATCGTTTACTCCCGTTCCAACCACTGAAGATGATGCTAAACTTCTGCCTAAAACATCGGTACTGGTGGTTAAGCTTGCACCGGTTTGTTCAACATCGCGCCTGTTTCCTCCAGAAATAATAAATCGGTTCTTTTTATCAATTAACCATTTTCCTGAAATGCCATATTTAAATTTATCGTCATTAAAACCATAAGCTAAAAAACCCTCCAAACGCCACAGGTCGTTTTTACCAAAGTAAGTGCGCCCACCGGCTCGTAATCGTAAACCCTCTACTTCATTAAAACCAAAGGTTGAAAAAATAGGACCGTAATCTAATGGCAATTCATTAAACTCAATGTATCCTGATGCTAAAATGCTTCCTAAGTTATAAAGTCTTTTAAATTTTTTTACGGTTTTTAAGGTGTCCAACATTTTATAAACCCCTTTTTCATCTTTATTTAAAGCTTCTAAGCGGTTTTCAGCCCAAAAATTATCGTCTCGATCGTACACATCTTTGTCGTAATTATAAACTTCAGTGTCATAGAACTTCTTGTCTTTTTCAATATCGAATTTATAATTATCATATAAAGTGGTTCGTTTACCATAAATACCTCTAGACTTCTCCTTTTTGTTAAAGGCAAAATCACTCATCATATAATCGCGTTTCACAAGAAAAATAGAATCATTTAAAACTTCAAATTCCTGCTCAATGTAAATTTCTTTTACCCAGTTGATATTGGCACTTTTAGATGCCTGAAGATTAATTTCTTTTATGGCATAAGTGGTATCGGCTACCCAAAAATCACCTTTAAAAGTCAGCTCGTTTTTACGCCTTGGGTAATATATAATATTGTAGCACCATTTATTATCTATATATGCACTGTCTTTTAAAACATAATTATAAGTGTTTATTCCCGTTCTTGACAGCGGGCTCACAAAACTTTTATCAAAAAACTTTAGGTAATTATCGTAAATATCATAATCGGAGTATAAATCGCCAACAAAATCTATAATGATTTGATTATCACTAAATCCGGAATTTTTATTACCTTTTAAAACTTCCTTTTCTTTATTAATAACATTATCGCCATATACTGTTGAAACGGCTTCATTAATAAATATAGGCAAGTAGGTTTTTCCGGTAACTTTTGAGGTATCAACTTCATTAAAAACAAATTCCATACCTCTAAACAATTTGCTTTTTATAAGCGCACTATCGATGGTATTGATGTCAAATTCTACCTTTTCGTATTTATTGTATTCGAACTGCTTAAAATGTTTTAAGCCATTTTTTCGTTTATGCTCCCATATTTTACGAAGCAAATCAATGGCAGGATTATTCTTTTTAGATTGTTTCCCTGCCACAATGAACACCTGACTTAACTGCGCCGCTTCTTCCTTTAGAACAAATTTTAAATCGTAATTTACTTTTTTTGTTAAAGAAACATTTAAGGTTTCGTACCCTAAAAAAGAAATTATTAAATCGTTCCAAGTAGTAGAAGATTCTAGATAAAATTTCCCGTTTTCATCAGTAATGGTGCCTTGTGTGGAACCTTTGAATAAAACATTGGCAAATGAAATGGGTTGATTATTTTCATCAAACACATAACCACTAACTTTGGTTTGAGCGAATGTGGAAATAATTCCGAAGAAGAATAAAGCGAGTAGTAGTTTTATGTTCATAATATAAAAAAACTTCATTAACAGGGGTGTTAATGAAGTTTATATAACGTAAAAATTGTTAATTTATTTGTATAATACTTTTTTCACGGCTTTAACAACCTCATCGCTGTTTGGCAACCATTCTTCAAGTAAAACTGGCGAATATGCTGCTGGTGTATCCCCGGTATTTATTCTTACTATAGGAGCATCCAAATAATCGAATGCTTCAGCTTGTACGATATATGTTATTTCTGTTGAAACGTTTCCAAAAGGCCATGCTTCTTCCAAAATTACCAATCGGTTGGTCTTCTTAACCGACTTTAAAATAGCTTCTTTATCTAGAGGACGCACGGTACGTAAATCTATAATTTCACATGAAATGCCTTCTTTTTCAAGCTCTTCTGCTGCTTTGTAAGCCTCTTTAATAATTTTCCCAAAAGATACAATGGTAACATCTGTTCCTTCTCTTTTAACATCAGCCACCCCTATTGGAATAATATACTCTCCTTCTGGCACTTCGCCTTTATCCCCATACATTTGCTCACTTTCCATAAAAATAACTGGGTCATCATCACGAATTGCAGCTTTTAACAATCCTTTTGCATCGTATGGATTGGATGGCACAATAACTTTTAAACCTGGCGTGTTGGCAAACCAACTTTCAAAAGCTTGTGAGTGTGTTGCACCTAATTGTCCTGCAGAGGCTGTTGGCCCACGAAAAACAATAGGACATTTAAACTGCCCACCAGACATTTGTCTGATTTTTGCAGCATTATTTATAATTTGGTCAATACCAACTAGAGAAAAGTTGAAAGTCATGTACTCTACAATAGGTCTGTTTCCCGTCATAGTAGACCCTACGGCTATACCCGCAAAACCAAGCTCTGCGATTGGCGTGTCGATAACACGTTTTGGTCCAAATTCATCTAACATTCCTTTTGATGCTTTGTAAGCACCATTATACTCTGCTACTTCTTCACCCATTAAGTAAACGCTTTCATCTCTGCGCATTTCTTCGCTCATTGCTTCGCAAATAGCCTCTCTAAATTGAATTGTCTTCATTTAATATATTTTAACACGAGTTGCAAAAATAACAATAAAAGACTTACCTTTTTAAAAGATTTATTTAAAATTTATTATGCGTGCATAGTAAATATTCAGAATAAAATAATTAACTTCGTAACCTGTTAAAAAAGTAAACAGTTTTCAGTGGTAGTAAGCAGTATTATTTTTTAAAATATCGACTTTCTTCCCAAATTTTAATAATATTCAAAATAATAAAATAAAAATAAAAAAAATGAAGATATTAGTATGTATAAGTCATGTTCCAGACACCACATCTAAAATTAATTTTACTGAAGGTGATACGAAATTTGACACCACAGGGGTACAATTTGTAATTAACCCAAACGATGAATTTGGTTTAACCCGAGCCATGTGGTTTAAGGAAAAACAAGGCGCTAACGTTACTGTAATTAATGTTGGCGGTGCAGAAACCGAACCTACTTTACGCAAAGCTTTGGCTATAGGCGCTGATGCTGCCATACGTGTAAACACAGCAGCTACCGATGGTTTTTCAGTGGCTAAACAATTAGCGCATGTTGCTAAAGATGGCGGTTACGATTTGGTAATTGCAGGTCGTGAATCCATCGATTATAACGGCGGTATGGTACCTGGTATGATTGCAGGATTAATAAACGCAAACTTTGTAAACAACTGCATTAATTTGGAAGTTGACGGAAACAAAGCAACGGCAATTAGAGAAATTGACGGCGGAAAAGAAACAGTATCTACCTCTTTGCCTTTGGTAATTGGCGGACAAAAAGGTTTGGTAGAAGAAAGCGATTTACGCATTCCAAACATGCGTGGGATCATGATGGCGCGCCAAAAACCTTTAACCGTTTTAGATCCTGTTGACGCAAATAACGAAACATCTTCTGTTAAGTTTGAAAAACCAGCTCCAAAAGGCGCTGTAAAATTAGTATCACCCGATAATTTAGATGAGTTGGTTAGCCTACTTCATAACGAAGCAAAGGTTATTTAATTTGTCATTCCTGCGAAAGCTGGAATCCGCGTTGAATAAGAAAGTAATAATAAGATCCTGAAACAAGTTCAGGATGACAAAAGAAAAAATTATGTCAGTTTTAGTATATACAGAATCAGAACAAGGAAAATTTAAAAAAATAGCTTTTGAAGTGGCTTCATATGCCAAAGCTGTTGCCGACCAATTGGGCACTACAGTTACAGCCATTACAATAAACGCTAACGATGTTTCAGAACTAGGCAACTACGGCGTTGATAAAGTTTTAAAAGTTTCAAACCCACAATTAGACGCTTTTAATGCTAAAGGTTATACCGAAGCCATTCAACAAGCCGCAGAAAAAGAAGGCACAAAAGTAGTCGTTTTAAGTTCTAGCGCTAACAGTAAATATGTAGCACCACTTTTAGCGGTAGGTTTAAATGCTGGTTACGCTTCAAACGTTATTGAAGCACCTTCAAGCACATCACCTTTTACCGTAAAACGTCCTGCTTTCACTAATAAAGCTTTTGAAACATTAACCATAAACACAGATGTTAAAATTGTGGGCGTTTCAAATAACTCGTTTGGATTGGTTGAAAAAAGTGGTAGCGCTTCCGCGGAAGATTTTTCGCCTACAATTTCAGATTTAGGTGTAAAAGTAGAATCGGTTGATAAAGCATCCAACAAAGTAAGTATTGCTGATGCAGAAATAGTAGTATCTGGAGGTCGCGGATTAAAAGGTCCAGAAAACTGGGGTATGATTGAAGAATTAGCCTCTGTACTAGGCGCTGCAACCGCATGTTCCAAACCAGTTTCAGATTTAGGTTGGAGACCTCACGGTGAACACGTGGGGCAAACAGGAAAACCCGTTGCTGCCAATTTATATATTGCCATAGGCATTTCGGGCGCTATCCAACACTTAGCTGGTATTAATGCATCCAAAGTAAAAGTTGTAATAAACTCTGACCCAGAAGCACCTTTCTTTAAAGCTGCCGATTACGGCGTTGTAGGTGATGCTTTTACGGTAGTACCAGAACTTATTGAAAAATTAAAAGCCTTTAAAGCGCAGCAATAAATTATTTTTTTATAACTTGTATTGTTTAAAGAACTGCTTAAATTAGCATTATATTTTTAAATCTGCCTTTGCAGTTGGTAAAGTCCTAATTTAAACAGTTCTTTGCGTTTTTATAAATTTATGAGTTTAGTTAGATTAAATATAAAAGGAATATCCTATAGCCAAACCCAAAACGGCGCTTACGCATTGATTTTAAACGAAGTAGATGGCGACCGAAAATTACCTATAGTTATTGGTGCTTTTGAAGCTCAATCCATTGCTATTGCTTTAGAAAAAGAAATTCGACCTCCAAGACCTTTAACACACGATTTATTTAAAAATTTTGCCGACCGTTTTGATATTGTTGTTAAACAAGTTATCATCCATAAATTGGTAGACGGCGTTTTTTATTCTAGCTTAATTTGCGAACGCGATAAAATTGAAGAAATCATAGATGCCAGAACCAGTGATGCTATTGCTTTGGCACTGCGCTTTGATGCGCCTATTTTTACTTATAAAAACATTCTGGATAAAGCAGGTATTTATTTAAAGGTGAATCCTAAAAAAGAAGAGGAAGAAGACGATGCTCAGGACAGTGTTTTAATGGACGAGTTAATTGCCAATGAACTGGAACCAAATGCACCACGCGAAAGCTTTAAAGGAAAAACACTACAGGAATTACACGCATTACTAGACGAAGCCGTTGCTAATGAAGATTATGAAAAAGCAGCACATATTCGCGACGAAATTTCAAAAAGAGAATAACGCATCTATTTACTTCGCTTTCCTATGAAAAAAATATTTTTGTCCATTGCCATCATCTTATTCGTATTTACTACACCAATAACAGCACAAGACAAAGATAAAATAACAGTTCAAGACACTGTTTTAAATGAAGTTGCAAACGAATCTTCTTTAAAAAACAATATTAAAGAGTCTTCTGATATTACCATATCTGAACAGCAAGAAGAAACAACTACTTTAGAGTCTAAACCCATTATTCCCAGTCAAGGTTTTTCAATAAACAGCCTTTGGCGCGGTGCTTTAGGAATGGTTTCTTTAATTTTTATAGCTTTTTTATTCAGTAGTAACCGAAAAGCCATTGATTGGAAAATTGTTGGTATTGGTTTAGCGTTTCAACTTTTGATAGCCATTGGCGTTTTAAAGGTTGAATTCATTAAAGCAATTTTCGAATTTGTTGGCAGTCTATTTGTAAACGTTTTAGATTTCACCAGAGCCGGCAGCAAATTCCTGTTTGAAGGTTTGGTGGTTGATATGGACACTTTTGGTTTTATTTTCGCCTTTCAAGTATTACCAACCATAATATTTTTCTCAGCATTAACCTCTGTTTTATTCTATCTAGGCATTATTCAAAAAGTAGTAAAAGCCATGGCTTGGTTGCTTTCAAAAACATTAAAAATTTCTGGAGCTGAAAGTTTAAGTGTAGCGGGAAATATCTTTTTAGGTCAAACCGAAGCACCTCTTTTAATTAAAGCGTATTTAGAAAAAATGAACAAATCTGAAATGCTTTTGGTTATGATTGGCGGTATGGCAACCGTTGCCGGTGCTGTACTAGCTGCCTATATTGGCTTTTTAGGTGGTGACGATCCTATATTAAGACTCTTTTACGCAAAACATTTATTGGCAGCTTCCGTTATGGCAGCTCCAGGCGCCATTGTTATTTCAAAAATACTATACCCGCAAACTGAAGACATAAATACCGATGTTACCGTTTCACAAGAAAAAATTGGCTCAAACTTTCTAGATGCTATTGCAAATGGAACTACCGAAGGTTTAAAACTAGCCGTAAACGTTGGCGCTATGTTATTGGTTTTTGTGGCGTTTATTGCCATGTTTAATGGTATTTTAGGTTGGATGGGAGATATTTCATCTGTAAACAACTGGATAGCTAACAATACAGGTTACCAAAATTTATCAATTGAACTTGTTTTAGGCTATGTTTTTGCGCCATTAATGTGGTTAATTGGTGTTGCTAAAGAAGATATGATGATGATGGGCCAACTACTTGGCATTAAAATAGCCGCGAGTGAATTTATAGGCTATATACAACTTAGGGACTTAAAAGACATTGCAAATGCAACCCATTTAAACTACGAAAAATCAATTATTATGGCTACTTATATGTTGTGTGGTTTTGCAAATTTTGCATCTATAGGCATTCAAATAGGTGGCATTGGCTCCTTGGCACCAGGGCAACGTAAAACATTGTCGCAATTTGGCATTAAGGCACTTATAGGTGGTAGTATTGCTTCACTAGTTTCTGCTACAATTGCAGGCATGATTATTGGATAATACATTCCTGAGGAAGCAGGAATCTTTCAATTTTAGTTAATAACTTTATAATAATATATTGGGCTTTGAAGCGTTAAGTTTTGATGCTTTTTATATTTTTATTTCCGAAGAAAAGATTAATAAATGAAGCAATATCACGACTTAGTAAAACACGTTTTAGACAACGGAAATGAAAAAGGAGACCGCACTGGTACTGGTACAAAAAGTGTTTTTGGTTATCAAATGCGATTTGATTTAAGCGAAGGCTTTCCTATGGTAACCACAAAAAAACTACATCTAAAATCGATTGTTTACGAACTGCTTTGGTTTCTAAAAGGCGATACCAATATTAAATATCTTACCGAAAATGGCGTGCGTATTTGGAATGAATGGGCTGATGAAAATGGTGATTTAGGTCCCGTGTACGGACACCAATGGCGCAATTGGAACAGCGATGAGATTGACCAAATTAAAGAAGTTATTGACACCTTAAAAAACAACCCAAATAGCAGACGCATGTTGGTTTCTGCTTGGAATCCTTCAGTATTGCCCGATACCTCAAAAAGCTTTAGCGAAAACGTTGCCAATGGTAAAGCTGCATTACCGCCTTGCCATGCGTTTTTTCAATTTTATGTTGCCGAAGGAAAACTATCCTGCCAACTGTATCAACGTAGTGCCGATATCTTTTTGGGTGTACCATTTAACATTGCATCTTATGCTTTATTCACTATGATGGTGGCACAAGTTTGTGGGTATGAAGCTGGAGAATTCATCCACACTTTTGGTGATGCCCATATTTACAGCAATCATTATGAGCAATTGGAATTACAACTTTCCAGAGATATTAGACCACTACCAAAAATGATACTAAACCCTGAAGTAAAAGATATTTTTAACTTTACTTTTGAAGATTTCACCTTGGTAGACTATAATCCACACCCACATATTAAAGGTGTTGTAGCTATATAAAAAAAGCGCTTTCAAAAAAATGAAAGCGCTTTTTGTTTAATTTAAGGATTTAACTAAACATTTACTACGCTGTTATCAGCTGAAGCAAAATCATTCCATACATAAGCATCTGCAGCGTCATCGTTTACAAATGCACCATCTACTAAGTATTTAAACTCATATGATTTATCTTGATCTAAGTCTACAGTACCTTTAAAAGTACCATTCTTCAATTTTTTAAGTGGTGCCGCTTTCGCATTCCAATCATTAAAAGTTCCCACAACAGATACTTTTTTAGCATCCTCTGCTAGTATAGAAAAAGTTACTTTGCATACTGGTTTGCTTTTTAAATATTGTTTCGTAATAGCCATAATTTAATTTTTTGTGTTGTTTTATGCTACAAATTTATAAAACTATTTCTCAGACGTAAGTATTTAATACATTAAACAACAAAGAATTATCAATTTAGTAATATCAATTCACAAAAATTTAAAGTTGTTAATTATTTCAGCATATTAATTATATAATCGTCAATAAGAAATCATTCTTTTTGTTTGATTATCAGTCACTTTTATCCAAAAACGCTTTTCTAGAATCCAACCCAATTAAGATTCTAATTAATATTTATGAATTGACAAAAAGCATTAACTTTACAAATTATTTTCAAGTATTATGTTCGGTAAAAAGAAAGACATCCCACAAATAGACAAAGACCAATTAGAACTTATTCAAAATGCACAAAAGCGCATCAAACAAAAAAAGCGTTTATACATTCATTTTGTAGTTTTCCTTATAGGCTCTGTTTTTTTAATCTTGTTTAATTTAGGTCTAGGTTTTGGTGAAAACTTTACACCATTAGACACCAATTGGTTTGTGTTTGCAATTCTATTTTGGTTGTTTTTATTTTTATACCATGCTTTTAATGTCTTTATCACCCATAAATTTATGGGTAAAGATTGGGAACAACAACAACTGAACAAGTTGGTCGCCAAACAACAGGCACGCATTGAAAAACTTAAACAAGAATTACCAGAAGATGCTTCCTTACTAAAAAAAAAAGCGATTAACCCTGCTACCAATCTTACTATTATTGTTGCTGCTGCCGAAAACGATGCTATTGGCAAACACAACAAATTGATTTGGCACATAAGTGACGACTTAAAACGATTTAAAGCACTTACAAGCGGGCACCATATTATTATGGGACGTAAAACTTTTGAAAGTTTTCCAAAACCATTACCAAACAGAACACACGTAGTTATTACTAGAAATACAAACTACCAGGTTCCAGAAGGCGTTATTTTGGTTCATACCTTAGAAGACGCCATTAAAGCCAGTGCCAGCGACCCACAACCTTTTGTAATTGGTGGTGGTGAAATTTACAAACAAGCCATTTTAGTTGCTGATAAAATAGAATTAACTAGGGTGCACGCATCGTTTCCTGCGGACACCTTTTTTCCAAAAGTAGATACCTCCATTTGGAAAGAAACAAATTCAGTTTTCCATAAAAAAGATGATAAAAATGAATTCGACTTTACGTTTTTAACCTATGAAAGAAAATAATTCCTTTTAGCTACTATTTCAAATTTCCCTAATTTTGCCCCATGGTAAAAGAACTTCAGCTTCGTATTTCACTTAAAGAAGAAGAGCGCAACGATATTTTGGTGCAAAAAGCGTCGCATATCCTTGATATTGATAAGGAAGACATTACAGGAATAAAAGTCCTTCGAAAATCTATTGATGCCCGAAAGCCTAAAATTATTTTCAACTATAAAGTAGCTGTTTACATTCGGGAAGTATTACCTAAAACATCCGAATATCAATTTGATTATAAAGATGTTTCAAAAGCAAAACCCATTCATATTATTGGTTTTGGTCCTGCAGGTATGTACGCCGCATTGCGTTGTATTGAATTGGGTTTTAAACCCATTGTTTTAGAACGCGGTAAAAATGTAAAAGACCGCCGTCGTGATTTAAGAGCCATCAACCAAGACCATTTTGTGAATGAAGATTCCAATTATTGCTTTGGTGAGGGTGGTGCTGGAACGTATTCTGACGGAAAACTATACACACGAAGTTTAAAACGTGGCGATGTGCGCCGTATTTTTGAAAACCTCGTATTTCATGGTGCCACCGACAAAATTTTGGTAGATGCACATCCACATATAGGCACCAACAAACTCCCTAAAGTGGTGCAGAACATTCGGGAAACGATTTTAAAATATGGTGGCGAAATTCATTTTGAAACCCGAGTTACCGATTTCATTATAAAAAACAACAAAATACAGGCTATTCAACTAAATAATAGCGACGAGATGCCTGCCACCCGTGTTATTTTAGCAACGGGACATTCGGCTAGAGATATTTTCTATTTACTCCATAACAAAGAAATTGCTTTAGAAGCCAAATCGTTTGCTATGGGCGTTCGTGTGGAGCATCCGCAACATATTATAGATGCTATCCAATACCATTGCAGTGGAGAGCGTCATGAATTACTACCTGCCGCTTCATACAGTTTGGTACAACAAGTAAATGAACGTGGCGTGTATTCATTTTGCATGTGTCCAGGTGGATTTATTGTACCTGCCGCCACTGCCAATGGCGAAGTGGTGGTAAACGGTATGTCGCCTTCAAAACGCAACAACTTATTTGCCAACTCAGGTATTGTGGTTGAAATTGATATGCACAGAGATTTACCAAAATACGAGCAATTTGGCGCATTAAAAGGCTTGGAATACCAAAAAAACCTAGAGCGTATGGCGTTTACAGCAGGAGGACGCAGTCAAGTAGCACCCGCACAACGCTTAACCGATTTTGTAGAAGGACGCTTATCGGCAGATTTAAACCCTACCTCCTACCAACCTGGATTAAATTCGGCACCTTTACATTCGCTTTTACCTAAATTAATAGGTAGCAGATTGCGAAAAGGCTTTGAAACATTCGGACAAAAAATGCGTGGTTATTATACTTCCGAAGCTAATATTGTGGGTGTAGAATCTAGAACCTCTTCGCCAGTTTCCATTCCTAGAAATGAACATTTGGAGCATCCACAAATTGAAGGTTTGTTTCCTTGTGGAGAAGGCGGTGGTTATGCAGGTGGCATCGTGTCGGCTGCTATGGATGGCGAACGCTGTGCCGAAGCAGCCATAAAAGGCTTATAAATATTAATATTATTCCTATTTTTGCAGCACTTTATTAAACTAACAAATATGAACGCATATATTTTCCCTGGACAAGGAGCACAATTTACAGGAATGGGCTTAGACCTATATGAAAACTCGCCTTTAGCTCAAGAATTATTTGAACAAGCAAACAAAATTCTTGGTTTCAACATCACAGACATCATGTTTGAAGGAACTCCTGAAGCCTTAAAGGAAACGAAAGTAACGCAACCTGCTATATTTCTACACTCCGTAATTTTAGCAAAAACATTAGGCGAAAGCTTTAAACCAGATATGGTTGCAGGACATTCACTTGGAGAATTTTCAGCATTAGTTACCAATGGCGCTTTAAATTTTGAAGATGGTTTAAAATTGGTGTCGCAACGTGCTTTGGCTATGCAAAAAGCTTGCGAATTACAACCAAGTACCATGGCTGCCGTTTTAGGTTTAGATGATGCTATTGTAGAAAAAGTATGTGCTGCTACCGAAGGTGTTGTAGTAGCTGCAAATTATAACTGCCCAGGCCAATTAGTAATTTCAGGTGAAGTTGACGCTATTAATAGAGCTTGCGAAGCTATGAAAGAAGCAGGTGCTAAACGTGCTTTGGTATTACCGGTTGGTGGTGCATTCCACTCACCTTTAATGGAACCTGCCCGTGAAGAATTGGCGGCAGCTATTGAAAACACCACTTTTAGTAAACCAAATTGTCCTATTTACCAAAACGTAACTGCCAATGCCGTTATTGATGAAGCAGCCATAAAAGCCAATTTAATTTCACAATTAACCGCGCCTGTACGTTGGACGCAATCTGTACAACAAATGATTGCTGATGGTGCCACCTTGTTTACCGAAGTAGGTCCTGGAAATGTGTTACAAGGTTTAGTAAAGAAAATAAATAGAGAGTCTCAAACGGCTTCTGCAAGTTTATAATGAAGGTAACAAAACGTAGTGCATATATTATATTAGTAATTGTGGTTACAATTGCTATTGACCAAATCTCAAAAATACTGGTTAGAGCGAACATTCAACCACGAACCGATTTTCAACTTGGCGAACGTATTTCCTTAATTGGGGACACATTTATAATGATGAATGTTGAAAACTCAGGTGCCTTTTTAGGTATGGGTAGCGATTTAAATCCAACACTTAGAATCATTTTATTACTTATTTTACCAATATTAGTTTTAGGCTTTGTGCTTCGCCATATTTTAAAAGACAAGACCATTGACAAATGGTCGTTGTTTGCTTTTGCCAGCATCATTGGTGGTGGTATTGCAAATGTTTATGACCGTATTGTTTATGGATCGGTAACCGATTTTTTCTTTATCGATTTAGGTGGGGTATTCAGAACAGGTATTTTTAATATGGCAGACCTTTCGGTAACTACAGGTATGTTCATCTTATTGTTTGTTAATTTTGGAAAGAAAAAAGACAGTGACAATATAGAAAAGGCTGTTTAAAAATTTCATTTTAAACTTCATTTCATAAAAAATAAAAAAGCTATCTGAAAAGTGTATTAAGTTTTATTTGTCAGATTGAGCTTATCGAAACCGATATTGATTATCAGTAAATTGAAATATTTCGACAAGCTCAATATGACATAGAACCACACTTTTCAGATAGCCCTTTTTATATGTCCATCCTTCAGAAATAATTAATTATTCCCTCTTACTTTTTGTTCCCATTTCCAAGCGGAACGCATCGCATCATCTAATGATAATTTTGTTTTCCAACCCAATTCATCATTTGCTTTAGTTGTATCGGCATAAGCTGAAATAACATCACCTTCTCTTCTGCCAACAATTTTATAATTCAGTTTTTTACCTGAAACTTTCTCGAAAGATTTCACTACTTCCAATACAGAACTTCCTGTTCCTGTACCCAAGTTAAAGGTTTCGTAATTGGCTTTATTTTTATTTTCCAAAAGACGTTTTAGTGCAATAACGTGTGCTTTAGCTAAATCGACCACATGAATATAATCGCGAATACAGGTTCCATCTGGCGTAGGATAATCATCACCAAAAACAGATAGTTGCTCTCTTAATCCAATAGCAGTTTGCGTAATGAAAGGCACCAAATTTTGTGGTACACCTATTGGTAATTCTCCAATATTAACAGTCTCGTGCGCTCCAACTGGATTAAAATAACGCAAAGCAATTGCTTTCATATTAGGAGCTACTTTACACGTATCGCTTATAATTTCTTCACCTATTTGTTTGGTGTTACCATATGGAGATTCCGCTTGTTTTACCGGTGCATTTTCGGTAATTGGCAATTCGTCTGCTTGCCCATAAACCGTACACGAAGAGCTGAATATAAAACTTGCTTCCGGTAATTTCTTTAATTCTTTCAGGATATAAACCAGAGTGCTTATGTTGTTTTCGTAATATAATAAAGGTTCTTGAACGCTTTCGCCGACCGCTTTACTTGCCGCAAAATGAATAACCCCTTTTATATCATGGTGTTTTGCGAAAAATGCTTCAACACCCGATTTTTCTTTTAAATCGAGCTTTTCGAAAAGTGGTTTTTTACCTGTTATAGCAGTTATACCGTCTAAAACTGTAATTGACGAATTTGATAAATCGTCAATAATAACTACTTCATAGCCTTCGTTTTGCAATTCAACTACAGTGTGCGAGCCTATAAAACCTAAACCTCCGGTAACTAATATTTTATCCATTTATAAATTTTATGATTGTTGATGTGATGAATTCAATTTGTTCATCATCTAATTCTGTGTGCATTGGTAATGAAATAACATCCTTTACCAATTGATTGGTTACAGGAAAATCGGCTTCATTATATCTTGAGTCTTCATACGCTTTTTGCTTATGAAGTGGTATGGGGTAGTACACGCCACAAGGAATTCCATTTTCATTCAAATGTTTAACTAATGCATCCCTATCAGAACCCAATATTCTTAACGTGTACTGATGAAAAACATGCGAATCTTCACTCCCATTTCTATAAGGCGTTACAATATTTGAAATATTTTTAAAAGCAGCATCATACTTATCAGCTGCCTCACGTCTTTTCTTATTGTATGTGTTTAAATGAGGTAGTTTAGCATCTAAAACAGCCGCTTGAACACTATCTAAACGAGAATTCACCCCCACTACATCGTGGTGGTATCGTTCGTACATACCATGGTTTACAATCCCTCGAATGGTATGTGCTAACGCATCATCATTTGTAAAAATCGCTCCGCCATCGCCATAACATCCTAAGTTTTTAGATGGGAAAAATGATGTTGATGCCACATGACCTATCGTTCCTGCCTGTGCCTTTTTTCCATTTTTAAAGGTGTAATTGGCACCAATAGCTTGGGCATTATCTTCAATTACAAATAAATTATGCGCTTTGGCCAATTCCATAATAGCTTCCATGTTTGCACATTGTCCAAATAAATGCACAGGTACAATGGCCTTGGTTTTTGGCGTAATGGCTTCTTTTATCGCTTCAATATTAATATTAAAGTCATCTTCATTCACGTCAACCAAAACAGGCGTTAACTGTAAAAGTGCTATCACCTCAACAGTGGCGGCAAATGTAAAATCGGCAGTAATAACCTCATCTCCTGGTTTCAAACCTAGGCCCATCATTGCAATTTGCAATGCATCGGTACCATTAGCACATGGAATGACGTGCTTTACTCCTAAATATTGTTCTAAATTCTTTTGAAATTGGTGAACTTTTGGCCCGTTTATATAAGCGGTTGTTTCTAAAACTTCTTGGATTGAAGAATTAACAAGGTCTTTAATTCCATCATATTGACCTTTAAGATCAACCATTTGAATTTTTTTCATTTGAAAATATAAGATTATAGATATAGAAAGCTCTATACTTTAATAAGTCACGAAATTACAAAATTAGTACACGGTAACCAATGAAATTATTTTAAAGAAATGTATTTTTACGCCAAACAATTAAGTTTTGGGTTTTATTTACAACATTGGTATACATCTGGCGCATTTTGGTTTAAAATGTGCATCGGCATTTAACGAAAAAATTAAAAGTGGGGTTCTTGGGAGACAAAACACCTTTAAAACCCTAAAAGAAAACTTAAAACATCAGGATAAAACCCTTTGGTTCCATTGCGCATCCTTAGGCGAATACGAGCAAGGACTTCCTGTTTTTAAAGCATTGAGAGAACAATTTAAAACGCACAAAATTGTACTGAGTTTTTTTTCGCCATCGGGTTATGAAATTAGGAAAAACTCACCTATTGCTGATATTGTTGTTTATCTTCCTCTAGATACTAAAGCGAATGCGAAACAGTTTTTAGACCTGATTAACCCCCAACTTACTGTTTTTGTTAAATACGATATTTGGCCTAATTTTTTAAATGAAGTAAAAAGAAGACACCTAAAAGCTATTTTAATTTCGGCCGCGTTTCGGGAAAACCAATCCTTTTTTAAATTTTACGGGAAGCAATTACGGAATGCCTTATTTGCTTTTGAACATATTTTTACCCAAAACGACACTTCAAAAAAACTGCTTAAATCTATAAATTACACTAAGGTAACTGTTTCGGGTGATACACGGTTTGATCGGGTTTCCAGTCAGTTAACCATTGATAATACATTAGATTTTATTGAGACCTTCAAACAAGACAAACTTTGTATTGTTGCAGGCAGCTCTTGGCCAGAAGATGAAAGTTTGCTTATTAATTTTATTAATTCGGAAGCTTCAAAAGACGTGAAATTTATTATTGCACCGCATAACATCAAACCTTCACAAATAAAAAACATTCAAGAAAAACTGACGGTTGAAAGTGTTTTGTTTTCTGAGAAAAGCAACAAAAACCTTGAAACCACCCAAGTTTTCATCATAGATACGATTGGTATTCTTTCAAAAATTTACAGTTATGCCGACATCGCTTATGTTGGTGGCGCCATGGGCACAACGGGACTGCACAACACCTTAGAACCTGCTGTTTTTGGCGTACCGATTATTATTGGAAACCACCATTCTAAATTCTTAGAAGCACAAGACATGATTGATAGAGGCGGTATGTTTTCTATTTCAAACCAAAAAGAGTTTAATCGTATTTTAAATGAACTTATTCAAAATAACGAAAAACGATTACTTGCTGGAAAAAACAATTTGGAATACATTGAAAACAACAAGGGTGCCGTAAATAAAATATTGGCATACCTAAATTTATAAATTAAAAAAGAGGCTATCTGAAAAGTATCAACAAGTGTCATTCTGAATTTATTTCAGAATCTTAACTCTTTGACAATCAATATTTATTAGAAACTGAAACAAGTTCAGTTTGACAATATATGGACTTTTCAGATAGCCTCTTTTTTATGAAGTTTTAAAATTGATAATTCTCTAAGTAAAGTAGGTTAAAACCCCAATAACAATAACAACAAGTAGTACCGACAGCACCACATCAATCGTGTCGTAACTACCTTTGTTAGCTGCTTTTTGTTCTTCAGAAAGGGTACCAAATGCCAATCCTTTTATAGTTTCATAATTTGGCGCTTGCGTCATCAAACTCACAGAAATACAAATAAACACCGAGAAAATAAACATGAATATTGCCATGTGCGCAAAATTTATGGTTGCAAAAGCATAGGCTATCCCTTCCACAGTTTCACCTGCAAGTATTTGTGGCTGGTAATATATTTCACTACTTAACCTTAAAACCAACAGCACCAATCCCGTTAACAAGGTGGTTATAGCTGCGGTGGAATTAACGCGTTTCCATATAATTCCCAATAAAAACACAGCTGTTACCGGAGGCGCAATGTATGATTGTACATTTTGAAGGTACTGATACATAACACCACCACCTATTTTTTCCATAATGGGGATCCAAATAATACCCAACACAACAATAAATCCGGTTGCTATTTTACCTGTATTTACCAAAACTTTCTCCGTTTTTTCTGGATATAATTTTTTATAAATATCTATGGTGAAAATTGTTGAGCATGAGTTAAAAACCGAAGCCAATGAACTCATTAAAGCTGCCATTAACCCTCCAGCTACCAATCCTTTTAAACCAACCGGCAATAAGGTTTTCACTAACATAGGGAATGCTCTATCAGCCTTTTCAACCGAAAACACTTCTGGGTTTTGGATAGATAATGCGAATGCAATAATACCAGGAACCAAGAAAATCAATATAGGAAGCAATTTTAAATAAGCTCCAAAAATAGCACCACGTCTACCAATTTTAATATTGTTTGCAGCCAATGTACGCTGTACAATATATTGGTCCGTACACCAATACCAAATACCAACGATGGTACCACCTATTAACAGACCTGTCCATGGAAATTGCGGATCGTTCATAGGACGCCACATATTAAAATGCTCCGGACTTACCGCCGTTACAGTCTCTCTCAATTGCGACCAACCACCTACTTCTTGTAAGCCTAAATAGGTTATTACAACCGAACCAAATATTAGTATCACAGTTTGCAAGGTTTCGGTATAAATAACCGCTTTCATACCTCCCACAACCGTATAAATTCCTGTAAAAACTACAATACCAATAGCGCCGTACCAAAACGGAATTCCTAAAAGTTCAGACACCACAATACCACCGGCATAAATAGTTACAGATACTTTTGTAAGCACATAAGCGACCAATGAGAACAAGGACAGGAACCAACGCGAACGACTGTCAAAACGTTTTTCCAAGAACTCTGGCATGGTAAAAGCACCACTTCGAATATAAAACGGTAAAAACAACCACCCTAAAAGCAAAACAATCCACGCATGCAGCTCGTAATGCGCCATGGGCGTACCCGATTCAAATCCCGTTCCTGCAAGCCCAACAACGTGTTCCGACCCAATATTGGACGCAAAAATGGAAGCTCCAATAACAAACCACCCCACATTTCTACCTGCCAAAAAGTAATCTTCGGTGTCTTTGTTTTTTTGAAGAACAACCCAAACGGCCACCGCTATAAGCGCAAGGAAGTAAATTCCTAATACTACCCAATCTAAGTTTTCTAAAACTGATTGCATAACTAAAAAATGATGTTTCATAAAATATTTAGTTTAGTTGGTGAAAATTAATATTAAATATATTGGTTAATTATATTTTCAAACAACTCTTGTTTCCCACTTGTTAGTGGCAATTCGCCGTTTTCTTGAGCTATTTTGTATAAATCCTGTAAACCTAATTTACCCTTTTCAAAATCCTTTCCTTTACCAGAATCGAATGATGCATAGCGCTCTGTTCTAAGCTTGTTGTAAGCCGAAGACGTCATGATTTTATCAGCAGTAATTAAAGCTCTAGCAAAAGTATCGGCGCCACCAATGTGTGCATGGAATACATCTTCTAAATCGGTTGAGTTTCTTCTGATTTTAGCATCAAAATTAACACCGCCACCTTGTAAGCCACCAGCTTTTAGGAATACCAACATGGCTTCGGTAGTTTCTTGAATGTTATTTGGGAACTGGTCTGTATCCCAACCGTTTTGGTAATCACCACGATTAGCATCTAAACTTCCCAACATACCCGCTTTAGCAGCCACTTCAATTTCGTGTTGGAAGGTGTGTTGTGCCAAGGTTGCGTGATTTACTTCAATGTTTATTTTGAAATCTTTATCTAAACCGTATTCTTTTAAGAAACCGATAGCCGTAGCCGAATCGAAATCGTATTGGTGTTTAGATGGCTCCATTGGTTTTGGTTCGATGAAGAAATTACCTTTAAAGCCATTGGCACGGGCGTAATCTCTACACATAGCTAAAAACTGTCCCATGTGATCCAACTCACGTCCCATATCGGTGTTTAAAAGCGTCATGTAACCTTCACGACCACCCCAGAAAACATAATTTTCTCCGTTTAATGCCATTGTAGCATCTAAAGCCAGTTTTATTTGTCCACCAGCACGTGCTACTACATTAAAATCTGGGTTTGTTGAAGCACCGTTCATGTAACGTGGGTTTGAAAAACAGTTGGCTGTTCCCCAAAGTAATTTCACGCCAGAATCGGCTTGTTTTTGTTTTAAATACTCGGTGATGGTTGCTAATCTGCTTTCAGATTCTGCGAAGGTTGATCCTTCTTGGATTAAATCGTAATCGTGGAAACAGTAGTAACCGAATCCCATTTTAGTGATGAATTCAAAAGCGGCATCAGCCTTGTCTTTTGCTGCTTGAATGGGATCGGATGCTTTGTCCCACTCGAAACTTTGTGTGCCAGGACCGAATGGATCTGATCCTTGTCCACAGAATGTATGCCAGTATGCTACCGAAAATTTAAACCACTCGCGCATCGTTCTACCTGCAACCACTTGGTCTGGGTTGTAGTATTTAAACGCTAATGGGTTGTCTGATTCTTTTCCTTCAAATTTGATGTCTCCAATACCTTTGTAGTATTCTTTGTTTCCTATTAATGCCATGTTTTATGTGTTTATTTGTTTATTTGTTTATTCGTTGATTTGTTTATTCGTTGATTTGTGGATTTGTTTAATTGGTGCAGCGATATCCTTTTGGTTGTTTTGATTAGGTTTCTTCCTTAAAAAACAAACCCTTATTTTTATTGTGGATTCCTGCCTACGCAGGAATGACAAAAACCAAAAGATTTAGCGAAAAGCCCGACCCTTGTGGTAACGCCCTGAAACTTATTTTATATTGATTATTTATTATTGATTACTATTTCTAATTCGGTTTTCCAGTTGTTATAGGCTTCTTGGTATGCTGTTTTGTCTTTAAAAGGCATGAAGGTCATAACATGGTCGTTGTCGATGATGGCTTTTCCAAAACTTTTAAAATCGCCTTTATGTAAATTAGCCGCACGTGCTGCACCAATGGCGCCCGTGGTATTGTAAATTTCTATTTCTTGCTCGATTAATGTCGCCACCGTATTTGCGAAAATTTCTGACCGGAACAGGTTGTCGTTTCCAGCGCGAATAACGGTAGGTTTGATACCATCGGACTTTAAGATTTCCATACCATACACAAACGAAAAGGCGATACCTTCAAGTGCCGCACGGCACATGTGCCCCTTGTGGTGGTTGTTTAAGTTGAGATTGACAATACGCGTGCCGATTTCTTTATTGTTTAGCATACGTTCTGCACCATTACCGAATGGAATTAGGCAAACGCCATCGGAACCTACTGGAATTTCGGATGCTAGATTATTCATCTCTTCGTAACTACTTACCGCCAAATTATTCAATAACCAACGGTATTGTATTCCGGCACCGTTAATATTTAACAACTTACCTATTCTCGGGATTGATTTCTTATAGTTAACGTGTGCAAAATTATTAACCCGCGTGCTTTCCTTACCCGAAAGACTTTCTGTTACGGCATAAAACACACCCGAAGTACCGCCTGTTGCAGCAACTTCACCTGGATTGAACACGTTTAAGGACAGCGCATTGTTGGGTTGATCGCCTGCACGGTAATAAATAGGGGTTCCTGCTGCGATACCGCTTTCGGCCTCACCTTGTTCATCCACTAAAGATTGCTCACCAAAGGTGTCGACAATATCGGGTACTAATGCTTTGTCGATGCCATAATGCTCTAAAAGAAAATTGGCTACCTCATCCTTCTTGAAATCCCAAAAAATGCCTTCAGACAAGCCTGATATGGTGGTATTTATTTTGTTTGAAAACTTATAGGCAACATAATCGCCCGGAAGCATAAACTTGTAAATGTTTTTATAAATGTCTGGCTCGTTATCTTTAACCCATTTTAATTTGGAGGCTGTAAAATTTGCTGGTGAATTTAGCAAATGAGCTGCACAGGTTGCTTCGCCTATTTCTTCAAAAGCTTTGTGTCCGGTTTCCACCGCTCTACTATCGCACCAAATGATACTTTTACGAAGCGGTTTCCCTGCCTTATCCACAACCACCAAACCGTGCATTTGGTACGAAATACCGATGCCTTTTATTTGTGTTCTTGATATGTTGTGCTGCTTTTTCAACTTCTGTATGGCATTGCATACATGCTGCCACCAATCGTCTGGTTTCTGTTCTGCCCATCCATTTTTTTGAGCAAACATGCCCATTTCTTTTTCAGGTTCTTGAACTACACCTAAGCTTTTGCCTGAAGCTATTTCAACCAAAGCTGCTTTTATAGATGAACTTCCAATGTCTAATCCTAAATAGTACATAATTTTATAGTGAATCTCTTAATATTAATTTAGTTGGTATGTATGTTTGTATTGGGGCATCTTGATTGATGAATTCTGCTGCTTTGGCACCCATGGCTTTAAAATCGGTTGACACCACCGAAATCCCTTTGTAAATGAATTTTTTCATAGGGGTTTCATTATAAGATAGAAACCCAACATCGACACCCGGTTCGAATGCTTCGATACGGCATTGCTCTAAAAATGTTCCTAAAATCCTATCGCTAACACTTATATAGGCTTCCCCTTTTACTACTTTAAAATCGTTCACATCGGTAACAATTTTATATTTAAAATTTTGACTTTCGCAGAATTGCTTAAAAAACGACACCGATTCTGTTGGGTGTTTTGTAAATGTAGGATATACAAAAACCAATTTTTTGTACCTTTTAAAAGGAACAACAGCTTCCTGTAAAGCATCATGGAAGGCATTTCCAAAATCTTGAAAAACGTAATTGTTAGATTTTTTTGAATGGACGTTCCAATCGATTAACAATAATTTATCATTATCAAAATCGAACAACACATCGGATACTTCTTTATGGTCGAAAGTCATCACGACATATTTAAAATATTTCCCTTTACTATTATTTAAAATAGTTTTGAAATTGTTGATGTTATAATGATGAAACTGCACATCTACAATCACTTTTTTAGGCAAATTATTTACAAACTCATGGTACAATACTTCTTTGTAAGCTTTAAAGGTATCTAAAACGAGAAGCACCTTTCGGGTATCATTCGCTACATAATAGCCTTTGTTTGGAACAGATTCAACCACCCCGTTTTCTTTTAAGATAGAATATGCTTTAAAAACGGTGTCTCTAGACAAATTGTAGTCTTTACAAACAGCATTCACAGAAGGCAAAGCATCACCATTAGACAAGGTATTATTAGCCAATGCATCATTAACTGCATTAACCAATTGTTGATACCTAGGCACCTCACTATTCGTATTAATATCAAAATGAATCAAACCGTTCTGTTCTGTTCTGGTTTGCAAATATAAATATTATTTTTAATCTACAAATAATTATATTTTGAAATTAATTTGAGATTATATAATTAGGAGATACCTATCAATCTTTATTTGGATTACTACCCAACACAAAATGAAGTTGGCCACCTTCCAATATTTCCTTATGGGTTAAAGTAAGTTTATTATAGGGTTTTCCGTTTAAAGTCATAGCCTGTATGTACTTGTTTTCATCCGATTGATTTTCGGTAGTTATTTTAAATTGCTTTCCATTTTCTAATTGAATTGTTGCTTCTTGTATATATGGCGATGTTAAACTATAAATACCATCGGCTGGATTTATAGGATACATTCCTATGGAAGAAAAGACTAACCACGCCGACATTTGTCCGCAATCTTCATTACCACAATAACCATCAGGCTTGGTACTATATTGGGTGTTTATGATTTTACGAACCATTTCTTGGGTTTTCCATGGCTGATGGATGTTGTTATACAAATATGCCACATGATGACTAGGTTCGTTTCCATGTGCATATTGACCAATCATGCCTGTACTGAAAATGGGTAACTTATCATCTTTAGCAGGGTAATACGTAAACATGGAATCCAGTTTTTGTGTAAAACGTTCTTTACCTAAAACAGTTATCAACCCATCTATATCGTGGGGCACAAACCAAAAATATTGCCATGCATTACTTTCGCAAAACTCTTTGGTATATTCTTTGGGCGAAAACGGACTTGTAAAATTTCCTTTTTCATCTTTTGGACGGAAAAAAGTAGATTTTGAATCGTATAAATTTTTCCAATTCGTGGCTCTTTTGGCAAAGGTTTTCTCAATGTCTTTTTCACCCAAGGCTTTTGCTAATTGTGCAATGCACCAATCGTTATAAGCATATTCTAATGTTTTGGATACGGACCAATTTTCATGACTTTCACCTGTTGGCACATATCCTAATTTCATATAGGTATCTATTTGTCTGCCCTTTTCTGTGGCCGATGCTACACATGCTTCCAATGCTTTTTTAGCATCTAAAGGAATCCCTTTAAAGTACGCATCTACAATAACAGGAACTGCGTGGTAACCAATCATCATATTCGTTTCATTGCCTGCTAACGACCAAACGGGCAACAGACCTGTTTCATCATAATGTGACAGAAACGATTTAATCATATCCTCCGTTTCGTTGGGGGCAATCATGGTATATAATGGATGTGTTGCTCTAAAGGTATCCCAAAGCGAAAAAGTATCGTATTTGTTATAACCCTTGGCTATGTGGTTATTTCCGTCGGCACCCTTGTAAGCCCCATCTATATCGCTATGTAATGATGGGGTTAAAAATACATGATACAAATTGGTATAAAACAATTCTTTCTGCTCCTTTGTTCCTTCTATTTTTATTTTTGAAAGATACTGTTCCCAAACTTTATCAGCTTCTTCAACGGTTTGGTTGAAGTTCCAATGAGGTATTTCAGCGTCTAAGTTTTTACGAGCGCCCTCAATACTTGCTGAAGACAAGGCTACTTTTACCAGTATTTTTTCATTATCGGACGTTTTATAATCTGCTATTATCTTGGTAAACTGCCCTTCAACAGTTTGTTCATTTATTGCTTCAGAATTTTTATATAACTGAGCGTTATCAAATGGTTTAGAGAATTTCATAACAAAATACACGCGTTGGTCCGCTGCCCACCCTTTCGATTTTCTGTAGCCTGAAATGGTTCGGGTATCCTCTATGGTAATTTTAGTTTCCATAGGTTTATCCCAATTTAAACTATAGCCCAAATCGAGAATGATTTGGCTTTTTTCATCTGCAGGAAACGTATATTGATGAAAGCCAACACGTGCTGTTGTTGTTAATTCTGCTTTGATGCCAGAACTTAATAAATCTACAGAATAATACCCCGGACTCGCTTTTTCTTTTTCGTGTGAAAATTTAGAATAAGGCCTGTAAGCGCCCTCTGGCGTTAAACTTTCAGTAAATCTGCTATTTAAGGGCATCACCAACAAATCGTACATATCACCCGCTCCGGTACCAGAAAGGTGCGTATGGCTAAAACCTGCAATGGTAGAATCTGGGTAAAAATAGCCTGCAATTCTATCCCAACCAGGCAAACCATTATCTGGACTTAACTGTACCATCCCAAAAGGCACCACGGCTCCGGGATAGGTGTTCCCAGGGCCATCGGTACCCGTAAAGGTGTTTACGTAACTGGTAAGTTTTTCTATTGAAACTTCTTTTACTTTCTGTTTATTTCCATCTTTACAAGAAATAACTCCTAAACCTAATACCAGTATTAAATAGCTATAATATTTCATTTACTTCGTTCTCAATTTATTTACCATAAGATTTGCATTATTTGCAATATGTCTTTTATAATCTTGGGTGTAAAGCGTGGCAATGCTACTGTATTCTTCTGCTAATTTATTATAATCTTTCCAAGCCTTATCATAGGCTTTAATCCACTTTTTAACCTCTTTTTCATCCTTTTTAATTACGGCAGCATCCATATATACCAAAATTCTATATATTTTATACAGTCTTAATCCGTATTCCGAAGAACCGATGGCATGATTTTTAGTTTCTTCATTTTGCCAACGTATAGATTTTGCTAACCTTACAATTTCTTCCCATTTTGCTACCGCTTCATCCTTTTGCGCCAAGTTTCTTTTATGTGCCAATTCACCCTTACCTACCATAGGCCATGCGATACCTTGATCTCGCGTCCACCAAGGGTTCATGTCTCTAAATGTAGTGTTTCTGCCTCTTACTACGGCTTCCGCAGAAAGCAGACATAGTTTTCTGAATTTAGCAACATCATCACCAGTTAAATTCAAGCGTTCTGTGGCATATCTATTAAAAATAAACGCCTCACTTTTATCTGTGTTTTGACCCCATTGCGCCATTACCCAAGAATTTAAATCGCACCACAACTCATCTTTAATATACGGACCATCCCATCCGCCACCGCGAGACCATGTCCAAACACCTGCATACAATTCTGTTTTGGTATCTACAAACTCTTGAATACTGTTGATTGCTTCTTCTGGCATACTAGCATGCTCCTCAAAACCATCAATAACGCCGTTTGCAATATAGTTAGGGTAAGCCCCTTTTCCTTCATACTCGCGAGCCGATTGCACTTCGATAATTTGACGATGGCGCCCTTGCCCAATCACTTTACTAAACGCGTTTGCTCTATGAAAATCGCCTTCACAGTGCTTAACACTAATAATTAAATTTTTATGTGGCTCTACGGCATCACTAACTTTTAGGTAAGCCTCCAAATTTACATCAAAGGCTCCCCAAGTGCGGAAAATAAGTTGCTTATCCCGTTTTACACAAATTTCTTCTTTCAATATATTGATGAGGGGAATGATTGTTTTTTCTGGACTTTTTTTATCCTCAATAGCTCCTAAATGATAAGGTGCATCGTGCAGATAAGTTTCACCAATACGAACTACCAAGCCATCCATGTCTGAAAATTGATCGAACATTTCGTTTATTTGGGCACGTATCAATTTTTCGGTTAACGCATCGTTAGGATCTCCAAAGGTTTTTTCTATTTGGAATTTCTCAATCAATCTTTTAGGAAACAAAACAAGGTCTGACATGGCGTAAATAGCCATACCTTCTGCTTTACATGCTGCATGCATTTGCTTTATTTGCGCCGCCTTTTCATCAACCCATTTACGATCTTCTGAACCTTTGGGCAAAATATCGGCATCTACCGACTCCCAATTAATGGCCAACGCTGGCGATTCAAAAAGAAAATACACCTTACCATTATAGCCCATTTCTTTTACAACCGCAGGGTTATTGTATTTAGATTGATATGGTGTCTCACCTGGATTGTGATGTACCATATCTAAAATTAAAGGTGCTTTCTGTGCAACTATTTCTGTTCCTAAAACACTAAAAAATGCTAATATGGAAACAATAATATGTTTACTTAAATTTAATTTACCCATGTTTATCAGATTCATTATCGATTAAAAACCTGTAACAGAACTGCTTATTGGTGTTAGTTCTTCACCTTGTAACGCATACCACACATCAATCATTTTCGGGTTTTCGCTGGGTTTGTAGTGAATGGTTATGGGATGCCATCCTTTTTTTAAGGCTATCTTTCCGTGGCGTTTTCTTGGTCCATGATAACCGCCATTATCTACAACGACTTCATTTCCGATAAACAATAAATTACCACCATCAGAGCGCGTTTCAAATTCATAAATTCCATCTTTTTCCGCTTTAAAATACCCTTGGTAACTTATAGAAAAGTCTTTTTCATTTTTAAAGTCTCCTAAAGAAATACTATCCACTTTGGTGAAATTAGTATCAGTAGGTGTTTTGATTTCTTCTACTTTTTTGAACCTCCCTCTGGTAATCCATCTTTTTAATCCTGATGCCTTTGGGGTTTCACTAGAAGCTCCTTTATAAACTTTCTGAATAACTTTTGCCGTTTTTAAATCGTTGAATTTATCGCCACGATAAGCACGTGCTTTAATAGTAATGGTATCGTTTACCACAAAAGGTCCGTTATATTTTATGGTTTCTTTTGTTGGAATACTGCCATCTAAAGAATAATAAATATCGACCCCATCAAGTGGGTAAGCCAATTTTAATGTAACTTCGGTAGTATCCACAAAAGCAATATCCTTTTCAAGACCTTGAACAGCAGGAATGTAATAATACACATCCAGCATATCTAAACGGTCGTATTGCTTTTCGACTCTTTTATTAAACGCTTCAAAATCGCGTTCTTGATCTACCCATGCATTTTCTGCCACTGCCAACATTCTGGGGAATGCTTGGTACTGCAAACGCTTAAAACTAGGAATCCATTCGGACCATAAATTGGCTTGAATGCCCAAAACATGATTAGCCTCTTCTGCTGTAAAATGTTCTGGAATGGGTTCGTAATTATATATTTTTTCCAAGGTGTTTCCTTCATTTAAATAATCGAAATAATAAGCATCGGTTGGTGTTATTATCACGTCGTTTCCATTTTCTGCCGCTTTTTTTGGCGCTTCAGGTCGCCATCCTCTCCACCACATGATGGTAGCTTCTTTTGTTAAACCACCTTCAACAATTTCATCCCAGCCCAAAAATTGTTTTCCTTTGGATTGTAAAAATTGCTCGATATCCCTATTGAAGAATGATTGTAATTCGTGTTCGTTTTTTAACCCGTGCTCTTTGATGGCTTTTTGACAGTTAGGACATTTTTCCCATGATTTGATATTCACTTCATCACCACCAATATGAACATAACTAGCAGGAAATAAAGGAATCACTTCACTTAATACATTTTTCATGAATTCATAGGTTGTTTCCTTACCTAAACACGTTGGATAGGTAAATACGGTATCCCAACCAGATTCTTCGTTACATGATAAAAACGGATAATTATCGATGGCCGATTTGAAGTGACCAGGCATATCTATTTCTGGAATTACGGTAATACAACGTTCATCAGCATAGGCAACAATTTCCTTAATTTGCTCTTGGGTGAAAAAGCCACCGTATTTACGCTCTCCATCAATCTCTTTAAATTTAGCCTCATCAATGGTATACAGCTTGTTTTCCACAGCTCTTTCCATACAAATGGTATCTTGATTGTTTGGCGTTCTCCAAGCACCTTTTTCGGTTAATAATGGATATTTTTTTATTTCAATGCGCCACCCTTGGTCATCGGTTAAATGCATGTGATAGGTATTCAATTTATAAAGCGCCATATAATCTAAAAAAGATTTAACCTCATCAATATCAATAAAATGACGACTAAAATCGTTATGCATACCACGCCAAACAAAACGAGGTTCATCTTCTATAACAACACAAGGCACAAACCAATTTGCTTGCACTTTTTCTTTACTTTCAATGTCTACTGGCAATAACTGGCGAATGGTTTGAACGGCATTAAAAAACCCAGTTTCTTCCGATGCTTTTACCATAATGGACGTTGGATTCACCTCTAAAGTATATGCACCATCTTTTAATCCTTCAACATTTTCAAAAACAATGGCATTTTCAGATACTTTATTTACCACCTGTAAATTGAATTCTGCTGCCGCTTTAAACAATCCTAGAAGATAATTTACAGCCTTTTGCTGACTTTTATCTTGTTGTACTACGGATGTATTCGCCTTGAACTGAAAGGAACTTTCCTTTAACTGAAAACTTGTTGGTTTTGGCAGTAGCGAAATATCTTCTACTTTGAAAGTCGGTTTTGTTTGTGCACACGACGCTAAAAGTAACGTTATGAATAAAAAAGCTATATAATTTTTCATCTTTAGGGTTTTGTTATTTTGATGTTAATTTGTTTTACTACTTACTTTTAAAAACTCTTCCTTGGTGGCTAACGGCATCATATTGGTTTTTCTATTTTTGCTCCGTTTTGCGGCTTTATTTAAAACTTCCGGATCTTCATCACTTGGCAAGCCTTCAATTTTGTTATATTTAGGATTAGCATCGGCATTAGGTAATGTATTGACGTAATTATTGAATTGCTTCACTACTTTTCGATACGATTTATTTTCAATAAGATTTTTAGTTTCATAAGGATCCTTTTCCATATCAAACAAACGAATTACTTGTTTTAGGCTATCTACATACACTTTAAATTTTTCATTTCGAAGCACTCTATCTCTGAATACAAAGGCGTTCTGCATTCTTCCTTCCTCATCAATTCCTGCCGGTAAACCTCCCATGGATAGCGTATAATCTCGCTGGCTTTTTTTAGTTTTTCCTGATAACACATCGGCAAATGAATGACCATCAATGGCAACATTTGAATCTTTTTTTATTCCTGCCAACTCTAATAATGTTGGATAAACATCTGTAAAATCTATTAAAGCATCACTTTCAAAATGATTTTTAGAGGGTGTTGATACTATAAATGGTGCATTAATACCATTTTCAGTAAGAAAGGCTTTTCCTCCTCGCATATAAACACCATTTCTTTTTCCAACAATATAGGGCGCTGTTCCATTATCTGTGGTAAAAATTAGGTAGGTATTATCCATTAATCCAGAATCTTCAAGCGACTTCACTATTTTACCAATAATGAAATCGGTATATCGAACCATGGCCTGATGCTTTTCATAATTGGTTTTAACATGGGGTTCATGAGGCGTATGTACAAATGGTGTATGCGTTAACACCATAGGATAATAGACACAAAAAGGATTATCCTTATTATTATTTATAAAATCAATGATGAAATCGGAAAAAATATCGGGTCCGAATTGACCTTTGTAAGTTTTGCTGCCTTCTTTGGTATAAATATATGGATCCCAATAACGATTTTCACTAGGCTTATTCCCAGATTCATACCCTGTCCACATACAAAAGGCATCAAACCCAGCTTTTTCCATGGCTTTGGGTTCTATCCTAAAATCGTTTATTTGCCATTTCCCTGCTATACCTGTTTTATACCCTGATTGTTGTAATACTTTGGCAAAACTTGGGTTTTTATCGGCATCAAAGTTAACTCCCAATCCCCAACGAGGCACATCAAAATGACTCACCCAACCGTTTGAATATGGGTATTGCCCCGTAATTAAAGCCACACGACTTGGTGTACATTGTGGCATTGAATAGGCGTTATTAAATTTTATTCCTGTTGCTGCTATTTGGTCGATGTTAGGTGTTTCAATTTCGGAAGCGCCGTAACTTGAAATCCATTCTTTTCCTAAATCATCAACCATGATAAAAATAAAGTTTGGTTGTTGATTTTTTACTTGAGAAGTTGTTTTAAACGAAAACATACTTGCAACAAAGATGAAAATCAAAATTCGTTTTACATTTATTAAACAACGCATAATCAATGATGTCTTAATTAATTTCCCCACTCGATTTCGCCATGCTCTAAACTCCAGTCATTACCAAAGTACCCTACGGCTTTTACACTTTCAATACCATTTGCATAAATGGCATTGGTGAAAATCATAACATCAGGAATATCGGTTCCTGAACCAAAATATTTGTTAGGTATCGTTGCCTCAAATCCTTTCAATCCTGTTCCTGTAATCGCTGCAACCGACGCCGTTTTACTATCTATTCTTGGGTAAGTTAAATAGACCCCATAATCATCCCCTTTTAAGATTTTACTACCAACTGTAACTTCGTTACGCTTCACTTGCACAGGACTTTTGGCCAACAACAATTTCCACGCAGAATTTGTAGAAGCATTTCCGTATAGAATAACCGATCGGTCTTTATATTTTTTAAGTGAAAATTCTTTATCAGAAATGATATCTGTAGAGCCATTGCCTCGATAATAAAAAGTTTCGGCATCAAAACGGGCTTTGTTGAATGCCCAATTATTTTCGGCATCGTTACCTTTTGTTCCATATACAAACAGCATGTTGTTTTTAAAGGCTTCCTTAAAATTACCGTACCTGCTTGGATTTTTCTCGAAGGTATTGGTTGGCGCTTTAGTTAATGACCATGTGCCATTTACTTTTTCAAACCAAACTTCTTTTCCTTTATATGCCACTAAATTTTCAAAAGAAGTACTGTCTATTTTAACCTGAACCGTATCTGAAGCTATGGTATGTTTTAAATCGAGTTTGAACTTTTTTAAATTTTCGGTTTCAAGAGAAATGGTTCGTGTTTTTAAATCTTCATGATTCTTAATTTGCTTTTCAGTACGAATATTTTGAGTGGCTTTAACTCCAGAAAATTCAAATAATTTTTCTTGTTGATATAATGTTACGTATCTACTTTCTGAAGATACACCAGGGTTTGGAGTACGGAATTCAAACGTTTTTACATCGCCGTTTTCGGGAATGGTATGCCATTTAAAATAATCGAATATGGTATGAAAATCGATACCAAACCAATGTTTTTTGTCTTCATACTCCAGATATGCGAAATCTGGATGAAACTCGGCTAAATGTTTTCGCATAAATCGGGCTTGGTCTACAGGAACCACCTCATCGGCATCACCATGTTGAATGTACACCCCATGGTGTAGATAATTTCTAGACAACTCTAAAGTATGGCTAGCATGATTGGAACGCACAAACATATTTTCTAAAGGCGTTGGCTTTTCAACCTCTTCTTTATTCGCATACGAAAACAACGAATACCAACCAGAAATAGGTGCAATAGCTGCCCATTTGTTAGGAAATATAGCACCCAAATGCCATGTGCCATGACCACCCATAGAATGCCCTGTTAGATAGGTACGCTTTGGGTCTGTACCATACATTTTTTCGGTAAGCTCTTGAACTTCCATAGCATCCCATCGGCCCCAATCTTCCCAATTAAAGCCATAATCTCTGCGGTTTGTTGGGGCTATAACATGACCCCAATCTTTGGCTTGATATTGCACCGCTTGGTTTTTCGCTTCCACATTGGCACCATGAACCGATAAAAACATGGCAGGCTTTTCATCTGTTTTTAAATCACCTTCTTTTACTGAAAAATATTGTACACTACCATCAATGTTTGAAATAAATGTTCTCGAATAACGCTCTTCAGGAGTTCTAACTTGATATAAAACTGATGCTTCATCAATCAGTTTAGAACCTTCATACAATTGTATTTTTACTCGAACTGTATCTTTTTCAGTATAATTATCTTTTACCTGATACGGTACTTTTCGCATAGATAAGGGCACAATCGAAGACACCTTAGTTTCTAATGTTTTACCTTGAGATTCTGCTACGATTTTTAGATTTTTGAGTGTTTTTGCTGTGGAATTCAATATTCTGATAGACCCAATTTTAATATCGCTTTCAGTGGTTAAAAAATCGGGATTGGTCATATCACGTTCCAACAAAGCAATTGGTTTTTCAACTGAAAGTAATTGCATAAACACTTCACCTCGGCCGCCCCTTACCAAAAAGGTATTTTTTCCTTTAAGGAGTTCAATGGGATGAAACGTAAGGTGCTTGTTATACACATCACCTCCACGAGGAATGCCATTTACAAACACTTCATTATGACCTGAAATTTCAAGGATTTTAATTTCTGATATAGGCGCATTGTAAGTAACATACAAATAACCGCCTCTTAGTTTTCTACTTTTAAAAACGCCTTTTTCGTCTGTGGTTAAGGGTTCCCAACGTTCCACGTTATCTTGTCTTCCTATGCCAACAGAATCGTTTACAATAGGTTCATAATTGGTTTTTGTTATGAAATTATGAAAAACAGGATCGGTATAAATGATGGATCTATCGCCTTTGTTGGTGGCCCCAATTACCAATCCGTTTTTTAACGGAATGGTGTCTTGAGCATGTAATGAAACACCCAAAAAGGTAATAAATAAAAGGAATCCTAAACGAAAATTAGTCATAATAAAATACTTTCTATTTGATGTTAAGTTTTACAATTTCATCGATGTCGTTCATAGAATTAGTGTCTACATATAAAAATGTGCCTTCTTTCATTTGCTTGAACTTGATTTTTGTTTTGCCATCAAACGATGTTGCTGAACTTATTTTTTCTTTCAATTCTGGAATAAAAATATAAGGCTCTGATGTGCCATTTAATATATGCACATAAAGCGTTTTATCTTTTTTGGTAATGGTTCCCCAGTCTTGGGTTTTTATAACATCGCCTCTTGTGCCATAAATACTTTCGCCATATTTAGAAGTCCATTCGCCCATTTCCTTTAAAGTGTCTACGAATTCTGGTTGAATTTTACCGTTTGGCATCGGGCCTACGTTCAATAATAAATTTCCATTTTTACCAGCTGCTTTTACTAAAAAGTGAATGAGTTGTTTTGCTGATTTAAATTTCTCGTCGTAAATACTGTACCCCCATTTACTCGCCATGGTAGCGCAAGACTCCAAAGGTAATTGACTAACGTGAACGCCATCGCTATAACCACCGTGATTTTCACCTGGCAAATCGCGCTCGAATGTTTGAATATCATCTCCAGGAATTGGTTGTATGTGGTGGTTGTTAGCTATTAAGGTACTCGGACTTAACTTATGAATTAAAGAATAAATCTCGTCGTATTGCCAGTTTGCTTCTTTTTGGTCCCAATGACCATCAAACCAAATCATGCCTATTTCACCGTAGTTGGTTAGTAATTCTGTAAGTTGGGCTTTCATAAAGTCTACATAGTTGTCCCAAGCTTCGGCATCTCCTTTTTTGCCTTCTTTATAATCGTCACGTTTCCAATCCAGTAAAGAATAGTAAAAATTCAATTTAATACCTTCTTTTTTACACGCCTCTGCCAATTCTTTTAATGGGTCTTTTCCGTAAGGTGTGGCATCTACAATATTAAAATCGCTGGCATCGGTATCGAACATACTGAAACTGTCGTGGTGACGCGAGGTTATCGTGATGTATTTCATACCTGCAGATTTTGCTATTTTCACCCACTCTTCCGCATTAAAATCTTGTGGATTAAAGAAATCGGCTAAACGTTCGTAGTTGTCTGCTTTAATTTTCTTTAAAAACATCACCCATTCCCCATCGGCTAAAATGCTATAAACACCCCAGTGGATGAACATACCAAATTTCATATCTTGAAACTCTTTACGTGCGTCTAAATTCCCTTGCGTAGGTGTGTACTCGGGCATGGGGTATTGGTAATGTTTTTGAGCATTACTGGTAAATGTAAGTAAACCTAAAAGGCAAATAATGGCTATCTTCTTCATATTGATTTGTTTTTTATTTTTCTTAATTAATAACGGGTTCTGGCCCCATGTCCATTTCTAAAATACCACCATTGGTGATTTCTTCGTGCGTTATCCAAAAGCGATTTAATGGTTTACCATTCAACTTAATGGCTTGTATATAAATGTTTTCTTTGGAATTGTTTTGAGCGGTAATCTTGAATGTTTTTCCTGAATAATAATTGTTGTCCAATTTAATTTCAACCTCATTAAAAACGGGACTCGTAATTTGGTATTTATTATCGCCCGGATTAATCGGATGAATCCCTATGGAAGCCAATACGTACCACGCCGATAATTGCCCAACATCTTCATTACCACACAATCCGTAAGCATCGGTGCCATAAGCCTTATCGCAAATTTTACGGGTATATTTTTGGGTTAAGTGCGGCACACCTGCTTCGTTGAACATGAACGGCACATGATGCACAGGTTCGTTGGCATGGTTGTAATAGTTGTTCCAAAGAAAATCTTCTGGCGTGTTTTCAAAAAACGTAATCAATTCGTTTTTAAAGGCTTCTTCGCCACCCATCAAGGTTTTTAAGCCTTCGATATCGTGAGGCACAAACCACCCTTGTTGAAACGGATTGCTCTCAATACACCCTTGTCCATGCACGGTTTTTCCTTTCCATTCCATCCAAATTCCGGTGCTATCTTTAGCCCTAAACCAATTCACCTCATCGTTCCAAATATTCTTATAATTTTTGCTTTTTTTGAAATAAGTTTCTGCAATGTCGTTTTTACCTAAAGATTTTGCAAAGGTTGCCAATGCCCAATCTGAATAGGCATATTCAAGTGTTTTTGAAATGTGTTTGTGGAAATAACCCAACTCGCCATTTCCTGTGTTATCTACCGTGTTTTTAGAGTATTTAAATGCTTTTTCAATATCGTAGTTGCGAATGCCTTTTTGATAGGCATCATTAATAACCGAAACCGCTGGATTACCCAACATCACCCCAGAATACGAATTTAGCATTTCCCAACGCGGTAAATACTCCCTACCGCTCAATTCTGCCATTTGTAATAATGAATTAATCTCATCATCTACCAAAGATGGATTGATAATTGTTTGTAACGGAAATTGTGAACGAAACACATCCCAACCACTAAAAATCGTTCGATAAGTAAAACTATTGGTTTGATGCACTTTTTTATCGGCACCTATATAATTGCCATTCACATCGGAAAAGGCACGAGGGTCTATCATGGTGTGATACATGGCCGTGTAAAAAATAGTTTTCTTTACATCGGATGCGCCCGTTACCGCAATACTTTTTATCGCTTCACTCCACCGATTGCGCGCTTCTTTTCTTGTTTTATCAAAATCCCAATGATTAATATCGTGCTCCAGATTTTCCTTAGCACCTTCGATACTCACAAATGAAATACCACTTTTCACCAATACTTGTTCGCCTTCTTTTGTACTGAAATTGGTAAAAAAGCCTAAATGCTTACCTTGCATTTCCTGCTTACCTTTAAAAATTTCGGCATTTTTTACGGCTGTTTGGTAATCGTCTTGCCTGATATAGCGCATTTTTCTTGGAACATCAGGTATATCGGCACTCCAAATTCCGTAGTCTTTTAATGGCTTGCTAAATTGGCAATAGAAATACACTACATAATCGGCATTACCCGCACCAGCACCCCAGCCACCACCTTCGGGCGGACATTTCATCCAGCCTTCAATGGTGTTTTCATTAACTACTTTTATGTATTGTTCTGTGGAGGTACCACCAACGCGACGCGCTAAATCGATTTGAATTCTGGCACTTTCATTTTCCGGATACGTAAACCGGATGATGCCTGCTCTGGGTGCCGCCGTTAATTCTGCTTTCACCTTATAATCCTCTAAAGTTACCGCGTAATAGCCTGCTTGGGTTACTTCGGTATCATGCGAAAATCGTGAACGGTAACCGCCTTCCGGATTTTCAGGAACGCCTCTATTGGTTTGTAGCTTCCCTGTAGTTGGTGTTACCAAAAAGTTTCCTAAATCTCCGAACCAGCCCACGCCACTCATATGGGTAAAACTAAACCCTTCCATAGTTTCATGTTCAAAGGAATATCCTGAACCATTGTCGCCATCGGAAACAGTATCCGGACTTAATTGCACCAAACCAAAAGGCGTTGCGGCTCCTGGAAATGTTTTACCAAAACCATGCGCATCTTTAGATTTTTTTCCATAAGTAATGGCGCCAATTATTGGGTCTATATAATCTACCGGCTGCTTTTCTGTTGGTGTTTTTTGGTTTGTTGTTTTTGAAGAAGAACAAGAAACCCCGACTAGAACTGCTAGTGCTAAACAAAATATAATGACTATGTTTCTTTTTCTAAATAACATATAACTCTTTTTATACTGTTTTTCTCATTTTGAGCAACGATAAACATTTGTTCTACGAAGCTAATTCACCACTTTGATTCTCTTTTGCGATTCCTCCTTTGTCGGAATGACAAACCAGAACGATTTTACTTATTATATTAATGTTCAGTAGCCTCCTCGGTGCTTGCTGTTTTATAAATATCTACAGGCACATCATTTTTTTGCACGGTTCCTGATGTGGTTCTTCCGTTTTTAACAATCCGTTTTAATTCTGCGGTCAATTTCTCGACTACTTTTGGATATTTTTTGTAAACATTCGTCGTTTCCTCCTCATCCTTTTTCATGTTATACAATTGAATTTCTGGGAGATTCTTTTCCCTAGCAACCTTGTCCGTTGGATTTGTCCAACCTCCAGAACCGGGTGTTAATTCCAATTTCCATTTTTTATTTCTGATTGAAAATTTCCCATTGATCGAATGATGCACCACCAAATTGTAATTGGTTTTTGCCTTTTTATTTTTTAACATGGGCAAAATGCTATACGAATCAACTCCCGTATTTTCTGAAATATTAAAACCTGCAATTTCTGCGCAAGTAGCCATTAAACTGGTTTGACAGATTAATTTATCGTTCTTTGAATTTGCTTCAACTTGACCTGGCCAACGTACAATAAACGGAATTCTGTGGCCACCTTCCCAAATATCAGATTTATATCCCCGGAAATTGGCGCTTGGATAATGACCAAATTCCTTTTCCAACTTATCTGCTTTTGCTACTGGAGCAGAACAGCCATTATCACTTGTAAAAAACACCAAGGTGTTTTCTGCAATGCCGTTATCTTTTAATGCTTTTAGCACACGACCAACGGCATCATCGGTTTCTATCACAAAGTCGGCGTAAGCACCCATACCGCTTTTACCTTGCCAAGCTTCAGAAGGCACAACGGGACTATGAGGTGAATTCAAAGCTAAATACATAAAAAATGGCTGGTCTTTTTTAGCTTCTTTAGCAATGAATTCCGTAGCATGGTCGCCTAAAAATTGCAACATTTTTATGGGCGGCATGTGGTCTATGACCTTATCATCTTTTATAACGGTATTCATGGATGCCGAATGGTGAAACCCTATGTACGAATCGAAACCACGAGACACCGGACCGTTAGGCACATGAGCGCCAATGGGTGCATCTAGCAGTTTTTTGCCTTCGTATAAATCGTATGGTTTTCCGTTTTCATCTAAAAAATTAAATCCTAAATGCCATTTTCCAAGAGCAGCTGTTTTGTAACCTGCTTTTTTTAACATGGCAGGAACTGTTTCGAGATTCTTATCAATAAGTGGTTCAAATTCGTCTCCTCCTCGTAATACCCCTTCTTGCAATCTGGAACGCCAAGCATAACGACCCGTTAAAATAGCATAACGTGATGGCGTGCACACCGCTGAAGCCGAATGCGCATCGGTAAACGTCATGGATTCCTTAGCAAAAGCATCAATTTTTGGCGTGGGTATTTTTCCTTTTTCAGGGTTTAAAACCTGTACATCGCCATAGCCTAAATCATCACAAATGATATAAACAATATTGGGTTTTTGCTGTGCCGTTGCGTAAGTTGCAATCAACAAAAAAATGAGTACTAGTCTTGAAAATTTCATATCTTATTTTAATCTTATTTCGGTTATAGCTCCTAATAATTCACCTTTATCGTTGAACAAGCCTGCTTTTAAAAGTTTTTTAGGAACTGTTTTAAAATCACCTTCATATTTTGTTGAATGGATGGTTGGCTCGCTGCCATCTAATGTATAATGAATGTTATAGCCTACGGTTTCAGTCTTTAAAAATACAATTGCTTCTGTATTCAATTGATCGATAGCAAAAGCTGGATACACGGTAAACATGCTTTTTGCTACATTAACACCATATTGTTCAAGTCTTTTAAAATGATCGGACACTAAGGCATTTTGAAAACGCTCCCAACTTTTAAGTTTCGGATTGCTCCAAGATACCTCGGCACTTGCCAATGTTCTTGGGTACAACATATATTCAAAGTGTTCTTCGGTAGGCGTAAATTCTGCCCATAAACTGGCTTGATTTCCTAAAACCCTGTTGGCTTCTTCGGTGGTTAATTCTGATGGAATGGGCTCATGATTATACACTACAGATAATGGCAATACCGAATTTGGACCTTCGGGTTCCATAAATGTTGGCCCTTGCACCCGACTGATATACGAGTGCAAATACGAGGTCATAATAGTTGGATAACCTTCTCTTGGCGCCTGTAATTCTGGGGTATGCATGCCTCTTCGCCACGCCATAATTGTGGCACCTTTCACGCCATGACCGCTTAAAACTTCGTCCCAACCTATCATGGTTTTCTTTTGGGCCGTCACCATTTTATGCATGCGCTGAATGAAATAACTTTGCAATTCTTCTTCATCTTTCAAATTATTATCCTTCATTACTTTCTGGCAATGCGGACATTTTTTCCAGTTGCTCTTGTTGCACTCATCGCCACCAATATGTAAATATTTTGATGGAAATAAGGCTGCCACTTCTTTTATAATATCTTCTAAAAATGTATAGGTTGTTTCTTTGCCAGCACACAAGGCGTTATCTGGTGCTTTACCGCCCACGGCCACTTCAAAATTTACGCCTTCAGGCACCTCATCATAACAAAATAAATGCGGATACGATGCTATTAACGCTTTACTATGCGCAGGCACATCAATTTCTGGTATAATTTCTACATTTCTAACTTTAGCATAAGCAATGATTTCCTTCAATTCTTCTTGGGTATAGAAACCACCAACGGTTTTAGGTTCATCGGCAGTAGCGGCTTCACGTTCCCACCATGCAATGCCCGTTCTATCGGCTCTCCAAGCGCCTTTTTTAGTAAGATTTGGATATTTTTTTATCTCGATGCGCCACCCTTGGTCGTCGGTTAAATGCAAATGGAATTTATTTATTTTATAAGATGATAACACATCAATCTGCTTTAGCAAAAATTCTTTGGTTTGAAAATGACGCGATACATCGGCTAAAACACCTCGCCATTGAAACCTCGGATTATCGGTAATGGTCATGCTTGGTATAGCGGTTGTTCCTTTACTCCCTGCGGGAATGGTTTGTCTTAAGGTTTGAAAACCATTAAACATACCGGCATAATCGGTAGCTTTTATGGTGATACTGGATGGAGTAATTTCTAAAATATACCCTTCAGGTTTAATCGCTGCATTTCTAACTTTTTCAAAAAGGATGTAATTAGACCTTGTGGTTACACGACCCGTTTTTATAGCAAGTTCCAATCCAACATCATCTCTAAATTTTGATGAAATTATTGATTTTAGGTTGGCTTCATAACTTTTTGGGATGAAAACCTGCGTTTCATTACTTAATTTAAAACCACCTGGTTGCATCACTACAGACTCAGGCTGCGGAATAAAAATGTTATTAATTTCCTGAGCAATTCCGCTTATGGTTAAAAGAAAAGTTACTATAATAAATACTAGTTTCTTCATGTTTATAATTTTTCAGCAATTAGGTTTGCTACTTGTTTTCCTTGTGCTGTTTTACCTAAATTGTTGTAATGCACATCGTGTGGTTTTATATGCCATTCTGCAGCATTTGGTTTTGTAAAACTGTACAAATCGTTAATTTCAATAGAAGGAAATTTAGCTAAAACTTCTCTGGCAGCTATGTTATATTTTTCGCTATCGCCCGAAATCCGTCCATCGGCACCTTCATCGGGAACTGCCGTGGTGGTGGCAAAAATTAACTTCGCTTTAGGATGCTCTTTTTGCAAGTAAAGACAAATCTTCTCTAAATTTTCTTTGTATACTTCAATACTGTTTACTTGTTTGCCGTTTACTGCATCCAGTTTTCCATTTTTAAGATATTTTAAATCGTGCAGGCCTACATTAAAATGAATCACATCCCATTTAAAATCCCAACCACCTTTTAAATACGGTTGAAACATGGTTTGTTTTAACTTCTCCATTTTAGGAATAAACGTATCGCTGGATCCGCCATTATTAAAAATTCTGTAAACATTGGCTTTTCCTTCTAATTCCTTTCGAACCGTTGGTGTATACCCTATTGAAATAGAATCGCCATACAGCAATACCTTTGGGCGTTTAGGTTCTGGACTTACATAATCAAAAGCTTCGCCTTTATTAGCTAACTTTTTCCATGCTTCTCTACAAATGTCTTCATCATAACTACTTCCAAAAATACGTGTGGCTCCACAAGAAGTGGCTCCTATAAATAAAGAACCAGCGCCTAAATATTTTACAAATTCTCTTCGTTTCATTACTTTTTCTTTAACTATAAACTCACTGAAATGGTATTAAACGACTTGGGATCAACCATGACCTTAATTTGCTTGTCATTAATATTTAATTGGATGTCGCGGTTTTCTTCACTGTTGTTATAAGCAAGAACAACCACTTGTTTGCTAGCTTCATTATAAAAAACGATGGCTTGGTCGTCATCACCAGATGAAGCTAATTTTACAGAACCCGGTGCTACAAAAGCACTTAAATGCTTCATTAAATAAAACTCCGGATTGTAGCGAATGGCTTTGGTTTTGCTATCAATAGAAATCATGGAATTTTGCTTCCAACCCCATTGACTTTTCCCGGTTTCATCTAAAACCATATTCCAGTACATGTATGAATTGGCGCCATTTTCAAAATAATGTTTCATTAAGTTGAAGGTGTATTCGGCTGCTTTCCAATCGTTAGAACCATCGCCACATTCGGTCTCCGTTTGCATTAATTGCACCTCTGGATATTTAGCATGCACCGCTTCTATTGCGCCTTTTCCTGCCCATTGAAAACCGACACCTTTAATATAATCTTTGGCGTTTTTGTATTCTATTACATCTGAAACTCGCTCTATTTGTGGACGCTCAACCGTACCCAACCATATTTCAGCATCTAAATTATCTGCTTTGAATTTAGGTCCTAAATAATCTGAAATGAAAATTCCTAAATCTTGCGGCTTCCACACACATGATGGGAAATTTTGTGCTGAATTGTATTCGTTTTGAACGTGAACCGCTGAAATATCGATGCCTTCTTTTTCATAAGCTTTTACAAACTTTGAAAAATACAAGGCGTAAGCTTCAAAATATTTTGGTTCTGTGATGAAACGTGATACTAATTCTTCGGTAGAACTCCATTCTTCAGGTAAATCATTAAATTCCGGATTGGATTTACAAGCGTAATGTTTGCTGTGTTTCATCCATGATGGCGGACACCAAGGTGACGCCCAAATTTGGATGTCTGAATTTATCTTTTGTGCTTCTTTTATGTAGGGAATGAGTCGTTTTTTATCACGGTCTATGGAGAAATTTTCCATGGCAAAATCACCTTCCGTTTCGTTATGGCTGTACCAATCTACCGCATAATCGTTCGCACCAATGGGCATTCTGCATATATTGAATTTACACCCTGTTTCCTGACTGAATAAATCGTTTAAAATTTGTTGTTTTTCTTCTGAAGTCACCATTCCTAAAGCTTCCCATCCCAACTCATTGAAACAGCCACCAAAACCATCTATTTTTTGTTCTCGTTTTTTAGTATCGATAGCAATAGAAATATCTGAAGCCTTTTTGCTTTTTGAAGGTTTGTATTTTTTAGTAACCCAAACTTCGTTGTTGGTTGAACTAACCCAACTTACTTTTGGTTTTTGTGCGTTTGCTGTTAAGACTAACAGAAGTGCGCATATTGTTAATTTTAATATCTTCATTGTCATTATTTTACAGTTAAAATTCCTCTTAAACGAATGTCTTTTGATGAAGCTCCTATCATGATTCTGAAATCGCCTGCTTCTACCAATCTTTTTAAATCTTTATCAAGCATGGACAATTCCTCTGGTCCTAATTGAAAACTTAGTTTTTTAGTTTCACCAGCTTTTAATCTAATACGTTGAAAGCCTTTTAATTCTTTAATTGGTCTGGACACCGAAGCTAATTCATCTCGTATATAGAGCTGAACCACTTCATCGCCATCTACGGAGCCTGTGTTTTTTACAGTAAATGAAACGGTGATTGTTTCATCTGGATTGATGTTATTTTTACTGAATTCCAAATCTGAATAATCAAAAGACGTGTAACTCAATCCGTAACCAAACGGAAACAAGGGTTGCCCCGTTAAGTTATGATAATTATCGCCTCTACCCGTAGGCTTATTGTTGTAATATAACGGACATTGCGCCGCATCAACAGGAAACGTAACTGGCAATCTACCTGCAGGGTTTTCATCCCCAAAAAGAACATCAGCAAAACCGTTACCACCATTTTCACCAGAATACCACGCCATAATAATACCATCCACATCGTTTATCCAGTTTGCCATTGTGATAGCGCTACCACCAACCAATACTACTACGGTTGGTTTTCCTGTTTTGGCTACCGCTTTAATTAATGCTTCTTGATGCCCAGGTAAACTCAATAAAGCGCGGTCTTGAAACTCACCTTCGTGAATACCTGCAACAACTACGGCTACTTCACTTTTTTTTGCAGCTTCAACAGCTTCGGCAATTTGTTGTTCCCATTCGTTTTGATGTGTCGCATCCCAAACCAATTTGAATTTCGCATTTCCAGCCGATTCGAAAAACTCAATTTTAATATCGTATTCTTTTCCTGCTTCAAATGAAAAGGGTTTTAAAACCGTGTTATACGATTGTTTTTGCCAATTATCAATAAGTAGTTTACCATCTAAATACATACGGTATCCATCATTTCCTTCTATACCAATATTGAAAACACCTGTTTTTGGCGCTTTTAATTTTCCGGTCCATCGTACCGAAAACCAATCGTATGGCAAACTTTCATGAGGTGAAAAAAGGGTCCATCCAAACTGTAATTTCTTGTCTGTGCGCTCCACTTTTGGTTGTCCGCTTAACTTAATATTATCAAAATACGCCCCACTTAAGCCTTCAACTTTTTTACCATCTTCCATAGTTGATAAAAATGACGACGCCACTACCTGATAATTTTCTTCTTTAAAAGCAACACCAGGAGCGTAGATAATATTTTCTTTTCCTATTTTATTTGAAACCCCTTCCAACATAGAAACCACATTGTTTCCAGGGCCACTATAACCACCCAAACGGGCAGCTTTAGCATCGTAACCAATAAGTGCCATTTTTTTAACGGACTTACTTAACGGAAGGACTTTGTTTTCGTTTTTCAACAACACCATCGATTTAGCTGCTGTAACTCTTGCCAATTCCCGATGCGTTTTATGTCCGTTCCAAACTGCCGCTTCTTTAGCATCCACATAAGGATTTTCGAATAAGCCTAACTCGAACTTAATGGTTAAAATGCGTCTTACCGCCTCATCAATCGCTTTGATATCGACCATCCCTTTTTCATAGGCTTCCCAAAATAATGGGTAGTGATTGTAATTGGTTTGAAACAACACATCCAATCCTGCTTCTACAGCATCTTCGGTAGCTTCGGCATAATTCGCTGCTGTAAAGTGCAAGACGTTAGCGCCACCAACAGCACCCGCATCTGAAATCACGAAGCCTTTAAAGCCCCATTCATCTTTTAATTTTTTGGTGAGTAACCATTCGTTTGATGTACAAGGTGTGCCGTCTAACGAATTATAGGAGGTCATAACCGATCGTGCGCCTGCTTTTTGAAATACAGCCTTGAATGCAGGGAAATAAACCTCTTCAAGTAAACGCTCGTTAAAATGGATTGGGTAACTATCTCTACCTCCATCTCCCACATTGGCAACGAAATGTTTTGGAGATGTGATGATGCCCTCTTTTTCAAACTGACTGATGTAAGAAACCGCCATTTGAGTTGTTAAAAATGGATCTTCACCATAGGTTTCTTCGGTTCTACCCCAACGCACATCGCGGGCAATATTTAATACGGGCGACAAAATTTGACGAATGCCTCGTGTTTTGGTTTCTTTAGTAATAGCACGTGCTACGTTACCAACCAAGGTCGTATCCCAAGTGGCGGCCAAAGCAATGGCTTGTGGATAGGTGGTTGCCCCATCGCGCGCCAAACCATGCAAGGCTTCATTAAAAGGGATGATTGGAATTCCTAAGCGGGTTTCTTTTATAAAGAATTTTTGAAGCTCGTTAATTTCCTTAGCCATATTCTCTGCAGTACCTGTAGAACCATAGTCCATGATTTGTTCTGCAGCGTTATCATTTTTTCCTTTAGAAGAGATTTGAAAACCGAAAATACCATGCTTCAATTTATCTTTTCCGATACTTAAATCGCCCGGAATCATAAACATTTGCCAGAACTTTTCTTCTAGCGTCATTCGGCTCATTAAATCTTTAACACGTTCTTGTACTGGTAATTTTGGGTTTTTATAAGGCGGATCTTTTTTGATAGAAAAGGCAAATGACCCCATAAGAATCCCTCCTAAAAACATTATTATCAACCCACTTTTTATGCTATTAACTCTTCCCATTTTCTTTTTTATTAACCTGATTTTAGTTTTATTTTAATGCTTCTAATTGAGGCCACGCATCAACCTTATCATTGCTTAGTTTTTTCCCTTTGGTGCTACGTCCTTCATTAATAATTTTCAGCAATTCTTTACGATATTTTTTAATCAATTTAGGATTTTTAGCTTCCAAATTGTTCGCTTCAGCGACATCATCTTTAACATTATAAAGCTGAACTTTAGGTAAGGCATCATATATTTCTTTCTTCGTATTTTTATTAGGATAGCTCCAGCCGCCCGAACCAGGGCCAAACACCACTTTGTAATCGCCTTTTTGATACGCAAATGTGCCATCAACCGAATGGTATACTATGCTTTTCCTTAAAGGTAAACGTGATTTTATGTTTGTAACTGCAAGATGGCTGTAGCTGTCTTCGGCAACATCATCAGCATAAGTCGCTCCAATAACATCTGCCACGGTGGCAAAAAAATCGGTGGTACAAACCATTTGATTGGTTTTATTTGGTTGGATATGTCCTTTCCAAGTCATGATATAAGGTACGCGATGACCGCCATCATAAATATCTGACTTAGTCCCTCTATATTCATAACTCGGGTTGTGTCCTTTCGATTTTAATTGTTCAAAGTTTGCTGTTGGAGAACAACCGTTATCGCTGGTAAAAACAATTAAGGTGTTTTCTGAAATACCATTTGCTTCAAGCGCTTTTGTGACTTCACCAACTACCCAATCGACCATAATTACAAAATCGGCATAAGGATTATCTAAACCACTTTTTCCTTGAAATTCTTCGGTAGGAAGAATGGGTGTATGTGGCGCCGGAAGTGGCATATATACAAAAAATGGTTTGTCTTGATTGGCGTTTTTATCAATATAACTTACGGTGCGTTTTGTGATTTCCGGCAGCGCTTCTTCATGTACAAAATCGTCTGCCGTTAACCCTTCGCGCAAAGTGCCTTGTTTGGTTTTTCCTTTGGTTGTTTTTGTAGGGACACTTGTTGGCATCCCATTTTCTACCCAAACATAAGGAGGCATATCTAAAGAGCCACAAAATCCGAAACTATAATCGAAACCATGAGGTTGAGGTCCGTTTTTAATAGGTTTTGTAAAATCGACTTCTGGTCGTGCATTTAATTTATCAATATCCATGGAGCCTTCATTTTCAATAGTCCAATCCCAACCCATATGCCATTTTCCAATAAAAGCTGTTTGGTAACCATGGTTTTTTAATAAATCGGCAACGGTTACACGTTCTTCTTTAATTAAAGATTTAGAATACCCACTTAAAACACCTTCTTTTAAAGTTGTTCTCCAATTGTAACGGCCTGTAATGATACCATAACGTGTAGGGGTACAAACAGCTGAACTGGTATGCGCATCGGTAAACATCACACCGTTTGATGCTAACTGATCAATATGAGGGGTTTGTATTTTAGAATTTTCGTTATACACCGACACATCGCCATACCCTAAATCATCAGCCAAAATGTAAATGATATTAGGCTGCGACTTTTTTCCATCTTGGGCAAATGAATTAAAAACCGTTAATAGTGATAAGAGAATTATGTATGTTATTTGCGACATTCTAACTGTTTATTTAAATTTTTAATGCATATATTGTTTTAAGTCCATATCAAAATCTGTCATCATTTTACGTAACTTTTTTACGAGCTTCGGATTGGCATCTGCTACATTGTTACTTTCGGATATATCATTTTTTAAATTATACAAAGCTACCTCACCATCAATAATTCGTAATTTCCAATCGCCTTGTCTCACCGCTTCTAACGTGGATTCTTTGTAATAATAAAATCCTTTTTTTCTATGCGGTGATTTCCCTTTTTTGGTTCCTGAAAGCAAGTGCCAAATATTTTTTCCATCAATCGGTTTTTCAGAAAGTTGTGCGTCTGTTAGGTAGGCAATGGTTGGCAAGAAATCAATAGTCGATGCTACTTCATTAGAAATACTACCTGGTTTTATTTTCCCTTTCCACTGCGCAATCATGGGAACTCGCATACCGCCTTCTAAGGTTTCATTTTTGAATCCTCGCAGTGGTAAAGCGCTACCGCCTTGTTCGTTTTCTAAATTCCAAGGACCATTATCTGAAGTAAAAATCACCAAGGTATTTTCATCAATTCCTAGTGATTCTAATGTTTTCAAAATTTCGCCCATACTCCAATCTAATTCTTCAACCGCATCGCCATACATTCCACGAGCACTTTTCCCTTTAAAATTTTCAGAGGCATATAGCGGCACGTGCGGCATGGTGTGCGCTACATACAAAAAGAACGGATTGTCTTTATTTTTCTTAATAAAATCAACAGCTTCTGAAGTATATCTTTGCGTTATGGTCGATTGGTCAACCGGATATTCGATGACCTCGTCTTGTTTCATTAAAGGCACTTTTCTTCCGCGCCATTTTTTCTCACGTAAACTATCGAGGGTCATGCCTTCTCTAAAAACAATATTTTTTGACACTTTAGATTTTGGATTCACCGACATATCATTACTAAACGGAATGCCGTAATAAGTATCGAAACCCTGCATGGTAGGTAAATACTGCGCTTCATCACCTAAATGCCATTTGCCAATGCAGGCGGCGGCATAGTTTTTAGTTTTAAGCATATCGGCTATGGTTAATTCCTGATTTGATAAACCCCCAGGTAAATTTGGCCAAAACACTTTAGGAACACCGACACGAGGTGGATAACATCCCGTTAAAAGCGCAGCTCTTGACGGCGAACATACGGAGGAAGCTGCATAAAAATCGGTGAATTTTATACCATCTTCTGCCATTTTATCAAGGTTTGGTGTTTTGATTAACGGCGAACCAAAACAACCCACATCTTGATAGCCTTGATCGTCTGTAAAAAAGATGATCACATTCGGTTTTGAGTCCTTAGTTTGTCCAAAAACCGAAAGATTCCAACTTAATAAAATGAATATGACACCTAGTATTTGCTTCATTTTTAATGCTTTTTATTCAATAACCCATCAAATTTGTAGGTTTTACCTTTTTCTGTTTGAAATTCAACCACCTTATCATGGTATGCCAATTTACATGGCAACCCCTGTTTAGAAGTTACTTCAATATCTGTAATTTTTGAATGTTTCCATTTGAAAGACAACTCAAAACCACCGCGCGCAACGATGCCAGAAACTTCACCTTCAGATAAATTATCAGGGAGTGCCGGCAATAATTCTATTTTGTTTAACTGACTTTGTAATAACATTTCCAAAATACCCGAAGCGCCACCAAAATTACCATCGATTTGAAACGGTGGATGTGCATCGAAAAGATTTGGGTACGAACCACCACCTACTTTTCGTTCTTCATGTTCGGCAGGACTTAATAGATTATGCAATAATTTATAAGCTCTGTTGCCATCTCTAAAACGTGACCAAAAATTGATTTTCCAAGCTAAACTCCAACCTGTACCACCATCACCTCTATATTCTAAAGATTGTTTTGCGGCTTGCATTAAATCGGGTGTATCTTCATAATTTATGTCCTTTCCAGGATGTACCGCCCATAAATGCGAAACGTGACGGTGATGATTTTCGGGGTCGTCCACATCTTCCATCCATTCTTGTAACTGCCCATGTTTTCCTATTTTGTTAGGCGCAATTTGAGGAATCATGGTTTTTAATTTTGCTGAAAAATCCTGATCGGTATTTAAAATAGCTGAAGCTTCAATAATGGTTTTGAACAAGGCTCTGATTAATTGATGATCCATAGTTGGGCCAGCCACTAAACCGCCAATTTCTGGAGAATTAGATGGTGAACTTATTAAATAACCCGTTTTGGGATCTTTGTATAAAAATTGAGAATAAAAAAGAGCCGCATCGCGCATAAGCGGATATTTTTCCTTTAAAAATTCTGTATCCTGCGTAAATAAGTAATGCTCCCAAATATGCGAACTCAACCAAGCGGCTCCACCTAACCAAATACCGTGATGCGAAGCGTTTACCGGAGCAGCACCTCGCCAGATATCCACGTTATGATGTACAATCCAACCTTCGGCATTGTAATGTTCTTTTGCGACTATTTTTCCTGTTTGAGCAATGTCCTCAATAAAATCGAATAAAGGCTCGTGGCATTCGCTCAAATTATACATTTCAACAGGCCAATAATTCATTTCCAAATTGATATTGGTGGTATAACTACTGAACCATGGCGGATTTAACTTATCGTTCCAAATACCTTGAAGTGTTGCTGGTTTGGTACCTGGGCGACTACTCGCAATCGTTAAATAGCGTGCATATTGCACATACAGTGCCACCAATTGTGGATCGTTGGGGTCTTTCCAAAAATCGTAAATTCTTTTTTCTGTGGTATTGGCTGATTTTCCGTTATCGCCAAAATTTAAATTGAAGCGATTGTATAAGGATTGATAATCATTTACATGTTTATATTTTATGCTACTGAATTTTTCGTTTGAAACCTTTTCCAAAATAGCAGTGGTAATGTCTTCAGGATTGCCCGATACGTCTTTAAAATTGATGAAATTAGTAGCTGCCGATAAATAAATAGTTGCGTTTGATGCTTTGGTGATTTGCAACTTTCCATCAAGCACTTTCAACTTACCGTTGGTGGTTATCTTCAAGGTGGCGATGCCTTTTAAAACACCATCCTTCACTTTTACTTCTAAAGTTTGAGAATTTCCATTAGTTTTTATCGATTTATCTTCGTGAATGGCATCTAACCACAATTCAAAATTCAAAGCTTTCGATTTGCTTGACGTTAAGTTTACCGCTAAAATTTGATCTGGAAAACTAGAAAATACTTCGCGCTTAAAAGTCACCTTACCTACCTTATAGGAAACGCTATGTATGGCATTATTTAAATCTAATGTTCTGTTATAATTGGTGTAATTTTCATGACCTTTGAACGCTAAATACAAATCGTCAAACGGTTGATAAGGCACTTGTTTTAAGGGTTCGCTCATAAACTTTTCTTGTGCTAAGTTTTGAGCCTCTCTTTGTTTTCCATCTGAAAGTAATTGTCGTATTTCAGCTAAATAGTTACCAGCACCTTTATGTGAATAATCGTGAGGTTTACCAGCCCAAAGAGTTTCTTCATTAAATTGAATGCGTTCTTCTGCAACGCCTCCAAAAATCATGGCACCTAAACTACCATTTCCTATAGGCAGAGCTTCTGTCCAAACCATGGCAGGTTTATCATAGGATAATTTAAAGTCATTTTGGGCTTGCAAAGTACAGGTACAAATAAGCCATAATATGGATAGTTTTTTAGTCATTTTATTTCTTATTATTTCCATCTAATTACCTTTTTTAAAGCTTAATTGTCAAGCAATTTAATTACTTGCATTCACATCTTTTTCCCATGCATCCAATGTATCTAACATGCCTTTCACCAAATCTGGATATTGTTTTGCTAGATTATTATTTTCTCCTAAATCGTCTTTTAAATTAAACAGCAAGGGTTCTGAATTTTTATTATTCAAAATCAATTTCCAATCGCCTTGACGCATGGCTTTTCTTCCGGCATACCCCCAAAACAAATCTCTTTGTGGTAAAGCTTCCCCTTTAATCAAATTATTTTTTAGGCTGATGCCATCTATGTTTTCTGGTTGTTTACCCCCTACAAAATCCATAATCGTGGGAAATAAATCCATAGTTAAAATGGTTTCGTTATTAATTTGATTGGGCTTAATTTTTCCAGGATACCAAGCCATGGCAGATACCCGATGACCGCCTTCAAATAAGGTTGATTTGTAGCCTCGTAAACCACCATTGCTTCCAACTTTTTGGGAAGCACCATTATCTGAACAAAAGAAAACAAGTGTATTTTTATCTATTTTAAGTTCTTTTAAGGTTTTCATCACTTCTCCAACACCTTCATCCATCACTTCAACCATTTCTTTGTAAATGTTGTTAAGTTCTTCATCTGATAGTTTGTTCTTTTCTTCAGACCCGTCGTTTAAAGAACGTATTGCTGCCGATTTACGCCCTTGAAAGGGTCCATGAGGTGCTTCGTGTGGAATGTAAAGTAGAAAAGGTTCGTTTTTATGACGTTTTATAAAATCTACAGAGTGCTTTGTAATTAAATCGGTTGAATAGCCTTCTTCATTTTTTATTTTATCACCATACCACCAATCTTCATAACCTTCCTGATCGATATGCGAGTGATAATCTACATTACCAGAAACATAACCAATATATTCATCGAAACCTTGGTTAATGGGGTTGAATTCGGTTTGGTATCCTACATGCCATTTTCCGAACATACCCGTAACATAACCAGCTTCTTTTACAGCTTCGGCAAATGTTTTTTCGTTGGTATCTAAACCTTTATCGCGATCGTGTTTTGCCGTAACCACGCCATCAATTCCCACGCGTTGTTGATATTTACCCGTTAAAAGTGCCGCTCGCGTAGGACTGCAAACAGACCCATTAGAATGAAAATCGGTAAACTTAATACCTTCGGCCGCCATATTGTCTAAATGAGGCGTGTTGATTAAGGTGCTGCCATAACATGATAAATCGCCATAACCCAAATCATCGGCCATAATGATGATGATGTTTGGTTTTTCTTGTTTTTGAGCAGCACAACTTGTGATGTTAATTACAAGACATAGGACAACTAAAAAACTATTAAGCTTCCTATTTACCCTTCTTCCAAAAAAAGGTTTGTTGTAACTAATCATTCCAATGTTTTTTGATAATTTCCAATATTTCGGGATTATTCGCATCTAAATCGCCTACAACTTTTCGTTGTTTGAGGATTTCCTGTTTCATTTGCTTGATAATCTCTTTATATTTCGGATCGTTATAAGCATTTCGTAATTCATTCGGGTCTTCTTTTAAATCGTAAAAATCCCAAAATTTAGTTGGCTGTTCTTTCGCTGAATAGTTGTTTTCTTTAAGTGCGTTACCATAGAAAAACGCTAATTTGTAACGTTCACCACGAATTCCGAAATGGCCGGGTCTATCTTTTGAATGTTCCCAATAACGGTAATACCCATATTTACGCCAGTTTTTCGGTGTATTACCTTTTAAGTTTTCGCGGAAGCTATGTCCCTGCATGGTATTTGGATATTCAATTCCTGCGTAATCGGCAAATAAGGCTGAGAAATCTACATTCTCGATAATATCTTTGTTTCTGGCACCTGCCTTCACTTCTTTTGGATATCGAATTACAAAAGGCATGTGGATGGATTCTTCAAAAATTAAACGCTTATCGAACCAACCGTGTTCTCCTAAAAAGTAACCTTGATCTGCAGTATAAATAACTATCGTGTTTTCTGCAAGTCCTGATTTTTCAAGGTAATCCAACAATTTACCAATATTATCATCAATAGCCGCGCCACATCGCAGAAAATCTTTCACAAACTTTTGATAGGTTTTCATGCGCGCTTCTTCATGTGTTAAACCATCTACCGAAAAAGGTAACTCTGGATAATTCATAAAATCTTTTCGCAATGATGGATCTGCCGTAGCATCTAAGTATCGTTGCTTTAAATTATCGATGGATTGCCCTTTAAACGACCTTCCTGTAGTTTCGGCACCATTATCATAAAATGATGCTGGCACTGGTATATCTACATCTCTGTATAAATGACTAAAACGCTCTGGATAATCGTAAGGTTCGTGCGTAGCTTTAAAATGACACATGGCCATAAATGGCTTGCTTTTATCTCTGTTTTCTATCCAATCGGTAGTCATTTGGGTGATAATATCGGTGCTAAAACCTTGGTATGGTTTTCCGCCACCGTAATAATCTTCCCAATTATCTTTGGTTTTCATGATGGGGTTCCAGTATTCACCTTGACCCGGCAACACACAGTAATAATCGAAGCCCGCAGGTTCTTGCTTTAAATGCCATTTCCCAATAACCGAGGTTTGATACCCGCCTTTTTGCATTAATTTTGCAATGTTGTTATAATCGGGAGACAAGCCATTACCTAAGGTTGTTATGCCATTAATATGGCTGTATTGCCCTGTAAGAATGGTAGCTCTACTTGGTGTACAAATAGAATTTGAAACTAAACAATTTTCTAAAAGCGTCCCTTCTTCTGATAAACGCGTAATGTTAGGCGTATGCACATAATCTTTTAATATACCACCATATACACCCCAGGCTTGGGATGTATGGTCGTCTGCCATAATGAACAATATATTGGGTCTTTGTGCCTCGGGTTCTAGCTTTTGCTCTATTTTATTTTTACAACTCACCGTAAAAATTAGAGCAATTAGGCTTGATACTACTAAATAATATTTTCTAGTATGATGCATTTCTTTACTTTATAACTTCTAAATTAATTTTTACAAAATCGTTAGAGGATTTACCCACTCCAATTTCAAACATTCCAGGTTCTACAACCTCCTTATCTTTTACGAAATCATAAAATGACAAATCTTCTGGTTTGATTGTAAAAGAAACTTGCGTTGATTCTTGTGGGTTTAAAGAAACTCTTTTAATTCCTCGCAAACTTTTTAAAGGTCTAACTTCTTTACTTTCAATATCTTTAACGTAAAGTTGAACCACCTCATCGCCTTTAAAGTTTCCTATATTTTTTAAATCGACTGTTAAGGTTGTATTTTCATTGCTGTTAATTTTTGATTTAGACAGCGCTACATTTTTGTATTCAAATTGCGTATAGCTCAATCCAAAACCAAAAGGATATAAGGTTTCACCTTCAAAATAACGATAGGTTCTTCCTTTCATGCTGTAATTTACAAACTGTGGTAAATCTTTAAATGTTTTGTAAAACGTAACCGGAAGTCGGCCTGAAGGATTCACATCTCCAAACAATACATTCGCCAAAGCTGTTCCTCCTAATTCACCAGGATACCAAGCTTCAACAATTGCAGGCAAGTTTTCATTTTCCCATAATACAGCTAACGCACTACCATTTAACAGTACTAAGACCACTGGTTTTCCTGTGGCGTGTAATGCTTTTAAAAGGTTTTTTTGAACCTCTGGCAATTCTATATTTGTTCTATCACCGCCTTTAAATCCGTCCCATTTCACTGGCATTTCTTCACCTTCAACATTAGGAGAAATACCTCCTACAAAAACAACAACATCCGATTTTTTAGCTATTTCTATAGCATTATCAAATGATGATTTTGTTGGTTCTTTCCACAATAATTTTAATTTGGCAGGATAACCTGCATGTACATATTCTATATTGATTGGGTATTTTTTACCTTTTTTAAGTGTTACCTTATTTTTAATTAACCTTCTTATAGGTTTTTCCCAATTCTCTACTTTTAAATCGCCTATTGAAAGCTTGTATTTCGAGTCGGCTTCTAAAGCAAAAACATATTCGCCCGTAACATCAACCTGCAATTCACCTGTAATTTTAACCGAAAAAGCGGCTTCATTTAAACCTTCAATAGGATTTAGGTTCCAATTAGAATTGATTATCCTTTCATTACGGATTTGTAACGGACTCCCTTCAAAATTTTGGTTATTATAGTAAGCAACTTGCAACCCTTCAACCTTACCATTTTTTAAAAACTGACTTGGTATGAATGACAAGGCACTGGTGGTATCGATTAACTGGCAACCAGTTTCATAATACACCTTCGTATTTGATGACACTTTAGCTTTGATACCATCGAGCGGCGTTACATAATTAGCTGGAAAACCGTTGTAGTTTCCTAATAAAACATCTAAATCGTTTGCATTAGGACCAATAACCGCTATCGAATTTAAATTCTTGCTTAATGGTAAGGTTTGATTTGAATTCTTTAATAAAACAATAGATTTTTCAGCCGTTTCAAGTGCTAATGCTCGGTGTTTTTCTGAACTTACAACACTCATTGGCGTACTTGCATAAGGCACTATTTCAACCGGGTCGAACATACCTAATTTAAATCGTGCTAAAAATATGCGTTTTAAGGACACATCAATTTCTGATTCTTTAATTACCCCTTTTTGAACGGCAGATACTAAATAACTGTATCTGTTTCCGCAGTTTAAATCGCAACCCGCTTTCACAGCAACAGCTGCAGCTTCTTCTTTAGAATCTACATAGTTATGATAATCGTGTATGTCTCTAATGGCATTACAATCGGACACTACAAAACCTTCAAATCCCCATTTTTTTCTTAAAATATCATCTAATAATTCATGACTGGCACAACATGGTTTCCCCATATATCTGTTATAAGCCCCCATGATGGAATAGGCTTTCCCTTCCATAATTGTTGCTTTAAATGCTGGTAAATAGGTGTCGTATAAATCGCGTTTATTGGTAATGGCATCAAAATAATGTCTTTCTGGTTCCGGACCACTATGTACCGCAAAATGCTTTGGCGTTGCTACTAGTTTTAAGTATTTTGAATCATCTCCTTGTAACCCTTTTATAAAATTAACACCCATTTGTGCTGTTAAATACGGGTCTTCGCCATAAGTTTCCTGACCGCGTCCCCAACGTGGGTCTCTAAAAATATTTACGTTTGGCGTCCAATATGTTAAGCCTTCATAGCGTTTAAAAGAATTGTTTCTTAAAGCTTCGTGGTGTTTTGCACGTGCTTCATCTGAAATTACGGTGGCCGATTCGAAAATTAAATTGGTATCGAAGGTAGCAGCAAGACCAATGGCCTGTGGAAATACGGTTGCTTTACCTGCACGCGCTACCCCGTGTAAACATTCGTTCCAATATTCGTGTGCTGGCACATTTAAGCGAGGAATAGCTGGAGCATCGTTCATCATCTGCCCTACTTTTTCTTCTAATGTCATTCTAGAAACCAAGTCGCTAACACGCTGTTCAAAGGATAATGATGTGTCTAAATATGGAAGTTTTTCTTGTGCCTTAGCTGTTAATGAAACGAAAGCTAAAAGAACTAAAACAGTGATTTTCTGAATTTTCATTTTTATAATGTTCTTGGTTATTTTTTATAATTCAATTCTACTACCGAAATCGTATTTGCTGGAATATCTACAACTTGGGCTTGATTATCTTTCAGCCAAATGTCGAAGGCTTTTACTTTATCTGAATCATTTTTTATGAACAGATATACATTAGTATCATCTGCCAGTGTTATGGTGTCGCCATACCATGAAGCTGATGCTACAACTTTCATACCCGAACGCATAAAACGACCAAAAAGGGCCATTGCTGCATAATCTGGATTGTAAGTAACCGTTTTTTCTTTACGATTAATTTTTATTAAGCTGTTTTGTTTCCATCCCCATCCGCTTGAAGAATCTTCATTTAAAATCATATTCCAATAACAAAAATTTGGAACACCATGATTTATAAAAGCAGCAACTTCATCAAATCGGGAAAAAGCTTGATTTATACTATTCTCGCCACCATGGCAATTGCCTTCGGTATGTAAAAATTTAATATCAGGAAAAACAGCTTCCATGTTTTCTACTTGTCTGGCATTCATGTACTGCACCCCAATACCATCAACAGCACTTCGCCATTCTTTATTTGCCACAAACTCTAGACCGTCTAATCGTTTTGCCGTTCTAAAAGAACCTGCCCAAATTTCGGCTGGTGTTTTATCTTTCTCGAACTGCGGACGTAAATAGTTAATTACAAACTCGCCCATTTGTTTCGGTGGCATGTTACACGAAGGATATTTAGTAGAAATATCTTGCTCGTTTTGAATCACTATTTTATTAACCGCAATGCCTTCTTTTGCGTACGCATCTACATATTTTGAGAAATATTTAGCATAAGCTTTATAAATTTTAGGATCGTCTTTTAATACATTTTTCTCTGGAAATTCCTCACCTCTATCCATTAAACCAGATGCTTTCATCCAACCTGGCGGACTCCATGGCGATGCGAACAACTGCATATTTGGATTGTATTTATAAGCCATCTTAATGAAAGGAATAACGCTTGTTCGTTCTCTTTCAATAGAAAACTTTTTCATTTCGTAATCGTTTGGAACTTCACTGTAACTATAGGCATCAATTCCGAAATCGCTTGCACCAATAGCTGTTCTACAAACTGTGAAATTTGCTCTATTTTTATCGAACAAATTTTTCATAATATCGTTTTGCTGATCTTCGCTTAACGACATTAAAGCTTCTCCTCCTATTTCATTAAAGGCTCCACCTATACCCGTAATGGTTTGAAACGATATATCTGGATAAATCCGAACGGAAATACCTTTACCTTCAGACTTGACATCTTGGGTTTTTATTGGGTTTGAAACAATTTCCTCACCTTCAACAAGCTTTACGTAATGCACTTTTGCATTAATTTGAGCATTTAATGACAGTGTTATTATAAAAGCCATTATAGTTGTATGAACAAACTTCTTCATGATGCTTTTACTTTTTAAATTTCGCTTTTAAAACTACAGGGTAGCTTTTACCATTTATTGCAGGCATGTTTATACTTAAACCTTTGTTGGTTTGTTTAAACGTGATGCTTCTGCCGTCATATAACTGGGTTAATGTTTTTAGATTTCCAGGATTCACTTCACTTGCTTTTCCGAAGGAAGGAATTACAAATTCGCCTGTTTTAGGGTTCATGACGGTAATATAAAAATCGTCTCCTTTTGTGGTGAATCGAACTTCGTCTGAAGCAAACTCTGGTGATGCTGTGGTTCTTTGGTTATAATGTTCTCCTTTTTTGGTTTTTTCTTCAATATCATCACCGGCATTTCGTATCTCACCGCCTTCAACATGCTCACTTTCACCTCGAACACTTTTACCGTCGCCATACACTTTCCAAGGTCTGGTACCATAAATAGCTTCACCATTTATTTTTAACCAATCGCCCACATTATCTATTATTACCTTCAATTCGCCTGGAATGGTACCGTCTGGTTTTAATTCGATGTTAAGCAACAGGTTTCCATTTTTACTAACGGCTTCAATCAGCATTTCTAAAATGGTACGTGTATCGTGGGTTAAATGTCTATCGGTTTTATAAAACCAATCAGTAAAGGTGATTTCAGATTGCCAAGGTTCATCGCGAAGGGCGTTACTTCCACCAGATTCTACTTCGTTTACAGTACCTAACTCATTCCTTTTTAAAAGCATCACTGCTTGCACAGAACCATTTTCGTTGTAATTATTGTTGTAAAGTGTGCGGGCTACTTCTTTACCATATTCACCATAGGTAAAACTAAATCCGTCGTTATATAACAAATCAGGTTTGTATTTGGTTACCAACTCAATATGGCGTTTTTGCCAGTTTTCCTTAATTTCTTCAATCACTTCTGGCGTGCGATTTTCTGGTGCAGGACCATATAAATCTGCAGGATCTAAACCTTCCCACCATTTGCCTTTTCCATCGGCTTTGGTTAAGCGTCCATCATAGGGAACGCCTTTGTATTCGCCACTTTCATCGGAACCAAAAGCGGGTTGCCACCAGTTTAAAAAACGATCGTCGTGACTGGTAACACCGAACTTTAAACCTTCCTTACGGGTTGCTTTTTCAAATTCCCCGATAATATCTTTTTTCGGACCTACATTAACTGAATTCCATGGGTGGTACGAAGAATCGAATAAATCAAAATGGTCATGATGATTCGCTAAGGCTACAATGTACTTAGCACCATTTTCTTTTGAATATTTAATAAGAGCATCGGCATCAAATTTTTCGGCTTTCCAGGAATTTATAACATCTTTAAAACCAAATTCTGAAGGGTGACCGTAGGTAAGATTATGGTATAAATAGGCCATTTTCCCAAAGGTTTGCTTGCCCACATCTTGCATGTACATGTGGCGCGCGTACCAACCACCACCTTGTTCTGGTACACTTTGTGGCCCCCAATGGAACCAAATACCAAATTTAGCATCTCTGAACCATTCGGGACATTCGTATTCTTTTGCTAATTCTTCCCATGATAAATCTTTTTCTTGTGCATACGAATAATACGTAGGACTCAAAAAAAGTAACCCCGTAAAAATCAGATATACAAAAAGATGTTTTTTTAAAAGTTTGGTTGATTTATATGGAATTAGAAAAGTCATTTTATTTTTTGTTTTTAAAATTGTAATCTTCAGGATGATCGAAAAGTCCGAATTCATTTTTAGATAAATCTGCAGGATCTCCAACATCTGTTATTAGTTTTTTCAACTCTAACATTAAATCGTTTCGGGTATCTTGATAGGCGTTGTCTTCTGCTAGATTATTAAGTTCCCAAGGGTCGTTTTTCACATTGAATAATTGATATGTAAACACATCATGTTTGGAACTTACAATTAATTTAAAATCGCCTTTTCGCACCGCGCGATGTCCGCCGCCATTATTTACCTTTGGATTAAAAGCTTCACCGGGCCATGAATTATAAGCATATAGCATACTGCTTCGTACTTCTTTTTCATCGCCTTTAATCACAGGCGATAAGTCTTTAGTTTCTACCGATTTTGGAATTTCTAACCCCGTTAAACCGCACAACGTTGGAAACACATCATGCAAATAGGCTAAAGCACCGTTCTTTTGGTTTTTAGGAATATTAGGACCCACAAAAATTAAAGGCACACTAACACTATGTTCATATACACTTTGTTTCCCTAAAAGGCCATGTTGCCCAAGTGCCAATCCGTTATCCCCAGCAAAAACAATGATGGTATTATCTGCCTTTCCAGAATCTTTTAAGGCTTTTAAAATTCGACCAATTTGAGCATCGGTAGCTGTAATCATCGCGTAATAATCTGCTATTTCCTTTTGAATGATGGCTTCCGTTCTTGGGAATGGTACTAACACTTCATCTCTAATTTTTTCATCAGCAATTTCAAAAGGGTGCTGCGGCATAAAATTTTTAGGCAATTCTATAGCTTCAGTTGGATACATATCCTCAAATTCCTGAGGAGGTGTACGCGGATCGTGTGGCGCTGTAAATGCCACATACATTAAAAATGGGTTTTCTTCTTTATAATCATTTAGAAAACCAACAGCAGCATCAGCAAATACTTCGCTACTAAATTTAGTTTCGTTTTTATATGGTTTAGACCATCCGGATTCTGGCGTATAATCACTCACTTTGGTGCCAAAATGTGTTGTCATACCACCTAAAAAGGCCGATTTAATTTCACTAAAACCGCGTTCTAACCATATTTCGCCATTATGCTGTTTACCAGTTGCAAATGTGGTATAACCATGCGATTTAAAATATTCTGGAAATGTTAGCTTGTCGCTTTTCCCTTGTTCTTCTTTAGGGTAGGCAAATTGGGCATAAACATTAGGCTCAATATTAAAATAATGTCGCCCGGTCATTAACATGGCTCTACTAGGTGAACAAACAGCTGCCGTAGTTGCTCCTAAAATGTATGAGTTTGTAAACGATGTACCATCATGAACTAATTGATCAATGTTTGGCGTTTGCACATGATACTTATCCATGGCGCCTATGGTTCCACCGCGTTGATCGTCTGTAAAAAGAAATAAGATATTAGGTTTTTTTGGTTCCTCTTGGGCTTTCGTTTTACAACCTATAAACGCCGTTATTGATATTAACAGTAATAATGCTTTTGATATACTTTGCATTTTGCTTGATTTAATTTGATATATATGGTATTAATGGTTATTGGCTTTCCCTTTTAAGACTCTGCTTAAATGAGTTTGGTTTAATGCATCACTATCGCCATATTTGGTTCTCATGTTTTCCAATTGCTGATGCATGTTGGTTTTAACATCGGCATAAGATGGATCGTTATACACATTTTTCATTTCTGATGGGTCTTTTTCTAAGTCGTATAATTCCCACTGATCGATATCGTAATAAAAATGGATTAATTTATATCGATCTGTTCGTACGCCATAGTGACGTTTCACTTTATGCTCTCCCGGAAACTCATAGAAGGTGTAGTAAATGGCATCTCTCCATTCACTGGATGTACCGTTTACTAATTTTCTAAAAGATTCCCCTTGAACATCTTTTGGTATTTCTATTCCAGCATAGTCTAAAAGCGTGGGAGCAAAATCCAAATTTTGTACCAATTCATCAATAACCGTTCTTGGCTTAATTTCTTTAGGATATTTAACTAAAATAGGGGTTCTAAACGATTCTTCATACATAAAACGCTTATCAAACCAACCATGTTCCCCTAAATAAAAACCTTGATCGGAAGTATAAACAACTATGGTATTTTCTTCTAAGCCATTTTCCTTTAAATAATCCAACACTTGCCCAACACCATCATCAACAGATTGTACGGTTCTAAAATAGTCGTGCATGTACCGATTGTATTTCCATAAAGCCAAATCTTTACCTTGTGGATTTTTAGCTTTAAAATCGGCAATAATAGGGTCGTAATAGGCATCCCAAGCGGCCTTTTGCTCGTTGGTCATTCTATCGTATTTTCTTTGGAACATCTCGCGATACTTGGTTTTTATATCGCCTTCTTTGTCCAGCATTTTAAGATCGTATACCAAATCCATATCCTTAAAAATGCTCATTTCTTGTGTTGCAGCAGCAGGTCTTCCCTCATAATCGTCAAAGAAATTTGCTGGTGGTGCAAACGTTTTATCTTCAAAAAGTGTAAAATACTTTTCCTCTGGCATCCAAGTTCTGTGTGGAGCTTTTTGGTGATAAAGCAATAAAAAAGGTTTATCTTTTTCTCTTTTGTTTTTAAGCCAGTTTAATGCGATATCGGTGGTAATACTGGTTACATAACCTGGGATGTTCTTTTTTTCACCATTTTCAATAAAATCTGGCGAATAATACTCGCCTTGACCAGGAAGTACACAAGAATAATCGAACCCTTGAGGCAATCCGTCCATATGGATTTTTCCAACTAAAGCAGTTTGATAGCCTGATTTTTGAAGTGATTTAGCAAAATTATCCTGATCCCAATTGAACGCGCTAATGTTATCAATCTTTCCATTTACAAAGCTGTGCTTTCCGGTAAGCATCACAGCTCTACTAGGAGCACAAATGGAATTGGTAACATAACCTTTGTTGAAAATGGCGCCTTCATGGGCAATTCTATCAATGTTTGGGGTGTTATTCAATCCGTGCCCATAAGCGCTTATAGCTTGAAAGGCATGGTCATCGGTCATGATAAATACGATGTTTGGTTTGCTAGATTTTTTTGCTTCCTCTTTACTTTTACAGCCATTTAAAAAGACTACAATCATTAAAAAACCCAATGAAATTAACTTTTTTTTAACCATAACTTTATTTAAATATTGTGTTTTATTCATTTTTTAAGTCATTATATTTTAAATGTACACGCATCAAATAAAATGTACACTCCTCAAAACTATCTAACCCCTTTGAAACTTCATTAGAACCTAAACAGTCGTTTTTAGCCATATTGCTTTTTAGAAAGAACAGCTTAATTTGTTTAAAAGATCATTAAATTTAGTGAAACTTTTAAATTAAAGGGAGACATTAATTTAAACCTCTCCCTTTAAAACTATAAACTAAACCAATTTTAAACTAACAGTTATAAAGTAAAGAACAAAATAACACAGGCTAAAATTAGTTCGACCAATAACAAATCTAAAAAGGTGTTGGTAGAAAACTCATCATTCAATCTTCATAAGTAATATAAGCAGAAACCAGCCAATGGTTTGATTTGTCTTTTTCTGCTTTTGTAGCTGGAATAGTAATTTTTAATGTTTGTTTTCCCGGTTTTAAATCTCCTAAGTCAACAACAAATGGTTCTACTTTGGAGCCTGGACACCAATTAGATCGTGATAAATCAGAAGACGCTAAACGTTCCTCGATTTCTTTTACTTGATATGTTTTGGTATTACGATCCATGTAGGCGGTTGAATCTTTTCTTAACCAAACCCCCGAGGTAGGGTTGAACCTTCTAAATGACGCACAATCATCGCGCCAAGGAATAGTATCTAACACTAATTTGTTATTAACATATACGCTATTCTTTATTTTAGTAAATTCATCACCTCCACTATGACCACCGTGACCTGTCGTTATATAATGTAATTTTGCTTTTTTAAGGTTCTTTTTCAATTCAAATGTATAATCTAAAGGCTTTTCAGCAAAAAAATATGGCAACCCTTGTCCTTTTACATAGCTAATGGTGTTTATTAATGGAATAACCTGAGTCGATTTTCTTGGTCTGTTAGAATACGATAAGCTCAAATCTATAATGTACCCCTCTTTTACCCAAGTATCAATCCAAACACCAATATAAAACGTACCTGTAACAACACTTTCAAGATGCGATACATCTTCTTTCCAAACAACTTGATTTTCCCATTTAGGTATATATACGGGTTTTCTGTGCTTACCTTCCTCATTACTGTAAAACCCAACCCCAAAAGGCGTCATAAATCGCAATAATTCTACAACAGGTTTATAATCTTCAGTAGCTAAAACACCGCCATGCTTTTCACTGATACAGGACATTTTTGGAAATTCTTTTTCGCCTTTCGATACATCTATAATTGAAATTTGATCTGGGTCTGAAACCACAAAACAGGAACCCGATTTATCCCATCTATCGCCATTGGATTGTAATGATAATTTGATAGAAACATCAGTGCCTTTTGGAAATTTTGGAACAGTTATTTTTTTCAAAACCACTCGTCCTCCTTGAAGCCTTATAACATCTGTATCTTGATTTGGGTCTTCTTTTCCGAAATTGATTATCTGATTTTTGAAAATAATTTTTTCGGTAGCATTTTGAGAAATTAATATTTGATTAGAAAATAGAACTATAAATACTATGATTATTTTGATTTTCATTTTCAATTTAAATTGATTTTTAATGTTGAGCCTTTTACCAAATCCGAATGCTGAATAAAGTAACTTTTATGAAGCGCATCACCTAAATAAACATCTTTAATAACGCCATCTTTAGCTCCCGTTTTTTCTATGATTAGTTCTTTTCCTTTATAATAATTAGGATCTAAAGCAATCGTTACCTTATCAAAAACAGGTGTTGTAATCGTGTAAACAGGTTCGCCAGGAGATATGGGATAAATACCCATCATACTATATATTAACCAAGCAGACATAGTTCCCGTATCGTCATTACCCGGAAGTCCTGCTGGTTTGTTTTGAAAGTATTGCTTAACTAATTCAGCAACCAATTTTTGTGTACGCCACTCCTCGCCTTTTACATAATTAAACAGGTATGGGTAAGCAATATCGGGTTCGTTGGCCATATCAAATTGATTGGCATCAAACACTTTTTGTAATTGATTGCTAAACGCCTTTGAACCTCCCATTAACTTCATTAAACCTTTAATATCATGCGACACCATAAAGGCATATTGCCATGCGTTGCCTTCTATAAAACCAATGTTTTTTTCAAAATTTGCACCCGCCAACGGATTAAATGGTTCGTAAAACGTTCCGTCTTCATTACGAGGACGTAAGAGTTTTAAATTTTTATCGAATAATGCCCGATACGATATGGAACGCTTTGAAAAGCGTTTATAATCTTCTTTCTTATTCAATGCTTTGGCAAGTAATGCTATTGAAAAATCGGTAGCATTGTATTCTTGCGTGGTTGAAACCGAACCTTCCTGCTCGGTTGTTAAATAGCCTTTTTCTATATAGTTTTTTATACCGGGTCTTAACGGGTTATTTTCCAGGGCATCGGCGCTTTTTGCCATGGCTTGGTATGCCTTTTCAACATCAAAATCTTGAATCCCTTTTAAATAGGTGTCGGTTAAAATAATACCTGCTGGATCGCCCACCATGGTAGTGGTTTCCGTAGCGTTTAATTCCCATTTTGGTAACCAACCGCTTTCATCATAAATATCCAACATGCTTTTTACCATATCCGATTGTTGCTTAGGGTATACTAACGACATAAGCGCATGCAAATTTCTGTAAGTATCCCAAAATGAAAAAACTGTAAACCGTGTCCCTGCTGTTTTTAGGGTTTCGCGCGTTGCCATTTTTGGATATTCACCGTTATAATCATTAAGTATATTTGGATGAATTAAGGTATGATATAACGCCGTGTAAAAAATAGTTTTATCATCATTTGAACCTCCTTCAACCTTTATTTTAGATAAATTTTCGTTCCAAGATGAAGCTGTTTTACTGAATATGTCATCAAAAGATGCATTTTGGGTTTCTTTTTCCAGATTTTCGCGCGCATTTTCAATACTTACATACGACACGCCTACTTTCACTTCTATTTGTGTTGGTTTATCAAAATTATAAGTAAAATAACTTCCAATACTATCGCCTATAACCTCTTTTCGATAGCCTTCCATCAATCTTGCCTTACCGTTATAAGGCATCCACTGCGCTTCTTCTCCGTTATACTTTGCAGGTTTTTTCCATACGCCGTATGCATCTGCAGGTTTACTAAACTTTGCCACAAAATAAACTGGATATGCTTCTTCTGGTTTGTAATAACAAAAAGACCCAACGGTACGCATACCTTCAATTTCGGTAGGCGACACAATTTTTATAGAAGCACCCGCTTCATTTGTCAACCCTAAACCAAGATTTAATAATATATTGGAGGCTCCTTTAGGAAATGAATATCTTGAAACCCCTGTTCGGGTTGTTGCAGTGGTTTCTACCTGTACATCATACTTTGTTAAAAATGTACTGTAATATCCTGGTTTTGCTTTTTCATTTGAATATGCACTACCATATTTTAAATGATTTGTTTCGATAGCGCCCGTGGTTGGCATTAATAGAATCACGCCTAAATCTGGACAACCAACGCCACTTAAATTCACATGGGAAAATCCTGTTAAGAATGTATTTTCATTAACATACGGGTTTGACAACCAGCGACTGTCTTTTTCTAAAACATTTTGTTTCCCGGCTACGTTAAATGGTGACACGCTTACCATACCTCTGGGCGCAATGGCTCCAGGATTGGTAGCCCCAAAGTTTGAAGTGCCAATAAAAGGATTTACATATTCAACAGGTTCTTGTGATGATACATGGGTAACACCGCAAAAAAAGATGATTAAAAAAGAAACTACTTTATACATGTATTTTTATCTGATTAAAGACCTCAAAGGTTTTGAAAACCTGTGAGGTCTAACTCAATTATTAATCTTAATTTTTAGCCATTTTAGCATCAGCTGGCTCCATTCTATTACCCTTTTCTTCATCGTGAATAGCATAATTAAAACCAGGTCTTACGCTGTAACCGGCATGTTCACCTTTTTTATTGATTGCTATAAAACCCACTTGAAGATATTCCATGTCCTTGTGGTTTTTATGCTTGTTGTAAATGCGTTCTACAATTTCTTTACAGGCTTGATAAGGCGATTTCCCTTGGCGCATCAACTCCACTACCATGGCGCTTCCGGCGGTTCTAACAACTGCTTCACCTAATCCTGTAGCGGCAGCTGCACCTACCTCATTATCTAAAAACAGACCTGCACCAATAATGGGCGAATCGCCCACGCGACCATGCATTTTCCAAGCGGCACCGCTTGTGGTACAACCACCTGCTAAGTTACCATCTTCATCTAAAACCAACATACTAATAGTGTCGTGATTTTCGATATTGATAACAGGCTTATATTTTGAACTTTCCAACCACTTTTCCCAAGCTAACTTAGATTTATCAGTCAGTAAATTTTCTTTTTTAAAACCTTCCGATAAGGCAAACTGCAAAGCACCTTCACCAGAAAGCATTACGTGTGGCGTGTTTTCTAAAACTTTTTGGGCCACAGCAATAGGATGCTTGATACCTTGTACAAATGACACAGCACCACAATTGCTGTTTTTATCCATAATGCAGGCATCGAGAGTTACTTTTCCTTCTCGGTCGGGTAAACCGCCATAACCTACACTTCTTACTTCTGGATCGCCTTCAGAAACACCTACGCCGGCTACAATGGCATCAAGAGCAGTTGCTCCATTTTTTAATTGTTTCCAAGCTTCTTCGTTAGCAGCCAACCCATGTCGCCAAGTAGAAATTATAACAGGCTTTTTTACTTTTTTTGCATCAGTAATTAGTGCCTTCTGGTTTTCGGTTGCTGTTATGGTGTTAAAAGCTGTACTTATACCAACGGTTCCTAATGCCGCCTTTTTTATAAATTTTCTTCTGCCTGACATAGTACTTTTACATAAACTGTTATTCTTTTGAAGCTTTTATAATTTCAAATTGTTCATCTGAAAGTGTGTAATCGTCAAAAAACGCAACGCCTTTTGCACCATTATCTTTTGCCATTTGAATGGCTTCTTTTAAATCGGCATTACTTAATTTAGGGGTATATAAACCCGTATGCAGTTCGGTTGGTCTACCTTCTAAATCTTCTATGCCTTGTTTGGTTGCATACCCTATCCAATCTAATTCTTCATTATAAAAATTATAATAAATCATGGGCAATACCATATCAATTTTCCATTTATCCCAACGTTGACGCACCATGTGGTCTGCCATTTCCGGATAAGGAAATACGGCGGCACTTAATTTTTTGTTGTGTTTATGAACAATATCGTAAGCTTCATCAACCAATGATTTTATTTCGTTTAAACGAAAATTTTTCCATTCAATATCAATAGCAGGATTTTCCATTTTTCTTGGATCTTTATGATGTAGTGCCATAAACTTTTCAACACTCGCATCGGAATAATCAAAATCGTAATCCGGTAACTCTTCTTCTTGTTCTAAATTGTATTTCGGCAATAAACCAATGGGCAAATACACATCGGGATAACGAATATAATCTAAATGTACACTGGTGACGCCTTCTACTTCTGCCAAACCTTCAACCAGACTTAAAATATGTTTCCGAGCTTCAGAGTGACTTGGTGATAACCATTGGTAGTAGCCAACATAGGGTCTTTCATCTTTATTAAAACAAGATTTTCCGCTGCGGCTTACCATGTACCATTCTGGGTGTTGTAACGCAATGGAATCTCCAGGTCTGTTGGTGGTAAACATCCACGCATGTACTTCCAAACCAGCTTTTTTTGCTATGGGCGCTACTCTTTTTAATAGCTTAGGGTCGGCACCAGAATTTATCAAAACCGCATCAATACCGTAACTTTTTAATTTGTTGAAATGCGCTGCATAAGCCGAATCGGATTTTTTATGCCCCACGGTAATCCAATTCCAGTATTTAAAACGTGGCTCTTTTACCGCTGTTTTTTCATTTTCAGTTTGTTCCTTAGATTTTTCGTTCGTGTTGCATGATACAAACATGAGCGCCAGTGAAAAAAAGGCTATTTTTAATAATTGCATAAGTTTTTTATTTTGATATGAATTTACCATCTTCTTTAACAGTCAATAGTTTATTAGTAAATGGGCTTTGAATTGATAAATTAAAACCCGTACTATGGTTTTCTAATTTAGGTTTTAATGTTTTTCCGTCAACAATGATGCTTGTTTTTGTTAAGCTATCGATTGAAGCTAAATAACTACCTTGTTTTTTAAAATAAGCATTTTGAGCTCGATACAGTTTGTACAACGCCCATTTGATTTTTTCATCTTGAGAGATGTTGAAACTATCTGATGCTCCTACTTGCTTTGATGAAAAATACACATAGCCCCATTTTTCGGGTTCATGCATGTTCACAACCCCCATGGGCGACCACACCCAATTGTATTCGTGCAGTAACTTGCCTTTACTATCCCTTTTTCTTTCATATTGGCCTTTGGTAATTTGAAAATCCCAATTCACACGGGAAAAATTGACTCTCCAGAACTTATCTGAAGGGACGTTTTTTTGGAAATACCCCGTTTTATAAGCAGCCCAAGGAATGGCCATTTCTAAAGTCCATCCTTCATCTACATCGTTAGGATTATTAAGCGTGCCATGTACTTTTACCGCCGATTTTAAACCTGTAATATTCCAATCGTTCAACACCACATTGTCGGCTCTGTATGGTTTATTTATAAACAAATCCCATGCGGTATTTAAGGCATTCAATTCCAATTCGTAATAGTTATGGGTATCGCCATCTGGATCTATAAACACTTCAAAATCATTATTATAAAAAATAATGGTATCGCGTTTTGTTAAATTCGCCCAAACATGCGGTTCTTCCATGTTAGCCAAAATATAGAAAAAAGTATCATCCCAAAGCATTTTTACTTGGGTTTTATATTTAGGCTGTTTTACACCTTCAATATCTATAAAAGCGCTTGTCCATTCGGTTTTACGCCACGAACTATCGGAATCTTTGCCATCAATGTTAATACTTTCAGTTGTTTTATAAGCAATATAGCTTTTGGGGGTTATTTCCATGTGGGATTGCGAACAACCCAATGCTGAAATGCCACCAAATAACACTATTAAGAATTTAAGTTTTAAATTCATTTTAAGCTTTATAAACTGTTGTTTTTTGTAAATGCAACCACTTCACTTAGTTTTCCGAAAGCCAAAGCCACTACGGTATCTGCTGCACCATAATAAACCGCTAATTTATCCTCTTCGGTATTGTACAATGCCGCACAAGGAAATACCACGTTAGGCACATCGCCCACTTGTTCGTACAACTCGGCAGGCCCCAACAAATAGGGTTGCGTTCTGTATTTAACTTTATCTGGTTCGTTTTCATCTAAAAGTGCAGAACCCATGGCATACCTAAACCCGTTACATGTATTGATAACGCCATGATAAATCATAAGCCAACCTTCATTGGTTAAAATAGGAATGGGACCTGCGCCAATTTTTGTACATTGCCATGCGCTATCTGCAAAATTTGAAGCTTTCATAACGCAACGATGTTCGCCCCAATATTTCATATCAGGACTATAACTTATGTAAATATCGCCAAAAGGTGTGTGACCGTTATCACTTGGCCTGCTTAACATGGCATATTTTCCATTTATTTTCTTTGGAAACAATACGCCATTTCTGTTAAAAGGCAAAAACGCATTTTCACACTGAAAAAATTCCTTAAAATCGAAGGTATAACCGATACCAATAGTTGGACCGTGATACCCATTGCACCAAGTAATCCAATAGCGGTCTTCAATAAAAACAACTCGGGGGTCGTATTTATAATCGGATGCAATCATATCGGTGTTACCTGCTTTCATTTGTATGGGTTCGTGTTCAATATCCCAATGGATGCCATCTTTACTGAAACCAGCAAAAATATTCATTTGCACCGCTTTATTATCACATCTAAAAACACCTGCAAATCCATCTTTAAATGGCACTACGGCACTATTAAAAACACTGTTTGATGTTGGTATAGCATACCTATCGATAATAGGATTTTCACTATAGCGCCACATCACATCTTTACAATTTTCAGGCTTATCTTGCCAGGGCATATTACTCATATTCTATTTGCTTAATCTTTGTATTTTTTTACTTTATCTAACCAAGTGAAATTTTAAAATAACTGAAGTTATGATAAAAACAGCTAAAGTTATATATGTTTTTGGGTAATCTTGTGTTGCAAAAAATATAGGCAACATCAACATACTCGATTGCCATAAAATACCTAGCATCAAACTTAACCTTTCTAACTTATCTTGATAGATCATCGCGTTCGTTTTAAATCTTAATCTTTGTACTTTTTTACTTTATCCAACCAGGTGAATTTTAAAATAGCTGAAGTTAAAATGAAAACCGCAAAAGCCACCCAAGTTTTAGGATAATCGCGTATCATAAAATATATAGGCAATAAAATCATGCTGGATTGCCAAATGATACCAATGATACAGTTTAGCATATCCATACTAAAATCTGTATTCTTAGTAATATCTTTATCTTCAGCGTGCAATGCTTTATAAACGGGTTTCCAAAAACCCCAAGGTCTTACGTTTTTATAAAAACTTTTTAAGGTTTCCATATTGGTTGCCGGTGTTAAATAGGTACCTAAAAAAGAGCCTAAAAGCGATACTATAAATATAACTGGAAAAACATAAATAGCTGGAATTTGGGCAATGTTATATAACGTAGAACCTGTTTCAAAATTACCACTATTTTTATCCAATAAAAACTGTAAGGTTGCTATGATTAACCCAGAGGTCATTCCCCAGAAATACCCCCAACCATTGAAGCGCCACCAAATCCATTTTAAAAAGTTTGCCGCCACATAACCTCCATATAAAGCACTGGTAATCCATAAAGTTATGGAATTAATGGAATCTGCAAAAAAGCCCATAACCACACCCAATATAACGACCACAAAAGATGCCACGTGGCTAACTCTTATATAATGTTGAGATGTTGCCGAAGGTTTAAAGTATTTTTTATAAATATCGTTTACAATATATGCGGGACTTGAGTTTACAAAAGCTGAAAACGTAGACATAAATGCCGCTAAAAGTCCTGCCAACAACAAGCCTTTTATACCCACTGGCACATGGTTATTGATGACTTTGGGCAATATAACTTCTAAATCGGCCAAACTTAAATCGGTTGATGTAGCCATGGTTGGCGCCAAATAAACCAATGCCAAAATTACAACACCACCAATAAGCAAATATCGAGGGATAAAAAGAATTAAATTGGTAAAACCACTCATGTAAGCAGCTTCTTTTACCGATCTGGTTGATAAAATACGTTGCATATCATAACTAGGTGTTGGACCCGCAATACTTGCAAAAAAACCTTTAAAAAGCGACATGCCTATAAATGCCCCAAACATTTTATAGCCTTGAGCATCAATTAAATTATTAAAAGCCGCATACTTTGCAGACCAAGATCCATTTAATTCAGAATCGAAGAAAATATTTTTCCATTCCGCAGAAATGATATTGCTTATCTCAACATCCGAAACGGTAACAAAAGCATATACTGCAATTAAAATGCCTGCTACAACCATGATAATATATTGCAACACCTCGGTAGCAACTACCGAAAACATACCACCCTTAATGGTGTAAATGGTTGTTAAAAAAATAATGCCCAACGCATAACTTTGATCGGAGGTAAAAACAACACTGTTATTGAAAACAAATGTTAAATCCCAAGGCAGGATAATGGTTAAAAACTTACCCACACCTTCAAAAAAATAGGCTATAAAACCTATGGATGCTATAACGGCAAAAATAGCCACAATTAAATGTGATGCCCTACCTGCCCTATCATCTCCAAAACGGGTTAAAATCCATTCGGAGCCTGTCATGATATCTGATTTCCTTATCCATGCCGCTAAAAAAATCATGATGAAAATCTGGTTCCAAATAGGCCACATCCACATAAACATAAAACTTTTAGCACCATACAAAAATAGGATACCAACCATCCACGCAGTACCAGAAACATCGAACATACCTGAGCCGTTACTTAAGCCCAAATAATACCATTTGATTGATTTTCCTCCTAAGAAATATGAATCTAACCCTTGCGATGCTCTTTTAGACACCCAAATACCGATACCCAGTGTTAAGACTATGTAAAGGGCTATTATTGAAACATCGATTAAATTCATTATTGGTTTTTTGTTTTTGGTTATTGGTTTTTGGTCCCCCAGTTTTTATTTGGAGTATTACCCATAACAAAGTGAAGCGTGCCTCCGTTTAATATTGTTTTATGGGAAATGTTGGTTTGGTTAAATAAAGTGCCATTAAGCGTTGCCGACTGTATATAAATATTTTTATCAGAAACATTTTCTGCTTTAATGGTAAAGGTTTTTCCGTTGGGAAGCGTTATGGTGGATTTTTTGAAAACAGGACTTCCTATTTCGTATTCGGTTGAAGCAGGGTTCATGGGATACAAGCCTATAGAGCTTAATACATACCAAGCACTCATTTGTCCGCAATCTTCATTACCGCTCAATCCGTTAGGTGTGGTATTGTATTGCGTTTTTAAAATATGGTTTACCCAATATTGTGTGCGCCATGGCTTACCTGCACGGTTAAATAGATATGCTATATGATGACTAGGTTCGTTTCCATGAGCGTATTGCCCTATTAAGCCAGAAATATCAGCAGAAACGTTGCTTCCTGTAATTTCAGAACTTTCGGTAAAAAGCTGCTCTAATCTGTCGGTAAAAAGGTCGTTGCTACCATGTAACTTTATAAAATCTTCAACATCATGCGGCAAAAACCAACTATGTTGCCAAGCATTGCCTTCGGTATAATCGGTATGTTCTCTATGGTTTGAATATTTTGCATCAAAAGGTTCGTGCCATGAAACGCCATCTTCGGCTTTACCACGCATGAATCCAGTTTTATCATCAAATAAATATTGATATGCTTTTGATCGGTTTAAAAAGAATTTATAATCGGCTTCTTTACCCAATGCTTTTGCCATTTGAGCAACGCACCAATCGTTATAAGCATATTCAAGGGTAATGGTAACCGATTCGTCTAACAAATTATAAGGTATGTAACCATACTTTTTATAATGCTTCAAACCACGCTCATCCTGCATCATGGTAGTTTTCATGGCTTCATAAGCTTTTTCGGCATCAAAACCTCTAATACCTTTTAAATAAGCTTCTACAATCACCGGAATGGAATGGTACCCCGTCATGGTATTTGTTTCATTACCATAAAGTGTCCAAACCGGTAAGATGCTTTTTGTACTGTAATACTCAAGCATCGTGTTTACCATATCGGACACTCTATCTGCTGCTATTAATGAAAGTAAGGGGTGTTCTGCTCTAAATGTATCCCACAATGATAATGTAGAATATGCTGTATAGCTCTTGGCTGTTATAATGCTATCATTTTCTTTTCTAAATTGTCCATTTTTATCGCTAAAGGTAACGGGCGCCAATTGTGCATGGTACATGGCGGTGTAAAAAATGGTTTTTAAGGAATCGACCGGTGATTCAACCTGTATGGTAGATAAGGCTTCGTTCCATGTGTTTTCTGCTTGGGTTTTTACCGATTCAAAATCAAAACCTTCATCTAAATTATCTTTTGCATTATCTATACTTACAGATGAAAGTGCCACTTTTACCAACAATTCTTTCCCTTCATTTTCATTGAAAAAGAATTGTGCTGCAGATTTTACGGTAGTGCTATCCATTTTTTCAACCTTTTGTTTGTCGGACACCAAACTGTATGCTGCTATTGGTTTAGAAAACTTTGCAACAAAAAATACTTTTTGGTTTTTTGCCCAACCTGTACTAAAACGGTAACCCGATACAGTATAAGCATCTTCAACCTGTATAAGTGTATTGGTAGCTTTATCCCAATTGATAGCAAAACCCAAGTCTATGACAACAGATTGTTTTTCAGATTCGTTAAACGTATATTTATGAAATGCTGTTCTAAGTGATGTTGTTAACTCCGCATTCACCTTATTATCTTCAAGCAAAACCTGATAATATCCTGGGGTAGCCTTCTCGTTTTTATGATTGTAAGCCGATTTGTATGGCAGTGAATCTCGATGGGATGGCATGATGGTTAAATCTACCTCCTTGTTAACGGGCATAAATAATATATCGGCTAAATCGCCAATTCCCGTACCACTTAAACTTAAATGACTAAAACCTATCGCAACAGAATCGGAGTAATGGTATCCAGAACACCAATCCCAGTTACTTACGCCATTTACAGGGCTTACTTGTAGCATACCAAAAGGCACTGTAGCACCAGGGTAGGTGTGCCCATGACCACCTGTACCTATAAACGGATTTACATATTTTGTTAAAAATTGTACTTCGGTTTCCTTTTTACTAATACTTTTGTTGCAACTTACTGCAAAAACTACCAGTAAAAAAAGTAGTGATACGTGTTTCATTTGATTATTTAGCATATTGATTTTATAAAATTTCATAAATTTAATTATTAATGAAAGTAATTTAGACGGATGACATAAGAACACAGTTAAACACCAAAAAAAACAATAAATAAACAATTCTCTTTAAAATGAAATTCAATTCACACAACATATATAAGATATCTATTTACCATCATATCATATTTTGGTCTATATACTTTCTTTTTAATGTTTTTAAATGGGGCAGTTACTTTGATGATTACCTATACTCGTTCAAAACAAATTTGTTCGGATTTCCCATTCATATGGCATTAAGTTATTTTAATATATACTTTCTTATGCCAAATTTTGTATTTAAAAAACGGTATATAACCTACATTATATTAATTCTCACCTCCATATTTTTAATGGTTATAGTGAAATTCAACCTTACCTATTATTTAGTTAGTAATAACGTATGGCCCGAAGGCCCCGTCCCTACCGACAGGTTAACACTTAATTACACCATAGATATGATGATTGGCGAACTTTACGTAATAACCTTTGTTACCGCCATTAAAATAACATTAGACTTTTTAAATGAACACAGACGGGTGGCCGATTTAGAAAAAGCACAATTAGAAACTGAACTTCTTTTTTTAAAAACCCAAATTTCTCCCCACTTCTTTTTTAACACCTTAAACAACATATATTCTTTAGCGGTTGAAAATTCTAAAAAAACACCTAAAATTATTTTAATGCTTTCTGAATTGATGCGCTACCTATTATATGAAACCGCAAACAAAAAACAATCCTTGGAAAACGAAATACTTTGTATTCAAAACTATATTGATTTAGAACGCATTCGGCATAATGATGAACTTGAAATAAACATGTCTATTTCCGGCGATATTCAAGATAAGGAAATTGCACCAATATTGCTGTTATCGTTCATAGAAAATGCCTTTAAACATGGCGCCCATAAAAACATTGGAAAAGTTAAAATTGACATAAGTTTAATAATTAGAAAAGATTTTCTTTACTTTAGAATCTCTAATCCAATGCCCTTAAAAACAGAGCATGAAGAGCGTTTTAACCATTCCAGTGGCATAGGTTTAGAAAATGTAAAAAAAAGACTCGCATTGGGGTACAAAAAAAGTGACTATAAACTTATTATTAAAAACGACAACAATATGTTTGTTGTAAAGCTTAAAATAAAGGTGGCGTAAAACAAGTCCATTTAAGCAGAAAAAAAATAACAAAAAATAAAGTGATGAAAATAAAATGTTTGATTGTAGATGACGAACCTTTGGCTATAAATGTTATTAAAAACTACTTAGAACAAATTGAAGACTTTGAAGTAATAAGCACATTTACAAATGCCATAGACAGCTTAAATTTTTTAAAAACCAATAACGTAGACGTTATTTTTTTAGATATTAATATGCCTGTTTTAGATGGTATCAATTTTATAAAAAGTCTAGAAAACCCTCCATTAATAATCATTACAAGCGCTTACGAAGATTTTGCCTTAGAAACCTACGAATTGGACGTACTTGATTACTTAGTAAAGCCTATTGAGTTACCTCGTTTTATGAAAGCCTTGAACAAAATCAATAGAAGGCTTGAGAACAATAAAGTACTTTCTGAAACAACAAAAGAACGCCCATACCTTTTTGTTAAAATTGACAAAAAGAAAATGAAAAAAATCTTTTTAGACGAAATATTGGCAATTGAATCCCTAAAAGATTATTTAAAAATAAGTACTACTACTGGAAAATACATTATACATAGCACCCTATCTGATTTTACCAATTTATTACCATCAAGAGATTTTATACGCATACACCGATCATACACCATTGCCATAGGCAAGATTGATGCTGTTGAAGGAAACAGTTTGGAAATTGAAGGCCTTAGATATGTTATTGGAAGATCTTATATTGATGAAGTGAAGCAGAAAATATTGAATTCTTCCCTTTAGCCATATATAATTATAAAATAACAATTTTATTTATTCTTTTTTTAATCTAAACTGTGCTGTGCATAATTCAAATTATTAGCATCATACATTTTTATAATATGTTTTAATCGATTTTGAAAGTCATTCCAATCTCTATCTTCTTTTTTAGACCAAACGACTTCGGAAAGTGCTGTTAATCTTGGTAGAATCATATATTCTACAAGTTCTGGTGTTTTTATATATTCGGTCCAAACATTAGCTTGCGCTCCTAAAATGTACTTGCCTTCTTCTTCTGTTAACTCTTCCGGAGTAGGATCATAACTATAAACATCCTCTACAGTTGTTTTTCCTCCAATAGCAAGAGGCTCATTTTCTTTATCTTTAGTTTGATAAAAATCAAAATAACAAAACTGAGTTGGTGTCATTACCACATTGTGCTTTAACTTTGCCGCTTGAATACCTCCTTTTTCCCCTCGCCAAGACATAACAGTAGCATTGGGCGCTAAACCGCCTTCCAAAATTTCATCCCAACCTATAATATTTCTTCCTTTAGAATTCAAGAATTTTTCAATGCGTTTTATAAAATAGCTCTGTAATTCATGTTCGTCTTTCAATCCTTCTCTTTTTATGACTTCTTGAGCAAACGTGCTATGCTCCCATTGTGTTTTTGGAGCTTCATCACCTCCAATATGAATCAATTTACTGGGAAATAATGATATAACTTCTGTTAAAACATCTTCCAAGAATTTAAAAGTTATTTCGCTAGGTGCATAAATTTCTGGAAAAACCCCCCATCTGGTACCCACTTCATATTGTTCGCCTGTATTTCCTAATTCAGGGTATGCCGCAATAGCTGCTAAGGAATGCCCTGGTAATTCAATTTCTGGGATGATAGTAATATGTCTTTTTGTCGCATAGGCTACAACATCTTTAATTTCTTCTTGTGTATAAAAACCTCCATAAGGTTGTCCATCATATTTGGCTTCATTTTTATTCCATGTGTTGCCGTGGCCTACAATCGTTTCTTTTCTAAAAGCCCCAATAGATGTAAGTTTTGGATACTTCTTAATTTCAATTCTCCAACCTTGGTCTTCTGTTAAATGCCAATGAAATGTATTCATTTTGTGCATAGCCAATATGTCTATATATTTTTTAACGAATTCGGTTGAAAAAAAATGACGTGCCACATCTAAATGCATACCTCTATAAACATATTTGGGACTATCTTCTATCACAGTTGCAGGTATTGTTAATTCTGTCAATTCTTTCTCTCTGGGGATTAATTGGCTAAACGTTTGTATACCATAAAAGACTCCTTTGGCTGTTCTGCCTGAAATAATTATCCTATCATAATTAACAACTAATTTATACCCTTCGTCATTGGAAATACTGGCATCAAATCGCAATGAAATATTTCCTTTTTCGGAACCTTCATTTTCAAAAACCATGTTGTTTTTAGTAATAGTACTTAGTAAATCCGATAAGTATTCACCTTCATTTTTCAGTTCTGAATTTGCTATAATTTTTGTATTGGCATCCATTAAAAACTTTCCTTTATTAATTTTCAAACTTATTGGTTTTGGAATAATTGGATAGTCATTTTTTGAATTAACAAAGGTTGCGTATTTAGTTGAACATGAGCTAAACACCATATAAAGTGTTAATAATAAAAAGAGCTGTTTCATTATATTTTAGTTTTATTAATTAAAAAATCACAATTTCGTCTATCAAAATCTTAGATGCATTTGTAGCTTGATGATGATCTACTGGAATAGGGTTAACACTTTTTGCTTTTACTTTTACAGCCTTAACACTAGTTTTGTTAAAAGGTATGGTTGATTTTACTTTATTTCTGCCTTGGGTATGACTTTCTTCCAATAGTTGAACTTCTGCCAATTTAGAAAAAGTCTGTCCATCTTCAGAACCATAAATTTCAAAGCTTTCTGGAACATAATTTCCTGATATTGTAAACCTAAGACTTGTTATTTCTATAGATTCAATTTCTTTAGGTTCAGGAAATATTATATCAACATTTAAGTCTCCATCAAATACATTCCAGTTTTTATCCCAGGAACTAAGTTTTCCGTAATTTAAATCTATTAATCCCAAGTTATTGTTGTTTTTTTGTGAACTTGGAGCATGATATACCACTTGGGCACCTACTCCTTTGTGCACTGGAAAATATCTCTCAGACACGTTTCCTGTCTGTTCTTCTTTTAGAAACGACGTAGCTTTTAAGTTGAATGTTTTATCTATTTTAAATGGTTTTTCATATTTTAGGGATTGCAAATTGGGGGTACTGCCATCTAGCGTATAATAAATATCTAAGCCATCAACTTCTGTTTTAAGAGATATTTCTATGGTACCTTCTGGTTGTCCTTTATGATCAATTCTTACATTATATGCGCTTGTGGCATAGCGCTCGCCTTTGGCATCCAAACGTTTAAATTGGTTAAGCAATCGCATTGTAAAACTATTCCAATCTTTCAATTTTTGATTTGTCCACCCATTTTCTGCAACCGCATACAATCTTGGAAAGGTCATATAAGTTAATTGATTCCAATTGGTTATGGATTCTGTCCATAAATTGCCTTGGATACCCAACACGTGCTTACCTTGTTCAGTTGTTAAACTATCCGATATTATCTTATAATTATAGGTGTCTTTTAGAAAGGTGTAAGCATATCCTAAATTTGGTTCAATATCATCATCCCCTTGTTTTAAATCCAGATAACAATATTTTGAAGGTGTCATAATCACATCATGACCTTGTCTAGCTGCTGCAATACCTCCTTTTTCCCCACGCCAGGACATTACCGTGGCGTTTGGTGCTAAACCGCCTTCTAAAATCTCATCCCAACCAATCATTTTTTTATCATGTGCATTTATAATTTTCTCTACTCTTTTTATAAAATAGCTTTGTAGTTCATGCTCATCGGCAAGGTTCTCTTCCTTCATACGCTGTTGGCAATATTCATCTACTTTCCATGCCTCTTTATTGCATTCATCACCTCCAATATGTACATATTCAAAAGGAAACAAGTCCATTACTTCCCCCAATACCCCTTCTACAAACTCAAAGGTTACTTCTTTACCTGGACAATACGTATTGTTTTTATTAACACCACCTGTACCTACATAAAAAGGTCCTTTAGCACACGATATTTCTGGATATGCCGCCAGTGCCGCTAGTGAATGACCTGGTATGTCTATTTCTGCTATAATTTCTATATAACGCTCTTTAGCATAAGCTATTATTTCTTTAATATCTTCTTGTGTGTAAAATCCACCATAGGTTGCTAAGTCACCTTCATTTTGGGCGGGTCTTCCCCACCAATTAGATGTATTTTCGTCTTTCGCATTTTGGTTCACTCGCCATGCACCAACATCTGTTAGTTTTGGGTACTTTTTTATTTCAATTCGCCATCCATTGTCATCAGACAGGTGCCAGTGAAAACGATTTAATTTTACTTCTGCCATAAAATCTATAACATTCTTCACTTCTTCTTTGTCAAAAAAATGCCGGGAAACATCTAACATATATCCACGCCATCCAAAGGTAGGTTTATCTTTAATTGTAACTACAGGAATAGCCCAATTTGTGTTCGATTGTTTTTTTTCTGAATCAAATGAAACAGACATTAATTGGCCAAGACTTTCCATAGCATAAAAAAAACCAGCTCCAGAAGCCGATTTCAGAAGTATATTATCCGCCTCTACTATAAGTTCATAAGCTTCATTTTCTAGTAAACTATCTGTACGAAATACAATGTTTGCATTGGTTTTACCTATAGCTATTTCAGGAATCTGGCTCCATATATTATCAAACTTTTTAAAAAAATTAGTAGCAATATGCAATTGTTCATCATTCTCCACAGAAACTATCGTGTGTTTGTCAATTATAAAATAGCCTTGTCCTTTTATCAATTCAACAGGCAAGGGAATAATAGCCACGTTACCTTTAGCAATAATAGTTCCTTTACCTGTGTTGAAATCTCTTTTAACACACGAAACCACTAGTATCATTAAACACAGTAAATATGCGGAAAAACTATTTTTTATAATCTTACACTTATTAATCATTTGATAAAATTAAGAATATTGAGATTGTTTTATTAAGCCGAAATAATAGAACAAAATATATAATCGATTGTCACATATTAGTGTTATTTATAAGACAAATTAATCTCTAGGTCAATATAAATACATTGTTTTAAAACAAATTAAAATTTCGACTAATAACCTCTAACAATAGGTGAAGGAAATATATTTTTGGAATTCATAAATTTGATAACAAATCTGTCCGATATAATAATTTAATTATGGTACAGTTTATTTACATGAAAAACATTACTACGTATTGATTCCTTTTTTTATAAAATCTTATAATGTAAAATGTAAAAGTATTACGAGATAAGTTTTTTTATTTGACTTAAATTAACTCAAAATCAATTATATTCTATTTTTTTATCGAAGGGCAGAGGTTATTCGTCGAAATAATTAATTCTTTAGAAGAGAAAATATCTAAGTTTAACTAATTATTTAAAAACTGTAAAATAAAAGTTAAATTTTTAGTTAAATCGAGGTTAAAATAGAATTGAAATATTAATCTATTCCAAATTTATGGTAAAAACTTGTTGCCTTATTCAATTAACTTTTATTATAAACTTTAATTCAAATTTATAATTGTAAAATAATTCTTAAAAAAGATATATGGCAAAAAAAATCTTTTAAACACTAATAAACTACTCGTAAATCAAATTAAAAAAAGGTTTACAGTTTTTATTAATTACTAATACTAACCAATTAATTCTCATTTTATGAAAAAAAAAATAAACAGTACTTTTTCAGGCTTAAAGAAAAAACTACTCATAACCATTTTAAATTCTTTGATTTTTTTGTGCTTTGCCAGTGTTTTTGCTGTAAATACAAACCCTATTGAAGCTGAAAATAAAACAGACAAAAGTGCACAACAACTTCAAATAACAGGTATGGTTACCGATAGTAACGGACAACCACTTGCTGGCGCTAATATTCTTGAAAAGGGTACGTTTAATGGAGTTCAGGCAGATTTTGATGGTAAATTCACCATGAGAGTTTCAAGCCAAAAGGCAACATTAACAGTTTCTTACATTGGCTTTGTTTCCAAAGAAGTTACTGTAAATAACCAAAGTTCAATAGCAATTACATTAACCGAGGACGTATCGGCACTTAATGAAGTGGTAGTAGTTGGGTATGGTACGCGAAAAAGAACCACCGTAACATCTGCAGTTTCACAAGTAGGCTCGGAGGTTTTTGAAAATAGACCTGTTGCCAATGCTACTTTGGCATTGCAAGGTGCTGTTGGTAACCTTGTAATTACTACAACGGCAAATGGTGGCGAACCTGGTGCACAACCTAATATTAATATTCGTGGTTTAGTGACCAGTTCTGGGGATCTTGGTTCTGTTGGCAATTCATCACCTCTTATACTTATAGATGGTGCCGAAATGGACATAAGCCAAATTAACCCAGAAGATATTGAAACTGTTACCGTACTAAAAGATGCAGCATCGGCTTCTATTTATGGGGCACGTGCAGCAGGTGGCGCTATCATTATCACTACTAAAAGTGGTAAAGACATGAAAGGTGGTATGAAGGTGTCTTACACTAACAACTTCTCAATATCACAACCAACTATATGGCCTGAGCAAGCCAGTGCTATTGATTTTGCGTATACTATGAATGATACCGCTTCAAACACAGGTTTATCTCCGTATTATACCGAAGAGGAGCTAGGTTGGATACAGCAAAATATGGCAAATCCAGGGAGTGCGCCAACCTTGATACCTAATAGTGCTGGCAACTCATGGGATCAATCTAATTTTGGACTTGGAGCAACGGGATCTACCAATTGGAAAGATTTTTTATTTAGTAGCTGGTCACTTAGGTCTAAGCACGATATAAACTTTAGAGGGGGCGACGAAAAGTTGAATTATTACATATCTGCAGGCACATATAACGAAGATGGTTTGTTGGCTACTACAACAGATACGTATAGCAGGCACAATTTAGACGCTAAAATTGCATCAAAGCCTAACAAATGGTTGTCTTTTGAACTTTTAACCAAAGCTACATTGGCAAAGTTGGATTACCCATGGGATCAGCAATTTGGAAGAGGACGTGTTTTTGATGTGTTATCAAAACTTAAGCCTACTTTGCCTACCGTAGACCCAAATAACGGAGAACCGTTGGCTAATGCCTCATATCCTAGTTGGGATTACAATCGTGAAAGTAATGTTAATAATCAAATATCCATTTTGCCTAGAATCACCATTGAGCCTATTAAGGATTTACTTATTAACTTACAGTATAACTATCGAAGAGTTAACAACAAACAGGTTTTTACGAGTGCCGAACAACAATGGACACGACCCGATGGCACCCTCGGCTACATTACTGCACGTTCACAAACGCTAGTACGCCCAAGTTTAGATACCAACGAGTATTTATCACCTAACTTGTTTGCTACCTATACAAAATCTGTAAAAGGCCATAATTTTGATGTCACAGCAGGGTATCAAAATGAGCAATATAATGTTTTTAACATGAATGCAAATGCCTATAACTTGTTAACAGACAATGTGCAATCTCTATCTTCCGCAGTGGGTGTTATAACAGCATCTGATAATATTTCACATTGGTCAACTGAAAGTGTTTTTGGGAGATTTGGTTATAATTATAAAGAAAAATATATAGGTAGAGTTACTTATCGTAGAGATGGCTCTTCAAGATTTGAACCAGGTAACCGATTAACAGGATTACCTTCATTTGAATTGGGTTATAACATTGCCAAAGAAAACTTTTGGCCAATCAAAGATATAAGTATGTTTAAACTTCGCGCTACTCAAGGTTCTCTTGGAAACCAAAATGTGGGCAATTATTTATATATATCAACCCTTCCAATTAGTAATGGTACTTTTTTATTTAATGGTGCTCGTCAATTTTTCACCAACCCACCTAACCTTACCAGTCAAAACCTAACTTGGGAAACCGTAAAAACGAAAGACTTAGGAATCGATATTTTAGCATTAAAAAATAGATTGGGCTTTACATTTGATTGGTACCGTTCGGACACCAATAATTTGGCATCAGAAGGAGAAACACTACCTGCTGTTTTAGGAACAAATCAGCCACTTGTAAATGCTGGCACCATACGTGTTCAAGGTTGGGAAGCTGAATTAACTTGGAAACAGTCGTTAGGCGATTTTAATTATAACATTAGAGCTGTATTGTCTGATTATAAACAAACCGTACTGGAATATCCAAACCCAACAAATGGAATCAATAATAATTTTTATGCTGGAGGTGATCTTGGTGCAATTTGGGGTTTAACGTGGGAAGGTTGGTTTCAAACCGCCGAAGAAGCTACTGAAAGAAATTTAGTAATTAACCAGAGGTATGTTCATAATAGTACATTTGGTGTGGGTGATGCTAAATATGCAGATTTAAATGGCGATGGATTTATTAATAATGGCGACGGTACGCTAAACGATACAGGTGATTTTAGAGTTATAGGAAATAGCACCCCACGGTACCAATATGGTATCACCTTGGGAGCAAGCTGGAAAGGTATTGACTTTAATATGTTTATACAAGGTGTTGGAAAACGTGATGTTTCCCTTTCAACCCATCAACGTTTTAGAGGCCCTGCACAAGGCCCATTACATGCCAATGTATTGGTAGAACATTTAGATTATTTTAGACCACTAGATACCACAAGCCCATTAGGCCCTAACTTAGATGCTTATTTCCCAACCCCTTATGCGCAAAACCCAGGTAATAACAACAGAAACTACCGCTTTAATACCGATCATTTTTTACAAAATGGGGCTTACACTAGGTTAAAAACTATGCAAATTGGATTTACAATTCCTAAAGTTGTAACCGAAAAATATAAGATAGATAGAATTAGGATCTTTGTTACTGGCGAAAACCTTTTAACAATTTCGAAGCTTATGTTCTATGACCCAGAAACAGTACCAGGTGAGTTTGGTAGTGCATATTCCTATCCACTATCTAAAGTTATTTCAACTGGACTAAATATTTCATTCTAAATTTAATTAATAAGAATCATGAAAAAAATAATTTATTTAATAGTAATATGCTCGATGCACTTGTTTGTTTCGTGTAATGATGATATTCTAGAAAGAACCCCTCTAGATGAAATTTCTGAACCCGAATTCTGGAAAACAGTGAGTGATTTAGAATTGTATTCCAATTCCTTCTATCAAGATTTACCTGGTTGGCAGGGAGTAAGCGTTGGTAATTCGCCAAATCCAGACAATGGCACCGATGTATCCATGGCTACGGGCTTTAATAGCAGATTAAATGGACAAACAGGTGTTCCTACAAATGCTAGTACATCTATTTGGAATTGGAGCAAAGTAAGAAAAGCGAATTATTTTGTATCCAATGCTGCAAAGGCAGAAGGCTTGGAGATAGATCTTAACCAATACATAGGCGAAGGCTATTTTTTTAGAGCCTACTACTATTTCGATTTATTGAAAGATTATGGTGCTTTACCAATTTATGATGCTTATTTTACAAATACTGATAGAGAAGCTTTGTTTAGAGCAAGAGAACCAAGAAACAAGGTAGCCGATTTTATACTTGCCGATTTAGATAAGGCTATAGCGGTACTAAAACCTAAATCTGCGGTTGGTGCCCGTGTTAGTAAAGAAGCTGCTCAATTACTTAAAGCCACCGTAGCACTTTATGAGGGTACTTGGGAAAAATACCATAATGGTACCGTTTTTGGGGTAGCAGGCTCCACAGGCACTACTTACTTACAGCAGGCTGCCGATGCTTCAAAAGCATTGATTGATGGGAATACAAGATCACTTCATTCCAGTTACGGGAATTTATTTAACCAAACTAATTTAACTACAAATACTGAAGTTATACTTTGGAGACAATATGATTTTCTTGGCTTAGGCAGCACTTTTGGCAATGCGCTACAGCTATCATGGCCAAATGCGAGTTCTTATACACGGTTTGCAATACGCAGTTATCTTTGTAACGATGGAAAACCTATTGGTGTAAGCACTTCTTTATACCAAGGAGATCAATCGCTTAACACTATTGAAACTAACCGCGATCCAAGGCTTGCAGCTACGGTTATGGTACCGGGTGATATCGTTTCAACGGCGGTTAACGGTACAAACACGCTATTTGTACGTCCTTTACTTAATACTAACGTAGGAAGTGTTGGAGGCTATGAATCTCAAAAATATAGAGTACCTCAGATAGTGGCTTCATCAAACTCACAAACTAGAGATACCGCAAAAATTTTGATGCGTTATGCCGAAGCATTGCTTATTTATGCCGAAGCCAAAGCAGAATTGGGCACTATTACGCAAGCCGATTTAGATCTTTCTATAAACAAACTGCGTTCTAGAACAGGCGTTGCTATGCCAGCGCTTACACTAGCTGTTGGTTTCACAGATCCAAACTGGCCAGATTACGGCTACTCCATTACGCCATTGCTTCAAGAAATAAGAAGAGAGCGCATGGTTGAATTAATGGGAGAAGGTTTTAGGTTAGATGATTTAATGCGTTGGAGAGCTCATAAACTTTTTGCGGCCGATACTAGTGTCGAAAAAAATAGACCTAGAGGGGCTTATTACGAAACAGGAAAAGGATGGGCAACTGGTCAAAAATTAGATGCCAATGGTTATTTAGACCCTTACCAAGAGTCACTACCGAATGGGTATCTTTTTAACCTTGAGAGAGATTATTTGCTTGCAATACCTCAATTAGAATTAACTTTAAACCCGAACCTATTACCACAAAATCCAGGTTACGATGGTTTATAATAGTTTTTTTAACACTAAAATATTAATTTGATTTAGTTTAATTTCTCAGTTACCCAAAAAAGATTTAAAAGTCTTATTTTGGGTGACTTTTTAAATTAAAATTAGCAGTAGTTCGTTAAAATTTATATAATATTCAACTGAATACCCTGATGAATAATTAAAAATGGCAAATGACAACCCAACAAATCATTAATCAATTGCCAATCTGTACATATGTTAAAAGTTTAACTAACCATACACGAACAATTTCTATACAAGTCTAAAAACGACTTACATTAAGTGACTAACTAAATTAAACAAAATGAAAAATATTGTTTATTTATTATGCTTCTCTTTATTCAATATTTGTAGTGACAAGGGAGAAGAAAAACCTACCAACGATAGCACAAGGAAACCTAACATAGTATATGTTTTTGCTGATCAATGGCGGGCAGAATCAATGGGATACACTGGCAATCCAGATGTTAAAACTCCAAATTTAGATAAACTTGCATCAGAAGGCGTGTATTTTACCAATGCCGTTTCCACTAGTCCCGTGTGCACTCCCTATAGAGCCATGTTATTAACAGGGCAGTACGCATTAAAAAACGGCATGTTTATGAATGATATTAGGCTTAACCCAGACTCCAATAGTTTTGCAAAACTATTCAAAGCAGAAGGATACAACACTGCTTATATTGGTAAATGGCATCTTGATGGCAATGAGCGTTCTGCATATATACCAAAAGAAAGGCGACAAGGATTTGACTATTGGAAAGTATTAAACTGCTCCCATAGCTATAACAATTCAAATTATTGGGGAAATGATGACAAATTACAACAATGGGATGGTTACGATGCCGAAGCTCAAACAAAAGATGCTATTGCTTTTATAGAAGAACAAGCAAAAAATAAAACTCCCTTTTCTTTAATGCTAGCTTGGGGACCACCTCATGCACCATATCAAACCGCACCTAAAGAATTTCAGGATTTATATAAAAATACTGATATACAATTAAGACCAAATGTTCCCAGAGAATTATCTGAAAAAACAAAAAACATATTGAAAGGATATTACGCACATTGCTCTGCTCTAGATAGTTACATAAAACAATTACAGGATGCTTTAAAGCGAAGTAATATTGAGGATAATACCATTTTCGTTTTTACTTCAGACCATGGAGATATGATTAATAGTCATGGCGAAGAAAAAAAACAAAAAATTTATGAAGAATCTGCTAAAGTACCTTTCATAATTAAATACCCTGCATTATTAAGAAAAAAAGGGAAGAAGAGTGATTTTCTCCTAAACACTTTAGATATATTGCCTACTTTATTGGGAATGTCTGGTATAAATATACCAAACAATTTAGACGGTGAAAATATTACTGACGTAATTCTTGAAAAAAGAGAAGACTATAGAAAAGCCTCCCTCGTTGCATGTGTTCAGCCCTTTGGACAATGGAAAAGAAAAATAGGAGGAAAAGAATTTAGAGGCCTTATTACAAAGACACATACGTATGCTAAAGATTTAAATGGCGAATGGTTGCTTTTCGATAATGTTGCAGACCCCTACCAGTTAAATAATCTAATAGGAAATTCCGCTTATATTACCATTTCTAAAAACTTAGAAAAATTACTTAAGGAAGAACTCAATCGTCTTGATGATGATTTCTTACCAGGACAAACATACATAAAGAAGTGGGGGCATGCTGTAGATTCAACAGGAACTGTTCCTTTTAAATGGTAATTTTAGAAAAAGTTGTAAATTATTTTAGATAAACAAAGACTAAATAGATTGCTCATTTTTTTTTTGCAAGAGGGGTTAGAAACAAGCAATAATATGATAAGTAACAATAAATTAGAGACTAATTACATTTTATAAAACATCCTATTTATTAGAGGATTTTTGTAAAGACATAAAATAATAAAAAATGAAAAATATATTAAAAACACTAATTTGTTCACTAATCATAATGCTATTCTGTCGATGTAAAAATAGCACTATTTATAAAGAAGAGAAACCAAATATTTTATTTATCCTAGTTGATGATCAACGAAATGATGTTATTTCTTCTGCAGGTCATCCCATAGTAAAAACACCAACAATTGATCAACTTGCTAAAAACGGAACTGTATTTACAAATGCATTTGTTACTACGCCAATTTGTGCTGCGAGTAGAGCTTCCATTCTTACAGGATTATATGAGTCCAAACACAATTATACTTTTGGAAAAAAACCTCTAAAAAAAGAATTTATCACAAATTCATATCCATACTTATTAAAAAAATCCGGATATGTTACTGGTTTTACTGGAAAATTTGGAGTAAACATTGAAATACAAGATAGCATGCTTACGGAAATGTTTGATTATTTCAAACCCTCTCTTAAAAACGCTGCTTACTTCGAAACAATGTCAGATGGCACCTTGAAGCACTCTGATGAAATTCGTGGCGATGAAGCAGTAGAATTTATAAAAAATCAAACTTCCAAAAAACCCTTTTGTCTATCTATAAGTTTTAATTCTGTACATGCTGTTGATAAAAATTTAAGTCCTGGTATAGGGCATTACCCGTATCCAGAATCAGTTGCTAAAATGTATGAAAATATAGAAATGCCTAAACCTAAATTATCTGACCCTAAAATATATGATAATCATCCTGATTTTTTAAAGAATTCACTAAACAGGGAACGTTATTTCTGGAGATGGGATACGGAAGAAAAATATCAAACGAATATGAGGGCTTATTTCCGTATGATTAGTGGATACGATAATATAATGAATAGAGTAATTAGCACATTAAAAGAAAAAGGCTTAGATAAAAATACCGTAATCATTTATTCTGCGGATAATGGCTATTACATGGGTAATAGGGGGTTTGCTGGTAAATGGACGCACTATGATGAATCTCTAAGAGTTCCTTTAATAATTTATGACCCGCGAATACCAAATAAGAATTCAGTAAAAACATCCGATAAAGTTGCCCTTAATATTGATATTCCAGCAACAATTCTTGACATAGCTGGAATATCAACACCTCAACGATATCAAGGAAAAAGTCTTTTACCCATTTTAAATAATGATAAAATTAAGGCATGGCGAGACAATTTTCTTATTGAACATAGGATGGAGTATGACAAACTCCCTAAATATGTTGGAATACATGAGCAAAGATATGTTTATGTCAATTATTATGAACAAAATCCACCATATGAATATTTACACGATTTACAAAAAGATCCTGATCAATTAGAAAATTTAAAAAGCAACCCCAATTACTCAAAGGTTCTTCAAAACATGAGAAGTAAGTGTGACAGTTTAGAATATAATATGAAAAATAATTAATTTTAATAAACATAAATTGACTACTAATAAAACAATACTGTACTAAAATCATTTTTAAATAAACTATATGACAGCACCACAAACCGCACCACCCACAAAGAACAATTTAGTTCCCATAATCATCATAGCGAGTTTATTCTTCATATTCGGTTTTGTTACCTGGATAAACGGTGCATTGATCCCCTTTATGAAAACCATCAATGAGCTTACCGATGCACAATCGTATTTGGTGGCCTCAGCGTCGTATATTTCATTTGTGGTCATGGCGTTGCCCGCTTCCTATATCTTAAATAAAATAGGCTACAAAAAAGGCATGTCCCTAGGGCTCATCATTATGGCCATAGGCGCCTTGGTTTTTATCCCCGCGGCCGAAGCAAGGACCTATTGGGTGTTCCTAACAGGTATTTTCATCCAAGGTATCGGTATGACCCTGTTGCAGACCGCGGCCAATCCATACATTACCATTTTAGGCCCCATAGAAAGTGGCGCCAAACGTATTGCCATTATGGGTATAGCCAATAAAGTGGCCGGTGCACTGGGTTCGTTGATCTTTGGCGCACTGCTCCTTTCGGGTATCGACAAGGTAAAGGAACAACTGGAAACCGCCTCGGTTGAAGAAAAAGGCGTTCTGTTGGACACCATGGCAGATAGCGTTTTTATGCCTTATTTAATCATGGCCATTGTATTAGTTATATTAGGTTTATTAATTAGAAAAGCCCCATTACCACATGTGGAAGCAGCGGAAGCTGATGAACCTAAAGAAGGTAGCACAGCAAAAACCAGTATTTTTCAATTTCCGCATTTATGGTTGGGTGTACTTACTCTATTCGTTTATGTGGGTGCTGAAGTTATAGCGGGCGACACCATCATTGCCTATGGCATTTCATTGGGCTTCCCTGCTGCCGATGCGAAGTTTTTCACCACGTTGACCTTATTGGCCATGGTATGCACCTATGCCCTGGGCGTTGTTTTGATACCCAAATATTTAAAGCAGGGCACAGCACTTAAAATCAGTGCGGTATTGGGCATTGTTTTCAGCATATGCATACTGGTTACAACCGGGTTTACCTCTGTTTTATTTGTAGCGGCATTGGGCATTTCCAACGCCCTGGTTTGGCCTGCCGTATGGCCATTGACTCTAGAAGGTTTGGGTAAATTCACAAAAACGGGTTCCGCGCTATTGATTATGGCCATTTCGGGTGGTGCCATTATACCTCCACTTTACGGTAGAATGGTAGATGCCAACAAACACGAGCTTATCACAAATGGACTCAACGAAGTTGACGCATTGGCCACGGCATCAACAAGCAGTTACTGGATATTGATCCCTTGCTATATATTGATCCTGTTTTTTGCCGTATGGGGACATAAATACAAAAGTTGGTCAAGACAATAAAAAATTAAAAAAAACTAAAATGTTAAAGAGCACTATAGACAAAGCAACGGGCTTTGAAAAAAGATTTGAGAACGTAGGAACCATAGTTTTTGAAAATTCCTCTATGGCTTCAAAAGCTGTTGCCAAAGAAATTGCCGATTTAATACGGGTTAAACAGGCCCAAAAACAACCTTGCATATTGGGTTTGGCCACAGGGTCTACACCAAAAGGACTATATGCCGAATTGGTCCGATTGCATAAAGAAGAAGGCCTGAGCTTCAAAAACGTCGTTTCGTTCAACTTGGATGAATACTACCCTATGGAGCCAGATTCCATCAATAGCTACGTGCGTTTTATGAAAGAACAATTGTTCAACCATGTAGATATATTGCCTGAAAACTACCATATCCCAGATGGAAAATTACCCAAAGAGGAAATTTCAGATTACTGTAACCAGTACGAAGCCAAAATTGAGGCTTTGGGAGGCATCGATTTGCAGATACTCGGTATTGGAGGCAATGGGCATATCGGTTTTAACGAATCGGGGTCGTTACAAAACTCAAAAACCAGATTGGTGGCACTGGACCATATTACAAGGGTTGCCGCCAGCGGCGATTTCTCAGGATTGAACAACACCCCCAGAACGGCTATCACCCTAGGTGTCAAGAAAATAATGGAAGCCAAAAGGGTCATCCTTATGGCTTGGGGCGAAGGCAAATCGAATATCATAAAAGCTTCGGTGGAAGACACGGTAACCAACTTGGTACCTGCATCCTATCTGCAAGTGCACAATAATGCCACTTTTGTACTGGATCAGGCTGCAGCTTCAAAACTCACCCGTATCAACACGCCATGGTTGGTAGAGAAAATTGTTTGGACGGACAAACTTATAAGAAAAGCGGTATTATCATTGGCCCTGAATTTGAAAAAGCCTATTCTGATGCTTACCGATGCCGATTATATTGAAAACGGAATGAGCGATTTGTTGGCCGATTCAGGTCCAGCTTACGACATCAACATAAAAATATTCAACAAACTACAGAACACCATTACCGGGTGGCCAGGAGGCAAGCCAAATGCGGATGATAGCAAAAGGCCGGAGCGTGCCGAACCTGCCAAAAAGCGTGTACTGATCTTCAGTCCGCATCCCGATGATGATATTATAAGCATGGGCGGCACCTTTAAACGTTTGCAGGAACAAGGGCACGAAGTACATGTAGGTTACCAAACCTCTGGAAACATTGCCGTTGCCGATGATGAAGCGCTGCGCTTTGCCAGCTTTGTGTGCGATTACAACGATAAATTTGGAATAGAGAACAAAGAGGCTGAGAACATTTACAAAAAGGCCGAAACGTTTCTTAAGAACAAAAAAGCGAGCGAAATAGATATTCCCGAGGTAAGGTACATCAAAGGGCTTATCAGAAAAGGGGAAGCCCAATCTACATGCTATTTTGTGGGCCTTCCCGATAGCCAGATCCATTTCATGGAACTGCCATTCTACGAAACGGGCACCATTGAAAAGAAACCCTTGGGGAAAGAGGATATCCAGATTACCATGGATCTAATAGAAAAAATCAAACCGCACCAAATATATGCGGCTGGCGATTTGGCAGATCCGCATGGTACCCATAAAGTATGTCTGGACGCTATTTTCGAGGCCGTAAAACAATTAAAGCCCAAAAAGTTCATGAACGATTGCTGGGTTTGGCTGTACAGGGGTGCATGGCAGGAATGGGGCATTGATGAAATTGAAATGGCCGTTCCCATGGGGCCGGACCAGGTACTGGAAAAACGAAAAGGCATCTTCAAGCACCAATCGCAAAAAGATGGCGTGGTATTTCAAGGTAGCGACAGTAGGGAGTTTTGGCAACGTGCCGAAGACAGGAACAAGGAAACCGCCGATCTATATCACGAATTGGGCCTATCGCACTATGCAGCCATGGAGGCGTTTGTGAGGTGGCATTACTAAAAATTGTGTTGTTTTTATTATTAAAAAATAGCTTGGACATTTTCCAAGCTATTTTTTTTATTTGCAGTGAAAATGAAACTTAAACTCAGTAAACCTCTATTTATTAATTATAGCTTCATACAACCACTACACAAGTGCCTTTTTGTTTATAGTTGCTTTTGAGGTTTTAGGTTTATTATGCTGCTTATTAAATGCGAGTACAGGAATTGAAACTACAGCCTCTAATTCTTTTACTAAATCTTTGTGGAATAGGTTGTTAAAACTATTACTGTTAGTACGTTCCAACATCCCTAGCATATTAGCATTTTCCTTTTTTACAAAACTTAATAGCCCCGATTTAATTTTACCAGAAGCAATGGCTCTAAAAGCTATTTCCGGGTATGTAACTTCTTTTAACAAAAGATTTTTAAACCTTTCCATATTATCATTTAAAGCATCATCTTCCGTTTCAAATACATGGATGACTTCTACAAGTGCAGAAAATGGTTTTGCAATTTCTACAAGTTTTTTTATGGCTAATATGTCATCCAATTCAAAATCGCTTGCATAAACCACTGTTGAAAGATTATTGTAAACCAAATCATTTGGCACTATTAATATAGGAATTTCAATTCTGCCTAATAAAGCATCAGCAATGTTACCAGAAAAATATCCTCTTTTGCTATTGGGGTTTTTCATACCCAGAATAACCAAATCAGACGAAAGTTTTTTAGACAGATTTATAATACTATTACTAATGGAATCATTTTCTACGGCATGAATAGTTATGAGTTTTTGGCTAAACTCATGTTGCAAGTGGATTTTACAGTATTTTGTTACCATATCTATCCGCTCGCCATGTATACGTTTTCTTATTATTTCCTTAGAATGGATGGTTGAAAGGTTTATTGGAGGCAAATCATACACGTGCAAAATATGTAAATCTGCTTTCATTATAGAACTAAAACGATAGGCGTAGCGCAATAAGGAAGATCCATTTTTGCTGCAGTCTGTTGCATATATAATTGTTTTCATAACACTTTTTTTAATGTTATAAAATTCGGTTAATATTTATTTTTTTAAAATGATAATTATCATAAAAACAGAAAGTTAAGCCTTTATTTGTCTTTTTTTTAAAAATCATTTCACAGCTAGTGACACCTATAAAAAACGAACCAATTTTAGCGTTCTATTCTTAATTTGGGCTCTCTTTGTTTTCCTGTTATTTCTTCAATTTTTATATTGTAAACTATAGGAACTGCTTCAAAATTAACCTTACCTGAAAATTCGTTAATAAAATTCACATCCCTTTTTTCTTTTGCTGAAACAAGTTTTTTTACACCCTGTGAAAACTCATGCAATTGAGATTTTGCATTAGTGCCATCTAATTCTTCAAACGTTCCATGTATTAATACGGATTGCCAATTGTTAATGGTTGTTATCTCTGAAACCTCGAGTGCTACAGCATTATTCAGCCGTAAGGCTTTGGTTTTATGCCCTTCACCTGAATACCCAATAACGGTTACGTTTTTTTGATCATAATAATAAGTAATTGGAATTACAAAGGGTAAATTTTTGTATATGTATGCCAAATGCCCAATGTAATTTCTACTTAGTATTTTTAAGCATTCTGTTTTATTTAAATTTGCTATCATGGCTTAACTTTTTTAAAGGATTGTATGCATAACTGCCTATTTTGCACTTTTGAAATAGGAAGATATTTATTTTACAAACATAAAACCATGATATTAATCAGTTTATGAATTTAAAAAATAAAGCTTATGGAATAGTTGCTTTCATTATTACTCATTTACAAATCTTCGTAAAGCCTTAACCTGTTATTAAGCACATTAATTTCTTGCTTCAACGATTCTACTTTTTTAAGTAGATTATAAATAACATCAACTCCTTCTATGTTAATATCCAGATCATAGTGTAACCGTATCATTTTTTCAACTTTATTCATATGTTTTGTATGGATATAAAGGTTGTTGTCTTCATCTATAAGTTCCACCAGTTGAAATTCTTGCAATGTATTTATAAAAGAAATTGGAACATTGTACTGATTACAAATTAATTGTACTGATATTAAATTTTGTGTTTCCATTATTAACGTAGTTTTTGTAACTCTTTAATTAAGGCTTTCTCTTTTTCTGATAGGTTGGTTGGTGTTTTTATTTGATAGGTAATATATAAATCTCCAAATTGGCCTTCTTTTTTGTATTTAGGAAACCCTTTCCCTTTAAGTTTTACTTGCGTTCCGTTTTGTGTTTCTGGTTTTATATTCAGTTTTACTTTACCGTTAAACGTATCAACCATCAACTCGCCTCCTAATAAAGCTTTATAAAGATCTAAATCTACAGTAATGTAAAGATTGTCCTTATCTCTTTTGAATTGGGTGTGATTTAAAATTGAAAACTGAATGTATAAATCCCCACGAGGGCCACCATTTACGCCTGGGCCACCATGCCCTTTTATTTTGATAATTTGCCCATTTTCCACACCAGCAGGTATGGTGATCCTGATATTTTTGTTATTAACGGTTAAGGTACGTTTGTGTGTTTCATAAACATCTTTCAGCTCTAGTTGTAATTCTGCGTTATAATCCTGACCTCTAAATTTTACTTGTCTACTACTTCTAGATGCCCTACCCCCAAACATGCTTTCGAAAAAATCTGAAAAATCTTCTTCAGAATACCCACCAGAAGCATCTTGATAGGTTTGTTTGTGCTGATTTTGCTGCTTCGATTGTTCATAGGCTTCGGCATGTTGCCAATGTTCGCCATATTGGTCGTATTTTTTTCTGTTCTCCTTGTTACTTAAAACCTCATTCGCCTCATTAATTTCCTTGAATTTTTTTTCTGAAATTTTATCGTTCGGATTTAAGTCTGGATGGTATTTACGTGCCAGTTTTCGATATGCTTTTTTTATATCGGCTTCTGAAGCATTTTTTGAAACACCTAATATTTTATAATAATCTATATAAGCCATTTAGTTTTATTTATAGGTTTTTAAATAAGATGTTTAACACCTAAAATTAAGCTTTTTTAAAATATTTTTTTAGCTCTTAAGAATTAATATTTGGTCGATTTACATTTAGATTATTCATAGATGATTGTTTTTAAAAAGCATTAAATGCAACTATAGAAACCAACCCTCAAATTGAATTTTCCATTAAGAAGGAATCTAAAAATTTGAAGAACCAAACTTTATATATGATATTTATATACGGTAACAATCAGATTTTGAAAATATATTTCTGAATTATTTAGAATAAAACAAAGATCTTTTAATCTTTAAATTGAAGAAAAAGGCTTCTAATGAGGATTTAGCAGTAATAATTTTCAATAAATAAAGAAGTAATAAGCAGATTATAAATATCAGAAAAATACTTTAGGCCCATTAATAATACTGCTAATAGCATTGTTAAAAAACAAAAAAAGCCCTTTCAAATAAATGAAAGGGCTTCAGTACTGAGGACGGGACTTGAACCCGTACAGCCTAATGGCCATTGGATTTTAAGTCCAACGTGTCTACCAATTCCACCACCTCAGCGTCTTGGTATATTTTTAAGAAAGTTTCAGAGCGAAAGACGGGATTTGAACCCGCGACCCTCACCTTGGCAAGGTGATGCTCTACCCCTGAGCTACTTTCGCAGTTTTTAAATGAACGTGCAACATTGCTATTGCGGATGCAAATTTAAAACTTTTCTAAGAAATGCAAAGCCTTTTTACAAAATAAATGAAATTATTTTTACGCACGCTTTTTCTTTACCAACATTCGCTTAATTTCATTCAGTTTCATAAGCGCTTCTACTGGCGTAAGTGTATCAATATCAATATGTAATATTTCATCTTTTATGTTTTCCAATAGTGGGTCGTCTAAATTAAAAAAACTTAATTGCATATCGTCTGCCAATGTTTTCACCTTATCTGTAAGTTCTTCACTGGAATGAGACTTCTCCAATTTCTTCAAAATAGCGTTAGCGCGATGCAAAACTTGTTGTGGCATGCCCGCCATTTTCGCCACATGAATACCAAAACTATGCGCACTACCTCCTTCAACCAGTTTTCTTATAAAAAGCACATTGTCTTTTAACTCCTTTACCGAAACATTGTAGTTTTTAATACGTCCAAAAGTTTCGGTCATTTCATTAAGTTCGTGGTAATGGGTCGCAAATAATGTTTTTGGTTTTGCTGGATGCTCGTGCAAATACTCACTAATGGCCCAAGCTATCGAAATACCATCATAGGTACTGGTACCACGCCCAATTTCATCTAAAAGCACCAAACTTCTGTCGGAAATATTGTTCAAAATAGAAGCGGTTTCATTCATTTCTACCATAAAGGTTGATTCGCCCATTGAAATATTATCGCTCGCACCTACCCTAGTGAAAATCTTATCAACCAAACCAATTCTAGCTTCTTTTGCTGGCACAAAACTTCCTATTTGGGCCAACAACACAATTAAAGCCGTTTGACGCAAAATAGCCGACTTACCAGACATATTAGGCCCCGTAATCATGATGATTTGCTGGTTGGTTCTATCCAAAAACACATCGTTGGCTATATAGGCTTCACCAATAGGCAATTGTTTTTCTATAACGGGGTGACGGCCATCTTTTATTTCTAAATCGTGCGATTCATCAATAACAGGATATATATAGTTATTGTCTTTTGCCAACTGCGCAAACCCACACAAACAATCCAATTGCCCAATTAAAAAGGCGTTTTGTTGTACAGGTTTTATGTATTGGTTCATCCAACCTACCAACTCTGCAAACAATTGCTGTTCAATGGCCATTATTTTATCTTCAGCACCTAAAATTTTGGCTTCGTATTCTTTAAGTTCTTCGGTAATGTAACGTTCGGCACTTACCAAAGTTTGTTTTCGTATCCAGCTTTCTGGCACTTTATCTTTATGCGTGTTGCGTACTTCTATATAATACCCAAACACATTATTGGAATCTATTTTTAAGGATGTGATGCCCGTTCGCTCGGTTTCGCGTTGTAGCATCTTGTCGAGGTAATCTTTGCCTGATTTAGACAAACCTCGCAATTCATCCAATTCAGTAGAAAACCCTGGTGCAATGGTATGCCCTTTTAACACATTAACGGGCGCATCTTCATAAAGCATTTCTTTTATTTTCGCCCTTAACACATCGCAACCTTGAAGCGTATCGCCAATAATTTTCAACGATTCATTATCACAATTTGTTGCCAATGCTTTTATGGGCACAATAGCTTCCAATGAATTTTTAAGCTGAATAACCTCGCGCGGATTCACCTTTGCCGTTGCCACCTTCGAAATTAAGCGCTCTAAATCGCCAATATGCTTAATGTGATTTTGTATTTTTTGAAGCGTGCCGTTTTCATTTGATAAATAATGCACCACCTCATGGCGTTGTTTAATTTTATCAAGGTTCTTTAAAGGCAATGCCAACCAACGTTTTAATAAACGCCCACCCATAGGCGAAATGGTTCTGTCTATAATATTTAAAAGCGTTACCGCATTGTTGTTGGTAGAATTGTAAAGTTCTAAATTCCGGATGGTGAATTTATCCATCCACACATACGCATCTTCAGCAATTCTAGAAATGGAAGTGATATGTTGCAGTTTATTATGCTGCGTTTCACCTAAATAATGAAGAATGGAACCCGATGCAATAATGCCTTCATACAAATCTTCAATACCAAAGCCTTTAAGTGTTTTGGTGTTGAAATGTTTGACAAGGGTTTCATAGGCATAATCGGTTTGATATACCCAATCTTCCATATAAAAGGTATGGAAATCTTTTCCGAAGGTTTCATTAAAAAGGGTACGCTTTTGTTTAGAAACCAACACCTCACTCGGATTGAAATTTTGAAGTAATTTATCAATGTATTCCGCATTTCCTTGTGAGGTTAAAAACTCACCCGTAGAAATATCCAAAAACGAAATACCAATATATTTTTTATCAAAATACACCGAACACAAAAAGTTATTGGATTTTGATACCAATACCTCATCATTAAGCGCAACCCCGGGCGTTACCAATTCGGTAACACCACGTTTTACAATATTCTTCGTTAATTTTGGATCTTCCAGTTGGTCGCAAATAGCAACGCGCTCTCCCGCTTTAACCAACTTGGGCAAATAGGTATTTATGGAATGGTGCGGAAACCCTGCCAACTCAATTTCACTCTCGCTACCAGCACCACGCTTGGTTAAAATAATGCCTAAAATACCAGCAGCCTTTACAGCATCTTCACCAAAGGTTTCGTAAAAATCGCCCACACGAAACAGCAACAAAGCATCGGGGTATTTTGCTTTAATCGCGTTATACTGCTTCATTAACGGTGTTTCTTTTTTACTTTTAGCTGCCAAAGGATTTTGTTTTTTAGTAAGTTTGCTAATGTAACTATTTTTCCATTTTCTTTGAAGTGGTTACTTTAGAAGTTATTGATAATTATTCACAATCTATAATCGTCATTACGAAGGAAGCATAACTGAAATAATCTTTAAATTTGAACTAAAAACAGAGAGATTGCTTCGTTCCTCGCCATGACACAATAAAAATATGCGTAAACTAAAAAATAGCGAACTAGATCGTTTAAGTGTTGAAGACTTTAAAGAGGTAAAAAAAACACCCTTAATCATCGTTCTTGATAATATTAGAAGTTTGAATAATATTGGTTCGGTTTTTAGAACCAGTGATGCTTTTTTAGTTGAAAAAATTTACCTCTGCGGCATCACAGCAACACCACCACATAAAGACATACACAAAACCGCTTTGGGAAGTACCGATACCGTTGCTTGGGAATATGTGGAAGACACGCTTACTTTAGTTGAAAAGTTGAAAGCTGAAGGTGTAAAAGTGGTTTCTGTTGAGCAAGCTGAAAATGCTACCATGCTAAACGATTTTATACCTAACACACAAACCACCTACGCCCTGGTTTTTGGAAACGAAGTAAAAGGTGTTGCACAAAAGGTTGTTTCGGCTAGTGATATGGTGGTTGAAATTCCGCAATACGGCACCAAACATTCGTTGAATATTTCGGTAAGCTGCGGCGTTGTGGTTTGGGATTTATTCAGTAAATTACAATATTAAAAACGGTTCTAAACACATGAGACTTAAATTAACTTTTTCGCTTTTTATTGCCATATTGTTTTCATTCAATTGGGGAAACACACAAGAAATACCCATTGAATTTCTTAAAATGGATTTGCAAGCAAACCAACAAGAACAAAACAAAACTATTTTAAACAATGAAATACCCGGAGTAACTACAGAACATATTACCCTTACAAGCGCTGTTACCAAAAAGGTTGCTAATGATAAAGCCCACAAAACCATTTACTTATTCATTAAAGGGTATGGCCAATTAACATCTGGTGGCAAAACCTATGAGATAGTTCCTGAAACCATCATGCTACCAAACAATGTAACCGACATTGCGTTTAAACCTATTGAAAATGACACACTACATTACCTTAAAATATCGGTTTTTCAAACAGAACTTGATCTTGAAGACATAAAAACATTCCCCAAAGAGCATGTTGATAATATCTATTTTAAACAATTTATAGAATGCACCTCGTACACCGAGCCTATAAAAAGTCCGCAAACCACCAGCAGAACTATTTTGCCCAACAAATACATCCCACGGGTTGCTATGGGCACCGTTAAAACCATTGGCCCAGATAAAGTTGGCGCCCATGTACACGGCATGCTAGAACAATTGTTTTTAGGCCTTACCAACAACAACACCATCGTTTATGCCGATGAAGCCCAGGTTGATTTCCCGCCATATTCCTTACTACATATTCCACGCGGCTCTAGCCATTCGGTAAGTGTAAATGCCGGTAATGAAATGTACTATGTATGGATGGATTTCTTTGTAGATAAAGACGGGGAAGAATGGTTAAAAACCCACAACACAAAAGACGAGTAAAAGGTGTTTTTTTTACTAAAAATCCCGTTGCGTGCAATTCTTTATAAATTTTAATTTAAAGTTAATATGTCACACTGTTCTTGTTGAAAAGTAATCAAAAAAAAGTCTTCGACAAGCTCAGACTGACACTATAAATCATAATTGACTTTTGAAAACACTTAATAATTGAAACATTTATTGGTAAATTTTAATAAAAGTGATTAAAAAAGCTAAAACACCTTGGCCTACTAAAGATGCCATGAATCAGATTTACGAACTGAAACTTTGGGGAGGCAAAGACTTCGATTTTTATTCGGGAAGCGGCTCTCATGATCTGGAAATAACCAAACCCTATATAGATGCTTTAATTGCTTTTTTTGAAGCTCATAACAAATCTTTAATTGTTTGCGATTTAGGATGCGGCGATTTTAACATTGGAAAACACCTTACCAAATACACCAAAAAATATATGGCGGTTGATATTGTTGAAAGCCTAATTGCCAGAAACAAAAAACTTTTTAAGGAAGCCAACCTAGAATTTCAGTGTTTGGATATAGCAATAGATGAACTTCCAGATGCCGACTGCGCCATATTACGCCAAGTGTTACAGCACATTTCAAATTCAGAAATACAGCAAGTTGTTAAAAAACTAAAAGCTTATAAATACATCATTCTCACCGAGCATGTGCCTTTGGGAAACTTTACACCAAACAAAGATGTTATTTCCGGACAAGGCATCCGACTGAAACAAAACAGTGGCGTTAATTTGCTGGAAGCTCCTTTTCATTTAAAAATTAAAGAAGCAACCCTTTTAAATGAGCATGTTTTAGAAAACAATAAAGGGCGCATTGTTACAACGCTGTACAAAATATAATATTAAGACTTTTTGTTGCTCTTTTATCAGCAATAAAAAGTCTTATAATTTTAATTGATTACGGATTTTCAAAAAAAGAAAAATGAAAACATTAAAAGAACAAACCGATGCTAAAATTGAAGCAGGAAGACAAGCTAAACCTGAATTCATGAAAGGCGTTGACGATATAATTAGTAAAGCAAAAGCCTTCCAACAAGGAAGCGATGCCATTAAAATTGGACAAAAAGCTCCAAATTTTGAGCTCCCTAACCCTGAAGGAACACCTATACAATTAAAAACCTTATTGGATCAAGGCCCTGTTGTTGTTACATTTTATCGGGGCGATTGGTGCCCATATTGCAACTTACAACTTAGAGCATTACAAGCAAAATTAAACGATATCCATGCACTAGGCGCAACATTGGTGGCTATCAGCCCTCAAGTACCCGACGGATCACTGACAAAAAATGAAATTAGCGACATGGAATTTATGGTATTGTCCGATCAAGATGCCAAAGTTGCATCACAATATGGCGTTGCTTGGGAAGTGCCAGAATTTTTGATGGAACATATGCGAACCGATAGAAGTCTTGATTTAGAAAAAATCAATAATGGCAATGCAAACATACTACCTATTCCTGCAACATTTGTAATAAACACAAACGGAGTGGTTACATGGAACTACGTGAATGTTGATTACAGAACCCGCTCCGAACCTGATGAAATTATTGATGCTTTAAAAAATATTTCTTAAGAATTTACTATCAATAACAAAGGTTGCTATTGCGTGCGTCTCGCTTGTACTTAATAGGTGTGAATAAATTGTTTGCACGAGCTGGGTATTACAACAACGCTGCATAAAGCGTTTTTGAAGATTCTTTTCTACGAAACCTTATAACCCAAAATCAACTTTACTCTAAGTCAATTTGTATGGATATAAATGGACTTAAATGTGGCTTTCTCCCACATTCCTTCGAGGATTCTTCGAGATTCCTTCGTAAAATAAGGGTTTTTACGAAGAATCCTCGAAGGAATGTCGAACAAGACTCGAACAAAACCCTTTAAAAAGTTTTATAAAAAATCGACAAACGGTAATTTTTGGTTTTAAAAAACAGTGATTTTGTAAGTGATTATTTATTATATTCGTGAAGATATAAAACGGATATAGTTAATTGATTATATCCAATTGTTAGGCACAATATGAAAAAAACACTAACCATAATATTAATCGGAATTCTATCAATGGGATTATTTAGCTTTTTAAAAAAAGAAAAAAAGACTGAATCAAACACAAATTCAGCAATTTTAGGAATGGTTCTTTTAGAAGACCCAAATTCATTCGACTTAAAAGGGACTGTGAATGAATTAAAAGCGAAATGGAAACTAAAAGTAAATGACAATGACGCTGATGACAAAGCTGCTGTATTAGTAATTGGAGAATACAATGTTGCTATAGCAAATATACCTGCTACAATTCCAGAAGGAGAAGTTGAAAGAACAGCTGAATACAATTATTTCTGGGAAAACGGAATTGAAGAAACATCTAAACACAGAGGACATATTGTATTATCAATTATGAATGCTGGAAAAAATCCAGTTCAAGAAAACTTGTTATATAGTAAAATTGCTTCTGCAGTAATGAATAATAGCAAAGCAATTGGAATTTATATTGGAGGTAGAATTTTAGTTCTAAAAAAGGACTTCTATCAAGCGAATGTGGAAATGATGAGCGAAGAAGACCTTCCTTTATACAATTGGATTTACTTCGGTTTAAGAAAAGAAAACGGAAAACAATCTGTATACACATACGGACTTGCTGACTTTGGTAAAATGGAAATGGAAATTGTTGAATCCGGAAACTCAATTGAAGAATTGAATGAAATGATGTTCAATTTAGCTCATTATGTTATAGCTTATAATGTCACGTTAAAAGATGGAGAAACGATTGGAATTTCAGCTGAACAAAAACTAAAAATTTCCGAATCAAAAGGAAAGTTCTTGGAAGGAAAAACATTGAAAATAGAATATTAAAAATACTGTGCCCCTGCTAGTGCGAGCGCAATGTCATTAAGTTAAGAGAATGTCATATGCTATCTTTTTGGTTTTTAGTTATTTTAGGTTTGATTCTAGTTCTGTATTTTCCTGAATCTCGTTCAAAAGAGCGATTTGGCCTTATGGGTATTTTGTTTTCTTTAAATAATTTTTTTAGTTCAAAAACAACTTTTTCCATATCGTTTTCTGAGAAGAACAATTCTAAAACCCTATTCTTTAAAAAGCCATAAGAGAGGTTTGAATTTACTTTGTATTGGTATTTGAGCTGTTTGCTTTCTTTTTCCATTTCCTCATGCAACTCGCTTACAATTAAGGTTTGGATATTGCTGATGAAAAGCGCTGCATAAAAATCCTGTAGTATGCTTTGGTTTGAGTATCCCGAGAAGTGTTCAATCTTTAGTTTGTTTTTTAGTTCGTCATAATATGTTTCGATCCCCCATCTTTTGGCATAGAGCTCTTTAAAGATTGAATTAGGGTACGTTTTACTGTCCAGCAAAGAGGTCATTAAAATTTCAACTTGTCCTTTGCGCAGCTCGATCCTTACCAACCTTACCTTGATAGGTGTATTTTTATCATATGGTTTATCCGATAGCCTTGTGTTTTTGCCAGGATAAATATCCACAATTTGGGATTTATTTTTGCTCTTTTCAAA
>NZ_JAGJCB010000029.1 GCF_017814435.1 Mariniflexile gromovii | reverse complement strand
ATATAAAGTATTATAATAATGAAAGAATTAAACTAAATTTAGAAGGTATGAGCCCGACTGAATATCGAGCTCATTATTATCAAAATTAATTATAAATTTGTCTAACCTTTTGGGTTCACTCTAGAAGTTACGAGGACAAGGACGGCGCAAAACGTTATGTGACCGAAGTGGTAGTGGGTGAAATCCTTTTGTTGGGAGGAAATCAATAGTCCGACCATGGAAAATAAAGAGGGCGCTCCCTTTTACCTAGCGCCCTCTTTTTAACACCAAATTATAACATTACGGGAAAGCCTGCAACAATTTTGTGGCAGCACACGGTTTTTTCAATTACCGCTCATCCAAACACGCTTTACCGACGGCGTTCACTATTTAGCGGAAAAGGCAGTCTGTTTTTGGTTGGTGACCGATGCCTCGGTCATTGCCAAGAGCCTGATGGACAGAAGCTATTTTATAACCATCGATTTTAAACACCTTTCCAAAGCCGAACAGGAGGAGCAGGGCTGTGAAGCCATTATAACCTATGGAGATGGCAACGATGCAAAAAAGGGGCATAGTATACCACCCACAGCGGATTAAAGTGAGCATAGTGCGGCGGGTGAAAGTGAACCACTAAAAATCGATTCTATTCGTAAAGCTTTAAATATCTTTTATAAAAGATATTATGGACAACAAACAAATAGATATGCGAAAAATAAAACAGATTTTCAAACTTTAAAGTGAAGGAGTCAGCAAGCGTCAAATAACCCTACAGTTAGGATTATCACGCAATACCATCACTAAATATATAGATTTTTTTAAGCGGTACCAACTGACGAGTTACGAAGTGTCCGCCATGACACTTGAGGAGCTGAACAGGCTTTTTAAAACCGACCAAAAAGGCAAGAGCCAACAGCTATTAACCCTAGAAAAGTATTTTCCCTATTTTGATAAAGAACTGCGCAAAACAGGGGTGACCAAGGAGCTACTCTGGCAAGAGTACCTCACCAAACATCCAGATGGCTACAGACTTTCCCAGTTTAGGTATTGGTACAGAGAGTGGGTCAAAGAAGTCTCTCCGGTTATGCATTTTACACATAAAGCTGGCGATAAACTTTTCATCGATTTTACGGGCAAAAAGCTTTCTATAGTGGATCGCTACACAGGAGAGATACAAGATTTAGAGGTCTTTGTATGTGTATTGGGCAGTAGTCAATATACATATGTTGAGGCGTGTGAGAGTCAAAAAAAAGAAGACTTTATCGCTTGTATAGAAAACGCGCTTTGGTTTTATGGCGGTGTTCCACAGGCTTTAGTGCCCGATAATTTGAGGGCGGCAGTAACCAAAAGCAGTCGATATGAACCTAAGGTAAATGAAACTTTTGTAGATTTTGCTGAGCATTATGAAACGGCAGTACTTCCAACCAGAGCTTACAGACTCAGGGACAAAGCCATTGTTGAAAATGCTGTACGCATCATATATACACGCGTATTTGCGCCCTTGCGCAACCAAACCTTTCATACTAGGTCTGAACTTAACAAAGCTATATTAGAACTGCTACCCTCGCATAATAGTATGTCTTTTAGAGGACGTGAATACTCCCGCTATTCGTTATTTGAAGAGATCGAAAAACATCAGCTTAAACCATTGCCAGCCAAACGCTATGAGATCAAGCGCTATGCCAATGCAACGGTCCATAAAAACAGCCATATTTATTTTAGCAAGGACAAACACTATTATAGTTTGCCCTATCATCATATAGGCAAGCGCGTCAAAGTGGTTTACTCAGATAGCGCAGTAGAGATTTACCATCAGCAGGAACTACTTACGGTACATCCAAGAACCAAGCAAAAATATGGATATAGCACCATAAAGGAGCACATGCCTTCCCACCACCGCTTTATCAGCGAGTGGAGCAGTGAAAAGTTCATTGCCTGGGCTGCGCAGATAGGTGACCATTGCAAGGCACTAATCATTAATATACTAGAAAAGAAACAACACCCAGAGCAATCCTATAAATCGTGTCTGGGCATATTACACTTCACAAAAAAGGTAGGTAATACACGACTGGATAATGCCTGCAAACGCGCCTTGGATTATGGTGCGCAAACTACAATATTATTGAGCGTATCCTTAAAAACGGCTGGGACACTTTAGATGAAGACATTGAAGACCAACTTGAGGTCCCAAATCACAATAACATTAGAGGAAGCCATTATTACAAATAAATTAAAACCAAAAAACAATGAATAAACAGACATTGGAACACATGAAACAACTAAGGCTATACGGTATGTACAGAGCCTTTAACAGCAGTTTATCGCCACAAAGTATAAACTATATCAGTGATGAACTTGTAGCATATCTCATCCAAAGCGAATGGGATGACCGCCAAGATCGAAAAATAGAACGGTTAACAAAAGCAGCACGCTTTAGGTACAGCGCCGTTATGGAAGCTATAGATTTTGACCCCTCTAGAGAATTAGATAAAAATCAAATCCAACGCTTTGCCAGCTGTGATTTTATAAAGCACAAGCAGGATATACTTGATACAGGAAGTACGGGTGCTGGCAAAAGCTATATGGCATCGGCCATTGGTCACCAAGCATGCTCATTAGGGTATAAGGTTATGTATTTTAACACGAACAAACTTTTTACCATGCTTAAAACCTCAAAAGCTGATGGATCTTGTCTAAAACAAATCAATAAACTATAAAAACAGGACCTGCTTATTATTGATGACTTCGGACTTAAAGCTTTAGATGCCATAAACAGACATTCTTTTATGGAAATCATAGAAGATAGACATAGCGAACACAGTATCATTATAGCCTCCCAATTACCCGTGGAAGCATGGCATGAAATTATAGGGGAACAAACCATCGCAGATGCCATTTTAGACCGCCTTGTGCATAATGCACATAGAATAGATATTAAAGGAGAGTCCATGCGTAAAAAATTGAAAAATAAATACTAAATTTAACCACAAATGAATCGATTTTGAGCGCTTACTTTGCTATGCTCACTTTCATCCGCCGCAAGTGGTTCACTTTGCCCGCCCTATCCATTAATAGTCTTAAAAATAATATTTTTAAGTTGTAGGTTCAATCCAATGCATTTTTTGTTACAAACCACCTCCAACCAATTATGGCCATTTGGAGTTTGGTGGCTTTGGCCAAATCCAATTGTTTTTTAGAATAACTTGGTAAAATGGTTTTATTAAGCTTTGCTAAAAATTTGAATATTTGCTTCCTCATATTACAAAAATACTAAACTTAGTTAGAATTTTATTTTTAAGAAAATGAATCTTTATTTTATCGATTAAAGGTAATCGTATATTAAGTTTAGTTAAAGTTTTAAATAGAAATTTATAAACTAATTTAAGATCGGTACCTTTGCCAAAATGCAGCTTTATGACCAAAAACACCATTTTATTTCTTTTCTTTTTAGTTTCTCAAGTAGCTTTAAGTCAAATAGTCATCAATGAATTGGATTGCGATACACCTGGAACAGATGATCTAGAATTTATAGAATTACTTTCCGAAACGCCAAATTTTCCGTTAGATGGCTATGTTGTTGTGTTTTTTAATGGTTCAACAAACGGGCAACACAAAAGCTATATGGCTTTAGATTTAGATGGATATGAGACTGATATTAATGGGGTACTCTTAATAGGTAGTACAAATGTATCACCGTTTCCACAATATGTAATTCCTGCAAATGTTATACAGAATGGCGTAGATGCTGTAGCTATCTATAGGGCAGATGATTTGGATTTTGAAGAACCCGTAAAAGCCTATGTAGACGACACACTTATAGATGTATTAATTTACAGAACCACACAATCAGATGGTGTAGAATTTGTTTCCATATTTTCAGCTTTTAATCCTTCAATTAGTATAATTACCGAAGGAACAACCAACAATACCAATTCAATTCAAAGAAACAATGATGGTTCTTACACGGTAAAAGCACCAACTCCCAGACAATTGAACGATGGAAGCGGTATTGTTTTAAACGGTATATTAATAACGGTTGCTGAAACAAGTTATAATGAAGGCGATACGTTTGATGTTGTTTTCACCTCAGAACAAACCGTAACTTCCGATATTAATTTTTCAATAGCATTTAATAACGGTACTTTTAATACTTCAGATTTCATAGGAAATACATCTATAACCATACCTAATGGTTCAAATACAGCATCAACAAGCATAACATTGGTAGATGATGCTTTTGACGAAGGCGATGAAGAAATGCTTATGAAATTGTCTGGTTTGGTATCGCCAAATTATTCCTTAAACAACAATTTACGAATCCGGGTGGTAGATAACGATTTTCAAGTGGCGTCATTTGGAACACCTATCAATCCAACTTATGAAAACGTAGCAAGCACTCAACCAACGGGCTATTATAATAATTTAGATGGAAAATCTGGTAGTGTTTTGCGTCAAGCTATGCAAGATATTATTGCAGAAGAAGGTGTTGTACGGGCGCAAACTTATAATGATGTTATTGATATTTTAAAGGAAGCCGACCAAAACCCCGCAAACAGTAATCAGGTTTGGTTGGTTTATAAAGAAATTGGACGTGCAAAACTCGATTTTCAAACCACCTCTACAAGTACGGGTAAGTGGAATAGAGAGCATACATTTCCGCGTTCGCGAGGTGGATTTTACAGCATCGATTTAGATGATATTGTAGATGGAAAGGATGTGTTTTGGAACACCACAGCCGATTCTTTACGCCACGGAAACTCCGATGCGCATGCTTTAAGAGCTGCCGATGGACCTGAAAATAGTAGTAGGGGCAATCAGTTTTACGGACAGTACAATGGGCCATCAGGAACTTTGGGAAAATTTAAAGGCGATGTTGCCAGAAGTGTATTTTATATGGCGGTACGTTATACGGATTGGAAATAGTGAACGGTTACCCCGAAGGTGTCACAGGACAATTTGGAGATTTAGCAACGCTTTTAGATTGGCATAGAAACGACCCACCAGACGATTTTGAAATGAACAGAAACAACGTGGTTTATACTTGGCAATTCAACAGAAACCCGTTTATAGATTACCCCGATTTGGTTGAATATTTATGGGGAAATAGTGTTGGGCAAGTCTGGAGTCAGGCGTTAAGCGTGCAAGATGAAAAAGCATCTTCCATTAAAATATTCCCAAACCCTTCAGCTGGCACTGTTTTTATAAATGGTATAAAAAATGAAAGTACTGTAGAAGTGTTTTCTTTGGATGGCAGAAAATTGAAAACCTTTATAATAAATGCCAATTCTGAAATAGATTTGGATGTATCAAGCGGTATGTATTTGCTTCATGTAAATTATGAAGGCAACACCAAAACACATAAATTAGTGGTTAATTAGTGGTATAAACAAAAAGACCTCACAGGTTTCAAAAACCTGTGAGGTCTCATATTCTAAAGGGAAATCACTTCTTTTTAGTCGTTATTTCAACAACGCCATTTTTTGCTTTTTCTCCAAATTTTTTAGTTGCTTCTTTCCTTTTGAGTACATTAATAGTTTCTATATTTTCTGGGGAAAGCTGTTCTGCTTCTTTTAAAGTTTTTTCTTTACCATCAATAAATACTAAGGTTCCTTCGTTTTTAACTTTGAGAATGGCATTACCGTCATAAGAAGTTAGATTTCCTTCTTTCATTGAGGTTGCTTTGTTAACTTTGCTACCGTTGTTCATTTCGATTTTGTATTCTTTTTTTGTTGTAAGTATAAAAACTCCATCTTTACCTCTGTCACCGTAAGCTTTAGTGGCATTTGTATCTGTTAAAAGAGTTATTGTCCCAATGTCATTTTGGTCTAACGATTGAAATTCCTCTTTTGTTATTTCTTTACCGTCTACAATAAATAAAGGCTCTTTATCTCCCGATGTAAGAATCTTTACTTTAGACTCACTTTTAGTATGAAAACTAACCTTTTTGTCTTCATCTGAAACCCAATTTAAACCAACCCTTTTTTTAGAAGGCTGAGAATTAGAAGGGTGAAAACTTATAGTATCTGAAGCGGCATTTTTTCCAACGGTTATTTTCCAAGTTTTTAAATCGTTGCCTGAATTTTTATTATGTTTAATGGTGTCTCCGTTTTTAATAATAATTTCTTCTTTTACAATAGTATCATCGTCATCGTCAGATGAAATTACAATGACCTTTTTTTCACGGCCAGTATGAACAATTTTATCTTCTTCATCTTCTTCTTCGTCAGAAATAATAACCACATGTTTTTCTTTCATCATGTTGCCATTGCCTATCGAGATATTGTTATTGTTCAAACTTATTTTTATAGGACTTATAGCCTCATCTCCATCAATGCTATAATTGGCATTTGAAGATTTAGAAGTTACTTCAATTTTAATAGCAGTAATTTCATTCTTATTATTACGCTTTATGCCCTTAAATTTTGCGGTGTAACCTTCGAGTTTTAGTTCTTTTTGGAGATTTTCTAAATCGGCTTCAGTGAATTCCTTGGAAATAATAACTTTTATCACATCATTTTCTGTGGAAGCTTCAGGAGAAGGTTTTTGCTGTTCAACATAAACTTCTTCAGTATTAAAACTCATTAGAAAAGCAGCAAGAAGCGGCATTACCAAAGCATACTTAATAAGATTGATTTTTTTTGATTTTGATTTGTGTAACATAACGATTCGTTTTTTGATTAATGAATTATAAAAAGGATTACTTAAAGCCATTTGATGAGATGGCATGCTTGTTTTAAGTAAGGTATATTGGTAGTTTTTTTTGCAGTCGGTTTTGGTAGCAGCAATGTTATCGGCAATAAATTCCAGGTTTTGCTTTAAATCTTTGTTGTATAGCCATATAAAAGGATTGAACCAAAGTGCAATACAACCAAGATGGGTTAATAAAATATCAAAAGAATGAAGTTGGTTTGCATGTACTTTCTCATGGGTTATAATTTGCTCCAATTCGCTGCTGCTAAATTGTTCAGGGTTGTAAACAATCCATTTAAAAAATGAAAATGGCGATACTTTATGGGCTGTTATAATATATCTAAAACCACTTATTTTTTCTGCTTTGTTTTTAAAAATCACGAGTGTTAATGAGGTGAATTGGACTAAAAATCGAACAGAAAAAAACAAAACACCCAAACCATAAACCACAGGTAAATAATCTAGTATGTTAAATGGTTTTTCAGGGTTCTCGACAGTTATTGCAGTTTCAAAAATATAATTGGAAAAATCTACTGGGGTAGCCTCAACATATACAGGAATCACTAAAAAAGGCAATAAAAACGCAGTAATTAAACCCATTAACAAAAACCATCTGTTTTGTTCAAAAAAGGTTTCCCGCTGCAAGAATATCTTATAGCTTAAATAAAAAATAACTACAACTGCGCTTACTTTTAGTAGATATTCCATAATTATTTATCTTTTTCAATTAAGGCAATTATTTCTTTTAAATCGGCTACACTTATCTTTTCTTCCTTAGCAAAAAAAGACACCACATTTTTATACGAATTATTAAAATAGTTATCAATGGCCAAGGTCATAAACCGTTTTTTATAATCTTCCTTACTCACAATAGGGTAGTATTGGTGGGTTTTTCCGTAGGCATTATAGCTCACATAGCCTTTGTCCTCAAGGTTTCTAATAATGGTAGAAAGCGTGTTATAGTGCGGTTTTTCATCTTTAATTTCAGCCAAAACATCTTTTACAAAAGCCTTTTCAAGCTTCCATAATATGTGCATAATTTCCTCCTCTTTGTTTGTTAACTTTTCCATATAAAATTTTTTTGGGCGTTACCACAAGGGTCGGGTTTTTCGCTGCAAGTCCTCGCTCGTACCTCGCTGTGGGCTTTCCGCTGCAACCCCTAACGCAATACAAACCTATAACTATTTTTATAGTTATACAACTAAATATATAGTTATTTAACTAAAAATTAAGTTTTCAAAAAACTTTTAACTTCACACTTTTAACTTTTAACTTTCATTTATCTTCGCAAAAAATAAAAAGGATGAGTATTGTTTGGGTTGTTTTAGGGTTTACATTATTGGTAGTAGGTGGTGAGTTTCTTGTTAGGTCTTCGGTAGCACTGTCATTTAAATTTAATATATCTAAAATGGTGATTGGTATGACGGTGGTATCGTTTGCAACATCGGCCCCCGAACTATTGGTAAGTCTGCAAGCGGCATTGTCGGGTTCTCCAGCTATAGCCATAACCAATGTAATAGGTTCTAATATAGCCAATATTGGTTTGGTGTTGGGGGTTACGGCCATGGTAAGTACCATTGCGGTCGATAAATCTTTTTACAGACTCAATTGGCCGGTTATGATGGTGTTTTCTATCGTGCTTTATTATTTCCTTAAAAATGATAATGTGCTTTCTGCTTTCGAGGGCATCATCCTTTTTTTAGGTCTTGTATTGTTTTTGGTAATTTTAATCAGAAGCACCAAAAGCAATGCTGTAGTTGAAGAAGTAGATGAAACCTTAGCCGTCGTTTCAAATTTTAAAATTGGCACATGGTTATTAATAGGCGCTACCTCCTTATATTTTGGAAGCGAATGGTTGGTAGATGGTGCCAAAGCCATTGCATTATCCGTTGGAGTAAGCGAAGCGGTAATTGGTGTGTCTTTAATTGCCATAGGAACCAGTGTGCCAGAATTAGCGGCATCTATAATTGCGGCTGCCAAACAAGAAAAAGCCATTTCTTTAGGAAATTTAATAGGTTCCAATATTTTTAATATTGCATCTGTTTTAGGCTTAACGGCTATTATTAAGCCGATTCCTGTTACAGAACCGTTGATTTTAACCAGCGATATTTTCTGGATGCTAGGTTTTGCTTTCGTATTGTTTCCTTTAGTAATGTTACGCAAAAAGTTTGAAATTAACCGTGCTAAAGGCTTCTTCTTGGTTTTTGTTTATGGTGTTTTTATGTTCCTACTTTTCACGGCTGGAAAATAACTTTTACAAAGTTTATTGAATAAAAAAAGGGTTTGCAATTTGCAAACCCTTTTTTATGAATATTGTATTTAAAATTAAACCTTAGCAGATTTAACAGTTTTAATAATTCTTGCAGCAATTTTGTATGGGTCACCGTTTGAAGCAGGACGTCTGTCTTCTAACCAACCTTTCCAGCCTTTGTTAACTGCGATTAATGGAATACGTATTGAAGCACCTCTGTCAGATACACCCCAAGAGAAATCATCAATGGAAGCAGTTTCGTGTTTACCAGTTAAACGTTGGTCGTTAAACTCACCATAAACTTCAATATGTTCTTTTACTACAGGACGGAAAGCTTCACAAATTTTAGCATAAACGTCTTTGTCTCCACAAGTTCTTAAAGTTGAGTTAGAGAAGTTTGCGTGCATACCAGAACCATTCCAATCCATGTCTTTTCCAAGTGGTTTTGGATGGTATTCAATAAAGTAACCGTATTTTTCAGTTAATCTGTCCAATAAATATCTAGCAATCCAAAGTTCATCACCAGCTAATTTTGCACCTTTAGCAAACAATTGGAATTCCCATTGTCCACAAGCAACTTCTTGGTTAATTCCTTCAAAGTTTAAACCAGCTTGAATACATAAATCGGCATGCTCTTCAACTAAATCTCTACCATGAGTATTTAATCCACCAACTGAACAGTAGTACATACCTTGTGGTTTTGGATATCCACCAACAGGGAAACCAAGTGGTAATTGTGTTGCAGTATCCATTATAAAATATTCTTGCTCAAAACCAAACCAGAAATCATCATTGTCATCATCAATAGTAGCTCTTCCGTTAGATTCGTGAGGTGTTCCATCAGCATTCATAACTTCAGTCATTACTAAATAACCATTGATACGCTCTGGATCTGGGTAAATAGCTACAGGCACTAATAAACAGTCTGAAGATCCACCTTCTGCTTGTCTTGTAGAAGACCCGTCGAAAGACCAATTTCCTATTTCTTCAAGAGTTCCTTTAAAGTTTTCATGTTCTTCTACTTTGGTTTTGCTTCTCATGTTTTGAGTTGGGTAATAACCGTCTAACCAAATGTATTCTAATTTAATTTTTGCCATAATTTTTATAATGAGAAATTAATAATGTTTCAACAAATATATATTTTTATTAAGACTCTGCACATTTACAGGGGTGTTAATCTAAAAACTTGAGTTATTTTTATTTATACCCTATTTTTTTAAGGCATCTATTAAAAAAAGCATATTTTTTTATTTAAAAAACGAAAAATTCTTAACACAGAGAAAACATTTTGTTTATGTTATATTTGCGTTATTCTTACTTTTGTAATAAAAATAATAATTTAATTCAATAGAACCATGTCTACTTTAAGATTTCATGCTATAAAAGAATCATTGGGTAATAAACCAGTATTGGTTGAAGAGAAAGAACGGCGTTCGGATTTGTTCGGAAAAAACGTTTTTAATGAAAATACCATGCGTCAATATTTAACCAAAGATGCTTTTATTGGTGTTACAAATGCCATTCAATTCGGTAAAAAAATTGATAGAAATATTGCAGATCAAGTGTCATCTTCCATGAAAGATTGGGCACTATCTAAAGGTGTGACACATTATACACATTGGTTTCAGCCATTAACAGGAACTACGGCCGAAAAACACGACGCCTTTTTTGAAACCATAGGTAATGGTATGGCTATTGAAAAATTTGGGGGAAGCCAATTAGTACAGCAAGAACCGGATGCGTCTAGTTTCCCCAGTGGAGGTATTAGAAATACGTTTGAAGCAAGAGGCTACACGGCTTGGGACCCAACATCGCCAGCATTTATATATGGGACTACGCTTTGTATTCCCACTATATTTGTTGCTTACACAGGTGAGGCTTTAGATTATAAAACACCACTGTTAAGAGCGTTGAATGCGGTTGATAACGCCGCAACCGATGTTTGTAAATACTTTGATAAAAATGTGAAAAAAGTAACCTCGTCTTTAGGTTGGGAACAGGAATACTTTTTAATTGATAAAATGTTAGCGTCTAGCAGACCCGATATTTCTTTAACAGGAAGAACGCTTTTAGGGCATTCATCCGCCAAAGGGCAACAGCTAGATGACCATTATTTTGGTTCCATACCTAACAGAGCTTTAAATTTTATGCGCGAATTGGAAACCGAATGCATGCTTTTGGGTATTCCTGCAAAAACACGCCATAACGAAGTGGCGCCCAATCAATTTGAATTGGCACCCATTTTTGAAGAAGCTAATTTGGCGGTCGATCATAATTCGCTATTAATGGATATTATGGGGCGTATCGCATCGCGCCATAATTTCAAAGTGTTATTCCACGAAAAGCCATTTGCAGGCATCAATGGTTCGGGGAAACATAATAACTGGTCGCTTTCAACAGATACCGGTGTTAATTTATTGGCGCCAGGAAAAACACCTATGAGCAATCTTCAGTTTTTAACTTTTTTTATCAATACAATTAAAGCGGTTCAGGAAAACGAAGAACTGTTAAGGGCATGTATAGCTTCGGCAAGTAACGACCATAGGTTAGGTGCAAATGAAGCGCCTCCTGCTATTATTTCAGTATTTATTGGTCAGCAATTAACTAAGGTTTTAGAAGAGTTGGAAGGCGTTACCAAAGGAAAGCTTTCTCCCGAAGAAAAAACCGAACTTAAGCTTAATGTAGTTGGTAAAATACCAGATGTTTTGCTTGATAATACAGATAGAAACAGAACCTCTCCTTTTGCATTCACAGGTAATAAATTTGAGTTCAGAGCTGTGGGGTCTTTGGCAAATTGTGGAAACCCAATGACGGTTTTAAACACTATTGTTGCAAAACAATTAATAGATTTCAAAAAAGAAGTAGACCTTTTAATTGATAAAAAAGGACTTAAAAAAGACGAAGCGGTTTTTAATGTGCTAAGGGAATACATCAAATCCACCAAAGCTATTTTATTTGAAGGCAATGGCTATGGAAAAGAATGGGAAGAAGAGGCAAAAAAACGAGGTTTAAGCAACAACAAAAGCACCCCAGAGGCTCTAAAGGCTAAAATTTCAAAAAAAACCATCGCATTATTTGAAGAAATGAATGTGATGAGCAAAATAGAGTCGCAAGCACGCTATGAAATTGAAATGGAAGCTTACATCATGCACATTCAAATTGAAGGCCGTGTATTGGGTGATATTGCACGTAACCACATTGTGCCAACCGCAGTTAAATACCAAAATATTTTAATCGAAAATGTTAAAGGGTTAAAAGAGATTTTTGATGAAAATTACAAAGCGGTATCGCAAGAGCAAATAAATTTAATCGAAGAAATTTCAAGTCATATTAAAGGAATAAATGCCAATGTTACTAGAATGACGGACGAACGTAGAAAAGCAAACGCCATTGAAAACATTGAAGAAAAGGCACTGGCTTACTGCCATAAAGTGAAGCCCTTATTCGATGATATTAGAAAACACTGCGATAAATTGGAATTATTGGTTGACGATGAAATTTGGCCATTAACAAAATACCGCGAACTCTTATTCACAAGATAAATTTGGGCGTTACCACAAGGGTCGGGTTTGTAGTTTATCCTGAGCGTAGACGAAGGATTGCAATCTTTTTTTCGTCCCTCAAAAAGGATTTCCACTGTAAATGCTTAGCATTCACGATTTCATTGACTTAAAAATAGTATGTATGAGTAATCCCTAACGCTACCCAACATCAAGGCGAGTAACAATTAATAAAATCCCGTTGTAAAAAGCGGGATTTTTTAATTCAAAAAATTAACTTTGCAGCTCAATACAATACTATGGGTCAAGAAGTTTCTAAACGCTATGCGCAACGTGGCGTTTCTGCATCAAAAGAAGATGTTCACAATGCCATTAAAAACATCGATAAAGGATTATTTCCAAAAGCATTCTGTAAAATAGTTCCAGATTATTTAACAAATGATGGCGATTATTGTTTAATCATGCATGCCGATGGCGCAGGTACAAAATCTTCTTTAGCCTATATGTATTGGAAAGAAACGGGTGATATTTCAGTTTGGAAAGGTATTGCACAAGATGCCTTGATAATGAATATAGACGATTTGTTGTGTGTAGGGGCCACCGATAATATCATGCTGTCTTCGACCATCGGAAGAAATAAAAATTTGATTCCCGGTGAAGTGCTTTCTGCCATTATTAACGGAACCGAAGAATTGATTTCAGAATTGAAAAATTTCGGTGTAACCATTCATTCAACAGGTGGTGAAACCGCCGATGTGGGCGATTTGGTTCGTACCATTATTGTAGATTCTACCGTTACGGCACGTATGAAACGCAGCGATGTTGTTGATAATGCCAACATTAAAGCAGGCGATGTTATTGTGGGCTTAGAAAGTTCTGGACAGGCTTCTTATGAGAAATCTTATAACGGCGGTATGGGTAGTAACGGATTAACTTCGGCGCGTCACGATGTTTTTAACACCTATTTGGCCGATAAATACCCTGAGAGTTTCGATGCCTCTGTGCCTGAAGATTTGGTATATTCTGGAAATGTAAAACTAACAGATGCCGTAAAAGATTCTCCAATTGATGCGGGTAAATTAGTGTTGTCGCCTACGCGTACCTATGCGCCCATTATAAAGAAGATTCTATCTGAGTATAAAAGTGATAAAGTACATGGTATGGTGCATTGTTCTGGTGGTGCGCAAACTAAAATTCTTCATTTTGTTGATGAGTTTCATATTGTAAAAGATAATATGTTCCCAATTCCTCCGCTGTTTAGGCTAATACAAGAGCAATCAAAAACCGATTGGAAAGAAATGTACCAAGTATTTAACTGTGGGCACAGAATGGAACTGTATGTAACACCGGATATTGCAGAAAATATTATCAATATTTCTAAAGAATTCAATGTTGATGCTAAAATTATTGGTCGTGTTGAAGCATCAAAAACTAAAAAGCTTACAATAAAAAGTGAGTTTGGGGAGTTTACTTATTAAATTTTCGCTTTTTTTCATTAAAACGGAACGATTATTGATTAAAAACGTAATTTATCAAAAACCAACCTTAATAGTATTATGAAGTATGTTTTATTGATAGCTGTTTGTTTCTTTTTTCAGCTTGCACAATCTCAACCAGACACCTTGTTTTTAAAAACAAAACCTGCAAAGTATGATGGTCCGGAGTGGATTCAAAAAAATAAAGCTTCTGTAAATTTAAACGAAGTTTCTTTTGTTAACTGGAATGCTGGGGGTAGTAATTCCATTTCTGGTCTTTTGGGAATAGAATCTTCGGCTAATTATACCGATAAGTATTTTTCATGGCGAAACAATATTTTGGTTCGTTACGGTGTCAATAAGCAGCAAGATAGGGAATTACGAAAAACCGATGATTTGTTTGAATTGAATTCCGATATTGGTTTTAAGCCAGATAGTGTTTCTAATTGGTATTACTCCGCAAAGCTTAATTTTAAAACACAAATGGCAAATGGTTATAAGTATCCAAATAGAGATACACCTATTTCAACGTTGATGGCTCCAGGTTATTTGTTTTTTGGTGGTGGAATGGAGTACGGAAAAAATATCGACAAACTGTCTTTTTACTTTTCGCCGTTAACCCTAAAAGCAACATTTGTATTGGATGAAGATCTGGCAAATGCAGGTAAGTTTGGTGTAACGCCAGCGGTTCTTGATAGTGAAGGTAATGTGGTTGTTCCAGGAGATCGTGTTAGAAAAGAATTAGGGATACTAATCAATAATAGCTATGAGATGGAAGTTGCAAAAAACATTAAAGTCAAGCAACAGGTTAGTCTTTATTCTGATTATATCAATAATTTTGGAAATGTAGATGTAGATTGGAGGTTGGACTTCGATTTTAAAGTGAATAGCTTTGTAAAAGCCACTCTGGGTTCTCATTTAATATACGATGATGATGTAAAAACAACAAAACCATCTGCGATTGAAGGAGAAACAGATGAAGCTGGAGCTAAGGTACAATGGAAGCAATTTTTAGGAATTGGTTTTGCCGTAGATTTTTAATTCATTATTCTATTAAGATTGAAAATATTTGTTAACTTTTTTGTGTTGATAAATTTTTAAACACTTTAAAATCAATTTATTAACATGTTTTTGTTGTAAACTTTATGATTTAAGTCATGTTTTAAGTGTTATTTTTTTTGTTATTTTATGGTTTGAATTTAAAAACCGTAAATTATAACAACACATGAATCCTGAACTTACCAAAACCCCTCCAAAAACCTATTCTCAAGATGAAGCTTTCAATGCTTCTTTGCAATATTTCAAACAAGATGATCTTGCTGCCCGTGTTTGGTTAAATAAATATGCCTTAAAGGATTCTGAAGGCAATATTTATGAGTTAACGCCAAACGATATGCACCGTCGTATCGCTAAAGAGTTGGCAAGAGTTGAAAAAAAGTATGCAAATCCATTTTCTGAAGATGAGATTTTCGATTTAATAAAAGATTTCAAATACATCGTTCCACAGGGAAGTCCCATGGCAGGAATTGGCAACCCATACCAAATAGCATCACTTTCAAATTGTTTTGTTATAGGAAATTCGGGAGAATCGGATTCTTATGGAGGTATTATGAAGGTGGATCAAGAACAAGTGCAACTTATGAAACGTCGTGGTGGTGTTGGTCATGATCTCTCCCACATTCGTCCAAAAGGTTCTGCGGTAAAAAATTCTGCATTAACATCTACAGGTATTGTGCCTTTTATGGAGCGTTATTCTAACTCTACAAGAGAGGTTGCGCAAGATGGTAGGCGAGGAGCGCTTATGTTGTCGGTTTCTATTAATCATCCTGATTCTGAAGATTTTATAAATGCGAAATTGGAACAAGGTAAAGTTACAGGCGCAAATGTGTCCGTTCGAATAGACGATGCATTTATGCAAGCGGTTAAAAGCGGAACCGAATACACTCAAAAATATCCTATTTTCAGTAAGGATCCCAAAGTGTCCAAAACGATGGATGCCAATAAATTGTGGAAAAAAATAGTTCACAACGCATGGAAATCTGCGGAACCTGGTATTCTGTTTTGGGATACTATTATTAATGAATCGGTACCAGATTGTTATGCCGATTTAGGTTATAAAACCGTTTCAACCAACCCATGTGGTGAAATCCCGTTGTGCCCATATGATTCTTGCAGATTGTTGGCTATCAACTTATTTTCGTATGTTGAAAATCCATTTACTGAAAAAGTGAGTTTCAATTTCGAATTATTCAAAAAACACGTAGCAGCAGCACAGCGTATTATGGATGATATTATCGATTTGGAATTAGAAAAAATTGATAATATTCTTCTTAAAATAAATGAAGATCCAGAGTTGGATGAAGTAAAGGCAACCGAGCGCACTCTATGGATTAACATTAGAAAGAAAGCTGAAGAGGGTAGAAGAACGGGTGTAGGTATTACGGCAGAAGGTGATATGTTGGCGGCCTTAGGTATTCAATATGGTAGTGAGGCAGGTAATGCGTTTTCGTTGGAAGTGCATAAAACCATTGCTATTGAAGCATACAGGAGCTCGGTGCATTTGGCGAAAGAACGGGGAGCGTTTTTGGTTTTTAATGCTGAACGCGAAAAAAATAACCCGTTTATTCAACGTTTAAAAGAAGCCGATAGTAAACTGTATTATGAAATGTTGGAATACGGTAGAAGAAACATTGCTTTATTAACCATTGCGCCAACAGGAACTACCAGTTTAATGACGCAAACAACATCGGGTATAGAGCCTGTATTTTTGCCGGTTTACAAGCGCAGAAGAAAGGTGAATCCAAACGATAAAGAAGTGCGTGTGGATTTTGTGGATGAATTGGGTGATTCTTGGGAAGAATACGTCGTGTTTCATCATCGTTTTAAACAATGGATGGAAGTAAACGGGATGGATACATCTAAAAATTATACGCAAAAGGAAATTGATAAACTCATCAAAAAATCACCTTATCACAAAGCGACCTCCAACGATGTAGATTGGATGAGTAAAGTAAGTATGCAGGGTGCTATTCAAAAATGGGTAGATCATTCTATAAGTGTAACCATCAATTTGCCTAACGATGCTACCGAAGAATTGGTTGGAGATTTATATCTAAAAGCTTGGGAAGTAGGTTGTAAAGGCGTAACTGTATATAGAGATGGTTCGCGTTCTGGTGTTTTGATTTCAAATGAAGAAAAGGAAGAAAAAACACAAGATGGTTTAACGGCATTCCCCATAAAACGTCCGCAAACTTTGGAAGCAGATGTGGTTCGTTTTCAAAATAGTAAAGAAAAATGGATTGCATTTATAGGGTTAATTGATGGCAGACCGTATGAAATTTTCACTGGATTGGCCGATGATGAGGATGGTATTTTAATACCACGTTGGGTTAATGAAGGCGTTATCATCAAAAATAGAAATGAAGATGGTACATCGCGTTACGATTTTCAGTATAAAAACACCCGGGGTTATAAAACAACTATTGAAGGTTTATCGCATAAGTTTAACCCAGAATTTTGGAACTATGCGAAACTTATTTCAAGTACCTTGCGCCATGGCATGCCTATTGATAAAATTGTCGATTTAATTAATAGTCTGCAACTCGATAGTGCTTCTATCAACACATGGAAAAACGGTGTGGGACGTGCTTTAAAACGTTATGTGGAAGATGGTACGCAAGCTAAAGGTTACCAATGCGATAATTGTAAATCTGAAAATTTAATATACCAAGAAGGCTGCTTAACTTGTAAAGATTGCGGGTCTTCTAAGTGTGGGTAATAAGTTCTTTTAATCAAATAAAAAAGGAAGTTGATGGTTGTTGACTTCCTTTTTTGTTTTTTTTAAAAATTTATTGGTGTTTTTGTTTAGCGCCTTTCTTAAGAATCTTCTTTCTTTTTAATATTCTAAGCACTGTTGTTTATTAGCAAATCATATTATTCATCAATTAATGTCAAGCTCAATTTTCCGTATTGTTCTTGGGAGTCATTTGCATCAATTTGATAAGTGTAATTTCCGTTTTTAAGAGGTGTTTCTCCAACGTAATCTATTGGTTGTAAAGTATATGTTTTTCCATCAATTTCTAATTCCACAAAAGCATATCTATATGCAGTTTCAAATGCCTTATAGTTAGTCGTTTCTTGAGAGCTCATGTTTTCGAAATTGGTATTCCCGGTACTAGTGTTAACAACAATGTTCTTGAAATTATATTGACTAACATTAGACAATCGAATATTCACTTCTGAAATATTATTGTTATCACTTGAACAACTAAATAGTGTTGAAATTGAAATAATTAAAATTAGAAATTTTTTCATAAACACGGTTTTATTTAAAAGATGTAAAAAAAGCAAAAAGGTTGCGTTTAAATGTTTGTGCCTCATGTTAAAAGACTAAGCTTTCTTGAATAAATTTAAACCGTAAAAACAAACTGATTCTTGTAAAAAAGTATGTAAATCCTACGTGTACTATAAATTGACTTAGCTTATTTAATAAAATATGAAACTACAAAACTTAAACTCATCTGGCAATAACGAAGGTTTTAACACTTTAACCCATAAATAACCATTTATCCGACATTATTTGTCAGGTTTTTACAAATGAAATACCTTGCTTGCCATTGGGATTTAAATGCCCTATAAATGATAAGTTCAATCCATTTCAGTAAATTAATAAAATAATTAAATGAATAAAAAGGTATTTGTATCAGGTTGTTTTGATATGCTACACAGTGGGCATATTGCTTTTTTTAAAGAGGCGTCTTCGTATGGTGATTTGTATGTGGGAATTGGTTCTGATGCCACCATTGCAGAATTAAAAGGCCGCCAAACTATAAATTCAGAACAAGAAAGGCTGTATATGATAAGTGCCATTAAGCACGTTAAAAAAGCCTTTGTAAATAGTGGTTCGGGCATTTTGGATTTTAAAGATGATCTCATAGAATTAAAACCCGATTACTTTGTTGTAAACGAAGATGGTTTTTCTCCTGGAAAAGAAGAGTTATGTAGAGAGCTTAATATAGAATTAAAAAATCTTAAAAGAATTCCAGATGCAGGTCTTCCAGAACGCTCCACGACAGCAATAAGAACGGCAGGAAATTGTTCTTTACCTTACAGAATTGACTTGGCAGGAACATGGATTGACCAGCCTTATGTATCAAAATACCACCCTGGATGGGCTATTACATTATCGCTAGAGCCTGTTATTGAATATAATGAGCGTTGCGGTATGAGTACATCTACCCGAAATGCAGCAAAGAAAATTTGGCCGTATTATTTACCTTTAGAGAAACCAGAAAAGTTAGCTGAAATTCTTTTTAAATATGAAAATACGCCTGGTTCTACAATGATATCTGGAGCTCAAGATGCCATTGGTATTTGTATGCCGGGTTTAGTAAGACATTATTACGATAATGCTTATTGGCCATTAAAGTTTGAGTCTATGCATGATGAAGAGACTTTGTCATGGCTTGAAGAGCATATATATATGGTTCTTTTATGGCCAAGGGAACAAGGTTTAGATCTTTTAACAGAAACCTACATCAATAAAGATAACGTGAAACCATTAGCTAGTGCAGCTGAAGAAGTTTGGGAGGCTATTAAAAACAAAGATTTGAAAAAATTTGCTGAAGGTTTTCTAAAGTCATTTAAAGCGCAAACAACCATGTTTCCAGCTATGGTTAATGAGAGAATCCAAGCAGAGATTGATAAATATAAAGATCAAGCATTGGCATGGAAATTAGCTGGTGCTGGTGGTGGTGGTTATTTAATATTGGTTTCAGAAAAACCCATAGAAAATGCCATGCGTATCAATATTAGAAGAAAGGAGCTTTACTAATAGGATATTTTGTGTTTTCATATTACACATATGTTAACAAAATATCTTAGTATGGAATATATGTCTCTTTACCTAGTTATTAATGTTTTCTGAACAAATTATTAAAATCAAGGTAAAGAGGCTTCATGTTTAGGGTGATTTTATAAATCTCAACCTCTTTTTAAGGACTTTTATAGTATATACATCATTCCCTTAAACTCCATATTTCATGGATAGGGTCGCCTTTACTGGACAGACCTGAGTGGTGCCAATTGCCATCAATCAGCTCGTAATTAAATTTTAAGCTAAGTCCAGCTTTAGAGTCGTCTCTTGAAAAGAATTCAATATTTTCGGTGTATTCACCATTTATGGTTGTGTAGGTGCCTCCGCCAGTGCCCATAAATTGTTTTGTTTCTGTATTGTAAGCGATCCATTGAAAGCGAGTGCCCGATAAAATTTTCATGGTCTTTCTTGGGCCACTTGTATTGCGTAATTCCGTTTTGCCGTCTCTTATTCTGCCAGACATTAACCAAGCGCCTTGTAGCTTACCGGGTGTACCGCTGTCTATTCGTTGGAATTTCATGCCACTGTTCACAATTTCAATGTTGTTATCGCTGATTTTCACTTTAAATTTAATTTCTTTGCCTACAAGCTCAGGGTTGGCGGTATCAAATTCAGCTTTTCCCGTTACCATATCACCATCTAATTGCCATGAGCCCCCATTGGTGCTAATAAACTTTCCTGTTGTAGCGTTGTAGGTAGTCATCACTTGGTATCCATCAGCAATAATAACCACGTTTTTTAGTTTGTCTCCGCTTTCAGAAGTAGAAAAAGATTCCCAAGCGCCGATTGGATTTTGTGCTTGACTTCCCAATGAGAACAAGGTGACAATGAGCAATGTAATGGTTGTTTTCATAGCTTGTATGTTATCATAATAAGGTTTAACTTTTTGAATTTTAATTAATTAACTATGTGGTAATCAATCAAATTTAGTTAATTTTTCACACATTGTCAATAGGTCTAAAAACAAGTGCCTTGTGCTACTTAGTAGGAATTACTTGTTGAATGGTGCCGTCTTCATTGTAATATAATGTATCGAAACATATGGACCTGCGAAATGGGTGCGGACTACCTTCATGTCCCCATCCAAATTTTTCTTCTACTTCAGGGTGGTTTCTATAATATAAGTCTGAATTGTGATAAAACATGTACCATTGCCCTTGGTATTCAACTATGGAATGGTGGTTTGTGCCGCTGTTCATTTTTTCTAAAATAACGCCTTTATATTCAAAAGGACCTAAAGGGTTATCGGACATGCAATATTTTATTTCGCCGCTTGTTCCAACATACGATAAATAATATTTTCCCTTGTATTTATGCATCCATGAAGCTTCAAAAAAATCATCGGTTCCTTCCAGTAGGTGAACTTTGCCATCGTATGAAATCATATCTTTATTAAGCTTAATGGCGTTTACAACCAGTTGACCCATATATAAATAGGCTTGCCCATCATCGTCTATAAATACACCCGGGTCAATAAAATCCCTGTTGCAAACAACGCCTTTGGTGTTCATAGAAATTAGCGGTTTCCGAAGAGGGTCAACAAAAGGGCCGGTTGGTTTATCGCCTACGGCAACACCTATATGAAATTGATCGGTTGGGAAATAGAAATAATACTTCCCGTTTGCTTGTATACAATCTGGTGCCCATGCGTATTTTTCGGCCCATTTCACATCTTTAATATCTAAAGCAACACCATGGTCGGTCCAGTTTACCATATCGGTAGTTGAAAACACATGCCAATCTACCATATCGAACCAATCAGCATTATCGGGATCGTGCGAAGGGTAAACATAAAGCGTATCGTTGAATACACGAGCCGATGGGTCGGCGGTGTACATATGTGTAATAAATGGATTTTGAGCTAAACTGATACTTCCGATTGTCAATGTTAAAAAAAAGGTGGTGAAATATTTCATATATATTTATTTTAGTTGTGTAATGATTAGGAACAGGATAAGCTTAAAACTGAAAAAGTTATACATATTACTAGGTAAACGAAGTTATATTTTTTCATTAAAATTTTCAATATTCTCGAATTAAATTATTAAAATCAAGGAAGAGATACTCATCATCCATTATGAACTTATAGGTTTCAGCTTTTTTGTCAGATTTTATATAAGGAGAATCAAAACGAAGGTATTCTGTGTCTATAATCTGTCCGTTAAGCTTAAAATCGGAATCAAATTTCAATTCGTAGGTGTTGTTGTTAGAGATATAATTAAGCTTCAGTTTCCTTTCGTCAAATTCAATTTTATTACTTTTAATGCGCTGTACAAATGCTTCAAAAGAACCATCTTGGGTTTTTGAACCAGCTTCCGTAATCCAAAACACGTTTTTTCCTTTTTGAATCACATCGTCGGTGGTGCCTTCTCTGAAATTTAAAGTATTGGCACCAACAAAAGCACAATAGGTTTCACCCTTTTTTCCGAAAATGTAGTTGTTAATCAACAAAATACTATCAAATTTTTCCTTTGGAAAATAGGCGTGGGTATAATCTAACAAAGCTTTTTCCATCGTTCCTTTTTTCTTTGGAATATTATAAATGGAAAGGTTCACGTTTTTATCTTGTACCGAATGTGGTAGATGCCCATATCCCACCCAATAATTAGGCGAGTGCATTTTAACATCTTTTTCAACGGCAGGATGGCAATGATAAATGGCAAAGTGGTTGCTAATATTCATGCCGGAAATATGATGCTGACTCCCATAATCTCCTGGTTGGTGGTTTTGTGCAGTATAAATGGAGTAATCTTTTGTTCTATAGGTATAGGTATTCCCTTTTTGAATGGCAGACCCTAAATATTGCGGGTTTAAAAGCTTTATGGCAAGAGGTTCCAAATGAAGGGATTTTATAATGCCAATATCTAGGTTTCTAAAATCTTTTAGGAATTCATTGGAAAACATATTGTATTTTCTAATATGGTACAAAGAGTTTCTCACCACGCTTGGGTTTATAAAAGCTTCCATGCCCCATTGCATCATTAAACTGCGCATATCTTTGCCATAATAACCTTCCTTTTTTAGTTCGGAAATATCAAGTCCGTTATTTTGTTTGATGATGACATTAGAGCTGTCTTGGGCTATTTTGGTTAGTATGGGTGGGGTTTTGTATTTTTTGCTGGTTACCAAACCGTACATCATACCAGCATCAATAGCTTCTCCGTTGCCCCAATAATACTCAGTAACGCCGCCAAATGTGTAATCTGGTCCGCCTTTTCGGTTACGTTCATAAGCACGTCCGCTGGTAGAAATAAACATGTTTTTTGAGCTTTGTGTGGCTACGTCATAAAAAAGTAAATCTAAAATTATTTGGCTTTTTTTTGAAATTTCTTCGTTTTCGGCATAATCAATTAAGTTGATTAATGCGCCAACATCTTCTTTGTAATACACATTGGAATAAAATTCGGTAAAGCCGTAATTCCATCGTATCAATAGCCAATCGCGTATACGGGTTTTTGATTTTTCCATATGTTGGCTACCTGTTAATCCGCTATTTGGAAAAACGGCATTTGGGTATTTCTGCCCAATTAGAAATTCTGCTGAAGCAAAAAGTATTTGATGGTTTTCACTCCAATAGCACATGGAGTTCTCACCTGGTTCATCCATCCAATAACGAAAATTAAAAAGCACATCTTCTATTTTCTTTTTATAATCGTTGGGTATGGCATCACCATATTCATACATAATTCGAATAAGGTTTACCAATCTAAAATCGGAACAATCGTATTCGTTTTTTATAAATTCCAATGTGGTATCCAACCTTGTCCAATCCATGTTTTTATTGCCATTCGCCAAATCCCAATACACTTTTGCTTCGGTGGTTTGTAATTTATTAGGTGGGAGGGATGGGGCTATTTTGTAATTGGCGGCACGTTTATTGGCACAAGAATTTAAAAGAATTGTAAATAAAATAAGAGCAATAAATGTGGTGTATTTAGGCTTTGTTTTTAGTGGCATGCTTTATTCGTTTAGTGCTTAGCGTCTGATTTCAAATGGTTTTAATTTAATTTCAGAAGTTAAGCGAAGTTCAACTTTTTTTATCACACTTCAAAGCACTATAAATAATTTTAAGTTTCCCATGAGGTAGTATAATTAACTAAGTTTTTAATACTCGTGTGCCGACTATTAAAAATTCATAAATTATCGTATTTTTGCACCACAATTTAAATAAGTAAATGTTAGACAAATTACAAATAGTAAAACAGCGTTTTGATGAGGTAAGCGATTTAATCATCCAACCGGATATTATGACCGACCAAAAACGTTACATTGCTTTAAATAAAGAATATAAAGATCTTAAAGTTCTTATTGGAAAGCGCGATGAATATATTGAAGTAACCAATAATTTGGCGGAGGCTGAAGAGATTATTTCTGAAGGCGGTGATCCTGAAATGGTTGATATGGCTAAAATGCAGTATGAAGAAGCCAAAGAACGCATCCCTAAATTGGAAGATGAAATCAAATTTCTTTTAATACCAAAAGATCCGGAAGATTCTAAAAACGCCGTAGTAGAATTACGTGCAGGAACAGGTGGAGATGAGGCGAGTATTTTTGCAGGCGATTTGTTTAGAATGTACACCAAATATTGCGAAAGTAAAGGCTGGAAGGTTGATACGGTAGATTTTAGCGAAGGAACAAACGGTGGTTTTAAAGAAATCCAGTTTGAAGTTTCTGGTGAAGATGTTTATGGAACTTTAAAGTTTGAAGCAGGTGTGCACCGTGTGCAACGTGTACCACAAACAGAAACCCAAGGGCGTGTGCATACCAGTGCAGCAACCGTTATGGTGTTTCCCGAAGCTGAAGAGTTTGATGTGGAAATCAACCCAAAAGAAGTACGAATAGATTTTTTCTGTTCTTCGGGTCCAGGTGGTCAGTCTGTAAATACAACCTATTCGGCGGTGCGATTAACGCATATACCAACAGGGTTGGTGGCGCAATGTCAAGACCAAAAATCACAGCATAAAAATAAAGAGAAAGCATTTAAAGTATTACGTTCTCGTTTATACGAAATGGAGTTGGCCAAGAAAAATGAAGCAGATGCTGCAAAGCGTGGTTCGATGGTAACTTCGGGTGATAGAAGTGCGAAAATTAGAACATATAATTACCCACAAGGACGTGTAACCGACCATAGAATTGGTTTAACACTTTACGATTTGTCGAACATCGTTAATGGCGATATCCAAAGAATTATAGACGAATTACAATTAGCTGAAAACACCGAAAAGTTGAAAGCTAATAGTGATGTGATTTAAATATTGGATTTTAGGTATTGGGTTTTGGGTATTAGAAATTATAATGGATGAGAAACTTTAGAGATTTAGATATATGGAAAGATTCAATATCTATTGTAAAAGAAGTTTACTTGTTAATTGAAAAATTACCAGATTCGGAAAATTTTGGATTAAAGTCCCAAATGTCCAGATGTGTTGTTTCCATTCCTTCAAATATAGCTGAGGGTTGTGCTAAAGATTCGCAAAAAGATTTTGTAAGATTCCTTCAAATAAGTTTGGGTTCTGCATTTGAATTGGAAACTCATTTTGTAATATGTAGAGAATTATCTTTTATTACTTTAGAAGAAGAAAAAATATTAAATGAAAAGTTGAATACGCTTCAGAAAAGGATAAATGCATTGATTAAATATTCTAAAAGCAAGTACTAGTATTTGATGCATAGATACTAACACCAAAAACCTATGACCCAAAACCAACTAATCACTGAAATCCAAAAAAAGAAATCCTTTCTATGCATAGGGTTGGATGTTGATTTAAATAAAATCCCGCAGCATCTTTTAAAAGAAGAAGATCCTATTTTTGCTTTCAACAAAGCTATTATTGATGCTACGCACCACTTATGCGTATCATACAAACCCAATACGGCATTTTATGAAGCTTATGGTTTAAAAGGGTGGAAAGCATTGGAGAAAACCATCAAATATTTAAACGAAAACCATCCAGATATTTTCACGATTGCCGATGCAAAACGTGGCGATATTGGGAATACGAGTACTATGTATGCTAAAGCTTTTTTTGAAGATTTAGCCTTCGATTCGGTTACTGTGGCGCCTTATATGGGTAAAGATTCGGTAGAGCCTTTCTTAGCATTTGAAAACAAGCACACCATTTTATTGGCATTAACATCCAATCAAGGTGCCTTCGATTTTCAAACGAAAACGGTTGAGGGTAAAGAGTTGTATAAACAAGTTTTGGAAACTTCAAAAACTTGGAAAAATTCTCAAAACTTGATGTATGTGGTAGGGGCAACCAAAGCAGAATATTTAGCTGATATTAGAAATATTATTCCAGATAGTTTTTTACTTGTACCTGGGGTTGGGGCACAAGGTGGTAATTTACAAGATGTTTGTAAATATGGAATGACCAATAATGTTGGTTTGCTGATAAATTCTTCTAGAGGCATCATTTATGCTTCAAATAAAGAAGATTTTGCGCAAGTAGCAGCTGAAAAAGCTAAAGAGCTTCAACAGGAAATGCAACTTATTTTATCGAAATAGAATTTACCCGTTTATAGTTTTTGGGTAATCAACTTTACTAATGTCTTCAACAAAATTTGAAATTCTTTTTTCAAATTCTTTTAAACTCATCAACTTATCCAAATTAGGTTTAATTTTTCCAACTTTACAAAAATGTGTACTCATAACGTCTTTTTTTTTTATATAAAGTACGGAAGTTTATACCTTTTGGATGTAACCAAAAAGTTAAAGAATTAATAAAAAAAATGAAATTAAGATTTCACTTGATTTCTAGAGAAATATCGAAGGGTATTTAACTTGTTTAGTAGTCGCATGGCTCTAAATTCAGCAAGGTCGCTAAGTTCAGAATCCGTTTGACGGAAATTATACGCCTGCTCCATCAGCTCTTTATATTGCTCATTGAGTTTTTTTTGACGCTTTTTTATGATATCATTGATGCTCATATAGGTGACTGAATAACAGATAATTAAATATACATTTTTTATTTATAAATGAAAAAAAATATTTAATTTATTTTTCAACCACCATAAAATAATTATGAATTAAGCTTGATTTTAGTCTTGTAAAGCGAACACTTTTCTTAATAAATCGGTAGTTCTAGAGCCTATGTTGTTGCGTATCTCTTTTTCTTCCACAGCAATCATTGTAAAAACACCTTTTAGGGCTTCGTTGGTAACATAATCTGTTAAGTCAGGATTCACATCACTAGTAAAAGGAATGCTGTTATACTTATTAATAAGGTTGCTCCAAACTTCATCGGCACCCACTTTGCTAAACGAATTTTTTATAACAGGATTGAATTTAGCATATAAAGCGGTTTGTGTTTTTCCGTTTAGGTATTGGGTTGCAGCGTCATCATTGCCTATTAATATGTTTTTAGCATCGGCAAACGTAATACCTTTTACAGCGTCAACAAAAATGGGTGTTGCTTCTTTTACGGCGTCTTCTGCAGCTCTATTCAGTGCTTTTAAGCCTTCATCAGCTAATTTGCTTAAACCAATATCTCTAAGGCCTTTATCTACTTTTTGTAATTCAGCAGGTAATAAAATTTTAACCAATTCATTTTTATAAAAACCATCGGTTTGCGTTAGTTTGCTTACTTGCTTTTCAATACCTAAGTCTAAGGCTTGTCTTAAACCAGATGCAATTTCATCGTTTCCAATACTAACGGTTCCTTGAGGTAATTGGTTAACAACTTGTTGTAATTCTGCGCAGGCAGTAAAGTTTAAAACTAAAAGAAATACTAAAATTTTACGAATCATGATTTTTATGTTTGGGGTTTAAATAATGGTAAATATAGGTATTTAAGAAAAGATTACGGTTTTATTGTTATAAACCATTACTTTTCTGTTGGTATGTAATTTTACGGCATTTGCCAATACTATTTTTTCTAAATCGCGTCCTTTTGCAATTAAATCTTCAATAGAATGCGAATGGGATACACGGGTAACACCTTGGTCTATAATAGGACCCGCATCTAATTCTTCGGTCACATAATGACTGGTGGCTCCTATAATTTTAACCCCGCGTTTAAAAGCCGAATGGTAAGGTTTTGCGCCCACAAAAGCTGGTAAAAATGAATGGTGGATGTTAATGATTTTGTTCGGGTATCTTTCAATTAATTTAGGTGAAATAATTTGCATGTACCTTGCCAATACAATAAAATCAATTTGGTATTCTTCAAGAAGTTCCAATTGTTTTTGTTCCGCTTCTTTCTTGGTGTCTTTAGTAACGGGAACGTGGAAAAACGGGATTTTAAAACTATCGGCAATCGGTTTTAAATCTAAGTGGTTACTAATAATGAAAGGGATTTCTAAATTAAGTTCCCCAGAATTATAGCGTCCTAATAAATCGTATAAACAGTGGTCGTACTTAGAAATAAACAATGCCATTTTAGGTTTTCTGGCTGAGGAGTAAATGCGCCATTTCATATCAAAAGCTTCAGCCAATGTGTTTTTAAAAGCATCTCTAAAAACATCGGCAGAAAACGATTCTTTGGTAAACTCGCTTTCCAATCGCATAAAAAATATGTTTTGCTCCCTATCAACATGCTGGTCTATGTACACAATATTGCCATCTTTTTGGGCGATAAAATTGGTGACGGTAGCAATAATATTCGGACGGTCTTTACAATGAATTAAAATGGTAATCTTTTGCATTTGAATTAAAATGATTTAAGTTCAAAATTAACCTAAAAATTATTGATGCATATTATAAGATTATAATTTTAGATAATCGTTTGTAAATGCTTATTTTTTTTGAGCATTTCGTAAATTTACACCCTATTAAATTAATTTATTTTAGAATGATGCACATATCGCCATATAAGCCAAAACATAAAATTAGAATAGTAACCGCAGCATCTTTGTTTGATGGTCATGATGCCTCTATAAATATCATGCGCCGAATTATTCAAGCTACGGGTGTGGAGGTGATTCATTTGGGCCATGACAGAAGTGTGGAAGAAGTGGTAAATACAGCCATTCAAGAAGATGTAAATGCTATTTGTTTAACCTCATATCAAGGTGGCCATAACGAGTATTTTAAATATATGTACGATTTGTTGAAGGAGAAGGGCGCACAGCATATTAAAATTTTTGGCGGCGGTGGCGGTGTTATTTTACCTTCTGAAATTAAAGATTTAATGGCCTACGGTATTGCCCGAATTTATTCGCCAGATGATGGTCGTGAACTTGGGTTGCAAGGCATGATTAATGATTTGGTAGCACAATCGGACACCCCTCTTAGTCTCCCCAACGGGGAGAATCAGCAGTCTGGAAAAATTTGTAATGAAGATGATTCTTGGTTATTGAAATTAGGAAACGATAAGGTTTTAGAAAATTTAAAAAATAAAGATGTTAATACCATTGCTAGGTTAATTTCATTGGCAGAAAATAATCATAAGGCTTTTGAAAATTTATTTGTTCAGAAGACTGAGGGTTCCTCCTCTTCGAGGAGGTTGGCAGCGGCTCCCGTTCTCGGAATTACAGGTACAGGAGGCGCAGGAAAATCATCATTGGTAGATGAGTTGGTACGCCGATTTTTAATCGATTTTCCAGAAAAAACAGTTGGTATTATTTCGGTAGATCCCTCCAAGCGTAAAACGGGTGGCGCGCTTTTGGGCGATAGAATTAGAATGAACGCCATAAACAACCCAAGAGTTTATATGCGTAGTTTGGCAACACGTCAATCTAATTTAGCTTTGTCAAAAAATGTGCATGAAGCTATTGAGGTGTTGAAAGCCGCCGAATACGATTTAATTGTTTTGGAAACTTCGGGAATAGGGCAGTCGGATACCGAAATTATAGAACACAGTGATGTGTCGTTATACGTGATGACGCCCGAATTTGGAGCTGCAACCCAATTGGAAAAAATAGATATGCTCGATTTTGCTGATTTGGTAGCTATAAATAAATTTGATAAACGAGGTGCGTTAGATGCCTTGCGCGATGTGAAAAAACAATACATGCGTAACAACAACCTTTGGGATACACCACAAGAAAATTTGCCTGTTTTTGGAACGATTGCTTCGCAGTTTAACGACCCAGGCATGAACACACTTTACAAGGCGGTTATATATAAATTGGTTGAAAAAGCATCGGCAGATTTAAAATCCACTTTTTCCATTTCAGATGAAATGAGCGAAAAGATTTTTGTCATTCCACCATCTAGAACCCGTTATTTATCTGAAATTGCCGAAAACAATCGTGCTTACGATTCTAAAGCCATAGAGCAAGTTGAAGTAGCCCAAAAATTGTATGGCATTTTTAAAACGATGGAGTCGGTTTTAAACGTCATTGCGAGTGAAACGAAGCAATCTCTTCTTGATAAAAATGGTTTAAACCACGAAGCCATCCTGAAACAAACACCCGGTGATAGTAAAGATTTTATCAGATTGTTAGTTGCCGAATTCGACCGTGTAAAACGAAATCTAGACACCTACAACTGGGACATAATAACAGGTTGGGATGAAAAAGTTAACACATATAAAAACCCGGTTTATACATTTAAAGTCCGCAATAAAGACATTAAAATAGAAACCCATTCAGAATCGCTTTCACATGTGCAAATCCCTAAAGTGGCATTGCCAAAGTACCAAGCTTGGGGCGATATTTTAAAATGGGTGCTGCAAGAAAATGTACCTGGGGAATTTCCATACACTTCAGGATTGTACCCGTTTAAGCGTACAGGCGAAGACCCAGCGCGTATGTTTGCTGGTGAAGGAAGTCCGGAGCGTACCAATAAACGTTTCCATTATGTAAGTGCCGGTTTGCCAGCAAAACGCTTGTCTACCGCTTTTGATAGTGTAACGCTTTATGGAAACGACCCCGATTTACGCCCCGATATTTACGGTAAAATAGGAAATGCAGGCGTTAGTATTTGTTGTTTGGATGATGCTAAAAAACTCTATTCCGGATTTGATTTGGCACATGTTGTGACTTCGGTTAGTATGACGATTAACGGGCCCGCTCCCATGCTGTTAGGGTATTTTATGAACGCTGCCATCGACCAACAATGTGAAATTTATATAAAGGAACATGGTTTAGAAAAAGAAGTAGAAGCTAAAATAGCGACTTTATACAAAGGTAAAGAACGACCAAAATATAATGGTCAATTACCCGAGGGGAATAATGGTTTGGGTTTGATGCTTTTGGGGGTTACGGGCGACCAAGTACTGCCAAAAGAAGTTTATCAAACCATAAAGGTAAACACCATGTCGCAGGTTCGCGGCACGGTACAAGCCGATATTTTAAAAGAAGACCAAGCACAAAATACCTGTATATTTTCAACGGAATTTGCACTGCGTTTAATGGGCGATGTACAAGAATATTTCATTGAAAACAATGTGCGTAATTTTTATTCGGTGTCTATTTCTGGCTATCATATTGCAGAGGCTGGTGCCAACCCCATTACCCAATTGGCGTTAACCTTATCTAATGGTTTCACCTATGTGGAATATTATTTAAGTCGCGGTATGGACATTAATAAATTCGGACCCAATTTATCCTTCTTCTTTTCAAATGGCATCGACCCAGAGTATGCGGTAATTGGTCGTGTAGCACGAAAAGTTTGGTCAAAAGCCATGAAGCTTAAGTATGGTGCTAATGAGCGCGCTCAAATGCTTAAATACCATATTCAAACATCAGGTAGAAGCTTACATGCGCAGGAAATCGATTTTAACGATATCCGAACCACGTTACAGGCGTTGTATGCGATTTACGATAATTGCAATTCTTTGCACACGAATGCTTACGATGAAGCGATAACCACGCCAACGGAGGAGTCGGTTAGACGTGCTATGGCCATTCAACTTATTATCAATAAAGAATTAGGTTTGGCCAAGAATGAAAATCCTATTCAAGGGTCGTTCATTATTGAAGAATTAACCGATTTGGTGGAAGAAGCTGTTCTTTTGGAGTTTGATAGAATTACCGAACGCGGCGGTGTTTTAGGCGCTATGGAAACCATGTACCAACGCAGTAAGATACAGGAAGAAAGTTTGTATTATGAAACCTTGAAACATAACGGTGCATTCCCCATTATAGGTGTGAATACCTTTTTAAGCAGTAAAGGTTCTCCAACGGTGTTGCCTGCGGAAGTAATTCGAGCCACCGAAGAAGAAAAACAGTTTCAAATAAAAACTTTAGAAAATCTTCATAAAGCACACGATACAACGGCACTTTTAAAAGCGCTTCAGCAGAAAGCCATCCAAAATGAAAACATTTTTGAAGCTTTAATGGAAGTTTGTAAAGTGTGTTCTTTAGGGCAAATTACAAACGCTTTGTTTGAAGTTGGCGGTCAGTACCGTAGAAATATGTAAGCAGTGAACCATTTTTTGCTTTATCAAAAAATGTGTGAATCGCTTACCCTGAGCGGAGTTGAAGGGGCTTTCTTTAGAAGTGACTATTTTAAAAATAAAATTCTTTTAAAAAAATGCATCTTTTTAAACATTTGTACGTCTATTATATGAACATTAAAAATAGATATTATGAAAAATAAAGAATGCACTTGCAACTGTGATGGTTGCCAAAACGGACAATGCGAAAATTGTACATGCGAAAACTGTACTTGCAGTAATTGTAACTGTTAAGTTTATTTTAATTTGAAAAGCAACGGTGTTTATTTTAGTAACTTTATACTGAAGTAAACACTGTTTTTGTAGTTATGCAAACCCAAGATATTTGGAACACCTATTCAATTGATATAAAACACTTTATATTAAGTAAAGTGAAGGATGCCGTTGTTGCAGACGATTTGCTTCAGGAAACCTTCATTACAGTACATACAAAGCTAGATACTTTAAAAGATGCCGGTAAATTAAAGTCGTGGTTGTTCGCCATTGCTAGATATACCGTTCTAGATTATTTCAGAAATAATAACATCACTTATGAAGTTTCAGAAGTTGATATGACTTTTGATGACCAAAAATTAGAACATACCAAAGAAGACTGTTTAAGGGGCATTATTATAAGTTTGCCAAAGAAGTATAGAGATCCGCTATTTTTATCTGATATTAAAGGAATAAAACAAACTCAAATATCAGAACAATTACATGTTCCATTGCCAACTATCAAATCTCAAATACAACGCGGCAGAAAGCTAATAGCACAAGGTTTTATGGATTGTTGCGATTTTAAAGTGAATGATGCCGGTTATTTAGTGGGTGAGATTAAAGATAAAAAGGATTGCAAAATGTGCCATTAAAAATTTAATTCTGTTAGATTAAACTACAAATACAAATTTTTATTATTCAATAATCAATGCGATGAAAAAACTTTTTTAACAGAGTTTTTCATCGCTTTTTTTTGCAAATAAAAACCAGTTATGGATGTATGTAAACCCTTGAACTAATATTCTTTAATAAATTTTTTGATTACCAATGCCCAGTGTAAATTTATCCTGTTTAAGTTAATTATCAAACGCAATTTACCCAAATAATTAAATCTTATACTTATGAAAACAACACTTACATACAGCTTTAAACGCCAATCAAAAAATCATTTAGATTGGTTAATAAACATTATTAAATCTGAAAAATATTCAGAAATAGAAGCATCCTTATTAAGCAATAATAGCACACTGTTTATAGACTAAAAAACAAGACTCTCAGTTGTTTTTTATAATCCTTGTATTTAGATACAAGGATTTTTTTTTTGTCTTAAAAATAAGGATTTTGATAACTTATTATAAAGTTAACATCCAACTGCGCTGCAATTGTTTAAACTTTTTTAATTCGCTACGTAAAATAGGTAAGAAGTCTTTTCCATTGCTGTTAGAGTTTTCTAAGCGATACGAATTTTTATAAAGCTTGTTGGTTAAACGTCTTAAAGAGGCAATGTGTTTGTGCTTTCTGTCGGTATAACGTTCCAATTCTGCATTAACAATCTCTGGAGCTAAAGAAACAGATTGTTGAACAATATCACCAGAAAAATAAATGTTACTATCTTCGGTTCCATCATTTTTCAATGCAGATAAATCATGATTTAAATACATAGAAATGCTTTGGGATAAGGCGAATATCTCAATAGCTTTTTTATATATCGGTAATTCCGATAGGTTTGATGGGGTATTAAGTGACATTTTTTTCTTTTTCTTAGCAACTGTATCAAAATTACTCACAAGAATTAACAATCAGCTTTTTATTTTAAAGTAAAATTGTATATTTACTTTAGATATTAATTTATTGAAGTTAAAATTCTTTTAAAATGAATTTAGATAATCTTAACTGGAAGATTTTGAAGTGTTTGCAAGAAAATGCACGTCTTTCCAATGCCGAAATAGGTAGGCGAGTGGGCATTAGTTCGCCAGCTGTTTCAGAGCGTATAAAACGAATGGAAGATGCAGGTATTATATTGGGTTACAAAACCGTAGTGTCGCCATTGGATATGGGCTATCAGTTAAAAGCCATTATTACGTTGCATGCGTTTATTGGTAAATTAAAACCATTTTTAGAGAAAGTAAAAACTTATGACGAAGTGTTGAATTGCTATAGGATTACAGGCAACGAAAACATTGTTATGGAAGTGTTGTTAAAAAATCAAAAACATCTGGAAACTTTTATAGATGAGCTTATTATTTATGGTGAAACCAAGACGCAAATAGTGCTATCGCACGTAACACGCTATAAAGAAGTGAAGCCTTTAAAGTAGTCTTTATTAACCCGTTGGGTATAATTATTATAACAGCCAATTTTGTACTAATTGTCATATTGATTTCTATGATAAAACCAAATTATTTTTATAAATAGTTTGGTTTTTTATTACAGCAAAAATACGGTGAATGATTTTATTTCTCACGGCGTTTAACACAGACATTTTATTTTTG
>NZ_JAGJCB010000028.1 GCF_017814435.1 Mariniflexile gromovii | reverse complement strand
TTTTTTCAAGGTCATATGTATTTGATTATCAATGTAATATACGAAAACAATGCCATAAAAACAACAATAAACCATTGATAATCAATTGAATAGAAGCTTAACTTAATGACATTGAGCGCGAGCATCCCGTTCGTGCCAACAATACATTTATTATATATTTCAGTACGAACGAGACGCTCGCACTAGCTTCATGAGGCAAAAAACGATAATAACCAACCTAACTTGCCTCCGCGTGAGGGTTTGTACCCATGCATTTCTATTTTAAAATTGAAATCGTGAATGATATATAATTATTTTGGGGTTTATCACTTATTAATTAGTGCAATTTTATCATTCACAGCATCCATAAAAGGATATAAATATTCAGGTACATTGTATTTCATTTTATCTATCCTCCATTTTTTAACAACGCCATTTTTAGAATATTCAATATAAAGTCCGCCACCATCGGCACAATCAGGACAACCAAAAGTCGTTTTTTCTTCTTCAAGTAATTTTGTTGGAAAAGCATCTACCAAATCTTTTACTGCTTCAAATTTAGCGTCATCCAACGCTTCAAAATTAAAAGAGGCATGTGCGAACTGGTCGTTAGTATCTTCATATAATGTATCGGATGTTAATTTAAAAGTTTCAATGCAACTTTCACCAATACAAAATCCATAAAAATGGCCAAATATTAAATAATCGGCATCATATACCTTCACGTTATCTTTGGAGCTGCAACCGTAAATAAAAATGGATGCCAGTAAAATTAAAATTACTTTTTTCATTGAGGTCTATTTTCTTATTAGATATAAAAAGCACTATTTGGTTGCGTCTATTAACTAATAATTTGTTTTATAATCAATCAATTTTCGGGCGCCCTGCTACTGTTAAGCTCTGGTTGGCGGTAGCGGAGCCAACACTTACCACCAAACCAAGAATATTTTTGTTAACTGCCCATTTTTAAATTTGATCCAGCATAAGGGTGAGTATTGTTGTTGAAAATAATCTTTAACCAGGTGGTTGAATGCATCAAAAAGCATCCAATTTACATGTGGGTGAGGAACTATCAACCAATCTTTTTTGTTAGGGATGTAAAATTTGCAATCTTCAAGTTCATGCAGTTGGTTTTTATTAACATATAATCCTGCAAAACATGCTGTATTTAAAACTTTAAGTTGGATGTTTTTATTGGCAAAAGGAGCGAATAGTTGGGCTTTAAAATATACCTGCTGTTTAATTTCATGTTGGTTTAATTCTAAAGCAGTTAAATATTTTTCAGTCATGTTATTGTACAAAAGAGGGAGTTGCTTGTCTCTTAATTTGGTAAGTTTTTCTTTTAGGGAATCTTTTCTGTTGGGACCAACAAAATGATCGATTTCGGTAGTTCCAACAGAAGCATCATATAAATAAAATTTATAAATGATTTCTAAATGAATGGGTTCACCATCTTTTAAAAGTAAACAATCTATTTCACCTAAAGTTGTTTTTTCATCTTGAATTTGAATATTTTCCGCAATTATGGAAATATTACTTTGCATTTCGAGTTCAAAAGCGACTAAACGTTCTACATATTTTCCCAAACGAAGTTGTTCGTCTATTTCAATATTTAAGGTTTGCGATTCAGAAATGATTTCAAATTGTTGTAAAGAAAAAACATCCTTACTTTTCCATAAGCAGGGTGTTTTTAAAAAACCTTCATATCTTTTTTGAATCATTATTTCGGATTTAACCCATCAAGCAGTTTTATAATCAATCAATTTTCTGGGGCCTTCAAGCAAAACTCTTACTATTTGAAGCACGCCATCATCATTGGTATCTATATACCATTTAATGAGTGCTATTTCTCCGTTTTCAATCTCAATACCGGTGATGCTTCTGGGGTGTACACAACTGCCATCATTAAAATAAGCAATATCGCCAGGTTCTGGAAATCGGGGTCTGTGGGTATGCCCAACAATGGTAACTAAATTATTGTTTTCAATAATCCATTTTTTAGTTCTGCGTTCAATTCGTATAAGTTCGCTGTAGTTTTTTGCAGGACTTGTAGGGTCGGCAATTCCCATAACATTGAGCGGTTTCCAAAGGACCCTTACCATAAAACGACTCCATTTCCAGAACAGATAATTCCACCAATCTGCTTGATGTCCGTGAGTTAAAAATATATCTTGGTTTGTAGTGGTATGCCTTAAAATAATGCCTTCATGGTATTCAATGCCCGGAAATAAGTCTACGTCTATTCCCAATGTTTTATCAAAATAAGTATAAAGATACTTTTTTGCGTAGCTAGGATTTCTGTAAACCATGTCGTGGTTTCCCCATATCATGTGTAGATTGTTGCCTTTATGGAATTCCCTCATTATCATATACACATTTTTATGGGCTTCAAAAATAGGTGTGAACGATAGGTTTTCCCATAGTTCATCGCCATCACCAATTTCGCAATATTGGAAACCTTCAGCATAATAATGCTTTAAGGCATGGAAATAAATGTTTCGGTTGTTGGCAAAATCGTCAGCAAAACTATTGTCGCCCCGGTGGCAATCACTAAATAAGATAAACTTACTGGAATCATCAAAGTTGATGATTTTGGCATTTTTAAAAGCGTTGTCTAATCTCTTTCTGGATGAAAACATAAAAGTAAATTTAAACAAATTTCAATAAAAAATGCTTCCTAAAAGTAAGAAGCATGAATTTATATTATGTAAAATAAAACAAGTTTTTTGGCAACTATTTAAAAGCATTTAAACCCGTAATGTCCAAACCAGTAATAAGTAGATGAATATCATGCGTCCCTTCATAAGTAATGACGCTTTCCAAATTCATTGAATGCCGCATGATGGAGTATTCTCCGGTTATTCCCATGCCGCCTAAAATTTGTCGCGCTTCACGGGCAATGTTTATGGCCATATCCACATTGTTGCGTTTTGCCATCGATATTTGTGCCGAAGTTGCTTTGTTTTCATTGCGTAAAACACCAAGGCGCCACGTTAAAAGTTGGGCTTTGGTTATTTCAGTAATCATTTCAGCTAATTTTTTTTGTTGAAGTTGAAACTGCCCAATAGGTTTGCCAAACTGCATGCGTTCTTTACTGTAACGTAATGCCGTATCATAGCAATCCATAGCGGCGCCAATAGCACCCCAAGCAATGCCGTATCGTGCCGAATCTAAGCAACCTAATGGCGCGCCCAAGCCAGATTTGTTGGGCAATAAATTTTCTTTGGGTATTTTTACATTGTCAAAAATAAGTTCGCCGGTTGCCGATGCACGAAGTGACCATTTGTTGTGTGTTTCTGGTGTAGAAAATCCTTCCATACCACGTTCAACAAGCAAACCATGAATTTTTCCCGTTTCATCTTTGGCCCAAACAACCGCAACTTGTGCAAAAGGCGCATTGCTAATCCACATTTTGGCACCGTTCAATACATAGTGGGCGCCCATGTCTTTAAAGTTGGTAACCATACCTCCTGGGTTACTGCCGTGGTCAGGTTCCGTTAAGCCAAAACAGCCCATCCATTCGCCACTTGCTAGTTTCGGTAAGTATTTTTTGCGCTGGGCTTCGGTGCCGTATTTCCAAATGGGATACATTACCAAGCTTGATTGTACCGAAGCGGTGCTACGTACACCAGAATCGCCACGCTCAATTTCCTGCATAATCAAACCATAGCTAATTTGATCTAAACCAGCGCCACCATATTCAACGGGTATGTAAGGGCCAAAAGCGCCAATTTCTGCCAAACCATTAATAATTTGCATGGGAAACTCAGCTCTTTGCGCATATTCTTCAATGATGGGTGAGACTTCTCGTTTTACCCATGCTCGGGCAGCATTTCTAACTAATTTATGTTCTTCGGAAAGTAAATCATCTAAATGATAGTAATCTGGTGCTTCAAATAAATCTGGTTTCATCTGGCTACTTTATTTTAAATTAATGTCCGAAGGCGTTTATTCCGTTTGCGACATTAATTTTGGGTTTTATGACCTATTCAGAATAAAATAATTAGTAAAACCTGTATTTTTTTAAGAATTTGTCATTATAATTCCTCAAATTTAATTAATTCTTAGTATTCAATTACATTTTTAAATAAAAATCTTTCGTCAAGTTTATATAGTCTTGGGTATACTCATGGCGCCCCGTTTCAATAATTAGCGTTTCTTTTTTAATATCGCTTTCGCGGAACGAGAATTCCATAAGGCTTCGTTTAATATCTGAAGTAGGGGAGCCTTTTACGTGCAATATCCTATTAGGAAACAAGTTGAAATTTGAAGCTAAATTGATAAATAAATTTTCTTCTTTATTAGGTATGATTACTGAAAAAACACCATCTTCCGAAAGTAGTTTTGAGGCACTTTCAATTAAATGGTCAAACGGCAAAGCTTCGCTAAATCGAGCTAAATCACGTTGCTCGTTATCCGACTTAAAATCTTCAGAATAAAATGGTGGATTTGATATAATCAGGTTGTATTGGTCCTCAATTTCATCAACAAATTCGTCCAATGAAGCATGGTAACAAAACAAACGATCTCCCCAAGGTGAGGTTTCAAAATTATCCACACATTGTTCGTAAGCATCATCATCCATTTCAAGAGCATCTATAAGTTCCGCGTTACAACGCTGTGCCAGCATAAGCGCGATAATTCCGGTACCCGCACCAATATCCAATATAGAAAAGGGGTTGTGCTGTGTAGAGGCCCAAGCACCAAGTAGTACACCATCGGTACCAATTTTCATAGCACACCGGTCTTGTTTTATTGTGAATTGTTTGAATTGGAATGGTTTGTCCGACATGTATTAGCTGTTAATATTTTAAGAAGATATGTTAAAATTTGATGTTAAAAAATCACAATATATACTAAATAATGTTAAAAAATAAATTATCACTATTTGCGTTATTATATTGTACGATTATATGATGGATGTGAAATCAATACGCATCATTAAAAAATTTATTGAAAATGCTAAACTAAAGATTATTTGTATGAAGTCTTCAGAAAAAATTTTAAGTAAGCTCAATAATTTGTTAATTATGAATTATGAGATTGAAAAAGTTTATTTAGAAGCTCATGATTTGTCTACGGATGATAATTTAAAATCGTTTTTTAGAGAAAGAGGATTCGAAGGAAATGAATTCGGTAGGCAGTTGAGAGGTGAAATTGAAAAATTAGATGGTGAACCTAAACAGTTTGATGCATTAAGTGGTAAATTTGGTAGAATTTTGACAAACTTTAAAAATTATATGTTACTAAACCTTCAAGGTGATTTGTTGGAAGAAATTTATAATTTGAAACAAGCAAGTATTGAAAAATATGACGCTCTTTTAAGAGAAATTAAATTACCATTATCTACTTGCAAAACATTGATAAAACAACGTGATAGGATTTTTAGCAATATGAATGCTATGAAACGACAAGAACAATTTGTTGTTTGATAAATACACGATTGTAAAAGGTTTTTCAAAAAGAAATTATACGCCAATAAACTCGGGTTAGATACCGATTTTATTGGCGTATTTTTATTGCTCCAATTTAGATTTATTTTAAAATAAAACTTACCACTCATCGAAATTTATAATTATAATTGGTTATAAGAATCTTTTTTTACTAAATTGCTCCAAAAAGTAAGATAAATTAACAGATTTTATTGCTTTTCATCCTATTTAATAGCCCGTTAAACAGGAATATTAATTTTTTTGCCCTAAATTAAAACCTACTTAATAGTTATGAAAAAATCCGAACAAAGTGTTAGTGTCCTAAACGACTTACTAATTTTAAACTGCGAAACTGAAAAATTATTTTTATATGCGCTTTGCCAAGTTGAAGATAAGATATTAAAGAATTTTTTTAGTGTAGCTGGCTACGAAAGAACGAGTTTCATTAAGTCTTTGGATGCAAGCATCAGAGAAAATGGTGATGTTCCTACATATTACGATGTGTCAGATATCAATAATTCTATGAAAAACTCAAGCCTAATTAAAGCATTAAAAACTCAAGATGTTCAGTTGTTACTTAATGAAGCAGGAAAAATTCAAATGTTAGATATTGAAAAATATCAAAAAATCCTTAATAATGTTGAGTTTTCAGATACTGATGAAGAATTGTTAGAAAGTCAACAAGATATCATCGTGAAATCATTATATGGTATTGAGGTTTATAAAGACTTCTATGTACAACAATCTATGCCTTATAAAGCGTCTTAAAGATATAAATCAATCAAACCATCTGGTGTATTCACTATGATGGTTTTTGTTTTTCTGTCAACTTTTACAATGAATTCATCGTTCATGGGAATAAGTATTTCTTTGCGATTATTTTCTACTTCAAATAAGGCTTGAGCAGTAGAATCATTAACGCCTACAATTTTTCCTACTGTGCCAAAGTTTTGGTCTTCCATGGTAAAACCAATAACTTCGTGAAAATAGAATTTGTTGCCTTCAAGTTTCGGAAGAAATTCTAAAGGTAAATACACATCGCTTTTTATTAAAGCATCGGCATCGGCTTCATTGGTAACATCTTCAAAGCGCACACGCAATAAATCAGATTTATGAAGCTGTGAACTTTCAATAAAAAACGGAATCAACGTATTACGAACCTCAATAAACATAGCGTCTAAGTTTTCGTATAATTCAGGTTGGTCGGTATCCAACTTAATTAAAAGTTCGCCTTTAAAACTATATTTGGTTACAATTTTACCTAAGTAAAAACAATCTTCTTTTTTCATGACAAATTTTATTTGTCATCCTGAATTGGATTCAGGATCTCATTAATTAAATTTTTAGAATGCTGAAATAAATTCAGCATAACGCAAAACCATTTTGCATAAAAAACTCCGATACAAGTACCGGAGTTTAAAAGTATAAAAAAAATATTTTTTATTCTTCTTCGTTTGAAGCCTCTACTTCAGCAGCAGGAGCTTCTTCTGCAACTTCCTCTTCAACAACAGGAGCAGCGGCAGCAATACGAGCTTCGTTTGCAGCTTTTTCAGCTTCTAAAGCTTTTGCTTTAGCTTCCGCTTGTGCTTTTGCTAAACCATCAGTTTTTGCACCAACTTTACCAGCTTTTTCTTCTAACCAAGCAGTAAATTTAGCTTCCGCTTGTTCTTCGGTTAAAGCGCCTTTTCTAACACCACCTGCAAGGTGATTTTTTAGTAAGGCACCTTTGTAAGATAGAATCGCTTTAGCTGTGTCGGTTGGTTGTGCACCGTTTTGTAACCATTTTACAGCACCATCAACATTTAAATCTATAGTTGCTGGGTTTGTGTTTGGGTTATAAATACCTAATTTTTCAAGATATTTACCATCTCTTTTTGATCGTACATCGGCTGCAACAATCCAGTAAAAAGGTTTCCCTTTTTTACCATGTCTTTGTAATCTAATTTTTACTGGCATAATAATTAATTATTTGAGGTTCTCGACCTCGGTTATTAATGAGGGCGCAAAGATACTCTTTTATTTCTAATTATCAATGCTTTATTTCAGTTTGAAATCGATTTTTTTAAAACAATAAACAAACGGGTCTTGGTGCTTTTACGCTGTGTAAAAAAGTCAGCATTCCTGTTGCTGCTTCAATGCTGAAAACGGAGATATTTTGACTTTTTTGATTGGCAACCAATAGAAATTTTCCAGAGGGATCTAATGTGAAATTTCTGGGCCAATCGCCATGAACGGGCATGGTTTGAATTTTTTCAATAGTACCATCAACCTTGTTTCTTTTAAAAACTGCAATGGAATTTTCTCCCCTGTTAGAGCCATATAAATAAAGCTCGTTTTTAGATAAATGAATATCGGCACAGGCATTTTTGCCTTCGTAGGTATCTTCTAAAGTAGCATCGAAGTCAATTTGTTCAAATCCAGATGCTTTTTTTTTAATCGAAGTTATCGAACCGCTAAGTTCGTTGATAATATAAATAAATTCTCCGTTTTTTGTTAATGCAAAATGCCTAGGACCCGGGTTTTCGGTAGTTTTAAAAATAGAAGGTGTGGTTAATTCGTAGATGTTGTTTTTTAGTTTGTATTGGTAAACTGCATTCATGCCTAAGTCTGCAATATACAATTCGTCTTTAAAAAATTGAGCTGAATGTGCGTGCGATTCCTTATCTGTGGTGTTGTAGTTGAAAACCTGGGAAGCTTCATTAAGTTTCCCGTCTCTTGAAATGTTATAAATAGCAGCACTGCCACCACGATAATTTGAAACCACGGCTTTGTTGCCTTGTTTGTTTAAAGAAACATGGCAAGGTCCTTCACCATGGCTGCTTACTTTATTTAAGAATTTGAGCTGACCATATTCTTGAATTTTAAATGAAGCTATGGTGCCTCCTAAGCTTTCGCTAACAGCATATAAATATTTTTTATTTGGTGAGTAAGCTATAAACGAAGGGTTTTCGGTAGCTATTGCCAATTGCAAGTTGGTAAGTTCTCCGGTGTTAAGGTTGAAATCAAATTTATAGATGCCTTCGCTAAAGCCATCTGTATAGGTGCCTACGTACATGGGGGTGTTTTGTCCAGTAACAATTAGAAAACTGAAGGAAAAGCTTAGAAACAATAGTTTGATTTTCATGGTGTTGGTTTGATGTATTCAAAAATAGACTTTTTAAATGAATTTCGTTTAGCAATAGCTGTTTGGTTTTTGTTTAAAACTCTTGATAACTTCATACCGAAAAAGTATTATTTCTACGTAATTTTATATGCTCGTTATTTGAGATAAACAAATAAACGCATCAACAAATAAACACAAAGCATGTACTTAATTTTCGATACCGAAACCACTGGTTTGCCTAAGCGTTGGGACGCACCCATTACCGATACCGATAATTGGCCACGATGTATTCAAATTGCATGGCAATTACACGATGGGTTGGGAAATTGTATCGATCATCAAGATTATTTGGTGCAACCGGACGGCTTTAATATCCCGTATGATGCTGAGAAAATTCACGGTATTTCTACGGAGTTGGCGCAGGAGCAAGGCATTTCCTTAGCAGAAGTTTTAGAAAAATTTAATGAAGCTTTAAGTAAAACCAAATTTGTTGTTGGGCAAAATGTGAAGTTCGACTTTAACATTATGGGTGCCGAATTTGTGCGAGGTGATGTAGCAAACCCATTGCAGGAACTGCCGGTTTTAGACACCTGTACCGAGCATACGGCCAGTTTATGCCAAATTCCCGGTGGTCGTTATGGTAAATTTAAGTTGCCAACACTTACCGAATTGCACGAGTTCTTATTTAATGAGCCTTTTGCGGAGGCTCATAACGCGACTGCCGATGTGGAAGCAACCACGCGTTGTTTTTTAGAACTGATTCGTTTAGAGGAATACACCAAAGAACAGTTGGATGTTCAACCCGATTATTTTCAAAAGTTCAAGGAAGCAAATCCTGCTGAAATTCAGCTTATAGGATTAAAACATATCAACCTTAAAAAGGAAAGTGCTAAAATTAGGGAACGCCTAAAAAGTGCTCAGGTTGAAACGATTTCAACCGAAGAAATCAAACAAAATGTATCCGATTTAAAGGAAGTTGATTTTGTACATCTGCATAACCATTCGCAGTTTTCGGTGTTGCAATCCACCATCAGTGTTGCCGATTTGGTATCCGTCGCTGCCGAACATAACATGCCAGCTGTTGCGTTAACAGACCATGCGAACATGATGGGTGCTTTTCACTTTGTGAAAGCGGTTAGCAACCACAATAGAGGTGTAAAAGCTAAGAATGATGCTGCTATTGAAAGAGGTGAAACTCCAAAAGCTGTTGAAATAAAACCCATTATTGGCTGCGAGTTTTTTGTATGTGAAGACCATACCGATAAAACCCGAAAAGATAACGGTTATCAAATTGTACTGTTGGCTAAGAACAAAAATGGCTATCATAATTTGGCAAAATTATCATCACTCGCGTTTACCGATGGTTTTTATTATGTGCCAAGAATTGATAAGGCTTTAATTGAAAAATATAAAGAAGATGTTATTGTTTTAACGGGTAACTTGTATGGTGAAGTACCCAGTAAAGTATTGAATATAGGTGAAAATCAGGCTGAAGAAGCGCTTATTTGGTGGAAAGAACAGTTTGGAGATGATTTGTATGTGGAGATCATGCGCCACAACCAAGAAGATGAAAATCGCGTAAATACAGTATTAATAGAGCTTGCCAGAAAACATGACGTTAAATTAGTAGCTACTAACAATACATACTACTGTAAAAAGCAAGATGCCAATGCGCATGATATTTTACTGTGCGTCAAAGATGGTGAAAAGCAGGCGACACCCATTGGTCGCGGTCGAGGGTACCGTTACGGATTACCAAATCAGGAGTATTATTTTAAGTCTTCGGATGACATGAAATCGCTTTTCAAGGATATTCCTGAAGCGATTAGTAACATCCAAGAAGTTGTAGATAAAGTGGAAGCTTACGAATTGGCGAGAGAGGTTTTACTGCCTGCATTCGGTATTCCAGAAGAATTTAAACATGAAGAAGATTTAGTTGATGGAGGTAAACGTGGTGAAAACGCCTATTTGCGCCATTTAACCTATCAAGGGGCTAAAAAACGTTATGGTGAAGAACTTTCGGAAGAAGTTATAGAACGCTTGGATTTTGAACTCGACGTTATTCAAAACACAGGCTATCCAGGTTACTTTTTAATTGTTGAAGATTTTATTCGCGAAGCCCGAAATATGGATGTGTCGGTGGGTCCAGGTCGTGGTTCTGCAGCAGGTTCGGTGGTTGCGTATTGTTTATGGATTACCAATATAGACCCGCTTAAGTACGATTTGCTTTTTGAGCGTTTCTTAAATCCAGACCGTGTGAGTATGCCTGATATCGATATCGATTTTGATGATGAAGGCCGAAGTCGAGTTATGGATTATGTTATCAAAAAATACGGAAGCAATCAGGTAGCGCAAATTATCACTTATGGTACAATGGCTGCAAAATCCTCCATTCGCGATACCGCTCGTGTACTCGATCTGCCATTATTTGATGCCGATCGTATTGCGAAATTGATTCCTACCATGTCTAAACTGAATAAAATTTTCGGTTTAAGCGAAAAGGAATTGGGCAGTAAATTCAGGGCAGAAGATTTAGAGAAAGTCAATCAACTTTTAAACATTTCCGAAGGAAGCGATTTAGAAGCTGAAACCGTAAATCTTGCAAGAATATTGGAAGGTTCGGTTCGTAATACGGGTATTCATGCCTGCGGTGTTATCATTACGCCCGATGATATAACCAAATTCGTTCCGGTAGCAACGGCAAAAGATTCCGATTTGTATGTTACCCAGTTTGATAACTCCGTGGTAGAGGAAGCAGGCTTACTAAAAATGGATTTCTTGGGGTTAAAAACGCTTACCCTTATAAAAGATACCGTTAAAATTGTAAAAGCGAAACATGGTATTTTACTCGATCCCGATAATTTTCCGTTGGATGATGAAAAAACCTATGAGTTGTTCCAAAGAGGTGAAACCGTTGGGGTGTTCCAATACGAGTCGCCCGGGATGCAAAAACACCTTAAAGAACTAAAACCAACCGTTTTTGAAGATTTAATTGCCATGAATGCCCTGTACCGTCCGGGACCAATGGAGTACATTCCAAGTTTTACCCGTCGTAAACATGGTGATGAGCCTATTGAATACGATTTGGATGCCATGGAAGAATACCTAAAGGAAACCTATGGTATTACGGTATATCAGGAGCAGGTAATGTTACTTTCCCAAAAACTGGCGGGATTTACCAAAGGTGAAGCCGATGTACTGAGAAAAGCCATGGGTAAAAAGCAAATTGCGGTACTGGATAAAATGAAACCCAAGTTTGTAGAGCAGGCGAGTGCTAATGGACACGATGCTAAAACCCTTGAGAAAATTTGGAAAGACTGGGAAGCGTTTGCGAGTTATGCCTTCAATAAATCGCATTCCACTTGTTATGCGTGGATAGCTTACCAAACAGCTTACTTAAAAGCGCATTACCCTGCGGAGTATATGGCTGCGGTACTTTCTAACAACATGAACGACATCAAACAAGTTACCTTCTTTATGGAAGAATGTAAGCGTATGAAGTTGGATGTACTAGGTCCAGATGTAAACGAATCGTTTTATAAATTCTCTGTAAATAAAGACAATGCGGTACGTTTCGGTATGGGCGCCATTAAAGGTGTTGGTCATGGTGCGGTTATGACCATAGTTGACAATAGAAAAAAAGACGGCCATTATAAATCGATTTTTGACTTAGCGAAGCGTATCGATTTACGAGCAGCCAATAAAAAAGCCTTTGAAAATTTAGCTTTAGCAGGTGGGTTTGATTGTTTTAATGAAACACACCGTGCACAATATTTCCATGATGATGGCGATGGCATTACCTTTTTGGAAAAAGCCATTCGTTATGGAGCGAAACATCAAGAAAACGAAAACTCAGCACAAGTAAGTTTGTTTGGCGATGCCAGCAATGTACAAATAGCAGAACCCCAAGTGCCACCATGCGAAGAATGGGGCACTATGAAAAAATTGGCGCAAGAGCGCGAAGTAGTGGGTATTTATATTTCTGGACACCCGTTGGATGATTTTAGAATAGAAATGAATACTTTTTGCAATGCCAATTTAGCCTTATTTAAAAATTTAGAACCTTATGTAAACCGCGAACTTGTTTTTGGAGGAGTGGTTACCGATGTGCAGCACCGCGTTAGTAAACAGGGTAAAGGGTGGGCTATGTTTACCATTGAAGATTATACCGATAGTTTCGAGTTCCGCATTTTTGGCGAAGAATACTTAAAGTTCAGGCACTTTTTACTGCAAAATAGTTTTGTATTTGTAAAATCGTTTGTGCGCGAAGGTTGGGTAAATAAAGATACAGGCAAAAAAAGCGAACCAAGGTTACAATTCAATAGTTTCCAGTTGCTGCACGATGTTATGGAAAACTATGCAAAAAAGCTATCCATACAACTTAACATAGACGATCTGCAAGAATCCAAAATATTAAAATTAAAAGAACTGTTGCAAATGCACCCAGGAAGCCAAATGCTCAATTTTGTGGTGTACGATCATAAAGAACAAATAAAATTAACCATGCCAAGCAGAAAGCAAAAAGTAAAAGTTTCGCAAGAACTGTTGCATGAGTTGGAGAGCGAACAGGTTATGTTTAAGCTAAACTAATTCCTGCGAAAGCAGGAATCTTTAAAATCTTTAAATGCTTAAAATGTATTGTTCTATGTTAAATGTGAAGCATTAATAAATTAAGAATTTTTTAAAATGGCGGAATTAACATTTATTGAGAAAACGAGCATTGAGAAATTTTTAGGAATGAAAAGTGGTTATGTTATGGATTTTTCTGATCGAACTTTTCAGGAATTTGTTGTAGAAGCTGTTAGTTTAGATATAGATAGTGAAAAATATCATTATGCATCTAATTCAAAAGCAAACCGACTGAGGCAGTTTATTAAAGTAGAATCAAACTATACTTTTGGGAAACTATTATCTGCATTTTGCGACTATTGGCTTTCTAAAGTCTACATGGGCGATATAGATTATCTTGCAGAAGAAAACATTTATAAAGAATGTACAAGAATTGCTGACAGACTTAAACAAGATAGTATTGTTGAACATATTGATGCCATTCAACCAAATGTAGAGGATAAAGACTTTAAGTTACTTGCAAAGTCGATTAGAGAAAGTGTTGAAAAAAATGAACCTGAAGCGGGTTTAGATAGACTTCATACGTTTACATTTAGATATTTAAGAGAACTTTGTGACAAGCATCAAATTGAATATGATAAATCAAATTCATTAAATTCAGTATTTGGAAAGTACATAAAATTTATAGTTGATAATAAGCATATTGAATCTACCATGGCTGAGAAAATACTAAAATATTCAATCAATTTAATTGAGGCTTTTAATGACATTAGAAATAATAAAAGTTTCGCACATGACAATTCAGTGTTGAATTACCAAGAAAGTGTATTAATTTTCAACAATGTTTCCAATACAATCAAGTTTATAGAATCTATTGAAGCAAGGATGAAAAAGGTAATTGAATATGAGCAAAATAAAAACTCAGACTTGCCTTTTTGATATAAAAAAAATCTTTCTCCGTTTCCGTTAAGATCTTCTTAGTGGTGGCAACAATAAGAACTATAAACTATTTTGTTTGGGAATAGAATTAGAAATAAAACTCGTAAATTAGTAAATGAAATAAAATTTATCTTTGTACTATAATAATTTATATTATGAACATTGAAGCCACAAAATTAGAGTTAATGCATCTTTTGTTGCAAACGCAGAAAGAAAGTTTACTTGCGAAGCTGAAAAAAGTTTTTGAAGAAGAGCAGGGAGATTGGTGGAGCGATATGTCTAAAGAAGAGCAAGAGGAAATCAAAACAGGAATAAACGAAGCAGATAAAGAAGACTACATTACTAATGAAGCCGTAATGAAACGTTTTGATAAATGGCATTGAAAATTGTTTGGACACCCCAAGCTAAAAGAGGTTTAGATAAGGTTGTAGAATATTTAGAAGAGAAATGGACCGTTAATGAGATTCTTAATTTAGAACAAAATTTAAAAGATCTTTTAATTCGCATAAGCAAATATCCAAAAATCTGCCCTGGTACAGGTAAATATAAAAATGTGCATAAAGGATTAGTAGATAAAAACAACTACATCATCTACAGGATACAAGCAAAGAACCAACTTATAGAAATTATTAATTTTAGAGGAACCAAACAAGAGCCTATTTGAAAACCTTAACGCCAGCTATCACAAAGTTTGGTGTTAAGGATAAGTTCGATAGAATTTAATAAATTACTTTTCCTCAAACTCCGGACAATCAATTCTAATTTCAGAATTCAACAATTCCTTTTCCAATAAATTACAATAATCTGAATCTTGAATTTTTTGATGGAATTTACAAGCATAACAAGTACGTTGCACCGTTAAAACACCACTTCTATTCAGTTGAAAAATAAGATTGCTAATGGTTTTAAAAAGAGCATTCAAATCGGATGTCTCTGTATTTTTAAGTTGCTTTTTTATAGGAAGCGCAAAGTTTTCGGTTTCAGAAACCATGTGTTTGCCTTCATTGGTTAATTGTATGGTGTAACTACGGCTATCGGACGTTGGGAATATTTTTTCAATAAAACCTTTATTAATCAACACCCGTACCGCATCGCTTATGGTTGGTTTGGTGACGTTGAATTCTTTTGCCAAATGGGTAACGTTGCAAAATTCCATTTTATGGTAGGCAATGAAAATAAGTATTTGAATTTGTATAGGGCTTAACCCCAGTGCCTTTGCTTTTTCCCAAAGGAGTACTTTAAAAGCTTCCGAAATACGCTCTAAACCGGCAACTATTTTGTTAGCTAAATCGGTTTCTTGATTGTTTGGGTTAAATAAAGGACTGTTCATATATAAACTGCCAAATTAAAATGGTTTTACAAAGTTAGCAATCCTAACCCGTTGGATAAAATTAAAAAGTTAGGATTCTATTTAAAAAATTAGGAATCCTAACTTTTGTGAGGTTAAAAAAAATTAGCCTTTTACATCTTGCATAGAAGCTCCAAAGTTAATGTGCAGGACATGACCGGTTGGGGTAACCAGTGCAGGAACCGATTTTACACCTTTTTTCTCTGCTTCTTCAATTCTAGATTTGTCTTTGCCAAAATGTACAATTTCTACATTGTTGGCACCTATTAGTTCTACAATGTCGTGTTCTGCACTTACGCAAACAGGACAACCAGCGTGATAGAAAACGGATTTACTCATGGTTTTAAGTTTTAATTAAAGCACTATTGCAATACAAATATAGTAAGGAATCCTAATAAAATAAAATATTTTAGGTTTTATTTTGAATCGCTATGTGTTTAGGAGGAAGGTTGGATAGTATAATTAAAAGTTAAAAAATGGTTTAAAAGTGTAATAATTAGTAAATTGATTTTTGAAAGTTAGCCCCTGCGCAAAGGGTTACTCTTTGGATTTTATTTTTTAAAATTAAGGAAATCGTGAATGCTTCACATTTGAAGAGGCATCCTTTTTTGTGCTGATACTAAATTTGATTTAGGCATTTAATATTCATGAATATTGAAAACTTGATGAGGTACTGAAACATGTTCAGCACAAAAAAGAAATAACGGAAAACCTGTTTTATGCTTCCAAGAAACCTACAATAGTGCAAAACAATGTTAGTATAAAGAAAACAAATTGCTACGTTGTAAGCTTTAGAGAATTTTTTGACTAATTTTGTGTAATTAAAATAAAGTACGAATTAAAATATAAATATTATGGCATTAGAAATAACAGATGCAACGTTTGAGGAGACAGTATTAAAAAGTAGTAAACCTGTTTTGGTAGATTTTTGGGCAGCTTGGTGTGGTCCATGTAGAATGGTTGGTCCAATTATTGAACAAATAAGTGACGAATATGAAGGAAAAGCAGTTGTTGGTAAGGTTGATGTAGACGCAAACCAAGAATTTGCTGCAAAATATGGCGTACGTAACATTCCTACGGTTTTGGTATTTCAAAACGGTGAGGTTGTTGGCCGTCAAGTAGGTGTAGCGCCTAAAAATGCATATACAGAGGCTATTGATGCCCTTTTGTAATAGAAATTGAAAAAGAAATTAAAAAGGTTTGCCGTAATGGTAAACCTTTTTTTATTTTAGTTAAAAATTAAAGAACAAAAATGAGTGATAAAATAAAAGTGCAAGATGCTATTGATAGCAAATTAATTGAACAACGTAAGGTGTTTTTGTGGGGTCAGGTCGATGATAAATCAGCAAAACACGTGATTGATAGATTGATGTATTTAGATGCTTTGGGTAACGCCGATATCCATTTATATATAAATAGCCCTGGAGGTTATGTAACTTCTGGTTTTGCTATTTACGATTGTATTAAGTCTTTAAACAGCCAAGTTTCAACCATTTGCACCGGTTTTGCGGCGTCTATGGGGTCAATCATTTTATCTGCAGGCGCTAAAGGGAAACGTTTTATACAGCCCCATGCCCGTGTTATGATACATCAACCAAGCGGTGGTGCGCGTGGGCAAGCTAGTGATATTGAAATTACAGCCAAAGAAATTGTTTTAACTAAAGAATTAAGTGCCCAAATTTTAGCTGATAATTGCGGACAAACCTTTGAAAAAGTTATGAAAGATTTTAACCGCGACCATTGGATGGGTGCACAAGAATCGGTTGAATACGGTATTGTTGATGGGATAATTTAAATCCCACTAACCCCCGAAGGGGGGACAAATTAAGTTAAGATATAATATAATTAGAGAATTTAGTATTGCCTCATAAGAGTACCTCCCCTTTGGGGAGGCCAGGTGGGGATTTAGGTTAGGAGGGGATGAACATACAAAACGAACTAAATAAAGCAGAAGGTTTTAAAAATCTGGAATTACTTGCAAAACAAGTAGTTGAAGGGTTTATTGCTGGGATGCATAAAAGTCCGTTTCATGGGTTCTCTGCCGAATTTGCAGAACATAAAATTTATAATAAAGGAGAAAGTACCCGCCATATAGACTGGAAGCTGTTTGCAAAAACCGAAAAGCTGTATACCAAGCGTTATGATGATGAAACCAATTTACGTTGCCACATTATTTTAGATAATAGTAGCTCGATGCATTATCCAGAAATGCGTTCGTTTTCCATTGAAAATCTAAATAAAATTGGGTTTTCGGTATTGGCAGCAGCATCGTTAATGCATATTCTAAAAAAGCAGCGTGATGCCGTTGGTTTAAGTATTTATAGTGATGCTTACGATTATTATGCACCAGAAAAGGGGAGTGAACGCCACCATCAAATGTTGTTGAGCCATTTAAGTGAAGCGGTTGTATCAAAACCTGTAAATAAAGAAACGGAGACTTATAGGTACTTGCATCAAATTGCAGAGAAAATACATAAACGCTCTATGATTTTTTTATTTACCGATATGTTTCAAACTTCGGAAGATGAAGCAAAGATGTTTGAAGCACTTCGGCATTTAAAATACAATAAGCACGAAGTTATATTATTTCATGTTTTTGATAAGGAAAAGGAGCTGAATTTTGATTTTGATAACAAGCCAAAACGCTTTATTGACGTTGAAACGGGTGATTATATCAACCTATATGCCGATAGTATAAAGGAAAATTACAGCATGGCAGTAAGTCGATATTTTGAAGCCTTAAAGCTTAAATGTTTACAATATCAAATCAAATATGTTGAGGCAGATGTAAATAAAGATTTCAATAACATATTGACAACCTATATGATAGAACGCAAAAAATTTGTTTAGCAAAAATATTTTAAAAAAACATTAAAAAAGATTTGAGATATTAAAAAAGGCGTGTATATTTGCAACCGCAATAAAGCAACGGTCTGGTAGTTCAGTTGGTTAGAATGTCGCCCTGTCACGGCGAAGGTCGCGGGTTCGAGTCCCGTCCAGACCGCGAAAATTGCTAAAAAGCTCTAAGAGATTAGGGCTTTTTTTGGCACTTATAAAGAAGTTGTGTTGTTAGTAAGCACATTGTGTTTGCTAAAGGTTTAAGTAGTTAAACCAATGAGAAGCTTTCCTTTTTTCTTTCTAGAAAATTGGGATGCTTTTTTGTTTAGAGATTGTTTTTCCCGTCATTTTCCCGTAATTAGATGTTTAAAACAATTAAACAAGTCATAAATGGAATTTTCGATTGAAAATAAGAAACTTAAAGAGTTAATTGAGAAGAAAGCATTAGGAAACAATAGTGCTTTTGCGAAAGAAATTGGTGTCTCGCCAACTCACATAAATAGATTTTTTAGATTAGATCCTCGTTCAGATTGCTATCCATCAATTTTAAAAAGTACAGCTGTTTTGAAGGCTGTAATGAAAAGGTTTCCAGAAATTACAGTCGAATGGTTTAAGGTTTTGGAGGAGAAGTCCAATTATGTAGAAGAGCATAGTGGTGTTTTAATTGAGGAAAGGTTGTTAAAACATCTAGAGGCGCGTATAAAAGATGCTCAACGTATAATAGAATTATTGGAGGCAGAAAACTTAAGGCTAAAAGAAGGTAATGACAATTTTAGAAAAAATGATACTGATATTAAAGTAGATTTGAACGGATAATTTTGTATTCTATTAAATTTAGCGAACTTTGGTGTTTGTAAAGAGTTGTATGTATTGCCGAAGTATCATGGGAAGAAAATTGGGAGGCTTTATTGTTTTATTTTTTTGATACAATAGTTTCCAAAACACTTAAACAGCGATGCGAAATTGAAAGTTTTGATGGTTAAAAAATAACTATCAAATTTATTTTAATAATATTTTCTTACAAAATAAAAAAGTGTTATATTGGAAGTGATACATTTATTACACACACTTAATAATAATATGAAAATCCCAAAAGACTCAAATGAAAATTCTAAAGAAGAGGAAATGAATTTCTTTGTTAGTCTTTTCCAAAATAGCCCAATCCCAAAAACCATTTCAAGTGTTACTACAAAAAAATATGTTTTTGTTAATTCAGCTTGGGAAACGTTTACGGGTTACAGCAACAGTGAAGCAATTAACAAAACCGTATACGGTCTTGAATTAGTAAGCATAGAAGATGGAGCTTTGATAAGAGAAAAATTATTAAAGAACAAAGAGATCATTTCTTACAAATGTTCCATTAAGTTAAAAAATGGACTTGTAAAAAAGGTTTCACTGTCTTTTTATGTCATAGTTCTTAATGGAGAAGAATTTGTGCTTAACACCATTAATAATCTTGAAAGGCAGAGCATATATAAGGAGAAACAGGTGTTAAATAAAAAGAAGGAACAAGTGTTACTTGCCCAAAACTTTAATGTGGATTCCATTGAAAGTATGACAGATGGTTTTCTCTCATTGAACAATGATTGGAACTATACTTATGTTAACAAGAGTGCCGCATTCATGTTGGGTAGAAAGGCAGAAGACTTAATAGGGAAGCATATTTGGACGGAGTTTCCTGAAATTGTGGGATTGCCTTTTTATACTAATTATCATAAGGCTGCTGATACGCAACAAATCATTTCATTTGAAAATTATTACCATCCTTGGGACCGTTGGTTTGATAACCGAGTAATTCCATCTAAAGATGGCGTTTCAGTGTTTTTTCAGGATATAACAGAACGCAAAAAGGCTAGAGAGCTTTTAATAAAAAACCAAAAATATTTAGATAATATTATTAATAATATTGGAGATCCTTTAATGGTAAAGGATAGTGAAAGCCGTTTACTTTTAGTAAATGATGCGTTTTGTTCTTTTTTCAATCTCCCTAAAGACGATATTATAGGAAAAACACTTGCTGAAGACGTTCCTCAAGATGAAAGAGATGGTTTTTTAAAAATTGATAGAGAGGTACTATTAACTGGTGTTGAAAATATTAATGAAGAAACCTTCACATTTAAAGGTCAAGAAAAACGAATAATTTCAACAAAAAAAACCAGATTTACTGATGATGCTGGTAATAAATTCTTAATTGGAATAATTAGAGATATAACCGAGCGAAAGAAAGCAGAAGAGGAAATTATGATGGCACATCAACGCCTTACTACACATTTGAATAATTCTCCACTAGCCATCATAGAATGGGATAAAGATTTAATCATTCAGAAGTGGTCAACGAAAGCCAAAAATATATTTGGATGGGAAGAGTCAGAAGCTGTGGGGAAACATTTTAACGACTTGAATATGGTTTATGAAGATGATGTTGAAGCTATTACAGTTATTGCTAATGAATTAATGGGGGGTGAAGTAAAAAATAATAAGATAGTTAATCGGAATTATACCAAAACTAAAAAAGTAATTTATTGTGAATGGTATAACTCTGTTTTGCAATCTCCTGATGGGCAAATAGAAACCATTTTTTCTTTGGTACATGATATTACCGGAAGGGTAACCATGGAGATGTCATTAAAAGAAAGTGAAGAGAAATTTTCTAAAGCTTTTAAATCTAATGTTATTGGAAAAGCAATACTTAATAAGGAAAAAAAGATTGTTGAAGTAAACGAAGCGTTGGCTAATATGGTTGGATTTAAAAGAGAAAACATGTTAAATAAAACTGCTGAGGAAATAGGCTTATTTAATTTAGATGATATAAACAATCTGGAAAACGAAAAATTGTTGTGGAGCCAGTTTAGCGAAAAGGGGTATGTATCAAATATTGAATTAAAGTACCTCATGCACGATGGAAGATTTCTTTTTATATCAATTTCCTTACAAGCTCTCCAGCTACATGGCGAAGAACACGTGTTAATTACAGTTTTAGATATCACTGAAAAGAAAATTGCTGAAGCAGAATTAGAAAACCATCGAAATAATCTGGAAGAATTAGTAAAAATAAGAACAGAAGAGGTCAATGTAAAAAATGTGGAATTACAGCGCATGAACAAATTATTTGTTGGAAGAGAATTAAAAATGAAGGAACTTAAAAACATTATAAAAGAACTACAGTCAAAAAAATGATAAATAAATTAATGATTAATACAAAGCATCTTTTCAATTTTGATTTATTATGAAAAATCACCCTATCTATCTTTTTCTAAAAAGACCATTGATAGCTGGAGTAGTTACTTTTATAATTCTACTCATTATTAGCCAATACATTGCTTATCAAAAGTTTATAATTAATGAGAATACGCAGAAAAAAGAAATTAATAATCAAGTTAATTTAATCAAAGAGAAGCTGCAAGGGTTGGTTATGTACAGCTACACAGCTACTAAAACACTTGCTTATAATGTAGAACGTAATGGCATACCGGAAGATTTTGATGATGTAGCAAAAGAATTATTAGAACGAAATAAATATTTTGATGTCGTAGAATTAGTTGATGGCGAGGGCTATATTACCCACGTTTATCCATTAAAAGGTAATGATGTCATTGGTTTAAATATTTTAAAAAGTGATTCTGCAAGTAGCGGTGCGCTAGCAACCATAAAAAGAAAAGATTTTTTTATTGCAGGACCAGTAAACCTTAAACAAGGAGGGGTTGGTATAATAAGCAGGCAGCCTATTTTTATTGATGGCAAATTTTCTGGGTTTTCTGCAGTTGTTACTAAACTTTCCACTTTTTTTAACGACCTAAATATTGGGATTGATATTGATGATCGTTTTAAGTACCAATTGTCAAAGGTTGATTTTGAGACAGGCAGGGAAGAATACTTTTTAGAAAACGATGTGTCAACCTTTAAGGAATATGCAGTGCCCATAGAAATGTCTGCTGGCGAATGGAAACTATATGTTATTCCAGCTCAACAGAAATTTAATACAGCTATTTGGTTTGCGCTATTTGGTTTTTTAATTTCTGTTTTGGGAAGTTTGGGAGTTTGGTATTTTTTAGGACAATCCGAAAGATTGGATAAGCTTATTAACAAGAAATTACTAGAACAAGAAGCAGAGTTAAAATCAATTCATGAATTTACCAGTAAGCAAATAAAAAAAAGCGAGTCGAGATTAAATAAAGCGCAAGAGATTGCTAAGATTGGAAGTTGGGAACTCGATTTTAAAACAAAAAAATTGTTGTGGTCCAAAGGCATGTTTAGGATATTCGGAAAAGATTTTAAAAAGTTTGAGGTCTCCCAAGAGATGTTTTATAATGCAATTCATCCAGACGATCGAAATATGGTTATAAGCGCATACAACGAATCCGTTAAAAACAATACGCCCTATCGTATAAATTATCGGTTGGTGTTTAATAATGGGCAAGTTAAATATGTAGATGATCAATGTGAAACTTTTTATGATGAAAAACAAAATCCTGTTAAATCAATTGGTATTATGCAGGATGTTACAGATAGAAAAAAAATTGAAGAAGTATTAGAAAATAGCGAGTTGTTATACCGTAGTCTTACATCTCATGCACCAGTAGGAATTTTTCATACAGACACACAAGGGGCTTGTACCTATGTAAATGAAGAATGGATGAAATATTCAGGGATGAATTTTGATGATGCCATGGGATATGGTTGGCTTAAGGCATTGCACCCAGAGGATAGAGAACGTATAGAAAATGAATGGAAAGCGGCCGTTTTAAAAGGTGGTGAATTTAAAACGGAAATGCGATTTCAGGATAAGAAAGGAAAAATTACATTTATAGAAGCTAAAAGTATTGGTTTGTTTGATACTAATAATAATTTGTACGGATATATCGGTACGGCTACTGATATTACTGAAAGAATCAACAATCAAAATGAATTATTAAACTACAAAAATAATCTCGAGAAGTTGGTCGATTTAAGAACCGAAGAATTAAATGACGGCAAAGAGGCTTTATTAAACCTTTTAGAAGACTTAAATCTTCAATCCATTGAATTGGAAAAGGAAAAAGTTAAAGCACAATCTGCCGATTTGATGAAATCAGCGTTTTTGGCTACCATGTCGCATGAATTAAGAACACCAATGAACTCAATTATCGGGTTTACAGGAATACTTTTAAAAGAATTTGCAGGACCACTTAATGAGGAGCAGAAAAAACAACTATCTATGGTTAAAGCTAGTAGTGAACACTTATTGCGTTTAATTAATGATGTTTTGGATATTTCTAAAATTGAAGCAGGAAAATTAAAAGTATTTCATTATCCTTTTAATTATTTAACAACTTTAGAAAAGACAATCGATTTTTTAGACCCACAAGCTTCTAAAAAAGGGCTTGTTCTAAAAACCGAAATATCCAGAATGGATATTACTTTAAATAGTGACGAACGAAGAATTGAACAGGTGTTGCTCAATTTGTTATCCAATGCCATTAAATTTTCAAATAAGGGAACCATAAAAGTGAAAGTGGATGTAGAAGACGATATGCTTGTTACTCAAGTTATAGACCAAGGAATAGGTATTAGTAAAAAGAATATTAATAAATTATTTATGCCATTTATTCAATTAAACGGAGGATTAAGTAGAAGTCATGAAGGCACAGGGTTGGGGCTGGCTATATGTAAAAATCTAATCGAAAAATTAGGGGGTACCATAGAAGTGCATAGTAAAGTAGGTGAAGGAAGTAATTTTATATTCAAATTGCCAATAGCAGAAGAATTTGTCGATTAACTAAATTGTATAAATTTTTAGTTGTCTATTTAAAACATTTGTTATATTTAAAGAATTATATTACAGGAAATATTTATGAAACCTACAATACTAATCATAGAAGATAATGAACAAAATATGTACATGTTATCTTATCTCCTTTCACAAAGTAATTATAACGTGCTTAAGGCTTATAATGGAAAAGATGGATTAAAATTGGCGCATGAAAACAACCCCGAGATTATTTTGATCGATATACAACTTCCAGATATGGATGGTTATGAAATATGTAATAAACTAAGACATAATGGGTTGCCTAAAAACACAAAAATCATAGCTGTAACCAGTTACGCCATGGGTGGTGACAAAGAAAAAGCCATTGAAGCTGGAGCCGATGGGTATTTGGAGAAACCAATTAATCCTGAAACTTTTGTTCATCAAATGGAAAGTATTATAAATGAATAATGAGTAATGGACAATAAAACTATTTTAATTGTAGATGATATTTTTGAAAACTTATATCTATTAAGAGTCATTCTTGAAGAAGCAGGTTTTAATGTTATTGAAGCCAATGACGGTAGTGAAGGGTTAAAAAAGCTATACGAACATAATGGTGTCGATCTTATTATTTCAGATATTTTAATGCCTATAATGGATGGGTATTTGTTCTGTCAAGCCTGTAAAAAGGAAAAATTATTTAAAAGCATACCATTTGTATTTTACACTTCTACCTATACGGATAAACTGGATGAAGATTTTGCGCTAAAATTAGGTGCAGCACAATTTTTAAGAAAACCTATAGATCACGACCAGTTACTTTTTACGGTAAACGATATTTTCAATTCTGCAAAAACCCAAGTAAAGTATCTTAAAAAAGTAAGAATTTCTGGAGACGAAGTCTTAAAACTTTATAGTGAACGACTTATTAATAAGCTAGAACAAAAAAGTTTAGATCTTGGTAATGAAGTTGTAGAACGACAAAAAGCAGAGCAATTATTAATCCATAAAAATGAAATTTTAGATTTAATTGCCGTAAACACACCTTTAAATAAAATTTTTGACAAGCTTCTTTTAAACTATGAGTCTGTTCACCCAGATTATTTTGGTTCAATTAGTTTGCTGGATGAAGATGGTGTACATCTTGATTTAGTGTCTGCGCCTTCAATGCCAGAACCTTATAACTTAGCCATAAAACGTGGTGTGATAGGGAAAAATGCCGGCTCTTGTGGTACTGCTGCATTTACCAAAAAACCTGTAATTGTTTCGGATATTAGTACAGATAAATTATGGGTAGATTATAAAGTCGTTGCTTTAGAAAACAATTTAAGGTCATGTTGGTCTTTGCCAATAATATCAAAGAACAATACTGTTTTAGGAACTTTTGCTATTTATAGCAAAGATACAAACACACCATCATTGGATGAGGTTCGAGAGCTTAATTTTGCTGTTAGTTTAGCAACTATTGCCATTGAAAAATTCAGGATTGTTGAAGAAATTAAAAAGAAGGATGAATCCTATAAATCATTAATAGACCAGGCCACTGATGCTATCATCACGTATTCATTGGATGGCATAATATACAACTATAATAAGGTTGCTTATACTAGTTTGGGCTATACGGAAAAGGAATTTTCTAAACTTAAAATTCAAGATTTCATTGTTGGTGAAATAATTCAAGATCAAAATAATTTAAAAAAGTTACTTAAAGGAGAGTCCATAATATTTTCTAGAAAGTTTATTCGGAAAGATAAATCTGTACTAGACGTTGAGATATCTGCAAAACTTCAAAAAGATGGGAAAATATTAGGTATTGCGCGTGATGTAACCAGCCTAAAAAAAGCAGAAATAGACTTAAAACTAGCCAAAGAATTTACAGATAAGCTTATCATGTCCATGCAAGAGGGGTTGTTAATAGTTAATCCTAAGGCAGAAATTATGATGGTTAACGATGCTTTCTGTAACATGCTTGGTTATTCCAAAGAAGAGTTAATAGGGCTTAACCTACCATACCCATTTGCTAAAGAGGAAGATTTTGGGGAAATGTCTAAGACTAAAGATAGGGTTGCAACTGGAGAGGCACCATTTTTTAAATTTGAGTTTATTAGAAAAAATGGAGAAAAGTTTTGGGCTTCATTTTTAGCAGGTAATATTACAAACGATGTGGGAGAGGTTATTGCATTATTTGGTACTGTAAAAGATGTTTCTGAAGAGGAAAGAGCCAAAAAACTATTGGAAGATAATGCAGCCAAATCCAATCAAAAGAAGAATGTAATATTAGAATTAGCCAGTCTTGTTGGTACCGATTATAGAGAAGCTCTAAAAAAAATAACCAAGCTTTCAGCAGAAACTTTAGATGTGGCACGTGTTTCTATATGGGAATTTAATGACAAAAAAAACGAAATTAAGCTAGAAGATTTGTTTGATTTGAATAATCAAGATAGTGAAAAGGGAATAATACTTAAAGAAACGAATAGTCCCAATTATTTTGAAGCAATATTTAAAAATAAAATAATAAGTATTCATGATGCTTTTACTAATAATATTACAGATGGTTTAAAACGAGAGTACCTTGTGCCATTAGGAATTAATTCTATACTTGATGTGGTTATTCAAGTGTCGAATGATTTGTATGGTATCGTTTGTTTTGAGCATGTTGGGTCAAAACGGGTATGGAGTAAAGATGATGAAGAATTCGCTACTTCCATTGCAAATTTAGTATCGTTAATGGTTGAAAGCTCAGAGCGAAAATTAGCAGAAAATGAAGCTATTAAGGCAAACGAGCAGCTTACAAAAGCTAATAAAGAACTAAATGTATTAAGAAATAAGTTAGAACGAGAAAACATTTACCTAAGAAACGAGCTAGATCTAGTTTTTAATTATGAGGAAATGGTTTATGGAAGTGCCACGTTCAGTAATGTACTTACCGAGGTAGAAAAAGTAGCTCCCACTACCGCCACGGTATTGTTATTAGGGGAATCTGGTACTGGAAAAGAATTATTGGCAAGAGCAATTCATAATATAAGTTTAAGAAATAATAAACCATTAATCAAGGTTAATTGTTCTGCAATACCAAGAGAACTTATTGAAAGTGAGCTGTTTGGTCATAAAAAGGGTTCTTTCACAGGTGCTTTTGCAGACAAAACAGGAAAATTTGAATTGGCAGATGGTGGCACTTTGTTTTTAGATGAAATTGGCGAGTTGCCTATAGATATGCAGCCAAAAATATTAAGGTTTTTACAAGAAGGTGAAATAGAAACGGTAGGTGGTGCAGTTATTAAAAAGTTAGATGTAAGAGTTATAGCGGCAACAAATAGAAACCTTAAAGAAGAAGTTGAAAAAAAACAGTTTAGGGAAGATTTATATTTTCGATTGAATGTATTTCCTATAGAAGTACCGCCCTTACGAAAGCGTAAGGATGATATTCCATTATTAGTAGAGCATTTTGTGGATAAGTTTAATAAAGCATATTCCAAAAACATTAAATACATATCTGATGAAGCCATGAACCAATTAATAGGGTATGACTGGCCTGGAAATATTCGTGAATTGGAAAATTTAATTGAAAGAGCCTCAATACTGTCAACAAATGAAACATTACTAATTCCAGGTTTTGAATCTAAAACTCAAAACTCAAAAATTTCAATTAATACTAAAAACCTATCTTTAGATGCTGTTCAGCGCCATCATATTCTACAAGTGTTAGAACAATGTAATTGGAAAATCAGTGGTCCCAAAGGCGCCGCTATTTTGCTTGATTTAAAACCAAGTACGCTTCGTGATAAAATGGCTAAACTTAATATTGTCAAACCTTTATAAAATTACGGTATTCCGTTTTTTGTAGGTTATTGTTTATTTAAGTGGCGGTATTCCGTTATTTAAAAGATAGGCCGTTTCTTTCGTTTAATTTGTAACTATTTAATAATCAAATAAATAGTTAAATATAATTGTCTTACATTAAGCTTTGGCACACCAATTGTCATTCTGTTTATAATAGAATAACAGATATGAATAAGCAAATAAAATGTAAAAAAGCTAAATTTTGGTTAGAAGACGGTGTTCTTTTTTGCAAGTTTATAAGTAGCGAATGTAAAAAGCAATTTAGCGAAGAGTTTTTAGAAGAATATTTAAGAGCTATCACAACGTTATCTGATGGTATGTACTATCCATTACTTGTTGATCTTAGACAATTGAATGATCATTATGCCTTATCGGTAGTTAGAATTTTAGCGTTTAATCCAGAAATTAAATCGGAAATACTTTCAAAGTCTTTTGTTGTTAATTCTTATTTTGTACAAGTTTTGCTTATTTTATTAAGAGGGATTCAAGATCCTGTAATTCCTAATAAAATTTTTACCAATTACGATAGTGCATTCGCTTATTCGTTAGGGATTAATCATAATTTTAATGCCGTATCTTAATGGATTTTCCTAAAAAAGTAATAAAACTCAATAAAGCTCTATTCTGGACAAACTCTTTAGGTATTCTTTTTTGTGAATTCAAGAATAAAGACACTAATCTCACGCTAAGTGTAGATACTGTTGAAACATATGAAAAAGCTATTTTTTCCTTGTCGCAAGGTAAACCCATGCCTTTTTTAATAGACATAAGAGATTGTCATGGAACCTTTAGTACAGAAGCAGCCAAGTTTTTTGCCAACAGCTCTGTTTTTAAGAAAGTTAGAGTTTCTGAAGCGTTTGTAATTAATTCGATAAACACTAAATTATTGATTAATTCCTATAAAAGAATTTACGAACCTCATACGCCTTGTGCAATTTTCAAGAATTTTGATGAAGCATTAACATATTCTATAAACACCAAAATGATGCTTGATGAAGATAAGTAGCCATTATATGTGGCGAGTTAATCCTGAGATTGCTATGCTAAAATTTATAGAAAACAACGTAGCTACATCAGTCTTATATCATTGAGTGAGTTTAAATCTAAAGCATGAAGAAGGAAATATTGAAGGCTATTTGGCCATGTGTGTTTATAGCAAAATCAAAAAATGAATTCAAACCGTTTTGGAAATATCATATAAAAATTTAAAGAAATTAATTTTGAACTAAATTAATAGCGAATCAACAATGTTATCAAAACTTACGTTGTTGGTTAAAAATGAAATGCTCCTTTTTTATAATTGGAGCATTTTTATTATCTTTTTCTCGGTGATTTTAAGAAATTTTATGGCGTAATTAACGCCGTTAATCCTATTTGTGCTTACAAAAGGAGTTTTAAGCACAGTTTTTTAAATAAAAAGTAGATAATGTTTATTTTTTATTTGCACGCACTTAGAATAAAACTTACATTTATAAAAATTAATTTTAATAAAAATAAAACTCAATCATCATGGAAGGATACTGTGTAAAATGTAAAGACAAAAAAGAAATAAAAGATGCTGCTGAAGTAACTATGAAAAATGGTAGAAAAGCAATGAAAGGTAAATGCCCATCTTGTGGTACTGGTATGTTCAGGATTTTAGGTAAATAGCAGTCTCATACATTAAAAGAAACAAAAACAGGTCTAGTTTATAACAACTGGACCTGTTTTTGTTTTTATATAAATGAGTTTTATTGGTTAATGCGTAATAGGTTTGTCAATATCATTATTAATATGGCTAATAACTTGCTCTAAAATGGCTTCAACACCTTCTTCAGAGTTGCTTTTGGTTTGAAAGCGAGCTACTTTTTTAACATCATCGTGGGCATTTTCCATAGCAAAACTGAAATATGCCAGATCTAACATTTGTAAATCATTGTTGTAATCACCAAAAACCATGGTTTCATCTTTGGTTATTCCTAAGCTTTCTTGAAGCATGCTTAGTGCAAATCCTTTATTGGCGTTGGCATGCGATATGTCCAACCAATGTTGTCCAGAAACAATAACTTGTAAATTATTTTTTAATTCGCCAATATAAGGTAAAATGTGTTTTTCTGAACTTTCAAAATGATAAACCGCTATTTTTAGAAAATCATCACCCGTCACTTTTGTTAAATCTTCAACAATTTGATATTCTGAGTAATATTTATTGAATTTTGAAACGAATTCTTGATTGGTATTTTCTATGTAAGCCGATTTTCTTCCGCATAAAACAATAAAAACACCATCTATTTGACGTAAAATTTCAATAGACTTTGCAATGTTTTCTGTGGTTAATTTTAATAAAATATGTTCTGTATTATTATGTTTCATCATGCCTCCATTTTCGGCAATAATTGAAATTTCGTCTTTTATGGCTTCTAGTTTTTCTAAAATGCTTTGATATTGTCTGCCACTGGCGGCAACAAAGTGAATGTTTTTCTTTTTTAATTCATTAAACTGATTAAAAAACCGTGGGCTGACTTCACTTTTTGGATTAAGCAAAGTGCCATCCATATCTGTAACAACCAATTTTACTTTTGAAAAATTCATAGGAATATTATATATGGACAAAAATACCATTCTAAAACTTAATAAGTGTTAGATTAATGTGAATCTATTGTGCTTATTAGTGAAAATAGCTTGGTTGAATATTAATCTTTATTTAGATATATCTATTTTTGTAAATTGCAATAAATTTATTTACACGTTAACAAGTATGGTTACTTTAAAACAATTGGCAAAAGAGTTGAATGTTTCAATATCTACGGTTTCTAAAGCATTAAATAATAGTGAGGAAATTGGCGAAGAAACAGTAAAGCGTGTAAAAGAGCTTGCAGAATTATATAATTATAAGCCCAATAAAGTTGCTTTAAGCCTTAAACAAAATAAGACTAAAACGATTGGGGTTATTATTCCAGATATATTAAACCATTTTTTGGCAAAAGTGCTTTTTGGTGTTGAAAGAGAGGCTGCCAAGTATGGTTATAATATTATTACCTGTATTTCAAACGAATCTTTAGAGCAGGAAAAAGAAAGCTTGAGGTTGTTGGCTAATGGAAGTGTTGATGGTTTTATTATGTGTTTGGCAGAAGAAACCCAGGTAAAAAATGAAATTGATCATTTTAAAAAAACAATTAGCCAAGGCTTGCCAATTGTTATGTTTGATAGAGTGGCGCATGATGTACTTTGTGATAAGGTTATAGTGGACGATTTTGATTCTACCTACAACGCTACTAAATTTTTATTTTCTGAAAAACGCAAAAACATTGCATTTATAAGCACTTTAGATGGAATTAGTGTGGGTAAATTAAGAGAGCGTGGTTATAGAAAAGCAATATTGGAAAATAACATTTCTGAACCATTGATTTTAAAGATTAAAAAGAAAGACGATCAACAAAAAAAAATAATGTCTTTTTTTAAAAAGAATACAACTATAGATGGTATAATTGCTGCCGATAGTGCTTCAGGAATTATTGCGATAAATACAGCGGTTAAATTAGGTTTGAAAGTGCCTAAAAACATATCGGTAATAGGTTACGCAAGTAAATCAGATTCTTATCATACCATTCCTCAATTAACTACTATAAGACAGCATGCCAAAGAAATTGGCGCTAGTGCTGCTCAATTATTAATTAACAGACTTCAAAATAAGTCGAGTGATATGGATGTTAAGACAAAAATTGTCAAGACAACATTGATAAAAAGCAAATCCACATTGTAGTAAAAATAATATATTCTGTTAATTGAATTGCACTTAATCGATAAAAACATGCATTTAATCTAATTAAGTTTTTTTGTGAATCTAATTTAGTTTACATTAGAGTCCGCTTAAAAATTGTTTTCCTAAATTTGGCCTACAATTTTAAGTTATATTAATCCATTCCCTTTTGACTGAAAAGTCATATTTCCCTCAAAATAGTATTTAAAGAATCTGTGTGCTTTTGTGTGCGTTTGATTTTAAGTTAATTATCCATTTTTTCCCTCTAACAACGATTTTGTTTTTCAAAGTCCAGTTAACGTTTGTTTTAGAATTTGTAAGAAAAAATAAATTAACCTTAAAACCAAATATTTATGAAATCCCTAAAAATTACTTTAATTGTAGCAGTTATTTTCGCATCACTAACTTCTTGCACTAAACAAGACTTGAATGAGGATGATGTATTAAGATCTCCAAATACTCAAGAAACGCTTTATACAGGAGGAGATATTGATCAATAAAAAAATTATTTTATTATTTAAATAAAAAAAAAAGACCCTTTACAGTAGTATTGTAAAGGGCTTTTTTTATCAAGAAATTATAAATACTTTTGAGGGAATGAATAATAATCCCTTTAGTTGAAATTTAATTTCTTATATATAGCAATTATAGTTTTTTTAAATTATTCCTTTGGGCAACAAAGTAAAGATTTAAAAAAGATTGCTTCCCTAAAGCAATTTGTTCTAAATTCGAAAGAAATAGACTCTTCTTCAATTGCAGAGGCCCATTATACCATTGCGGAATATTATAGAAAAGCAACTCCTTTAACCGATAGTGCTTTTTATCATTACCATCATGCTGAGAAAATATTTAGACAATTAAAAACTAAGTATAGACTAGCTTTAACATTATATGGTATTGCTGTTATACAAAAGAATGAAAAAGATTTTATTGGTAGCGAAGTGTCGTGCGTTGATGCATTATCATTGTTGGAATCATTAAATAAAACAGATGATATAATAAATTTAAAATCTTTTATATATAATAACCTTGGGATAGTTTTTAAAGAACTAGAGCAATTTGATGAATCCATTAAATACCATACGAAGGCTATTGAACTTAAGGAGAAATTAAAAGGCAATAATAAAGAAACAATAAATATCTCTAAGAATAATATAGGGAATACTTACAAAAACGCAAAGCAATTTGATTTAGCTATAAATTATTATAATCAAATATTACAGGATAAAGAGTTTATTAAGGAAAACCGTAGTATGTATGCACTTGTATTGGATAATTATGCGCATACTTTATATTTATTAAATAAGCATGAACAGCTTCCTGGATTATATTTTAAAGCATTAAAGATTAGTGATAGTATAAATTACAGAGGTTATAACACTATTATTATCAATGAGCATATAGCGGAATATTACAATGGTAAAGGGAATAAAGATTTGGCTAAACATTATGCATATATAGCTAAGGATATTTCAGAGAAATACCATAACGACGATTTATTAAAATCACTATTGTTACTTTCAAAAATTGAAGAAGGAGAGCTTGCTGTTAAACATTTAAAATCCTATATAAGCTTAAATGATAGTTTGCAAAAAAACGAACGAACCATTAGAAACAAATTTGCAAGAATCCGTTTTGAAACCAACCAAATAGAAGAAGAAAATATTCAAATAGCCAAAGAGAGATTGTGGCTTTTAGTCATTTCAGTAGCTGTTATTATTGCATCATTTTTATTATACCTTGTAATTATGCAAAGAAGTAAAAATAAAGAACTACAGTTTATACAAGAACAACAAGAAACGAACGAAGAAATTTATAACCTAATGCTTTCTCAAAACGAAAAAATTGAAGAAGCAAGAACTTTAGAGAAAAAGCGTATTTCAGAAGAATTACACGATGGTATTTTAGGGCGTTTGTTTGGAACCAGATTGAGCTTGGATAGCTTAAATATGAGTAGTTCTATGGAAGCTATTAAAAATAGAGAACAATACATTAATGAGCTAAAAACAATTGAAGAGGATATTAGAAAAGTATCGCACGAGTTAAATACCGATTTTGTTTCAGGTTCTGGATTTGTAGATATAATTAAAACACTTGTAATAACGCAGGCAACAGTTTATAAACTTTCATATAAATTCAACCATGATGATACTATAAATTGGGATGAAGTTTCTAATAAGAAAAAGATACATATTTATAGAATTATTCAAGAATCTTTACATAATATTTATAAGCATGCAAGTGCAACTCAAGTTAATGTTAGTTTTGAATTAAAAAATAATGTAATTTGGCTAACGCTAATCGATGACGGTACTGGATTTGATGTTCAAAAAGCCAAATCGGGTATTGGCTTAAAAAACATGAACTCTAGAATTAATGAAATAAATGGTGTTATAGATATAACATCTGAAAAAGATACAGGCACAAAAGTAACCATACAAGTCCCAATGACCTAACCAAATTTATGAACCAAAAAATTAGAATTTTAATGATTGATGACCACCCAATGATTATTGAAGGTTATCAAAACACGTTGCTTTTTACAAAAAAAGAAAGTCAGCAATTAGAAATTGATATCGCCAACAATTGTGATGAAGCCATAGCATTTATGGATAAATCTGTAGAAAAAGATAATCTATACGATGTGTTGTTTGTTGATATTAGTTTGCCACCATCATCGGATGGTTTAATGACTTCAGGTGAAGATTTAGCAGCTTATGCACGTAAGGTATTGCCAAAATCGAAAATTATAATCTTAACCATGTTTAATGAATCGTTTAGAATTCATAACATTATAAAAACTATAGATCCGGAAGGGTTTTTAATTAAAAGTGATTTAACATCCAGTGAACTTGCTAGTGCTTTTCAAGCAGTACTTAACAATCCACCATTTTACAGCGGTACCGTTAATAGTTATATAAGAAAAGCAATTGCTAGTGATATTGTAATTGATGAAAAAAATCGAAAAATACTTCACTTATTGTCTCAAGGTATTAAAACTAAAAATTTAGCACCTCATTTAGATCTTTCATTAAGCGCCATTGAAAAACGTAAAAAACAATTAAGAGAGATTTTTGATGTGCAGGATGGACAAGATGAAACACTTGTGAATGCTGCAAAAAGTAAAGGATTTGTGTAATGAAGCGCAAAGAGTTGATGTTTATGTAATTTTTTTTAATTTTTTTTGGCCCCAATTTGCTTGCTATACTTGAATTCTATGTTTAACCCGTAGTATTATTACGGGTTTACCGTAACTCAAAAAGATATGTTATTTGTACCTTTGTACTATCAACACTTCTAAAAAACTTGTAATCCCTCAATTTTTTTGTTGATAATAGCAATTTACATAAACCCTATGGATGTGAGAGACCCATAGGGTTTCTTCTTTTACAAAAATTTGTAACTAAAAAATTAGTTTGAACTAAAATTTTAGTTATATTTGTTTTATTCAACTAAATTAACAGTTATGAGAAAAATAATTTTCGGGTTATTAGCTTTAACAGCTATTTCTTGTAATTCACAAAAAACTACAAAAGAATTTTCTTTAACAGGATTTACAAACGCAATTCAAAACGGAACATTCCTTTATTTAGATAATATTTTAGAGAAGAAAATAATAGACTCTGCAAAAGTCGAAAATAATTCTTTTTACTTTCATACTAAATTAACTGAATCACCTTTAAGAGTTGTTTTACATACAAAAGACCGTTCTAAATACAGGTATTTATGGCTTGAAAATAATGAAATGATATTTGATGCAAGAAAAACTGATTTCAAGCAAGCAAATGTTACGGGTTCTATTACAGAAGATTTAAAACAAAGACTTCGTAAAGAAATTGATGGTCTTTCTAAAGATGAAAGACAAAAAAAAGAAATGGAATTTGTAAAAAACAACCCTAATAGTATTGTTAGTATGGCCGTTTTAGCTGTATATTCTAAAACATGGGGAAAGGAAAAGACTAAAGAACTTTTCGATCTGTTTTCTACAGAAAATAAAAATTCAGAGTACGGAAAAAGAATTTCAAAATTTATTGAACTGAACAAAACTCCAAATGTAGGTGAAAGGTATATTGATTTTGAACTGGAAGATACAAATGGGAAAATTAAAAAACTTTCAGACCTTAAAGATAAAATTGTTTTATTGGAGTTTTGGGGCTCGCTTTGTGGGCCATGCAGAAAGGAAAATCCAAATTTGGTAAAAACTTATGAAAAATATAATCCTTATGGCTTTGAAATATTTGCTGTTTCATTAGATTCTGACAAAATAAATTGGCTTAATGCAATAGCAAAAGACAAATTGCCGTGGCTTCATGTTAGTGATTTAAAAGGTAGTTATAATTCTGCTTCATTAATTTATGGAATCCATACAATTCCCGCGAATTTTTTAATTGATAGGGATGGAACAATCGTGGATAGAAATTTACAAGGGGATAAACTAAATATAAAACTTGCCGAACTAATATCAGTTGATAAGAAAGGCTATAATTAATTTGCTTATTCTTGCTTATTTATGAAAAAATCCAAGAGGATTTTGGCACAAGACAAAGTTTAAAAAAAGGTATAAAAATGAAACAACTTACAAAAGCAGAAGAGGATATTATGCAAATACTTTGGAAACTTAAAAAAGCCAATGTGAAAGCCATAATAGAAGAATTTCCAGAACCCAAACCAGCTTACAATACGGTTTCAACCATTGTTAGAATATTAGAGAGCAAAGGTTTTGTAGATTATGAGAAAGAAGGCAAGGGGCATATCTATTTTCCATTGTTACAACAACAAGAATATAGCAATCAATCTATTAATAGTTTGGTAGATAATTATTTTCAAGGGTCTTTTAAAAGTATGGTGTCATTTTTTATGAAGAAAAATGATATCAGTTTAAAAGAACTAGAATCTGTACTAAAAGAGATTAATAAAGAAGAATAGTTATGGCACATTATATTATACAGGTTGTAGCGTTTCAATTAGTTTTTTTGCTCATTTATGATGCGTTTTTAAAAAGAGAAACTTTTTTTAATTGGAACAGGGTTTATTTAATCACTTCAGCATTAGCATCAGTTATTATCCCGTTTATTAAAATTGATAGTTTTAAAGAAACGTTGCCTCAAGAATTTATAATAAACCTTCCAGAAGTTGTTATTGGCAATGTCAAGCAAAATAATCCATCAAATTTACAACTAGACGCATTAATAACTGAGTCTGCAGCACTATTTAACTGGGAAATAATTCTGTACATGGGCGTGCTATTAGCATTCATTGGTTTTGTTTTTAAAGTTTCAAAAATTGTTTGGTTGCTTGCTAGAAACCCTAAAAGTAAACTAGGGCAGTTATCTATTGTAAAACTCCAAAACAGTAATGTTGCTTTTTCATTTTTACACTTTATATTTTTGGGAGAGCGTTTAAACGACCATGAAAAAGCCTCCATTTTAAAGCACGAAATTATTCATGTTAAAGAAAAACACACGCTAGATTTGTTGTTTTTTGAAGTACTGCGCATTCTTTTTTGGTTTAATCCTTTAGTGTATATGTATCAAAACAGAATCATGTTGCTTCATGAGTTTATTGCCGATGCAAAAATGGTAGTAAATGAGGATAAGGCCAGTTATTATCAAAATCTTCTATCACAAGTTTTCGAAACTAAAAATATTTCATTCATCAATCCATTTTTTAAACAATCATTAATCAAAAAACGAATCGTTATGTTACAAAAATCAAAATCAAAACAAATTAATTTGTTAAAGTATGCTTTATTAATTCCGTTAGTTGTTGCAATGCTTATTTATTCAGCTTGTACCGTTCAAAATGAAATGGGAATATTGAGTAAAGATTTAAGTGAATACACTTACACGGTTAATATTGTAGAGGTCAATTCTGATAAGTTGGCTTTAGAAGAGGCTAATGAGTCAAAACAAAAACAAGAAAATTTTTTAAAATCGAACCCAAATTATGTGATTTGGGCAGATTTCAACTCAGAAAATCAAGAGTTAGTTTATAGTCTGCATAATGAAAGTGAGCAAATTCCTGAGGGTTACGGACTATTGGAAATTTATTCAAAGGAAGGCAACCTTTATAGGTTGTATTCTCCATCTAAGTTTAGTGATAAGAGTGAGAAAAAATATTTAAATGATGTAGAAGTGCCATTTGGTGTGGTAGAGCATGTCCCTATATTTCCAGATTGTGAAACATTAGAAACCAATGAAGAACGGAAAGCGTGTATGTCAAAAAGTATTGCAGATCATGTAAATAAAAATTTTAATACTAAAATAGCTGAAGAAAACAATTTAGTTGGAAGGCAGCGTATAAACGTTATTTTTAAAATTGATAAAGAAGGGAATATTACAGAAGTCCGTTCTAGAGCACCACATCCCGCTTTAGAGGCAGAAGCCATTCGTGTTATTAAAACCTTGCCAAAAATGATTCCTGGGGAACAAAAAGGCAAAAAAGTAACTGTACCTTATTCTTTACCAATAGTTTTTCAGGTTCAAGACGATAAATCTCAGGATAAAAAAGAGTAATTTAAGTAAATTAGATAAAAACCGAAGTTAAAGCTTCGGTTTTTTTGTTTTTGATTATATAAAAACCAAAAAAATTGTACTTTTCGGCTTCAGTTTTAATCTATGAAGCAAATTTGTGTTTTTATATTAGTTTTAGCGCTTACGTCTTGCGAGTATTTCAATGCAAAAAAAACAACTCCCGAAGCCATTTTAAATGAAGAGTTGCAAACGTTTAATTGGAACGATGTAGATGTTTATCCAACTTTTTCGGAGTGTGATTCTATTGAAACCAAAAACGGGAAAACCACTTGTTTTACTGAGGTTTTAACCACTCATATTTTAGAAAAGCTCCAAAAAGACTCCATAGTTGTAACCCAAGATGTAACCGATACCATCAATTTAAAATTCCAAGTATCTGAAACAGGTATTCTGTCACTTTTAAATATTGATACAGATAGTTTAATAATGAAAGAAATACCAAATATTGAAGCTTTAATTTATTCAAGTTTAGATTCATTGCCCAAAGTATTTCCGGCTATAAAACGAGGTCAGCAAGTAAAAACTGAATTCGAACTACCGGTTATTATACAAGCCAATTAATGTTATTTTTTAAAAGTGCGCCCTTTCCATTTATAGCTTGAAAATAGCGATGTAGAAGCTACATAAACACTAAAAAAAGGATAGTACATAAAACTTACAATAAAGCTTTTTAGCACCCCTTTTTGATTGAAAAATATAGCCGATTTATAAATTAAAAAGAAATCGATATTAAATTTTATTATTACTAGATATATAAAAACCTTCAAATTGAAAATGCCAATAACTGTAAGTGTCAGTAAGGTTATAATGAGCGCGTTCATAAGTAAAACTACAAGTCCTGTAAGCTTTCCAAACCAATTGTTGTAAGTGCTGGTTTTTGCTGCCCAACGTACACGTTGTGATAGTAAAGCATTCCAGGTTGGTTGTGTTCTGGTAAAAATAGTAGCTAATTCGCATTTTAAATAGTGGAGTTGTTTTGGGTGTTTTTTAGCGACTTTCTCCAACATAAAAATATCGTCGCCGCTTGCCGTGTGGGTATTGCCATCAAACCCATGTAATTCATTGAACAGAGCTTTGGTATAGGCAAAATTAGCACCATTGCACAAAAAGGGTTTGTTTATGCCAAAACCGCCCATGGTTGCGCCTTGTAAACTGAATAGGTCCAAAAGCTGAAACCGATCTAGAAAGCTATTTTTTATAACATAGGTTACAGGTGCCGCTATACATTGGACATTACTTTTTTGAATGTATTCATCAAAACTATCAAGCCAGTATTTAGGTACTAAACAATCGGCATCGGTGGTTATAATCCATTCATTTTTTGCTTGTTTTATGGCTGTGGTAATGGCGTCTTTTTTTGGTGAATTTGTTTTACGTTCGTTTGAAATAACTCGAATGCTTATCAGAGCATCATCAAAGGATCTTTCATTTATGAAGTTTTTAATAATTTCTACTGAATCATCTTCCGATGCGTCATCAACAAAAATAACTTCAAATAATTCCTTGGGATATTCTAAAGAACGGATGGTTTGCAATAAAGCAGATAAATTTTCAGCTTCATTTCGAAAGGGAATCACCACTGAAAATTTTGTTTTAGCAGGTAAATCTTCAAGTTTAAAAAGTGTTACCTTGTCAAAGCCAATGGTGAAACTTCCAATTAAAAGTAAGTACAAAACAGTTATGGTAATACTGATTAAAATCATGGTTAATCTTTAGGGAAATTAAAATTTAAAACAAAATAGCTACCCATAATGCTTGGGAGCACAAAATTAAAAAACCACATTACGGTTACGATGCTTAAAACGGTTAATGTATTTATTCCAAGAAAGCTGAATAAATAAACAGCAACACTTCCTTTTATAACCACATCAAAAATAAAAATAGAAGGCAATATGGAGGCTAATAAATACATGGTGGAAATTACCATCATCGCCTGTAAATAGGAAATGTTTATTCCGAAAACGGTTAATAAATAATAAAATTGAAATGAAAAAAACGCATAACGCAATAGCGAAAAACAAAACCCGTAAACAATGAGTTTTTTAGGAAAATTTAAAATGAACGTCTTTATTTTTTCAAAAGAAAACCCTTTAATACGGAATTTCGTTTTGCTTAATATGAAAATTGCAAAGCCTATTAGAAAAACCGTGAGTATGGATAGAAGCAATATTTTAGAATAATTAATTGAAATAGGATATTTTGAAACAAAAAAACTAAACCCAACTACACCCAAAATACAGGTAACGCCCATTTGCAAAACGTTACTTAATAGGTTGATTAGCATGATGCGTTTTCTGTAATCCTTTGTGTAGTAAATGGCTTTGGCGCCATATTCACCAATGCGGTTGGGTGTAAATAACGAAGCGGTTAAAGAACCCAAACTTTGTTCTAAGGCATTTTTAAAACTTATTTTTTTTACTGAAGCGGTTAATTTTTGCCATTTTAGAATTTCAAAAAACCAGTTAAAACCAGTTAAAACCAATAAAAAAAGCATGATTTTTATGGAAAACAGGTTGTTTTTGGTTGAAAAGTCAAAAAAGATTGGGTAATCAAAATCTGTGTTTTGGGTCAGTTTTATGTATATAAAATAAAATGCTGCAACAACAATGCTTATTTTAATAAGCACAAAAAAGAATTGTTTAGTTTTGTATGGCAACAGGTATATCATAAACTCAAGCTGCAAATTAAACCATTATTCTGGTATCATATCAAATAAGCGTACGTTAATGAGTAAAGAAAAAATTATTTTAGGTATTGACCCTGGAACTACCATTATGGGGTTCGGACTTATTAAAGTTGTGGGTAAAACCATGTCTTTTTTACAATTGAACGAACTCGATTTAAAAAAGTACGACGACCACTACCTAAAATTAAAGCTCATTTTTGAACGGACTATTGAACTTATAGACACCCACAACCCAGACGAAATTGCCATTGAAGCACCATTTTTTGGTAAAAATGTGCAAAGTATGTTAAAGCTAGGGCGTGCCCAAGGTGTTGCCATGGCAGCAGGTTTAAGTCGGGAAATCCCCATTACAGAGTATTCGCCAAAAAAAATTAAAATGGCTATTACCGGCAACGGAAATGCCACTAAAGAACAAGTGGCAAAAATGCTTCAAAGTTTATTGGGTTTGAAAACATTGCCAAAAAATCTGGATGCTACCGATGGTTTGGCAGCTGCGGTGTGCCATTTTTATAACGAAGGAAAAGTAGAAATTGGAAAAAGCTATTCCGGTTGGGATGCTTTTGTAAAGCAGAATAGCACCAGAATATCCAAAAGCCCCCTTACCCCCAAAGGGGGGATAAAAAGCGTAAAGAAATGATTTTGAGTGAGATTTCCTCCCCTTTGGGGAGGCTAGGTGGGGCTTTTGGCATTTACATCCATATTCCATTTTGCAAACAAGCATGTCATTATTGCGACTTTCATTTTTCAACATCGTTGAATAAGAAGGATGCGTTGGTGAATGCTTTGGCCAAAGAATTGGTTTTGCGTAAAGATGAATTCAAAAACAAAACCGTTGAAACCATTTATTTTGGAGGCGGCACACCTTCTTTATTGACGATTGATGAGTTACGATTTTTGATTGATACGGTTTATAAAAACTATAAAGTTGCAGAAAATCCAGAGATTACTTTGGAAGCAAATCCAGATGATTTGATTCAATCCCAAATGTCACCTCGAGCGCAGTCGAGAGGTCTCACTCGTAATTCCATTTTTGAAAATTACTTAGAAATTGGAATTAACAGACTTTCTATAGGCATCCAATCCTTCTTCGAAGCCGATCTAAAACTTATGAATCGCGCACACAATGCCGACGAAGCCAAAAAATGTTTGCAAGAAGCTACAAAACATTTTGATAATATTTCCATCGATTTGATTTACGGAATTCCAGGGCTAACAAATGAGAACTGGATAAAAAACATTGAAACTGTTTTAGGCTTCAACATTCCACACATATCAAGTTATGCCTTAACAGTAGAACCTAAAACCGCTTTGGATGCTTTTATAAAAAAAGGGCTTATTAAAAATGTTGATGATGATTTGGCGCAACAGCAATTCCATATTTTAATTGAAGTATTAGAAGCTTCAGGGTTTGTACATTATGAATTGTCAAACTTTGGAAAACCTGATTATTTTAGTAAAAACAACTCGGCTTATTGGCAAGGGAAATCGTACTTGGGTATTGGCCCATCGGCACATTCGTTCAATGGCAATGAACGGGGTTGGAATGTGCGTAATAATTCAAAATATATAAAATCGTTAGAACAAGATATACTGCCAATAGAAACGGAAACACTTTCCAAAACAGATAAATTCAACGAATATGTCATGACAGGTTTACGAACGGTTTGGGGCGTTTCCTTAGAAAAAGTGGAGCAGGATTTTGGGAAGCCATTTTTAGAACATCTGCTTAAAACTTCAGAGAAATTTGTGAATTTAGAACTGCTTAGCATTTCAAAACTTAGTGAGCAATCGCATGAAAGCGTTTTAACAACCACTAAAAAAGGCAAATTTTTAGCCGATGGTATAGCATCCGATTTGTTTATGATTTGATTATATTTGAGACTATGATTGCTACCATTCAATACAAGTCTAAAAAATATCAAATAGATTTATCTAAACCGCTCGATATTTCAATACCCTTAAAAGCTTCAAAAAGCAACGTAAATGCATGGTATATTGGAGAGCCTAAAATGGAGCCCGTAATTATTGATGATTGGGTGGGAAGCGTCGAAAAAGGTGCATCGGTTAATTTCAACAACATTCAATTCAGTCCGCATGCCCATGGAACCCATACCGAATGCGTTGGGCATATAACTAAAGCGTTTCATTCCGTAAACAAGAACCTAAAACAGTTTTTTTTCACGGCAGAATTAATTTCTGTGGCTGCCGAAAAATACATGAAAGATACTGTTATTTCAAAAAAGCAAATAGAACTTCTGTTAAAAGATAATACACCTGAGGCATTGGTTATAAGAACGATGCCGAATACAAAAGATAAAAAAAAACGCCAGTATTCCAATACCAATTGGACCTATATTACAGAAGAAGCCATGGTGTTTATTCGCAATAAAGGCATTAAACATTTGCTGATTGATTTGCCAAGTGTGGATAGGGAATACGACGGCGGAAAATTATTGGCGCACAAGGCCTTTTGGAATTTTGATGGCAAATTAAGGCTGGACGCTACCATAACAGAATTTATTTATGTTGCCAATAAAATTGAAGATGGCAGTTATATTTTAAACCTTCAAATAGCCCCTTTTGAAAATGATGCCACACCTAGCAAGCCAGTTTTATATAAAATTATAGAATAATGAAGATTGTTTTAAAATTAGAAGAACTCATGATGTTCCTTCTAGGAATTTTTGCTTTTAGCCAATTAAGTTTCAGTTGGTGGTGGTTTTTGGTTTTAATTCTGCTTCCTGATATTAGCATGCTGGGGTATTTTGTAAATACAAAAGTTGGAGCCATAGCATATAATGTGTTTCATCACAAGGGCATTGCAATTTTGGTTTATGTAGTTGGTATGTATTTTCAAAATGAGATTGTGCAGTTGTTGGGCGTTATGTTGTTCTCTCATGCTTCTTTTGATAGAATTTTTGGTTATGGATTGAAATATTTTGATAATTTTAAGCATACGCATTTAGGTGACATAGGAAAGCCATGATTGAAATTTCTACAGATAAAAGCAAACTTCAAATGGATGTGATTCATCAATTTTTAACCACAACCTATTGGGCAAAGGGAAGAACTTTTGATGAAGTAAAGAAAACAATTGATAATTGTTTGTGTTTTGGGGTTTATATAGATGGGAAACAAATAGGTTTTGCAAGAATTGCAACCGATTATACCGTTTTCGCATATGTGATGGATGTTTTTATTTTGCCAGAATATAGAGGCAAAGGCTATTCAAAACAATTGATGAAAGCTATAAATGAAGAACCGCAATTGCAATCGTGTAAAGTTTGGATGCTGAAAACTTCCGATGCCCATAAACTTTATATGCAATTTGGATATACTGAGTTAAAGCATCCTGAAAAAGTAATGGAAAGACTTTTATAATGAACATAGAACAACTACATCAATATTGTTTAAGCAAAAAAGGCGTATCAGAAGACTTTCCTTTTGATGAAGATACCCTTGTGTTTAAAGTATTAGGAAAAATGTTTGCCTTAATAGGGTTGAAAAAATGGGAATATGGCGAAAAAGCCATCAACCTAAAATGCGACCCCGACTACGCCGAAGAACTTCGTGCAGAATACAGCTGTATCCAACCAGGATACCACATGAGTAAAAAGCATTGGAACACCGTATCCTATGAAAAGCACTAGCCTAGTTCTTCAAAGTTAATATTTATATTTTAATTATCTCATAATGATGATTCTGTGGTGTTGGAATGTTGATAATTCCGATAGGATTATCAATAT
>NZ_JAGJCB010000027.1 GCF_017814435.1 Mariniflexile gromovii | reverse complement strand
GTTTGATGATTTTTCAATACCTCCTTTACGCAACGAAGTTTAAAATCGTAATTGTACTTGACTTTTCTTTCCATAAAAATACCCTCAAATAGTGTCTAACTTTTTGGGGGCAGTTCAAAATCCGCGAGGATTTTCGTAAGTAGGCTTGCACTAGCAATTAATTTTATGCGGTGTTGTGCACTGTTTTTATTCCGTTTTTTAATTGTTCCGAACTAATTTCAAGTCCATCTAATTTCTTAAATTCAGTCAAATCCGCTCCGAAATATTTTTGATGAGATTTGCTTATTAACCAAGTTAATTCACTTTCTCGTCCATCAAAAATAAACTTGTGAATTCGTCCTTTAATTCGGTATGCAAGAATTCCATTTCCAAAACTATGAGGTTCAAAATGAAATTCCTGAAGTTCGAATTCTGCAATCTTATTGAGTTTACTTTCTATGTCTTTTCTAAAATTTTCGAAATTCATTTTCTTATTCCCATTTCGTTGTATGCGTGGTTCTCGCAATAAACAATTTTATTCAAAGCGTTTTTTTCGCAATCTTTCCAAATACATTTTTCGTCTGATAAACCTCTTGACTTTTTTAAAAGTTCAATTCTTAAAGTTTTGTCATTAAATTCAGACCATTTTTCAGTTGATTCAAGATTGACAAAAAACTGTTCCTGATACTTGTCCCATTCGTCAAGTCGCCAATAAGATTTGTCAGTTTTATTCCTATATAATCTGTACCAACTTTTTCGGTCAATTAATTCAAATTCCGACTCAATAATTTCGAGAATATTTTTATCAGCGTAGTATATTTTGTCTGTTAGTTCGGTCATTTCTCAAATAGTGCACAACGTGTTATATAGTAACTTTTATTACTTATATCCCGTAAATATGTCGGGATATAGTAAGTTTCTTGTTACTGTTATCCAGTAAAGATAATTTTTTTTAGAATATTATATAAAGGAGTTTTTATCTATTGTATTTTTTTTAAAAATGAGATAGAAAAGAAAAAAGAAATTATCATTTTTATGGGAATTATATAAAATGAAAAAGGTGAACGAGAGTTCACCTTTTTGCCCCAAATCTACCATGAACTTAACCTACTTATGTTATGGTGAGGCAAATGTATGATGGCTTAAGCGTTGTGGAAAATATTTTAGTTAAACGGCTAATTTATTGGCTTAAGCGATTTTATTAAATTATTTAAAAGGGCTATTTAAAAACTAGAACGCATAAAAAAAGGCGAACAGAAGTTCACCTTTTTTTGCCCCAAATCTACCATGAACTTAACCTACTTATGTTATGGTGATTCTAATTTATATGTATTTTAGATAATCTTAATATTTTTTAGATGAACGGTAATTAATTCTGTTTAAATGTGATTTTTGTATTATTTACGGTTATAAATTAATTAATAATAATTAATAGGCACGTTCTTTATTACCTTCATAAAAATTAATAAAAGCACGGTTTACAACGCGGTTACCACCAACGGTTGGATAGTTGCCTGTAAAATACCAATCGCCTAAATGTTCAGGGCATGCCTTATGTAAATTTTCAACAGACTGGAAAATAATTTTAACTTCGGCATTTATGTTATCAGGACTTAAAAGTTCGGCTATTTTATCAGAGATTTGTTCATCTGTAAATGGGTCGTATATTTCCTTTACAAAATTTTGTACATAAACATCTTCCAATTCCGTCTGTTCTACACATTTATCATAAACTTCTTTTACAATATGATATTGATCGGCTTCTTTTAATAATTCCAATGCAGCTCTAAAAGCAACTAAACTTTCAAGGTTTGCCATATCGATGCCATAACAATCTGGGTAACGTATTTGTGGTGCCGATGAAACCACTATAATTTTCTTAGGGCTTAAACGGTCCAGTATCTTTAAAATACTCTTTTTTAAAGTTGTGCCTCTTACAATACTATCATCAATAATCACCAAATTGTCATTTGGTTTTATAACGCCGTAAGTTACGTCGTAAACGTGTGCCACCAAATCATCTCTACTACTGTCTTCAGTAATAAAAGTTCTTAGCTTCACATCTTTAATCGCTATTTTTTCTACGCGAATACGCTCAGATAGCACATCGGTAACTTTTTCGGCAGAAAGCGAGCGCTGACCTTCTAAAATAGCAGCTGTTTTCTTTTTGTTCAATGCAGCTTCGGCTGTTTCGATCATCCCAAAAAAGGATGTTTCGGCAGTATTTGGAATATAAGAAAACACGGTGTTTTTCGTATCATTATCAATAGCCTCCAAAACTTTAGGCATTAATAATTTACCAAGCATTTTTCGTTCTTGGTAAATTTCGGCATCACTTCCTCGAGAAAAATAAATGCGTTCAAAAGAACATGATTTACGTTCCAGTGGTTGTAATATTTTTTTGATGATAACTTTCCCGGATTTTTTTGTAATAATAGCATGTCCTGGTTCCAATTCTTTTACGTCTTCAAATTTTACGTTAAAAACCGTTTGAATTACAGGACGTTCTGAAGCTATGGCTACAACTTCATCATCTATATAATAGTATGTTGGCCTAATGCCAGCAGGATCTCTCAATACAAAAGAGTCACCATGGCCAATTAATCCTGCCATAGCATAACCGCCATCCCAATCTTTAGCAGCTTTTTTTAAAACTTTAGCAACGTTTAATCGTTCGGCTATTAATGGAGATGCTTGATTTTTGCTGTAACCTTCCTTTTTTACATCTTTGTAAATTTTACTAACCGCATCATCTAAAAAGTGACCAATTTTTTCCATGATGGTAATGGTATCGGTATACTCTTTTGGGTGTTGCCCTAACCTAATAAGATTTGCAAATAACTCTTTAACATTGGTCATGTTAAAGTTTCCAGCCATAATTAAATTACGGTGCATCCAGTTATTCTGTCTTAAAAACGGGTGTACACTTTCCACACTGTTTTTCCCGAAAGTACCATAACGCACGTGTCCTAAAAACACCTCGCCAATATAGGGGATGTGTTTTTTTTGTAGCGCTATATCATCAGCATATTCAGGATGCTCTATAAACTCTTTATTAACACGATCGTTTATTTGAGCAAATATGTCTTGAATGGGTTGTTGGGCAATGGAACGCACCCTACTAATATAGCGTTCCCCTGGTTTTACGTCTAACTTAATGCTTGCAAAACCAGCACCGTCTTGCCCACGGTTGTGCTGCTTTTCCATCATAAGGTACATTTTGTTTACCCCATAAAAAGCAGTGCCATATTTTTCTTTATAAAATTCAAGCGGTTTTAAAAGTCTTAAAACTGCTATACCACATTCGTGTTTTATTGAATCACTCATTTTTAAAGATTTTCGCTTTACTTATTAAATTTATTTCATATCGTTGAATTCGTGAATCTTTGATTTCGCAGAAATGATAAATTATTACTTAAATTAAAAACGCGCTCTATTTTTGAGCGCGTTGGTTTATGCTAATTTTATATCGAATTGTGTTAATTGTTTAAATTGCAACAATCGTTTATGAACTTCTTCGTTTTTTAAAGTTTCCATGCGCTCGGTTCCGAATTTTTCAACACAAAATGATGCCAATGTTGATCCGAAAATGACAGCATTTTTCATGTTATCAAAAGATGTATCTCCTGTTTTAGCAATATACCCTGCAAATCCTCCTGCAAAGGTATCACCAGCTCCTGTTGGGTCAAACACTTCTTCTAAAGGTAATGCTGGTGCGTAAAACACATCGTCATTATAGAATAATAAAGCGCCATGTTCGCCTTTTTTAATTACCACGTATTTTGGGCCCATTGTATGAATTTTTCTAGCCGCAACAACCAAAGAATACTCTCCAGTAAGCTGTCTAGCTTCTTCGTCGTTTATGGTTATAACATCTACGCGTTTCATAACGTTGTGCAAGTCATCTAAAGCAATATCCATCCAGAAATTCATGGTATCTAAAATAACCAATTTTGGTTTATTAACCATTTGGTCCAACACACTAGATTGGACGTTAGGATGCAAGTTTCCTAACATAACTATTTCGGCATCGCGATAATTCTCTGGTACTACAGGTTTAAAATCTGCAAGAGTGTTTAATTCAGTAACCAAAGTATCTCTAGAATTCATATCGTTGTGATAACGACCACTCCAAAAGAATGTTTTTCCTTCTTTAACAATTTCAATACCCGAAATGTCAATATTTCTATTTGATAAAAGATCTAAATATTTTTGCGGAAAATCGCCGCCAACAACAGAAACTGCAGCAGCATCAATATCAAAATGCGAAGCAGCCAAACCAATAAATGTTGCAGCACCACCAAGAATTTTATCGGTTTTACCGAAAGGCGTTTCAATAGCATCAAAAGCTACAGTGCCAACAATTACTAATTTACTCATTAAAGTTGTTTGATAATTTTGTGCAAATATACTATTAAACTTTAAAATTGGCAGCTATTTTGGTATTCGATTTATACAGCAATTTTATTTTTTGCCTAACTTTAACAAAGGGATTTTAATTTGTTTTGCCGACTCTTTTCTGGTTAACAACATTGGTGCATAAACCCCAATTGTAATGGCCATCAGCACAAATAATGTTTTACTTCCGTTGGTAACGGTGTCATATAATATTTGCTCAAACTCATTAGGATTCGTATTATAAGCAAGCTTAATAAAACCTTTCATGGTAAAATAGGCAAAAGTGCCCGGTACCATAGGTATAACGGCAGGAATTGCAAATATGAAAGGTGGTGAATGCTTAAAATGTGCAGCGAAAATGCTTAGGAGTCCAATTAATATACAGCCCAGTAAAGAACTAAATACAATACCTATATAAGGTAAAAAGAGCAACTTTATTATGCCTCCTAGAGCAGCCATTAAAAAAATAGGAATCAGCGTTCTAACAGGAACATTAAATAAAATGGCAAAACCAACTGCAGCACTTCCAAACCATATCCATTTTTCAATAAAAATAGTTATATCCATTTTAATTTGTATTAAAAATTAGTATTGCTAATAGCAACCCTGTTGAAATAGAAAATGATACAACAAGACCAATAAAAGCACGAACTATGCCATTAAGTGTGTTTCCATCTAGAATGTCTGTGATGGAGTTAATTAATTGTATGCCCGGTATTAAGTATAATATGGAGGTTATAAAAATGATACGGTCATGCCCGTAGGGTAATAATTGACCCATGGCACCAGCTAGCATAGCAGAAAAAAATGAAGCGATAAAAATATTGAAGAATGGGTTAACCTTTTTTTTAGCTAATTCTTGCTTTAAAAAAAGGCCTAAAAAAGCGGCAATAAAAACGATTGCCATCTCTATAAAAGAGCCGCCGTTTAAGCGACAAAAGGAGCTACAAGCAAATGCAACAACCGATAATACTAGGAAACGTGGATAATGTGGAAGCGCCTTTAGTCTTTTAACCTCCTTTCTTGCTTTTTTTACAGAAAATTTTTCTTCTACAATTCGCCAACTTAATTTGCTTAAACCACTAACTATTTTAAAATTAGGGATGTGTGCATAAGTTTGTTTTAATTCATTAAAAGACACATTGCCACTAGAATCTTTTAAGGTAAGTATAATGGCTCTATGCGTAATTAAAAAATCGGTTTTATAGTTGTAACTTTTACCTATGCGCTGTATGGTTAGGCGTATGCGGTTGGTATTTGCTCCAGAACTCATTAGCATAGCGCCAATGTCTAAAAGTAATGCACCAATCTCGGAAGGCTGATTTTTATGCATTTTTTATGGAAAAACTTTTTTAATGAGTTACAAATGTAAGATTTTTTTAGACTGAATAATTTAGAATAAGTTTTGATTATTGGAATTATTTTCTACCAAAATCCGCAGGAATTTCGCCCCATGCTTTGGTTTCCCACTTTACAATAGTGGTTTGATATGTGTTCGTTTTCAACCAATTTATAGCTCTATCTACCAATTCAAATAATGCTTTGTTCTTAGCGTTGCGTTCTAATTTAGTATTGCAGTTTTTCTTTTTTACCCAACTTATAGCAGTTTTGCTATCGGTGTATAAAATTCGGTCGCTATTGTTTTTTTTTAATAATGCTAACCCATGGACTATAGCTAAAAACTCCCCAATATTATTAGTGCCTTCTTCAAAAGGGCCTTGAATAAATAGTTGTTTTTTAGTTTTAGTATCTACGCCGCGGTATTCCATAACGCCTGGGTTTCCGCTAGAAGCGGCATCAACCGATATGGAATTGTAATTAGGTTGCCCTATTTTTTTTAGTTGAATGGAAGATAATTCGCTTTTAAAATCACTTTTCTTACCTATATAATTAAAGTAATTACCTTTTGAAGCTTCTTTGGCGGCATCAAAACTATCAAACGATTTGTATTGTGCGCCCTCAAAATTGGTAATTTGAGCTTTACAATCGTTCCAAGTTTCGAAAACACCTGTTTTGTGCCCTTTCCAAACGGTATAGTATTTTTTTTTCTTCTTAGACACAGATTTTTACTTGGGTTTTGGAATTTAGTTTTTGGAATTTAAAAGTTGTTCCACCACTTTAGGGAAATGTTCCATCTCTAATTCATGAATTTTTGCAGCAACATCTTCAGCAGAATCTGATGCGTTTACTTTGCATTTAGCCTGAAAAATGATGGCGCCTTCATCATAATGTTCATTTACATAATGTATAGTAATACCAGTTTCGGGTTCTTTGTTTGCTACAATAGCTTCATGAACGTGCATGCCATACATGCCTTTGCCTCCATATTTAGGTAATAATGCGGGGTGAATATTAATTACTTTATTAGGAAATTCATTGAGAATAAACTCTGGAAATTTCCACAAAAACCCAGCTAAAACAATTAAATCGGGTTTTGAGGCTTTTAAAATATTAAGCACATCATTTGTTTTTGCGAGTGCTATTTTGTTGAAAGACAATGCGCTAACCTCAAGAGTTTTGCAGCGGTCTAAAACTTTGGCATGGGGATTGTTAGTAAGTACCTGAATAACAGACGCATTTTCTCTGTTGTGAAAAAACTTAATTAAATTTTCAGCATTAGTTCCACTTCCGGAAGCAAAAATTACTATACGTTTCATCAACTCTCTTTTATTTTTTAAATTATTGTCTGATGCAATTCGTAATTAAAATTCATAGAATGACTTATAAATTTCATCCTCATTTCATATCACAGACAAGAATGTTTAAATATTCTAACAAAAAAAAGAATAAATATTAACAATTAAGAGTTAAATTTGAAATACTTAAAAGTAATTTTAGTAAATTACCAATACATTTTTAACAGAATAGCAAATTATAAAATAAAGTTTTTTATTTTTGCGACTTAATTAAAACTTAAAATTAAAAAATTATGTCAGACATTGCATCAAGAGTAAAAGCGATTATCGTGGACAAATTAGGAGTTGATGAGAACGAAGTTGTAACTGAAGCAAGCTTCACAAACGATTTAGGAGCAGACTCTTTAGACACTGTAGAATTAATTATGGAATTTGAAAAAGAATTCGATATCCAAATTCCAGACGATCAAGCTGAAAATATAGCAACAGTTGGTCAAGCTATTTCTTATATAGAAGCTGCAAAATAAGCAAAACATTTATGGAATTAAAGCGAGTTGTAGTCACGGGTTTAGGGGCTTTAACACCTATTGGCAATACCAAAGATGAATATTGGGAAGGCTTAATAAGTGGAAAAAGTGGTGCTGCGCCTATAACATATTACGATACCGAAAAGTTTAAAACGAAATTCGCTTGCGAATTGAAAAACTTTAATGCTACCGATTTTATTGACAGAAAGCTGGCCAGTAGAATGGATAAATTTACACAGTATGCTATGGTAGCTGCTGATGAGGCAATAGCCGATGCAAAGTTAGATTTAGAAACCATTAATAAACTACGAGTTGGTGTTATATGGGGAGCAGGTATTGGAGGTTTAGAAACCTTTCAAGAAGAAGTTTTAAACTTTGCTAAAGGTGATGGAACGCCCAGATTTAATCCGTTCTTTATTCCTAAAATGATTGCAGATATTGCGCCCGGTAATATATCCATCAAATATGGATTTATGGGGCCAAATTACACAACAGTTTCTGCTTGTGCTTCTTCAGCAAACGCTATGTTTGATGCACTAAACTCTATACGTTTAGGGCATTGCGATGTGGTTGTTACAGGAGGTAGTGAAGCAGCAGTTACTATTGCTGGAATGGGTGGCTTTAACGCAATGCATGCGCTTTCAACTAGAAACGAAAGTCCAGAAACAGCATCAAGACCATTTGATGCTACCAGAGATGGTTTTGTACTTGGGGAAGGTGCTGGTGCACTTGTTTTAGAAGAATACGAGTTTGCAAAGGCTAGAGGAGCTAAAATTTATGCTGAGTTTGTTGGAGGAGGTTTATCTTCTGATGCTTACCACATGACAGCACCACACCCGGAAGGAAGAGGTGTTGTTGCCGTAATGAAAAATTGCCTAGAAAATGCAGGCCTAAAACCAGAAGATGTAGACCATATTAATACACATGGAACTTCTACACCATTAGGAGATGTTGCAGAATTGAAAGCAATTTCAGAAGTTTTCGGAAATCATGCAAAGCATATAAATATTAATTCAACAAAATCAATGACTGGGCACTTATTAGGTGCAGCAGGGGCTATTGAAGCTATTTCGGCTATATTGGCAATGCAACATGGTATTGTTCCGCCAACTATTAACCACACTACTGTTGACGAAAACATTGATCCAGAATTAAATTTAACTTTAAACCAAGCCCAAAAGCGTGATATTAAAGTAGTAATGAGTAATACATTTGGATTTGGCGGACATAACGCTTGTGTATTATTCAAAAAATTAGACTAAATCCCGAATGAAAAACATTCGTAACATATTAAATTCCCGTTTTAAACGCAACGGGAATTTTTTTATGGAAATAGTTAAAATTCTAGGGTTTAAGCCTAAAGATATCCAATTCTATAAAAAAGCCTTCACACATCGTTCTATGAACATAAAAGATAGCAAAGGAAACGCTATTAATTATGAACGATTAGAGTTTTTAGGTGATGCCATGTTAAGTGCCGTTATCGCTTCTCATTTATATCTTGAAGTACCAGCTGGTGATGAGGGCTATCTTACCAAAATGCGATCTAAAGTAGTAAGTAGAGAGCATCTAAATGAGCTTGGAAAGGAACTGAAATTAATTAGTCTAGTAGAAAGTAAAATACCTCCTGGGCAGTTTGGAGACAATATACATGGTAATCTTTTTGAAGCTTTAGTAGGCGCTATTTTTTTGGATAGAGGCTACAATTATTGCGAAAAATTTATTTATAAGCGCGTTATTACCCCTTATGTAGATATTGAAACTTTAGAAGGGAAAGTAATAAGCTACAAAAGCTTATTAATAGAATGGTGCCAAAAAGAGAAAAGAACCTTTGGGTACCATGTTTATGAAGATACTGGAAATGATGAAGTAAGGCACTTTTCGGTTAAACTATCTATAGACAATAAAGTTGTTGCAAAAGCAAGAGCTACTTCTAAAAAAAAGGCCGAAGAAAAAGCTTCAAAACGTGCTTTTTTTGTATTCCAAAACAAAATGTCCAAAATGCTTTAGAACGTTTAAATTTGACCATTTAACTATAACGTTTTAGTTGTTTTACATGTTAAGATTCACATAACTTTTACAATTGAATGTTTTTAAATACTATATTTACAACGTTTAATATAGGTTATGGCAGTACACAAACTTATTCTTGATGATATTTTTGATGAGGTAGATTGCACTTTAATTGCAATTCATTGCACCATTGAAGATTATCGTTTGGCATATCTTCTAAATAAAAATTTGAGTACCAATCTAGCTCGAAGAAGGTCAAATTTAGATTTTAGTTTTAATAATGCTACGTATTCAATTTTTGAATGGGAAGATTCCAAACAATTGATCAATTGGAGTTTAGTGTCTAATATTTGTAAAACAGAGATTTTAAAAAAACATAATTTTAATTCACTGTTTAGTGCAGAAGAAAAAGTAATACAAACAACGTATTTGGTACCCGAATATAAAGCTGTCAACTATTTTTTAAAAATAGATAACGAATTCAGTTTAAGTAAAGAAAACAATATTTTAAAGAAGATTTTAGAAGTACAACAAGTAGCAACTGCTTATAGTATTGATATAAATCAATTAAAATCAAAAGATAATTTAATTTTTAGCTAATGCCATTAAGAAAAAAAACCAAAATAGTAGCCACCTTAGGTCCAGCCACAAGCACTAAAGAAGTATTAAAAGGAATGCTTGAAGAAGGTGCCAATGTATTTAGAATCAACTTTTCCCATGCCGATTATAATGATGTAGCAGAACGTATTAAAATGATACGTGAACTAAATGAAGAATTTGGTTTTAACGCCTCTATACTCGCCGATTTACAAGGCCCTAAACTTCGTGTGGGCGTTATGAAAGAGGAAGTAGTGGTAAACCCAGATGATGAAATCATTTTTGCTACAGGAAAACGATTTGAAGGCACAAAGGATAGGGTATACATGACTTATGATAGGTTTCCCCAAGACGCAAAGCCAGGAGAACGTATTCTTTTAGATGATGGAAAATTAATTTTTGAAGTGGTTTCAACCGATGGAAAATCTGAAGTTAAAGCTAAGGTAATTCAAGGAGGCCCTTTAAAATCTAAAAAAGGGGTAAACTTACCAAACACCAATATATCACAACCTGCATTAACCGAAAAAGATATTGAAGATGCTCTGTTTGCTATAAGTCAAAATGTAGATTGGATGGCATTATCTTTTGTACGTCATGCAGAAGATTTAATGCAGCTTCGTGAATTAATAGAAAAACATAGTGACCATAAAATCCCAATTATAGCTAAAATTGAAAAACCAGAAGCAGTAAAGAATATTGATGCTATTGTAGCACATTGTGATGGTTTAATGGTGGCACGTGGTGATCTGGGTGTAGAAGTTCCTGCTGAAGAAGTACCGTTAATCCAAAAACAATTGGTTTTAAGAGCTAAGAAAGCTAGAATACCAGTAATTATAGCAACTCAAATGATGGAAACTATGATTACCAGTTTAACACCAACCAGAGCTGAAGTAAACGATGTTGCCAATTCGGTTATGGATGGAGCCGATGCGGTAATGCTTTCGGGAGAAACATCGGTTGGTAGCTATCCAGTTCAAGTTATTAGACAAATGGCAAATATTTTAAAAAATGTTGAAGATTCACCATTAATTAAAGTACCGCAATTGCCTCCTCATATTCGTACCAATCGTTTCATTACAAAGTCTATTTGTTATCATGCTGCTATTATGGCGAACGAAATTGATGCTCAGGCCATTTCAACATTAACGAATAGTGGATATACGGCGTTTCAAATTTCTGCTTGGAGACCATCATGTCACATTTTAGTATTTACATCAAACAAACGTATCTTGACCCAATTAAGTTTACTTTGGGGTGTTCAAGCATTTTTCTATGACCGATTTGTATCTACCGATGATACGGTTGTAGATATTAACCGCATAGCCAAAGCCCATAATTTAGTAAAGAAAGGCGATATGGTAATTAGTTTAGCCTCAATGCCAATAGCTGAAAAAGGTATGGTGAACACCTTGAGGGTGAGAGAGATTTCACATTAAGGTTTTTAATTTTAATAATCTTAAGACGTCTTTTGAATAAAATTAATATTAACAATTTCGATTTCTTAAGAGTTGTTTTTGCAACAACTGTAGCAATTGCACACATAATAGAATTAAGTGGAATTGAAATATTTCAACCTTATAAAGTTTTTTTTAATACCCGTTTAGCAATAGACGGGTTTTTTGTTATCAGTGGTTTTTTAATTGCAAAAAGTTTTGAAAAATCTAATACTATTAAAGAATATATTACCAAAAGAATAAAAAGGATTGTACCTGCTTATTTTTTTGTAATTATGCTTTCTGCCATACTTTTTTCATTAATTTCAACGTATTCCATTACTAATTATTTTTTAAGTAGTGGGTTTTGGAAGTATTTAGCAGCCAACTTAACATTTCAAAATTATTTTTGCCCCTGTCTACCTGGTGTGTTTGTTTCCAATTTAGATTGTTCGGTAAATGGAGCTTTGTGGACCATTAAAATAGAGGAAGCTTTTTATCTATTAGTGCCTGTTTTTTACTGGTTAATTAGGCGTAAAAAGATTAATATTTATGTGTTAAGCGCTCTGGTTTATATGGTATCTGTAGTTTATTTTAATTATTTTGTATCTATAGATAGTTACCGCATCGCTAAACAGTTGCCAGGTGCATTAGCTTTTTTTGTAGTTGGAATTATGTTTTATAGAAATTTCTCATTCTTATTAAAGTATAAGAATCATATAATATTACCATGTTTAACATTGTTTTTAGTTGAGCAATATGTGTTAGAAACCCAATATTTGAAACCTTTAGCTTATGGTTTTATGGTCTTTTATTTTGCTTATAGTTTTAAGTGGTTAAATACTTTTGGTAAATATGGAGATTTCACATATGGTATTTATATTTATCATTATCCAATAATTCAACTATTCGTTTTTTTTGGTTTATTTAATTTTTATAATCCAATTGTAGTGAGTATCTGCGTTTTATTCATAACACTTGTATTGGCCATTTTATCTTGGCACTTTCTAGAATTAAGATTCCTTTCAAAGAGCAGAAAAAGGAGACAAAAAGAATTAATTTCAATAAGTTAAAAATCAAATTTCAATTGAACGCTCACACTTTTTTGTTCTTGTGGTTTTTTTGTTTCGGTATTGAGGTTAGACATTGATATACCTAGTAGTCGCACAGAATTGCTTAATTTTTCCTGATATAATAAATCTTTAGCGGTATCTAATATTAATGCTTTGTCGCTAATAAAATAATGCAAGGTCTTGCTTCTGGTTTGCAAGGAAAAGTCACTATACTTTATTTTTAAAGTAACTGTTTTTCCAGAAACTTTACTTTTTTCCAACCTTCTAGACACTTCTTTTGCAATGTGTTCCAGTTTTTCAAGCATAAACACTTCACTCGGTAAATTTTCACTAAACGTACGTTCGGCTGCTAAACTTTTTCTAATGCGGTTGGGTTTCACTTCACTAGTATGAATACCCCTTACCACGTAATAATAATAGCGACCAGATTTTCCAAAATGTTCATCTAAATATTCAAAAGATTTTTGCTTTAAATCATTACCAGTAAAAATGCCTAATTGATACATTTTTTCGGCTGTTACTTTACCAACACCATAAAACTTCCTAATGTCTAGTGCCTCTAAAAAGCCAATAACTTCTTCAGGGTTTACAGTTTTTTGTCCGTTAGGTTTGTTATAATCACTGGCAACTTTCGCTATAAATTTGTTTATGGAAATGCCTGCCGATGCCGTTAAGCCCACTTCATTAAAAATACGTGTTCTAATTTCTTGTGCAATTAAAGAGGCGCTCGGGTTTCCTTTCTTGTTTTTGGTAACATCTAAATAAGCTTCATCTAATGATAATGGCTCCACCAAATCGGTATAATCAAGAAATATTTTTCTAATTTTTTTTGAAATTTCAGTATAACGTTCAAAATTTGGTCTTACAAAAATAAGTTCAGGACACAATTTTATGGCCAAATTTCCAGCCATGGCACTTTTTACGCCAAATTTCCTGGCTTCATAACTGGCAGCACTTATTACACCACGTTTTTCGCTTCCACCAACAGCAACGGGTTTTCCTTTCAAATCAGGGTTGTCCATTTGTTCTACAGAGGCGTAAAAGGCATCCATATCAACATGAATAATTTTTCGTATTGGTAAATCGCTCAACATACCGTAAATTTAGGCATTAAATGCCATTTTTGTATAGGCACTTTTAATAAGTAATTTAATTAAAAATAGGTAGTTTATCTCATGGTAGAAATTGAACGTAAGTTTTTGGTAAATTCAATTTTATATAAAAAGGAAGCTTTTAAAAGTACCAGAATTATTCAGGGTTTTTTAAATACACATAAAGAACGCACCGTACGAATTCGACTAAAAGAAGATATGGGTTTTTTAACTGTTAAAGGGGTATCGACTTCTGATGGGTTAACACGGTTTGAATGGGAAAAACCCATTTCTAAGGAAGAAGCTAAAGCGCTTTTAAATCTTTGTGAGCCAGGAGTAATTGATAAAACTAGGTACGAAGTAAACGTAGGAAACCATATCTTTGAAATAGATGAATTTTATGGAGATAATGAAGGGTTGGTAGTTGCAGAAGTGGAGTTAAAAAGCGAAAATGAGATGTTTGAAAAACCCAATTGGCTAGGTGAAGAAGTTACGGGTATTATAAAATATTACAATTCACAGTTAAGTAAGCATCCTTATAAAACATGGTAACGTACATTATAAAAACAGAACAAATGAAAAAAGTAGCAGTAATATGTTTAACAATTTTTGCATTGGTGTCTTGCAGAAAAGTAGAAAAAGAAGAAATGGTAACAGAAGAAGTCGTCAAGGATACCGTTGTTGTTGATGTTAGGGAAAAACCTATAAAAAAATCAATCAAACAAATTAAAAAAGAACTTGCTGCTGAAGGATATCAAACCTTCGATTATATTGATGAACAAACAAAAGACACTATTTTAATGCAGCAATATTTTATAGCTTTTTTAAAAAATGGCACCATTCGATCGCAAAATGAAGAAGATGTAGAGATTTTACAAAAAGAGCATTTAGCCCATTTAAAGAAAATGTACGAGTTGGGGTATGCCGATATTTCTGGCCCTTTTGGAGATAAAGGAGACATACGCGGTATCACGATTTATAATGTACCAACCCTGAAAATGGCTGATAGTTTAGCCAATGCAGATCCTATGGTAAAAGCGGGACGTTTGGTTATAGAAATACACCCTTGGTGGGCAGGAAAAGGCCTTCCACTAAGGTAATGTTTAAGATAATAAAAATTCTTTATTGGGTTGTAAATGTTGCAATAATTACGGCGTTATTAATGGTGCATTTTCTACTAAAAGAACGTAATTATCAAGAATCGTTGCTTTACTATTCACTTCCGCTTCCGATAATAATAATAGTGGTTTTATTATTATCTGTTTTTCTTAGAAAGAGAAGGTGCCATTTAATATTAGCTGTAATGTTATTGATTGTTTGGTTGGGTAGAAGTTTTAAAATTCATATCCCAGAAACAATAAAAGACACCGATTTTGAAATTGTTTTTTGGAACGCTTCTCGTGATAGTGGTTTTGAAGATGCTTTTAATTTGAATACAGGAATACCAGATATGATGGTTTTGGTAGAGTCTAAAAAAAACAATCTAGAGAAGCTTCAATTAAAATACCCAAAATATTTTTTTTATGAATTGAGGCGAGGCATATATATTTTTTCTAAAACGCAAGTAAATGTAGTAAATGAGACGGTATCCAATTACAGCACTTCTGTTATCAACTTCAATTCAAAAGGGATTAACTTTTATGTAGTTGATGTAACTGGTAGTACCGATGTACCACGTAATTGGGAATTAAATTTTGTAAACAAATTAATTTCAAAAAACCAGAAAACCATTGTTTTAGGTGATTTTAATCTACCTTTTGAATCTAAATATTTAAACAAAATGAAATCAGAGTTTAATCATGCATTTAATGAAAAAGGCAATGGTTTTAGAGAAACCTGGTTTTGGAATTTGCCGTTACTTTCGCTCGATCATATATGGGTTTCTAAAGATTTGGAAATTTTAAAGACACAAAAAATCAATACGTTTAAATCGGACCATACGATGTTGAAAACCTATGTAAGGAATTAATTTTATAATTTCAGTTGAATCCACATAGGTCTGTGATCGGACATGTAGTATTTCAAATATTTTTTAAAGTTCGAAACGTTAGATTCCCATAAATCTGGAAAAATAGCCGTGTCAAAATCAAAAACCCCATTAGCTGTAATTTTAGATTTTAACGAAGGTAAAAATGCTATTTGGTCATACTGTTTATCATCATTAATGTTCGAGTAAATTTGAGTGGAATGGTCGGGCAATTTTAGACCCCTTTCCATCAAGGCATCATACGTTTGGTCGCCTTGTTCAATTTTAGGAATATTGAAATCGCCCATAGTAATAATCTTTTTTGAAAAAGCATATTTTGAATTTTTCCGTAAATCCGCATAACGCGAAATAGCATACGCTTCTAAAGAACGTCTCTCTACATCTGCCTTTCTCTCGCTTCCAAAATAGGAATGTACCGTTATAAAAATAAGCTTGTGATTTTTCCATTGAAAGGAGCATAGGTAAGGCGTTCTATCAAAACCGGTAAATTTTGATTTTACACCTTTCAACTTTATGTGTCTATGGTCTTTTGGCGGAATGGATATTTCAGCAACCAATTGTAATCTATCTATTTTTTGATTGTCGAATATAAAAGCAAAACGTTCATTATTGCCACCGGCGTCCGAAAAAATCAAATCATAATGATTTGGCAATTCCAGTTCTATATTATACAGTCCTTCTAGGTTGTCATTGGTTTCTTGAATGGCAATAATATCAAACCAGCTAATAATTTCAGCAATGAGTTTATAATGCTCGTTCCAACGTTTTTGTAATCCTAGGTTGGCAATATTCCAAGTGGCAATTAAAAGTTTACCGTCTGTCTTTTCAGGAATATGACGTTTGTTTTTGTGTTTTTTTAGATTTTGAATCTCGGCATGAATGTCAAAATTATATACAAAATTTGGTTTAGGAAACGCTGGCATGTTATAATGGTTTGGTTTACATAAAGTTATGAATTATTTTGAGATAGTCATCTTTCTTTTTGCTTCATTTCCAAATTCATCAACAACGGTTATCATGTGGTCGCCTTGTTTGGGAACGACTGATAATTCGTGAATGTCTTTAGTACTTCCTACAAAGGCATCATCCATATACCAAAACAACGTAGATTCGGGTTTGGAATGGGCTATTTTCAGGATTAAATCATTCGCTTTTTCATCAAAATCTTTTGCTAAAAATATATGGTTGTTTTCCTTCGGATAAATAAATTCCATGGTGATAGCACTTTCGCTCAAACAATCACTTCTAAATTTTGGCAGCGGTTTGTAAAATGGATTTTTGGTTTTATAATAATGCGCTATTAAAGGTGGCAATACAAACCACGATTTGTTGTGAATGTTACTTAAATTTTCACATGAGGTATTTACTTGAAATGTTTCCGTATTATCTAAATGAATCAAGATGTGAAACGGACAAGGTTTCGTTTTTAATCCACTTAATTGAATAAATTTTGTTTCAACTTCATCACAATTTTGAGATGCCCTGTAACCGCTTTTTTTGCAGATTTCAACTTCCTGCATTTCATCAAAAGGTTTTGAAAACCAATCGGTTTTGGGTAGCACATCAAAAACATCAAACAACATGGGAGCCGCAGCTTGCACACCCACCAAACCAGGTCTGCCTTCGCCATCGGCATTTCCAACCCAAACCCCTACCACGTAATCTTTAGTGGTACCAATGGCCCAAGCATCACGAAACCCAAAACTGGTACCTGTTTTCCATGCTATTTGCTTGGACCCGTCAAAAAATTCCCAATTTTCATCACCTTCGGGACGGTTTACTTCTTTTAGACTCTCATAAGTCAAATAAATGGAAGCAGCATCAAAAAGTGTTTTTTCGGTTGATTTTTTCCCGAAATCAATTGTTTCTGAAGCTAAAAATATGGGTTCACAAAATTCATTGGAAAAATATTCACTAGAAGTTTCAGAAAAATGATTTAAAGTGGAAGATAGTGCTGCATAACTTTTACATAAATCCCATAAATTACTTTCGGCACCACCTAAAATAAGCGATAAGCCATAATGATTGGCGTCGTATTTTAAATCTTTGAGTCGCAATGTTTTTAAATAATGATGAAATCGATCCAAACCAAATTCTTGAAGCATTCTTACCGAAGGCACATTTAACGAGCGCGACAAAGCGCTGCTTGCAGGTACAGCACCGTCATAGGTTTGGTTATAATTTTCGGGGTTGTAACTCCCAAATTGCGTGGGTACATCGGCCACCAAGGTGTTTTGCAACACATCACCCGCATCCAACATGGCTGCATATAAAAAAGGTTTTAAAATACTGCCCGTACTGCGTGGTTTATCTATAACATCTACATCTTTTTGGTGCGCTTTATCGGTAGGTGTATTTCCAACATACGCTAAAACTTTTCGGGTTTTTACATCTAAAACTAAAACAGCGGCGTTGTAAATTTCGTTTTGACTCAATTGCTTGTAATGGCTTTGAACGATTCCATTAATACGTTCTTGCAAGCGCACATCTATAGAAGTTTGAATGCGTTTTCCGTTATAAGTTTTTGAAACTTTTTGAAGCAAATGTGGTGCTATTTGAGGCAATGGATATGGCTTTTCTGGAATATCTTCTGCAATGGATAGTTGATAGGTTAACTTATCAATCACACCTTTTTGAAAAAGCTTTTTAAGAAGCCTATTTCGTTTTTTTATTAACTGCTCATGATTTTTCCCTGGATAAATGAGGCTTGGAGCATTTGGCAACACAGCAAGTAAAGCGCTTTCTGCCCACGAAAGTTGATTGGCACTTCTATTAAAATAGCGCCATGAAGCGGCATCTAGCCCAACGACATTACCGCCAAAAGGCGCGTTACTGGTGTAATAAGCTAATATTCGGTTTTTTGAAGCTCGAAGTTCTAATCGGGTAGCCAGCAGAATTTCAATACCTTTTTCAAAATAGGTGCGCTTTTTATTTTTTCGTGACAAACGAATTACTTGTTGCGTTATCGTACTGCCACCACGTTTTACATTGCCAGATTTAAGGTTGTCTCGTAATGCCTTAAAAATGGAGATAGGATTAAAACCGGGATGTTTATAAAAGTATTCATCTTCAAATTGAATAATACAGGTTTCAAATTTTTTAGGAACGGTGTCGTTTTGCGGAAATCGCCATTGGCCATCTTTTGCTATTTGGGCTCCTAAAAGTTCTTTGTTTTTACTGGTAATTACAGTAGCAGTTGGGTCTTTAAAAAGCTGCCAAGGCAAACAAAAGTAATAGGCAATTAAAACAGCCAGAATGACTGTCGATTTAATTTTATTGCGTTTTATATAGACTATTATTTTGTTCATGGTATTGGAAGACCTCACAGGTTTTTAAAACCTGTGAGGTCTAAATTTTAGAATATCATTGCAATTAAAACGATATCGCAACCTCTTTATTTACATGTAAATATTCAATTATAAAGATAACTTCAGCCATGCTTCCTTCATAATGACGTTACTTGTTTTATTTATTAAACTCATACTCACGTTCAACCTTGCAAATTCTCACGTTGTACCAACTGTACCAATCTTCTCGTCCTTTTTGTTGTGCCACCAAATGGTCCGTATGTTGTTTCCAATTCTTTATAGCTTCTAAACTTTCCCAATAGCTCACGGTAATACCCACAGCATTTCTGGCGCTGTCCATACCCAAAAAGCCCTTTTGTTGTTTTGCTAAAGTTTCCATTTTATCTGCCATATCATTATATCCTTCAACGTTTTCATTTTGGGTTGAAGTGAAAATGACTGCGTAGTAGGGTTTGAAATCTTCTTTCATTTTTTATTTTTCAACAGTTATCCATTGCCCTTTTGTTCTTACCAAAAAGCCGTTATCATACATCGCTTCCGCTTGAATACCAGGTAAATAATAGGTTCCTAAATACGAAGCATTCAACATTACATTAAACGTTTTTGTACTGTGTTTTCCTTTTTGGGATAAATCGAAATAGAAATTCACTCGGTCGTCGCGTATATCGGTATAACGTGCTTGACTTGTAACGGTATCGCCAAAATCTGTAAAACGGGTGTTTACAATTTCCCATCCTGAAGGGAAAATTTGAGTTAAAGCCACATTTTGAATGTTATAATCTTTAAGGTTGCTTACACTTACTGAAGCTATAAAATCTTGCCCTTGCTGTAATTTTGAAATATCCATTTTATTACCTTTTAAGTTCTTGTAAATTACAGACACACTCAAACCACGTTGTTCGGCTATTTCTTCTCCTAAGGGTAATTTGCCAGCGTTTAGAACACGTACATACACCACATTGTCTTTATGGTTAGTTAATGATAATGCATTATTGCCTTCAACAATTTTTAAAGTACGCTGTGCGATAGCACTTTTAGACCTTATGGTTTCTGTTTTTCCATTCAAGGTATAGCTTACATGCAATGCTTTGCCGCCGTTTGCTTTCACCATTTTAGCCATAGCTAGTAAACTGTAGGCTGTGGTTTGTGTACTCATCCAGATATCGCTCGATAAGTCTTTTGCAATGGTTTCTGCAAGTCCGCGCATTTTAGAACTTTTGGTAAGCACCATCGTTTCTAAAGCCATCGCTCTGTTTCTATCAACCGATCCATACGTGTAATAATTATATTTTTGTGGTTGAAAATTAATATTGGCAGTGCTAGAAATTTGAGAACTAGCTTCTTTTTGTCCTGCCAAAGCATAGGCTGCTGCCAGTCGCCATTTGCCTTCGTTGGATATTTCTGTAAACTCACGTAATCGGTTCATGGCTGCTAAATCGGCATTTCCAGCTAAAGCCAAGGTATATAATCTGTAAGCTTGTGCCAAATCGGAATTATAACTTCTATAACTTGGGCGCCAATCTCTAGCCGCTTGCTTTTGGTAACGCAACCAATTGGTTTTAAACGTTAATGGTAACACAAAACCTTTCTTTTCGGCTTCCAACATAAAATGACCAATGTAACTTGTAGACCAATCATCAACCGTTGTTTCACCCATCCAATAACTCATACCGCCGTTGGGTTGTTGAAAATGTCCTAATCTGGTAATGCCGTTTTTAATATTACTTTCAATGGCTTGTTTTTTATCATACGTTAAATCGAAAATATCGTTTAAGAATAACTGCGGAAACACACTCGATGTTGTTTGTTCTGCACATCCATGAGGATATTGAATTAGATAATCCAATCGGCGTGAAAAATCCATGGGAGGTAAGGTTGAAAATTCGATGGTTGCCGAATTGGTTCCTGTAACACCAAAGGTTGAAAAATCAAGTGTTTCGTTTGCATTGGCATTTAATGTTTCATCAAGTGATTTGGATGTGATGGGGTTAGGATTCACCACATCCAATTCTACTTTATAAGTTGATTTTTCACCATTTCCGGTCGCAATAACTTCCACTGTATTGATGCCTTTTGCTTTGCTAACATCCAATTCAAAATAGGTCATTTGTTCATCGGGTTTTGAAAACGATAGATTTTTTGTTTTCTCCCCAACTACCGAAATGCCGTTGCTTAATTTAAGACTAATCGTTACATTTTTCACTTTGTTTTCTATAGCAAAAACAGTTACTGGCAGTGTTACTTTTTCACCGGGGCTTAATTTCCGCGGAAGCGTAGCCAATACCATTAATGGTTTTTTTACTTCAACCGATTTGTCTGTGCTTCCATAGGCTTTGGTGGTATGGTTTCCAGCAATAACCATGGTTCTTACCGCACCAATATAGTTGGGTAATTTGATGTTGTGCTTTTTGGTTTCGCCTGCTTTTAATGTAAACGGACCCAAATAGGTTACAACGGGTTTAAAACGGTTTGCTTTTTTGTTTTTTCCTGCTGCGGCATTGCCATCGCCACCAATTGCAAATACTTGGTCTATGCTACCGGAATACGCTCCAATAACATCATCAAAAATATCCCAAGTTTTTACACCCAATGCTTCACGTGCATAAAATGCATCCCACGCATTTGGTGTTTTAAAACGTGTTAAATCCAATAAACCTTCTTCAACAACCGCAACTGTATAGGTCATGGCTTTTTTGTTTTTTTCTGAAACATACACATCAAAAGCCTGTTCTGGACGTAATACTTCAGGCATTTTTATTTGTGGTTGTAATATGGTGCTTGGGTCTTCAACCATTAATGGAATAATGCCATACATACGAATAGGTAAATCGTTTGCTGTTATGGCATGTGGTTGTAATAATGAAATATTGATAAATACGTTTGGTGCCATTTCTGAAGTTACAGGAATTTCAACCGTAGTTTCACCTTGTTTTGTTTTTATCCATTTGAAATTTAAAACTTCAGTGCCATTTTCAACACTTACCAAGGCGCGCCCTTCACTGCCCGATTTGAATTTAATTTTAGCTGTTTCACCAACTTGATACTGTTCTTTATCTGCTGAAAAAACCAACATTTTTGCCGCTTCTTTATCACCTGCGGGCACATACCAATTTTTATAAAAATAGGCGGTTTCACCTGTAGAATGACCACTTTCAGGATCTGTAACTCTTATTAAATAACGCCCACGTTCGTTATCAGGAATATTTAATTTGAAACTGGCTTTTCCATTGGTATCTGTATTAATTTTGGTATCGTAAAACGGTTTATGGTAGCTGCTTGATACGTAACTGGACAAATTATCATATGATGAATTCCACCACCAACGCCATTCAATTTTATACACTTTTACTTCCACATTACTGCGTTTTACGGGTTTGCCGTTGGCATTTACAACGACCACATCAAACATTTGATTTTCGTTGGTAGAAAAGGCACCGTAATCATTTCCTTTAGGGGCATGTAACCCAACAAACGATTCGTATGGTGCGTATTGTTTGGTGAAAGCATCCATAGAAAAATCACCACCGTTTTCGAAAGCTCTGGCTAAAAACTGAACATTCAACATGCCCGGAGCATTTTTGCTAATTTCTAGTTTTTTATTGATTTTTGCCAATCCATCAGTATCAACAGCACCTTCAAATACCGTGATTTCTTCGGTCTCAAATTGTTTGGTTGGGTCGTTAAAAACATAGCCTTTGTAGTTTTTGAATGATGTAGTTGCACTACTAAATTTTGCTTTAATTTCGGCTTTTAAGTTTTTACCGGGTGCACCGTGAAGCCATTTTACATCAAGAGTTCCCTTTAATGGCTCTTTTTTGGTAAGAATCTCATTTTCAAAATCTATTTTTATTTTTAAGCGATTGGGTTTAACGGTTTCAATTTTTAAATCTTTGTAAAATACCGCACCACCAAGCGATACTTTGGCTTTGTAGTTTCCTGTTTTATCTTCGGTAGCGGTTGGTACCGTAAATTTGTAGAAGTTGTTTACGTTGTTAGTAGTTACATTTTTAAATACTAATTTGCCGTAAGGATCGGTAATTTCCATTTTAACAGGATGCCCTTTTGGTAATGGATTTGTAAAATCGTTAAGCATAAACGTTAAGTGCAACGTATCTCCAGGTCGCCAAACACCACGTTCACCATAAATGTAGCCTTTAAGTCCGCGTTGTATTTTGTTGCCAGAAACATCAAATTTACTTAACGATAGCGAGTTGCCATCTGCAAGTTTGATGTAGGTTTTGTTTTTCCCTTTGGAAACAATGGCGAATGCAGCGTTTTTGTTTAAATCAACCAACGTTAACCCTTCATTATCAGTTATGGTGCTTGCTAATTCTTGTTGCTGAAAATTATAAAGTTTCACCGTAGCGCCCGCTTCTGGACTGGTAGTTAAAATATTGGTAACCGCAAAATAGTATGAGTTGTTTGCCCCTTGTTTTGCTATGACCCCAATATTTGAAGCTAATAAATTTTGAGATACTACTTTAGATTCGTTGTAGTACGCATCATGGCAAGGGTTGTTTTCTTCACGCCAATTATAATTGTAATTTTTGTAGCGATATGTTAAGTTGTCCCAATAGGCTTCTTCACGCAATTCCTCATCTTCAGGTGTGGTACTTTCAGTATAATCTTCTTCGTAGTATTCATCTTCATAATAGCCTTCTTCTTCATTTTCAGTGTTTGAAACGGTTGTGTTTCCATCACAATTATATAAAGAATAGTTTTTGTTAAAACTTACCTCTACACGATAAATAGCACCCGGATCTGCTTTAAAAAATTTGGATAAATCAATGCTATAGGCTTTCCATTTTCCAGTGTTTTCTGCTTCAGATTGCAATTGAATGGTTTGTTTGGCAATACGGCGCCCTACCTGCCTAACATTGTATGAATTGGCATTATTCAAATCATTATCCTGTAAAAACTGGAGTATATTGTCTTCAAAAATTTTGATGATTCTAACGTCAACTGCTTTTAAATTAACCGCTTCAAAATTGAATTTAAGTTCTTGCGAATTTGGTAGAATAGTACCACTGGTCAACAAGCGTACTTGGGGCTTTAATTCTTCAAAAGCAATAAGTTCAGAAAAAGGTTTTTTTAGTTTATAACCATCGGTATTTGCAATGCCTTGAAATACATCAACCTGAATATTTCCAACCAATTTAGTATCCGGATATACCTTTAAAACATTACCATCAACAACATACTTTGGGTTTTTCACACCTTGAAGCGTTACCAAGCCATCAAAATTTTGTTGCCTTTTTAAAGGGTCGGAAAAGTTAATCGATAAACATTGTTCGGGAGCTTGAATCACTTCTACATTTACAATTGTGAAATTATTAATCCCTGGAATAAATACTTTATTTTCACCCTTGTTATCAGCTTTTATAGCAGCACCATTCCATTTTATAAGGACTTCACTGTCTTCAATTTTTCTATGGATGCTATCAATTTTAAATTCGAATATTCTTGAATGTTGGTTTGCTTCGTTGAATGCGATGGACAGTTTTTTGTCTGCTTGATAAGCTTCAACCAATTTTTTTGCATCGTTAAGCGATATCACATCTGCCGAACGAAGCACTGCTTCCAAATACTGCCAATTTTTACTGTACGATTGTAAATTATTGGTAACTATGCTAAAGTTTGGTGTAATGGTTTTAAATTGAAAGGTGTAAGTTTCAAAGTCTTTGGGTATGTTTTTATAGATGTCTTCTAATTTTACACTAACAGTATATTCTGTTGAAGATTCCAAATGCTCATCAGGTATAAAAAGGAGTGCATGGTTGTTTGCTACTGTTAATTTTCCTTGAACATGGGGCGTAATGGTAATGAGGTTTTCGGTTAATTCTTTGCCCATTTCCCAACCATTAACTTCCTTCGCTAAATTAATTTCGATAGGGTCTGCAACCGATACCAACCCAGATGTTGTATAGCTTATATACTCTCTAAACTTGAATAAATTATCGGTTTCAACTTCTTTCTTTTTGCAGGATACCACTAAGAAGATTAACATTGTGAAAGTGAAAAGCTTTTTGAACGACATAGAATGCTGATTTTTTTTGAACGATGAAATTTACGAAAAGAAAGCGTAGTTTGTTTCTTGTTAAGAAAAGTATGGAATATTTTATGAAATAAGATTTTGGTTTAGGGTTAAATTGTTCTTAAAGTTACGTTTTTTATAAGCTTGGTCAATTTAAAAAAAAGTGATTATATATTAGTATCTTTACTTTTTATTAAATAATTCGTAAATAATCAATATATATGAGTACAATTTCTGCAAATTTCGGAATTGAAAAAGCTTTAAACCTATTAGGTGTTAAGAATATAAACGAAGGCACATCTACAGGTCTTAATAATTTTTCGGCTGGAGATGTTTTAGAATCCTATTCACCGGTGGACGGACAATTAATTGGAAAAGTGGCCACCACCACCAAAGATGATTATGAAAAAGTAATGGATGCCGCTACCAAGGCTTTTAAAATTTGGAGACTGATGCCTGCGCCACAACGCGGAGAAATTGTACGACAGTTTGGTGATAAACTCCGAGAAAAAAAAGAAGCCTTAGGGAAACTGGTTTCCTATGAAATGGGAAAATCGTACCAAGAAGGGTTGGGCGAGGTTCGAGAAATGATAGATATCTGCGATTTTGCCGTTGGTCTCTCGCGTCAGCTTCATGGGTTGACCATGCATTCAGAGCGTCCAGGGCACCGTATGTACGAGCAATACCATCCTTTGGGTGTTGTTGGTATTATTTCGGCATTCAATTTTCCCGTAGCTGTTTGGGCGTGGAATACAGCATTGGCTTGGGTTTGTGGCGATGTTACCGTTTGGAAACCCAGCGAAAAAACACCACTTTGTGGAATAGCTTGCCAAAATATAGCTGCCGAGGTTTTTAAAGCAAATAACTTGCCCGAAGGTATTTCATGTTTGATAAATGGCGATTCTAAAGTTGGTGAATTTATGACTAAAGACACCCGAATTCCATTAATTTCAGCAACAGGTTCTACACGTATGGGTAAAATGGTGGCGCAAGAAGTGGCGGCTCGTTTAGGTAAAAGTTTATTAGAATTAGGCGGAAACAATGCCATTATTGTAACGCCCGATGCCGATATAAAAATGACGGTTATAGGTGCTGTTTTTGGTGCCGTTGGTACCTGCGGACAACGTTGTACTTCTACACGTAGATTAATTATTCATGAGTCTATTTATGACAAGGTGAAAACCGCAGTTTCCGATGCATACAAACAACTTCGAATAGGCAATCCTCTAGACGAAAAAAACCATGTGGGACCTTTGATTGATACTGATGCTGTAAAGATGTATCAAAATGCTTTAACAAAAGTGGTTGAAGACGGCGGAACTGTTATTGTTGAAGGTGGCGTATTGCGTGGAGCAGGTTACGAAAGTGGCTGTTACGTTAAACCAGCCATTGCCGAGGCAAAACCCGAATTTAAAATTGTGCAGCATGAAACCTTTGCGCCGGTTTTATACCTTTTAAAATATTCGGGTGATGTTGACAATGCCATTGAAATTCAAAACAATGTTGCTCAAGGATTGTCTTCGGCTATTATGACGAACAACTTACGTGAAGCAGAACGTTTTCTATCGGTTTCTGGATCCGATTGTGGTATTGCCAACGTGAACATAGGAACTTCAGGGGCTGAAATTGGCGGTGCTTTTGGTGGTGAAAAGGAAACAGGTGGCGGCCGTGAATCTGGTAGTGATGCTTGGAAAGTATATATGCGTCGCCAAACCAATACCATCAATTATACCACCGAATTGCCTTTGGCACAAGGTATTAAGTTTGATTTGTAGTTGAGTCAACAATATAAAAAAGAATAAAACCGTTTTTATATAATAATTACTAGTAATTAAACCTTTCTAAACTATTCAAGTCTAAAGGGTTATATAACTTTATTCTTTTTTCTTATGAAAGTCAATTATATACAACATCTATATTGGCGTGCAGGTTTTGGTATTTTACCAAACCAATTGCATGCTTTAGCTAAAAAGAAAAAGGAAGAAGTTATTGATGGTCTTTTCGAAAACTCGAAAAAAACAACGCCTTTAAAAATAGATACTGCTGAAATAGATAGTATCTTAAGTGGAGAAACCAAAATATCTTCAGAAAATCAAAAAAGGCTTCAACAATTAAGTCGCGAAAAAACCATAGATCTAAATGTAGCTTGGGTAAACCGACTTATCAACCCATCGGAACTTTTACGAGAAAAAATGACGTTGTTTTGGGCAAATGTTTTTGTTTGCGAAGATAACAACGTGGTGTACATTCAGCAGTTTAACAATATGTTGCGCCAACATGCTTTGGGCAATTTTAAAGAATTTGTAAACGCCGTTTCAAAAGAAGCTGCCATGACAAAGTATTTAAATACGAAGCAAAATAAAAAGCAAAAGCCCAATGAAAATTTTGCGCGCGAGCTTATGGAATTGTTCACTTTAGGTGAAGGCCATTATACCGAAAATGATATTAAAGAAAGCGCCAAAGCTTTTACGGGTTATAGCCATAATTTTAATGGTGAATTTGTTTTTAGGCGCTATACCCACGATGCCTCCATCAAAACTTTTTTTGGAAAAACAGGTAATTTTAATGGAGAGGATATTATTGATATTATTTTAGAACAAAAGCAATGTGCTAAATTTATTTGCGAAAAAATATACCGCTATTTTGTAAACGATGCTTTAAATGAAACACATATAAAACAAATGGTCGATGTGTTTTATAAAGACTATAATATTGAAACTTTGATGCGTTTTGTGTTTAGTTCCGATTGGTTTTACAACCCAGAAAATATTGGAACAAAAATAAAATCGCCCATAGAGTTTTTAGTGGGGTTGAATGTTTTGGTTCCTGTGCAATTCAACAATCCAAGACAACTTTTATACATTCAAAAGCAATTAGGACAAACCTTATTGGACCCTCCCAATGTGGCAGGTTGGAAAGGTGGAAAAAGTTGGATAGATAGCAACACCATTGTACTGCGTTTAAAATTGCCATCCATTCTTTTAAACGATGCCTATATTTCTAAAACTGAATTGGGCGAATCTGACGATATGATGGCGGTAAAAAAATCTGCATTTAAAAACACCTACGGAAGGAAATTCAAAATACAGCATGATTGGGAAACCTTCAATAAAAATTTCAAAGATGTAAATGTAAAAGACTTGCAAGATTATATTTTGTTAAGCGAATTAAACCCTGAGGCCAGTAGTTATTTAAATTCATTAAGCAAGGTGTCTAAAAAAGAGTATGGTATACAACTTATGTCGTTGCCAGAATACCAAATGTGTTAATTATGGACAGAAGAAAATTTTTAAAACAGTCATCTTTAGCTAGTAGCTTATTTTTTGTGCCAAGTTTTGTAAAAGCTTTTGAGCAAGTTGCAAGTAGCAGCTTGGGGTATAAACGTTTGGTTATTATTCAACTATCTGGAGGAAACGATGGGTTAAATACCGTTATTCCTTTTAGAAACGATTTATATTATAAAGAACGTCCCACCTTAGGGATTCCAAAAAACGAGGTTATAAATCTAAATGATGAACTGGGGTTGCATAGCAGTTTAATGCCTTTAAAAAGGTTATACGATAATGGCTATTTATCCATCATCAATAATGTAGGCTATCCAAATCCGGTGCGTTCACATTTCAGGTCTATGGATATTTGGCAAACAGCAACCGATTCCAATAAATTTTCGCAAACAGGTTGGTTAGGGCGTTATTTAGATAATTATGGCAAACAGCCTTATAATGTTATTGAGGTAGATGATACGTTATCATTAGCTTTAAAAGGTGAAAATATAAATGGCATTGCCACACAAGATGCTAAAAGCTTGTTTAATCTCTTGCGAGACCCTTACTTTAAAAATCTAGGGAAACACCAAAACGATGCGCATTTAAGCGAACATAATTTAGGCTACTTGTATAAAACCATGATTGAAGCACAATCATCGGCAAAGTATATTTACGAAACCAGTAAAACGGTTACTTCAAAAAAAGAGTATCCAAATAATAAATTCGGGAATCAACTTAAAACAACAGCGCAGTTTATCAATTCCGGTTTGGAAACCAAAGTGTTTTACACATCGTTAAGCGGATTTGATACGCATGTAAATCAGTTAAATGCCCAAAAAAGACTTTTAAAAATTTATGCCGAATCTGTTGAGGCTTTTGTTGAAGATTTAAAAGCAAACAACACGTTTAAAGATACTTTGGTGCTAACGTTTTCAGAATTTGGACGTCGTGTAAATCAAAATGCCAGTGTAGGGACCGACCATGGGACAGCAAACAATGTGTTTGTAATTGGCGATAACTTGAAAAAGCAAGGCGTTTATAACAACATGGCCAGTTTAAGTGATTTAGACGATAACGGCGATTTAAAATTCGAAATAGATTTTAGAACTATTTATGCTACGGTATTAAACAAATGGTTGGTAGTAGATGATAGCAAAATTCTAAACAGGTCGTTTAACCAAATGAATTTTATCTAATAAAAAAAACCTTGCTCCAATGCCGAAACTATATCGGGAGGAACAAGGTTGTATCTTAAAAAGATTAATAGCGGGACAAATATAAGTTTTATTTCGTGAGAAAAAAAGCACCAAAGTTAATTTTAGGTTAAGTTAATTTAAATTCGATTAACTGTATTTTACCTTTCTTAAAACACGCATTGACTCTTTGTATAGATGGTATAATTCGTCACTATATGCTCTTAAATATGGTTTTGCTTCCTCCAATTTATCTATGGCTTCATGAAACAGATTAAGGTAACAGATAAGATAGGTTACGGGCAAGTTTTTTAAATCCATTTCTTCCGATTTTGTAAAAGAAAGCCCCTTTTTTAGTTTTTCCAAAAGGGCATTTGTGGTATTGTAAATATGATGAAGCACTTTTTTATCATATTGAGGAGCTTCAAACAATAATTTTGTTTCGATAGTGTAATTTGCATTATGCTCAAAATTGATGAGTGTTTCTTCCAATTGATAGTATTTATTGGAATTTTGAAATCCAAGATTAACGTATTCAATAATTTTAAAAGAATCTTCATCAATAAAAATGGCAACTTCATCTAAAGCCGAAAAAAACAATCGTACTTGCTCGTTTATTAATTCAATATCAACTCTAGAGAAAAAAGTTTCATTTTTAATTATTTTTTTTTGACCTGCCCAACAAACCACAAAATATTCTTTAAAAACCTTGTATTGCGGATTGTAATCTTTGCGTTTTTTTAAAAAATCGAAAACACCATTTAAGGTGTGTTCTATGTTGTTTTGTGAGTTGTTTTCAATAGACTCTACAATTTTAGAATTAACATCTTTAACTTCAATATCAAACACTTTGGGCATGCTCATGCTGCCATCTCTAAAAAACACCGAGCCACCGTAATATTTCCAAATGTTTTTTCTTAATGAGGTTAATTTTCCGGTTGGGCGAATGGTAACCAAACCCACTACTTTGTGGTCTGGTAAGTGCGGAAATGGGATGTTCTCGTATTGAACAATAGGTGGGTTTGTTAAATAGGCATTGATGAGGTTTTGTATTTTACTATCATCAAAAAAATCGACACCAACAATATCGTTGTCGACATCTTCAACACCAATAACAATATAGGAGTTGTTTTTTGGGTTGCTATTTGAAAGTGCACAAATATGTTTTAAAAACTTCGCTTTACCTTCTTTAAAACTAATATCAATTTTGCGCTTTTTGTCGTAAAAGCTATTTTCATCGTTATGCGATAATAGGTTTTTTATAAGTAGGCGTTTGTTGATCATCTCTTGTCATTCCCGCGCAGGCGGAAATCTCATGTATTTAGTTTAAAGTTCTTTATTTACTGTAACACTATTTGCCTGTGCCGTACAAAACATCAATACATCGGCAATGTTCACATGAGGCGGTCGTGATATGGCAAAATAGATAACTTCAGCAACATCCTCGGCTTGTAGTGCTTTAAACCCTTTGTAAACGGTATCGGCAATTTTATCACCTTTAAAACGTACTTGAGAAAATTCGGTTTCTACCAAGCCTGGATTAATAGCACCTCTTTTATGCCATATGGATTCAAATCAATACGCATACCTTCCGTAATGGCCAAAACAGCATGTTTACTCCCACAATATACATTGCCTTTTGGATACACTTCTTTTCCTGCCGATGAACCAATATTGATGATATGCCCTGATTTTCTTGCCGTCATCTGTGGTATAATGGCTTTGCTTACATACAATAAACCTTTTACGTTTATATCCATCATGGCATCCCAATCGTCCAAACTCCCGGCATCAATGGGGTCTAAACCATGGGCGTTTCCTGCATTATTAATTAAAATATCTATCTGTTTAAAATTTTCGGGTAGCGACTCAATGGCTTTAAAAGTTTCGGTTTTATCCCTCACATCAAAATTTAAAATATGCACATTGGTGAGCTTGCTAAGTGCTTCTTGTAAGGCATGTAGGCGTTCCAAACGTCTTCCGCATAAAATTAAGCGCATGCCATGTTTTGCAAATTCGCAGGCAGTTGCAAATCCAATACCACTTGTTGCACCCGTTATTAAGGCTGTTTTTGCCATTTGTTAATGTTGTTTTTTAATACATTTATAAAAATACTTAAATTGTATTTAATATTTTGATTTTACTTTTTAAATGTTCTTTATGATTGATTTTTAGTAGATTGTACCATGGGTATTAAAATGTTGACCTTTAAAAACAAGCGTTAAATTTTGGTTGAAATAGTTTAAAGCATCCAAATCAACAAAGATGTGCGTATATAAAACTATAGTGTAAATTTAAAAAATAGCATGTTTATGAAAACTCTAAAAAAATTAAAACTTTTATTCTCTTTACTATTATTAGCGTTTGTTTTTTCTTGTACAGATTCAGATTCTAATAGTATTGACAAATCGGATCCAACCATATCAGTAAGACTTGTGGATGCTCCGGGCGATTATAAAGCTGTTAATGTAGAGATTGTAGATGTTATGGTCAAAATGGATGATGATTCAGACAGCGATAGTGGATGGATATCTTTAAACGCAGAAAACGGAACGGTTAATTTATTAGATTTTACTGGCGGGTTTAGTAAGGTTCTGGTAGATCGTTTTCCAATACCTGCTGGAACATTAAGCCAAATGCGTTTGGTATTGGGCAATGGAAATACCATCGTTATAGAAGGTGAGACTGGGGATGCGGAGTACGAACTTAAAACACCAAGTGCGCAACAATCTGGTTTGAAGGTGAAAATAAACACGGTTTTAGAAGAAGGATTTACTTATGATTTTGTGTTAGATTTTGATGTGGAAAAATCTATTGTAATGGCCGGAAATTCAGGCAACATTATCTTAAAGCCTGTGCTTTATGCGAGTGCAGAAGTTAGTTCAGGGATTATTCAAGGTACAGTAAGTCCGTCAGATGTACCTGCGGTAGCATCCGTATTGGTAGATGATAAAGGAACGCCAGAAACGGATGATGATTTTATTATTTCAGCAAATACAGATGAAAATGGTGCTTTTGCCTTATGGGGAGTTCCTGCCGGAACTTATGAGGTTGTTGTTACACCTTTAGATGAAACTTCTAATTACGGTTCTGGAAGCGCGATGGCAACCGTTGTTAATGGAGAAACGACTACTATTTCAAACCCTATTGAATTACAATTAAAGCCAGGTTCTATTAGTGGAGATGTAACAAATGATATCGTTGTTGCAGTAACTGTAAAATTAAAAGGCTCGGTTGAAGTTCTGGCAACGGTTGATTCTAATGCTAATGGTGAATTCTTAATTGAAAATCTTCCAGCCGGAACTTACACAGTAACGGTTGGTGCTGCAGGATATGTATCGCAAGATATAGAAGCTATAGTAACAGCTAATATGCTAACTACTTTAGCAGATATTACATTGGTGGCTCAATAAATTAAACAATATCAAATAGTTAAAGAGCAGTTTCTTAAGGAAGCTGCTCTTTTTATTTTAACCTAGTATTAACGCTGTACCCCAATTATTTTAACCAATATTTAACAGCGTTCAAAGAAAAATTTTAACAATTTGCACTGCTCAAATAAGCTTAGTATATTCGGGCGTTAAAAAAAATATAAATGATGGAAGAAACAGGTACTATTGATATTAAGACAATTAACGAAAAAATTGAAAAGGAAAGTGCTTTTGTTGATTTACTGATGCTAGAGATGAACAAGGTCATAGTAGGGCAAAAGCATATGGTTGAACGTTTGCTTATTGGTTTGCTAGGGCAAGGACATATTTTGCTTGAAGGTGTTCCCGGATTGGCGAAAACCTTGGCCATTAATACCTTGGCACAGGCTGTTCATGGTAGCTTTAGCAGAATACAGTTTACCCCAGATTTATTACCTGCCGATGTTACCGGTACTTTAATTTACAACATGAAGGTTAACGACTTCTCCATCAAGAAAGGACCTATTTTTGCAAACTTCGTATTGGCAGATGAGATTAACCGTGCACCTGCAAAAGTGCAATCGGCATTACTTGAGGCGATGCAGGAAAAACAAGTAACCATTGGAGATGAAACCTTTAAGTTAGACAAACCATTTTTAGTAATGGCAACCCAAAACCCTGTTGAGCAAGAAGGAACCTATCCATTACCAGAAGCGCAAGTAGACCGTTTCATGCTTAAAACAGTGATTGACTACCCAAAAATTGCTGAAGAGCAACTAATTATGCGCGCCAACATGAAAGGTGCTTGGGATAAAGTAAACCCCGTAGTTTCCGTAGAACAAATTTTAAAAGCGCAGGTAGCAGTTCGTGATGTGTACATGGACGAGAAAATTGAAAAATACATTCTTGATATTATTTTCGCTACGCGTTACCCAGAAAAATATAAACTTGCCGATTTAAAACCACTTATTTCGTTTGGAGCATCACCTCGTGGAAGTATCAATTTAGCTACCGCAGCAAAATGTTATGCTTTCATCAAACGTCGTGGTTATGTAATTCCTGAAGATGTACGTGCCGTAGTTTATGATGTGCTAAGACACAGAATTGGCATTACTTACGAAGCGGAAGCTGAAAATGTAACGTCGGTAGACATCATCAACAAAATAGTAAACGAAATAGAAGTACCATAGGATTTCAGATTTTAGAATAACGAATGACGATTTATGATTTTCAGTAATGTATGAAGTCGTAAATCAAAAATCTACAATCGTAAATTAAAAAATGGATACTAAAGAATTACTAAAAAAAGTACGGAAAATAGAGATTAAGACACGCCGTTTGTCCGATCATATTTTTGGAGGTGAATACCATTCTACCTTCAAGGGGAAAGGTATGACTTTCAGCGAAGTTCGCCAGTACCAATTTGGTGATGATGTTAGAAATATCGATTGGAACGTTACAGCACGTTACAATGAACCTTTTGTAAAAGTTTTTGAAGAGGAGCGCGAACTTACCATGATGCTTATGGTAGATGTTTCGGGCTCTGAAATGTTTGGTACCGATACCCAATTTAAAAATGAAGTGGTTACTGAAATTGCCGCTACTTTGGCGTTTTCGGCAACCCAGAATAACGATAAAATAGGGCTGATATTATTTTCAGATAAAGTGGAGCTTTACATCCCGCCAAAAAAAGGACGCTCCCACGTATTGCGTATCATTAGAGAATTGATTGAGTTTGAACCGGAAAGCAAACAAACCAATTTAGCCGAAGCTTTAAAATTCATGCAAAACGTTATGAAAAAGAAAGCCATCGTGTTTGTACTATCTGATTTTATTGCGGATGATTACAATCAAACCATGAAAATTGTTTCTGGTAAACACGATGTAACAGGTATTCGAGTATACGATAAACGTGAAGAAGACATACCAAATTTGGGTGTGGTCCAGATGCAAGACGAAGAATCGGGCGAGTATATGCTGGTTAACACATCATCAAAAAAGGTGCGTTTAAATTACGCTAAGTTCTACCAAGAAAAAGTAGATTATTACAGAGAGAGTTTTACAAAATCGGGCGCAGGTACCATCGATTGCCGTGTGGACGAGAGTTATGTAAAAAAAATGTTGGGGTATTTTAAAAGAAGAGGATAAACAAATTATGAATTACGAATTACGAATTACGAATATGAAAGCCATGGTCAACAGGCATCTGTCATTGGTCTTTTTTTCTTTCTTCTTGATTCTATCGTCTAGTGTCTTAAACGCACAGGTAAAATCGTCAATCGATTCCACAAAAATCAAAATAGGACAACAAATTACCTATAAAATTGAAGTGGAAAGCAAACCAAATAGCTTGGTGGTGTTCCCCGAAGGGCAAACATTTTCACCTTTGGAAATGATTGAATCGTACGCCATTGATACCATCAAAAAGAACGATAGATACAACCTGATAAAAAAGTATGGTTTAACCCAATTCGATTCTGGAAAATACACCATTCCAAGGCAAAAAATAATTATTGGCGATAAAACATTTTTTACCGATTCGTTAAAAGTTGAGGTTAATAATGTGGTTGTAGATACTACAAAACAAGGGCTTTATGATATAAAACCCATCATAGAGGTTGATAAAAAAGGCAGCGATTGGTGGAAATATTTATTGATAACGCTTTTAATAATTGGTGTGATTGGGTTTTTAATGTATTGGTTCATTTGGCGAAAAAAACCATTAACCGAAGCAGAACAAATAGCCTTATTACCACCTTACGACAGAGCAAAATTAGCCTTAAGAAAGCTTGACGAAAGCCATTATTTGGAAACCGAATCTATAAAAGAATATTATTCGGAGCTTACCTTCATTATTAGAAAATATCTTGATGAAAAAGTTTATGATAAGGCTTTGGAAAGCACTACGGACGAGTTGATTACCCGACTTAACATCCTTAAAGAAAGCAATCAAATAGAGCTAAGTAAAGAAGATATTAGAAACTTAGAAAGCATCTTAAAACGTGCCGATTTGGTAAAATTCGCAAAATCTGCGGTAGATGTAGAGCTTGCCAAAATAGATAGAAAAACCATTGATATTGAAATAGACCATGTAAAAGAAGCACTTCCAGAACCCACCGAGGAAGAAAAACTTTTGGATGAAAAATACCGCGAGGAGTTAGAACGCAAAAAGAAACGCAAAAAAGTTATTGTTACCGTTGTAATTGGTGTATTTCTATTAATGGCAACATTTGTTGGTTTTGGTTTAAAATATGGTTTCAACTATGTAAAAGACACTATTATTGGTCACGATAGCGTAGAACTTTTAGAAGGCGAATGGGTAACCAGCGAATACGGTTTCCCACCAGTTACCATTTCAACACCAAAAGTGCTAACACGTGTAGAGCTTCCATTACCCGATGAAATGAAAGCCCAAGTAACGCAAACGGCTTTTATGTACGGAACCTTGTTGGACATGTTCAGTGTTATGGTTTCGACTACGTCCTATAAAAATTTAGGTGAAAATAAAATTGATTTAGAAAAAGCTTCCGAAGGAAGTCTTAAAGGCATTGAAGCTCAAGGTGCGCAAGACATTGTGGTACTAAGAGATAAGTTTATAACACCAAATGGCGCCGAAGGGTTGAAAACCTATGGTACATTAAAAGTTAAAAACCCAATAACGCAGAAAGTTCAAGAAGGAAATTATGTGTTGTTGCAGTTTACTTCAGAAAATGTGTTGCAGCAAATTATTTTATCCTATCCTTTGGATGATGAGTATGCAGACCAAATGATAGCGCGTATTTTAAATTCAGTTGAACTTAAAAAAGCAGAAGAATAATGTTTGAAGGCATCGATTTTTTAAATAAACAATGGTTTTGGGCACTTCTAATTTTGCCTTTGGCTATTGTGTGGTATATTTTTAAGCACAAAAAACAAACGGCCGAACTTAGAATATCTAGCATAAAAGGGTTTAAACTTACCCATTCGGTATTGCCAAAATTAAAACACGGTTTGTTCATACTGCGTTTGTTGGCATTGGCTCTACTAATTACAGCATTGGCACGACCACAAACGGTAGATGTTTCTTCAAGAACCAAAACAACAAGAGGTATTGATATTGTAATGGCCATTGATGTTTCGGCGAGTATGTTGGCTAAAGATTTATCTCCAAACCGATTGGAAGCCTTAAAAAACGTAGCGGCAGAATTTATTAAAGGCAGACCGAACGACAGAATAGGTTTGGTGGAATATGCAGGTGAAAGCTATACAAGAACACCTGTTACCAGTGATAAATCAATTGTATTAAGGTCATTAAAAGATATAAAATATAACACGATTATAGAAGGAGGAACTGCCATTGGTATGGGGTTGGCAACATCAGTAAACCGATTAAAAGATAGTAAAGCAAAAAGTAAAGTCATTATTTTATTGACTGACGGGGTTAATAATACAGGTTTTATAGACCCAAAAATCGCTAGTGAATTGGCAGTTGAATATGGTATTAAAACCTATACAATCGGATTAGGAACAAACGGAATGGCCTTATCGCCCGTAGCGTTAGACCCAAGAAATGGGCAGTTTCAATACGCACGTGTTCCCGTTGAAATTGATGAGGCCTTACTTAAAGACATAGCAAAAGTTACTGGTGGTTTATATTTTAGAGCCACAAACAACAAAAAGCTTGAAGAAATATATAATGAAATAAATAAACTTGAAAAAACGGATGTTGAAGAGTTTAAATATTACAATTATGAGGAAAAATACCGTCCGTTGGTATTGTTAGCGGGCTTATTTTTATTAATAGAGTTTTTACTTAGAAACACACTTTTTAGAAGTTTTGTATAGAAACTGAAATGTCAGGTCGAGCGCAGTCGAGACCTACTTTTATTAAAAATTTTGTGAATTTGTATTTATAAAATAAACAAATCCACAAAAAACAAATAAACAATTAATGTATCAATTAGACGAAAAAATATGGTTTTGGGCATTAGGAGTTATTCCGGTAATCATCCTATTCTTTTTGGTGCTTCAATTTTGGAAACACCGCACCCAACGCAAATTTGCCGACAAAGCATTGCTTAAAAAATTAAGCCCCAATACGTCATTGTTCAAATCGGTATTAAAAATAGTGGTGCTAAGCTTAGCATTTGCCTGTTTAGCGATTGCCTTGGTAAACCCAAAAATTGGCACGAAATTGGAAACCATAAAACGCGAAGGCGTTGATATTGTGTTTGCTGTCGATGTATCAAAAAGTATGCTTGCCGAAGATATTGCCCCAAACAGGTTAGACAAAGCAAAACAATTGGTAACTCAAATCATCAATAATTTGGCTAGCGACCGTGTGGGTATTATCGCTTATGCTGCTAAAGCATTTCCGCAGTTGCCCATTACAACCGATTATGGTTCGGCAAAAATGTTCCTTCAAAGTATGAATACCGATATGTTATCATCACAAGGAACCGCTATAAATGAAGCCATAAAATTGGCAACCACCTATTTTGATGATGAAGAGCAAACCAATCGTATTCTAATCATTATTTCTGATGGTGAAGACCACAGCGAGGAAGCAGCAGCAGTGGCCGAAGAAGCCAAGGAAGCAGGTATTAGAATTTTCACTATTGGTGTTGGCGATGTAAAAGGAGGTCCCATCCCAGAAAAACGTAATGGTATTGTATTGAATTACAAAAAAGACAGCCAAGGCGAAACGGTTATTACCCGTTTGGATGAAGAAACCCTTAAAACTATTGCAGCCGAAGCCAATGGCGTATATTTGAACGGAAGAAACACAAACGATGTCGTTAAAAAAATAGGTGATATTTTAAACGGCATGGATAAGAAAGAGTTTGAAACGAAGGAATATGCCGATTTTAAAGACCAATTTCAATGGTTTTTAGCATTTGCTGTTCTCTTTTTACTGCTCGATATTTTCTTATTAGACCGTAAAACTGCTTGGTTAAAAAAATTGAATTTATTTAACGAAAACCTCTAAAGAATAACGAATTCAGAATAACGATTTTTTGATATTGGAACATAAATGGGAATAATAATTAGTGATTCAGCAATTCAAAATCAGCATTCGTTACTCGTTAATGTTTATTTTTTATAAAACCTTTAACTAGAAGCAGTTATTAGGTTTTATATATTTATAAGTTGATTAAAGAATGATAATATGAAGCATATAATTTTAATTATAATAACATTAACCGCAACCTTTTCCTTTTCGCAAGAGAAAGACAAGGAAGCTTTATTGGCAGCTAAAAAAGCAAATAATTATGTGTACGAGGCCAATAATTTAATTAATGAAAAGGATTTTGTTTCAGCTGAAAAGGAATATAGAAAGGCCATTTCAGAGCAAGCTACAAGCGTTGCGGGTATTTATAATTTAGGGAGTTCTTACATAAAAAAAGGAAATTTAGAAGAAGCGCTGTACCGATTGGATCAAGCGGCTAAAATTGCAACTTCAAAAGAAGAAAAACATAAAGCGTACCACAACATAGGCAATGTGCTTATGGAAAACAAAAAATGCCAAGAAGCGGTTGAAGCTTACAAAAACGCTTTGAGAAACGATCCAACCGATGAAGAAACGCGTTACAATTTAGGTTTAGCTAAAATATGTGCTGAACAACAAAAAGACAATCAAGACGATAAGAAAGACGACAAGGATAATAAAGATAAAAAGGACGATAAAAAGGATCAGGACAAAAAAGAAGGCGACGATAAAAAAGACCAAGACCAAAAGGATAAAGGCGATCAAGACCAAAAAGAAGGTGATGATAAAAAAGATGATAAAGGAAAGCCTAAAGATGAAAAGGACGATAAAGGAAAAGGAGATGAAAAACAACAGCCCCAGCAACCACGTCCAGGGCAAATGTCGCCTCAACAGGTTAAAAGTCTGCTAGAAGCCATGAACAATCAAGAACAAAAAGTTCAAGAAAAAGTAAATGCCGAAAAGCAAAAAGGAATAAAAGTAAAAACTGATAAAGATTGGTAAAACGAATTACGAATTATGAATTACGAGTTTTGATTTCTACATCTTCAAAATCGTAAATCGTACTTCTAAAATCGTAAATCATTATGAAACTTATAAAACACACATACCTACTACTAATCGTACTTGTTACAAGTATAGCTTCAGCACAAGTTAAGTTTGATGCCAAAGTAAGTAAACAAAAACTTGGGGTAAATGAGCGTTTGCGTATCGATTTTGAAATGAATCAAGATGGCGATAATTTCAATCCGCCCGATTTTTCCAATTTCAACGTCGTTGGTGGCCCCAATCAATCGGTTAGCAATTCATGGATCAATGGGGTTAGAAGTTTCAAAAAAACCTATAGTTATTTTTTAGCTCCCAAAAGCCGCGGGAACTTCACCATTGCACAGGCAACTATTAATATTGGAGGCGAAACGTATAAAACAGTACCCATTAACATTGAGGTTACGGCAGCAGTAGAAGTACCTAAAGACCCTAATAATCCAGATTATATAGCTTCAGAAGGCATTCATTTAATTGCTGAAATTTCAAAAACCAATCCTTATTTAAACGAAGCCATTACGGTAGTTTACAAATTGTACGTGTCTCCAAATATAGCGGTAGATAACTGGAATGAATTGGACAGCCCACGCTATAACGATTTTTGGAGCCAGAATATAGATACGCAAGGTCAAAAAGTACAAAACGGAACTTTTAAAGGTGAAGATTACCGCTTTTTGGTTTTAAAGAAAGTGGTTTTGTATCCTCAAAAAACCGGAAAGCTTGAAATAGAACCTTTAAGTTTGGACATTGCTTTGCGCGTGCCATCCAACAGACGCGATATTTTTGGAAGTGTTTTAATGACGCGTACCAACAAAGTGGTTTCGGCGGGCAATAGCACCATTACGGTAAAACCATTGCCCGAACAAGGCAAGCCATTAGATTTTTCTGGTGCCGTTGGGAATTTTACTTTTGATGTTACACCTTCAAAAAAGGAATTAAGCGCATCCGAATCGTTGCAGTTAAAAGTCGCGGTTAAAGGAAACGGGAATTTAAAACTTTTTAAGCTTCCTAAAGTAACGCTACCAAGTTCATTGGAGGTTTATGAACCCGAACATAAAGAAGAAGTTAATACAACCTTAGCGGGCATGCAAGGTGCCATTTCCGATAGTTATACCATTGTACCACAATTTAAGGGCAAGTATCCCATACCGAGTATTTCCTTTTCGTATTTCGATTTAAAAACCGAAACCTATAAACGATTATCTTCCGATGAGATTGTTTTAGATGTGTTGGATGGCCCCATTAATAACGCGAACGCTAACAGTGCAGCGGTTGCCAATAATGGAAAACAACCCGTAGTTTTAAACAAAGACCAGTTTGCATATATTAAAACAAGCACCAATTTTGAAAGCGTACACAGTACCACTTTTTTCAAAACTACCACCTTTTGGAGTTTGTTGCTATTGCCTTTTTTAGCCATTCCATTAGCTATTGTTATAAGAAACAAAAAAGCAACTAGAGATGCCGATGTGTATGGAAATAGAATTAGAAAGGCCGATAAACTGGCTAGAAAATACTTAAGCAGTGCCAAAAAATCGCTTGGTAAAAAAGAAGCCTTTTATATTGCTTTGGAAAAAGCACTGCATAATTACTTAAAGGCGAAATTACATATTGAAACCTACGAATTAAGTAAAGAACGCATCGATACCTTACTTACCGAGAAACAAGTAGATGCAGGTGTGGTTAAAGATTTCTTTAGTATTTTGGAAAGCTGCGAGTTAGCGCGTTACACCCCCATAGATATTGTAACCATGCAAGAAGATTATGAGAAAGCAGCTAAAACCATTTCATTAATAGATAAACAAGCACGTTAAGATGAAAAAGTTACTCTACATACTATCGTTTTTGTTCAGTTTTGCAGTATTAGCCCAAAACGAAGCTATTTTTGAACAGGCAAACGCCTTGTACAACGAAGGGAAATATGGCGAAGCTATAGATAAGTACAAAAGCATTTTAGATACTAAAAACCATTCGGCAGAACTGTATTTCAATTTAGCAAATGCACATTACAAGTTAAACAACATAGCACCAAGTATTTATTATTACGAAAAGGCTTTACAGTTGTCGCCCAATGATGAGGACATAAAAAATAACCTAGCTTTTGCACAAAACATGACCATTGATGCCATAGATGTGGTTCCAGAAGCAGGCTTATCAAAAATTTTGAACAATGCTACCAACAGCATGACTTTTGATGGGTGGGCTAAAACCGCCATAGCTTTTGTGTTTTGTTTTGTTATCTTGTTTTTGGTCTATTATTTTGCCTATTCCTCATTAAGAAAACGGCTTGCTTTTTTAGGGAGTTTAACCGCTTTGGCCATCATGTGTGTTGCCTTGTTGTTTGCTTTCCATAAATACAACTTAGATAAAAAGGACCAGCCAGCTATTGTATTTGCAAAGGAAAGTTTGGTAAAAAATGCCCCGAACAATAGAAGTGAAGAATCTTTCAGGTTACACGAAGGCACCAAAGTACAAGTTTTAGATACGCTAGATAATTGGAAAAAAATAAAGCTTCAAGATGGTAAAACGGGTTGGATTTCTGCCGAAGACATCAAAGCACTTTAATACCACCGAAACTTACCTCAAAATAAAAATATTTTTTTTGGAAACTACTTCGTATCCTTAGGTTGATTTTTAATGTATCTTTAACCAAACACCATACTATATGAACCTAGATAGAGTCTTTAAGAACAATAAACAATGGATTAAAGATAAATTGGCTACCGATGCCAAATACTTTGAAAATTTAGGTGAAGGTCAAAGTCCAGAATTATTATTTATTGGTTGTTCCGATAGTCGTGTTACTGCCGAAGAACTCATGGGTTTAGGTCCTGGTGAGGTTTTTGTACATCGTAACATCGCCAATATGGTAATTAGCATCGATTTAAATGTAATGTCGGTAGTGAATTATGCTGTAGAGCATTTAAAAGTAAATCATGTGGTGGTTTGCGGGCACTATGCTTGCGGCGGTGTAAAAGCAGCAATGCAATCGGCCGATTTGGGTCTTCTAAACCCATGGTTGCGTAACATACGCGATGTGTACCGTATCCATAAAACCGAGTTGAATGCTATTCCAGATGAAGAAAAAAAGTACGAACGCCTTGTGGAGCTTAACGTTCAAGAGCAATGTGTAAACCTGATTAAAACGGCAGCGGTACAAAAAGCAGCCAGAGAACGCGGATTAAAAGTTCACGGTTGGGTGTTCGATGTTCATACAGGGGAATTGATAGATTTAAAAATAGATTTTGAAAATATCCTTGAAAGCATCCGAGAGATTTATCATTTGGATTAATTTTATCGCATATCCGTAATCAATCATAATAAAATTCTCCATGTCAGGTCGAGCGCAGTCGAGACCTCACTTTGAAGTTGTTAAGTTTAATAACCACTCGATTCGCTTTGCGAACGACCTTCAACCAAAACATGTTTTGATTTCGGCAATGCTCGAGGAGACAGTAATTAATGTTTGATTTCGGATAAGCAGTTAACTTCTTAATCCTTCAAAAAAAGCAAGGCACTTTGCATATTTATTTCTTCCTCTTCATCCAAATCATCACCAATAGGTTTTCCATTCACCATTAAATTGGGGAAAATCAACGGAATGATAGATTTTACGGGCGCATATAAAACCGAAACTTCTTTATCAGCTTCTTCTGTAAAAGGAACAGGGCGGTTCATCTTTTCAAAAACAATAAGCACTGCACTTAAAATAACGGCAATTTTCAAACCACCAAAAAGAGCTCCCAAAAGCTTGTTAAACAATCCCAAAGCGGCAAAATCGGCAATTTTTGTTAACGCTTTGCCCGCCAAAGCAATGGCCAAAACTATCAGTATCAGCGTACCAAAAGAGGCTACAATGTTTATGGTGTTTTCATTCCAATCTACTTTTTCCCTTAAAAATTCCGAGGCATAGGCACTAAAGTGAAATGCGCCATAAACACCCGCTACCAAAGCCACTAACGATGCTATTTCAACAAAAAAACCACGCCAAAAGCCTCTTACAAATCCAAGTACCAAAAAGGCCAATAAAACAACATCCAAAGCCACCATGTGTAATCCGTTTTAACAAACCTACAATTTTTTTCAATTTTAAGCATAACTATCTGCAAGAACCTAGAAGTTTGCTAACTTTGAACTTTTAAAACTTTAAACTTTTCAACTCAATAAATGTCTAGAGACGAACAATTAAAAGAACGTTGGGAATTGGTAGTAAACAAACTATCCAATCAATTTGCCGATGGCGATACGCTGGACCTCGATGCCATTATTTATTTAATAGGCGTGCAAGAGCTTGGGCAGTTTGACCGTGAGTTTAAAAAAGACCACAAACTCGATTTAATGCACATTGCCATTTGCAAACTTTTGGCACCCTATGGCTATTACGAGCTCGATTTTGTGGATGCCGAAGGTTGGCCACATTACAAAACCATTGAAACCTTACCGCACTTAAAAGCAGGCGAGCAAAGTGTTTTAATGAAAGAAGCCATTGTAAACTACTTTTTAGAAACCGAGTATATCCAGTAGTTCTTTACGTCATGGCGAGGAAGCAGAACGCGGCAATCTGTTAATCATTACCAAGTACCAATCCTATTCGTTTTGTTAATGGAAAAGAAATAGAGATTCTGTTTTTATTTTGAAGGTTGAATATTGTGGGTTTTCAGGATTTTGTTTGTAACACATGTTGGATATTAATAGAAATAAAAAAGTTAGTTTAAGTATTTTCATTTATTAATTGATGCCAACGTTTTTATTTTTCAGAACAAATTCCGCAGCTTCCACAGCTTCTTTCTGATAACTTTTTTTATTGTCTATAATTTCTCTTAATTGTTTATCATTTTTGGTTTTAAATTTTTCAATAAAGGTTTCCGTTAAGGTTTTTTCTTTTTTTGGTTTTTCATTTAGGTTTATGGCTTGCTTGGTGTCCTTTTTATTGATGTAAGGATAAAATCTAAATCTATATTTAGTTTTTGGAACTTGAGGTGCTTCGTGAAGAAAATCGTGCAGAATATTACTTAAATAATATCTGTCTCCATTTTTGAATTGTAAATCCCAATAACCAAAATCAGAAATTAGCATTGGTAATCTTCCAGCTCTATCAATGGCATTTTTATAATAAATTCCTAAGTGATAAGTAGATTTTATAATTTCAGTTTTTAAATATTCTTTTTCAATTCCGTCTTTTGTTATAATTATCTTTTCCTCTTCAAAGTCTAAAGTAAATTTCGTGTTTTTATTCTCTCGATAATAATTTAAATAAATAACAATTGCTGGAATATTTGTTATAACAGTAAATCCAATTAATAACCAAATCATAAATTCCTCGAAGAAAAATTCTGTTCCGTTTTTCAACTTAAAATAAATTGGAAATAAAACTACCAACAATAAAGTCACTTTCAGATTGTCGAAAATCAATCTTCTCAAAAGTTTATTCTGTATTTCGTAGTGTTTCTTCAAATTTTACCTAAAGTTTATTTACATGAAAAAGTTGTGTATTTGTGTGCGAGGACTTAAGACGTGACAATGTGTTAATTATTACCAAGTACCAATGCTGTTCGTTTTGTTTGTGGAAAAGGTATAGGGATTCTGTTTTGTTTTGAAGGGTGTATTGTTGCTTTTCAGAATCTTTTTAACTTTTTATTTGTTATAGCATGTTAGCCACAGTTATTTAATTTTTATGTATTGACTTGCTTTATAATGTAATTTCATATTTTTTTCAGACCAAGTATTTTCGAATTTTTTTTCAGACCAGATATTTTTATTTAAAGACTCAAAGGAGATTTCTTGTGGCCAAGAGTTATTTTCAACAATGCTAACTATTTCCTGAAAATCCAAATAAATATCTTGGTCAATTTTGTTTTTATTCGTCTCGATGTAATTTTTTTCAGCTATCCATTTTTTTTGCCTTAAGCTATCTACAGATATCGTTGGTATTATAATTTTTTTATTCGTTTTTGAGTATTCATAAATAGTGTCTCGCTGAATAGTATCATTAGTATTGACGTCAATCAGTATTCTAGGTGTTCCGATATTTTGTACTTTTTCAAAATTATATTCGGTATAATTATTTAAATCCGCAAAGTTTTGAATTGCAACATAATATTCATAATTATCTTTTAAAATATCTTTCCGTAATTCATAGTCAACATTACTTTTAAAAAACATTTGTTGAAATAAGACTACACTAAATCCACTGACGATTGCAATCAATAGACTTTTAAATAGGTCAAATTGTTTTTCCGATAGATTTATTGTTTCCTTTGTTTTGCTCATTTATTGTTTAATTGTAGCGAACTCCTTACATAACAACATCCATCACTCATATCCCAAAAATAATTCTGGTTACGGTAAGTTTATTGCTACTGTTATCCCGTAAATATAAAATTATTTTCTGTAAAAAAATACGTTAAAATTTTAATTATTTATACTACAATCTATTTGCATTTCCAAAACTTTTTGGTCATTTCAATTGCTAAAAACCGCCCTTGGGTTTGTATTTGCCAAAGCAATCTGTTTACATTTTAAAAGATTACTTGGTGGTTTTCGCCTCGTAATGACGATATTTTGATTAAATTTGCCATCATTTTGAACGAACCATGATAGACAAGATAAAAGAACTTATTGCCGAAGCCGATGCTTTTAAAGCACAAACCAAAGAGGAAGTAGAAGCTTTTAGAATTAAATACTTAGGAAAAAAAGGATTGCTTAATGAGTTTTTTTCTGAGTTTAAAAACGTAGCCAACGACCAAAAAAAGGAATTCGGACAAGTAATAAACACCCTTAAAAAAACAGCCGAAGAGAAAGTAAACGCCTTAAAGGAAGAACTTGAAAGTAAAGAAGAGGTAAAAGGTGTTTATGGCGATTTATCGCGTCCAGGGGATGCCATCCAAATAGGGGCACGCCACCCGATTTCTATCGTGAAAAATCAAATTATCGATATCTTTTCAAACATTGGTTTTAACGTAAGTGAAGGCCCTGAGATTGAAGACGATTGGCATAATTTTACCGCATTAAACTTGCCAGAATACCATCCGGCACGCGATATGCAGGATACGTTTTTCATTCAAACAAATCCCGATATTTTATTGCGTACCCACACCAGTTCGGTACAGGTGCGTTATATGGAAAATAATCAACCACCTATCCGTACCATTTCACCGGGTCGTGTGTATCGTAACGAAGCTATTTCGGCACGTTCGCATTGTTTTTTCCACCAATTGGAAGGTTTGTATATTGATAAGGATGTCAGTTTTGCAGATTTAAAACAAACGCTTCAATATTTTACCACCCAAATGTTTGGGAAATCTAAAATACGTTTGCGTCCTTCTTACTTCCCATTTACAGAACCAAGTGCAGAAATTGATGTGTATTGGGGCTTGGAAACCGAATCGGATTACCGCATTACCAAAGGAACCGGTTGGTTGGAAATTGGTGGCTGCGGAATGGTAGATCCTAATGTTTTGGAAAACTGCAACATTGACTCTAAAGAATATTCTGGTTTTGCGTTTGGCGTAGGGATAGACCGTATTGCCATGTTGCTTCACCAAATTAGTGATATCCGCTTATTAAGTGAGAATGATGTGCGCTTCTTAGAGCAGTTTAAATCTGCCCTATAATCCACTCGTTTTAAACGATTTTTGAGGCTGTCTTAAAAGTAAATTACATTTTATTTGTCAAGTTAGCTTGTCGAAACCGATATTGATTATCGATAAGTTAAAATATTTCGACAAGCTCCTTTAGATTTGTTTTTATAAATTTAAGAAAGAGAAAGGAAATAAAGTGAACTAAGACAGGCTCTGAATT
>NZ_JAGJCB010000026.1 GCF_017814435.1 Mariniflexile gromovii | reverse complement strand
TGAGGGCAAAAATAAAATGTCTGTGTTAAACGCCGTGAGAAATAAAATCATTCACCGTATTTTTGCTGTAATAAAAAACCAAACTATTTATAAAAATAATTTGGTTTTATCATAGAAATCAACCTGACAAATAAAACTTAATGCACTTTTCAGACAACCTCATTTAGTATAAAATAAAAGGTTTTTTTAAGAGGCTAATTTTAAATTAGGTTTCAATGCTATCGCATCCGAAATTAATGAATGCCATTTCTCAATACGTTGCAATTCAAAATCTTCAGCTAAATCGTCATCCACATTAAAGAATTTAATAATCAAATTGGGCTTATTTGTAGATTTAAACGATAGTTCCAAATACAAATCTTTTAAACCTGTGATCTTTTTTTTATCGTAATTATAATTTTTAATAACATGGCATTGTTTAATGTCTTCTATGTTAATATTGGAAATTACAGGTTTTCCCGATTCAAAATATATATTAGTTAATATTTTATGGTCATTACTTAAACCAATAAAATTTTTACGCCATATTTCTTTAAGGCTGTAAATAATGCCGCTATCTTTTAAAACAGCATTGATATTTTTTTTTATGCTAACTGTGTTTTTTGTTCCGTTTAAAATAAAGTATAAGAAAGGGAGGAACACGCACAAGGTTAAAATTATTGAAAGAATTACTACTGATGTTTTCATCTTGTATATTGTTAAATTATTGTTTTTTTTGAATTGTTTAAAGCCCTCAGGATCATTTGTGATGATAGAGGTTTTGCTAAATATTTAAAAAAACAATAGGTTACAAGAAGGAGTGAAAAGGGTATATAATGCTTTGGGGTGTTAATTTTAAATCGATAAAATCACAAACCTTTAAATATTGTAACTCATTTTCAAAAACTACTTTATTTAAAGAGCTTTTAGCGTAAAAATGGTTTTGGAAGGTTGGCTCTTTTTCTGTATTAAAGCTTAATAACTCTTGAAAAGAATTATTTGAGGTAATAGCTAAGGCATTAAAAGAATGATCGATTTTAACATCGTGCGTAGGCGCAATTTTTTTTATAGCTAAATCACCTTCAGCTTCAGAAAGAAAAAAGGTAAATAAACTTAACGCAAGCGTTAAAAGCAAACTATTAAACTTTAGCATTTAGTAAAAAATTACAAAGTGTAAATGTATAAATAAAGCATGTTAAAAAAATAATAAAATTTCAAAAACAAAAAATGCGAACCGTTAAGCTCGCATTTTATTGGGTAAAACAAGTATAAATTACTTGTTCATATTTTTCATTTCGAAAATAAAGGTGTCTAAATCAACACCATTATTTACCAAAGTTAAAGCTTTGTCTACAACGTATTTTACGTTTTCAGGATGAAACCCTAGTCCCACACTAATTTTTCTAAGTAAAATTTCTTCATTATCACCCTTAATATGGTCAACATACACCATACGTGCCAAATCATACAAACGCTCCAAGCGTCTTTCGTAATCGTGTGGCGGATTGATAGGATGCGATTTATAATCCTGTAAAATTAGTTTATAATCACCCTCGCTAATATCTAAATTACGTGCTAAACGGTCTAAAAACGCTTTTTCATCTTCTGAAATAACGCCGTCATCCATTGCTACACGTACAATAGCAGCAAAATGATCTTCGTTACGCTTTTTAAATCCACTATCAAATAAATCTGAAAACGACATATCTTTTTTTGTTTTAAGTGTGCAAACCTACATATTTTTTTCGTTTTTTTTGTACTTGTTAAAGTGAAAAAAATATTAAAATCATTCCTTTTATCTAAGTTAATCAATAAAAATCATTTTTTAAAATATTAGAATGCTTTTTGGGCATTACCACAAGGGTCGCGCTTTCCGCTATATCTTTTTGCTTTTAATGGCAAAAAGGATGCCGCTTCAATCGCTAATGCGAATACTAAATAAAGCATCAACCTATCAGTAAGCAAAAAAACATTTACGAATTTAGGGTAAATCATTTCAAAAATAATTCTAAACAGTATCTTTGCACTTTAAAAACCCTATTATTAGGTGAGTAAAACCATACTTTCTCAAACCTACGCACAGACTTTGCAAACGCAAAATCTGCAAAATGCTATTGCCCAAACCAAAAGTAGAACACATTTAAAAGGACTTACGGGTTCTTCGTTTTCCTTTGTTGTTTCAAGTCTTTTCAGTCAAAATGAATTGCCTTTCCTGCTTGTATTTAATGATAAAGAAGAGGCCGCTTTTTATCTAAACGATTTAGAACAACTTTGTAACGATAAAGATGTGCTGTTTTACCCAGGTAGTTACCGCCGGCCTTATCAAATTGAGGAAACCGATAACGCCAACGTGCTCTTGCGAGCCGAGGTTTTAAACCGTATCAATTCCCGAAAAAAACCAGCCATTATTGTTACGTATCCCGATGCCCTTTTTGAACAAGTTGTTACTAGAAAAGAGTTGGAACGTAACACTTTAAAAGTGTCGGTTAACGATAAATTATCCATCGATTTTGTTAATGAAGTATTGTTTGAACACCAATTTAAACGTGTCGATTTTGTTACCGAACCTGGTGAATTTTCAGTTCGTGGTGGTATTGTGGATGTATTTTCGTTTTCAAACGATGAACCTTACCGTATCGAATTTTTTGGCGATGAGGTTGATAGTATAAGAACCTTTGATGTGGAAACGCAACTTTCCATAGAGCAGATTAAAAAAATCAACATCATTCCCAATGTTGCCAATAAACTATTGCAAGAAAGCAGACAAAGTTTTTTGGAATATATAGCACAAAAAACGGTGGTGTGCTTTAAAAATGTCGATTTGTTCTTTTCGCGCATCGACAATTTTTATGCCAAAGCTGAAGAAGCTTTTAAAACGCTATCTTCAGATATTAAACATGCCCAACCCGAAGCCTTATTCTGTAATTCTACGGTGTTAAAAAAGCAATTATTGGATTTTTCAATTGTTGAGTTTGGAAGTTCTGCGTTTTTTAAACCTAATGTCACGTCGAGCACAGTCGAGACGTCTCATCAAATTGAATTCAACACCTCCCCACAACCTTCTTTCAACAAACAATTCGATTTGTTAATTGAAGATTTAAATACTAATTGTGATAAGGGTTATACCAATTATATAGCCTGCGTGAGCGAGCAACAGGCGAAACGTTTTCACGATATTTTTGATGATTCCCATTTGGAAGTGAAGCCTTATAAAACCATTGTGCTTTCGTTGCATCAAGGTTTTATAGATCACGATAACCAAATAGTTTGTTATACCGACCATCAAATTTTTGAACGCTACCACAAGTTTCATGTTAAAAATGGCTATGCCAAAAAGCAAGCCATTACCTTAAAAGAACTTACTAATTTAGATATTGGCGATTATGTTACGCATATCGATCATGGTATTGGGCGTTTTGGCGGACTTCAAAAAATAGATGTTGAAGGCAAAAAACAGGAAGCGATTAAATTAGTTTATGGCGAGCGCGATGTGCTGTATTTAAGCATTCACTCCCTACATAAAATCACCAAGTTTAATGGGAAGGATGGGAAACCGCCTAAAATCTATAAACTAGGTAGTGCCGCATGGAAAACGCTTAAAGAGAAAACAAAATCGAGGGTTAAACATGTGGCGTTTAACCTGATAAAATTGTATGCCAAACGTAAAACCGAAAAAGGTTATCAATACAACCCGGACAGCTATATGCAACATGAGTTGGAAGCCTCTTTTATTTATGAAGATACGCCCGACCAAAGTACAGCAACTGCCGATATTAAAGCCGATATGGAAAGCGAACGTCCCATGGATAGACTCGTTTGTGGCGATGTTGGGTTTGGTAAAACCGAAGTCGCTATTCGTGCAGCGTTTAAAGCGGTTGATAACGGTAAACAAGTGGCTGTTTTGGTGCCAACCACTATTTTGGCGTATCAACACTCCAGAACTTTTGCAGAGCGTTTAAAGGATTTCCCGGTAACGGTAGATTATGTAAACCGTTTTAGAACGGCCAAAGAAAAACGAGAAACCTTAGAAAATTTAGAAAACGGTAAAGTTGATATCATTATAGGCACCCATCAACTGGTTAACAAAACCGTGAAATTTAAAGATTTAGGTTTGCTTATTGTTGATGAGGAACAAAAATTCGGCGTCGCAGTAAAAGAAAAACTTAAAACCTTAAAAGATAATGTAGATGTGTTGACTTTAACTGCAACACCCATCCCCAGAACGCTTCAGTTTAGCTTGATGGCGGCACGCGATTTGTCGGTCATCACCACGCCACCACCAAACCGCTATCCTATTGAAAGTCATGTGATTCGTTTTAATGAAGAAACCATTCGTGATGCCGTGAGCTATGAAATTGAACGTGGCGGACAAATTTTCTTCATTCACAACCGTATAGAAAATATTAAGGAGGTTGCTGGCTTAATTCAGCGCTTAGTGCCCGATGCTAAAATTGGCATTGGTCATGGACAAATGGATGGTAAAAAGCTGGAAGAATTGATGTTGGCATTTATGAACGGTGCTTTTGATGTGTTGGTAAGTACAACCATTGTGGAAAGCGGTTTAGACGTACCTAATGCCAATACCATTTTTATAAACAATGCCAATAATTTTGGGTTGAGCGACTTGCACCAAATGCGTGGTCGAGTAGGTAGAAGTAACAAGAAGGCATTTTGTTATTTTATTACGCCTGAGTATTCAGCCATGACCGATGATGCTAGAAAACGTATTACTGCTTTAGAGCAATTTACCGAATTGGGTAGTGGTTTTAACATTGCTATGAAAGATTTAGAAATTCGTGGTGCTGGTGATTTGTTGGGTGGCGAACAAAGCGGATTCATCAACGAAATTGGCTTCGATACCTATCAAAAAATACTAAATGAGGCTATTGAAGAACTCAAGGAAAATGAGTTTAAAGATTTGTATGAAGACCATAAAATTGAAAAAGTCTATGTTAAAGATGTAACCATCGATACAGATTTTGAATTGCTTTTCCCTGATGATTACGTAAATAATATTGCCGAACGTTTAAGTTTATATACAAAGCTTAACGACATAAAAACCGAAGCTGAATTGCAACAGTTTGAAACAGAATTGATAGACCGTTTTGGTGAATTGCCAAAACAAGTTAACGATTTGCTGGATAGCGTTCAAATTAAATGGATTGCTACCAAAGCTGGTTTTGAAAAAATTGTAATGAAACAAGGGAAACTTATTGGGTATTTTATAAATGACCAACAAAGTAGCTTTTACCAAAGCAGTAACTTTACAAAGGTTTTACAATTTGTGCAATCCAATTCAGGTAGTTGTAAAATGAAGGAGAAACAAACCAGAAATGGGCTGCGACTTATGCTTACTTTTGAAAATATAAAATCAGTAAAACAAGCATTAAAGGTGCTACAACCTATAGTGGTGTAATTATTGTGACGGAATAAATTATTAAGCATCAATGCTTTGACGCTTTAAAATATTAAAACAAAAAAATGTTATTTAGAATTGTTACCATACTAATATTATTACCTTATGCACTTTTGGCGCAACACACCATTAAAGGGGTGTTGTCTCCTGCAACAGATTTTGAGGTGGTTTTGTTATATAAAGTAACTCCAACCGTTTCGGAATATATCACCAATGCCGATGTTCAAAAAGATGGTAGTTTTCAATTTCAATTGGAAGCTTCAGCAGCACCAGGTATCTATCGTATGGTATACGCAGTGCCTCAAGAAGATTATAATTTTGATGTTATTTACAACGGAAAGGAAGATATTGTGCTTGCATTCAATACCGAAACGGGCATTACATTTAAATCTTCCATAGAAAACAAATTAATGGTGTCTTATAACAGCAGTATGTCTGCATTTACCCAAAGTATAAGCAATTATTATAGACAAGGCAAAAAAGATACTTTAGCCATAAAAGCTATATTTAAAACACAACGGGAAGCACAAATTCGCTACGAGAAGCAAGCTGAAAACACCATTGCATTACATTTTATCAAAGCAAATAAACCTTACATTCCTAAAAAATATGAAGATGTAAAAACCTATGTAAAGAATTTAAAAACCCATTATTTTGATAACATAGATTTTAATAACAAAACACTTCAAAGTTCCAGTTTTTTACAAGAACGTATGCTTAATTATGTGTTTGGAATTTCGGCTGAGGGTAAAGATGAAATCACCAATTACAAAAATAATATTGATGTATTTTATAATGCAATAAAAACAGTTCCTGCTGGCATTAAGCGTATTTTGTTGGTAGACTTGTGGCAAGAAATGGTCGATTTAAAACTAGAACCTGTTGCAAATCATATTTCCAAAAACTATTTATTGGATATTGCGAAGCTTTTAAAAGATAAAGAGCTGGTTGAAACTTTAACACGTTACAATAACTTATCAATTGGTCATAAAGCCCCCGATTTTTCTTTTGTAGTTGAAAAGAACAATCAAAAAACCACAAAAAAATTAAGCGAATTAAACAGTGCGGAAAAGTACATACTTGTTTTTTGGAGTAGTAGTTGTTCACATTGTTTAGATGAAATTCCGAAGTTGCAAAAGTTTATCAAATTGCGAGCAAAGGATAAATTGAAAGTGATTGCGGTAGGTTTAGAGGATGATGGTAAGGCTTGGAAAGAAACAATTAAAAGTTATCCAGAATTTATTCAAGTACTAGGTTTGGGAAAATGGGATAACAAAATAGGAAACGATTATGGAGTTACAGAAACCCCAACCTATTTTGTGTTAGATAAAAACAAGCATATTCTTGAAAAACCTGATAGTTTTGATGCTTTAAAAGCCTATTTAGAACAAAAATAATCCGATGAAATACATGTAAATCTGTTTATGTGTAAATTTTTTAAGATTTTATTTTAAAAATAAGTAGCTTATAAATTACAAACTTATATATTAGCCGCTAACCTAAAAATATATATAATGAAAAAAATTATCAAATTAAGTTATTTTCTTTTTGTTTCGTTAGCAATTGTTTCATGTTCTAAAGATGATGATGACAAAGAAATTTTTACCAATACCGTTGAATATGATGGCATTTCTTTTAATGTAGAGCAAGCTGACATTTTTGATTACGGTACTTATCAAGGTTACTATAATTATGAATTTGAATTAGAAGGAACATCAAGTGATGAGATTCCTTTTTACATTTATATGGATTTATATTCAAAAGGGACTGAATCATTTAGAACAGGAACTTTTGAATTTTATAACTCTGAAGATATAGAAGGAGCACCAGATTTCGTATTCGCATATGCAGAACTTAGAGTTGATAATGGTGACTACATAGAAGCTGTTGGTGGAACTATAACCGTTACTAAAAATGGTGATATTTATACCATAAGTGCACAGATAACTTTAGAAAACGACGAAGTTGTTACCGTTAGCTATAGTGGCGAACCTACTATTACTATTGATAATTAAGTTAGAAAAATAGATAATTAGTTAATAAGGCCCCTTTTTATAAGGGGCTTTTTTGTAGAGTAATGTGTCTTAAAAATGGTAAAAGGCATTTTCTAAATGCTCTATTTGAAATGTTTTCCCTTGTTTCACAATGGCAATAATATCAAAACGTACTTCAACATTTAGCCCATTTACTGTTACATATTCATCAACCGCTTTCACCAAACGTTGTATTTGTTTGGGTTTTACAAAATCTTGCGGATTCCCAAAATCTATCGTTGAACGCGTTTTTACTTCAATAATGGCCAGTATAGTGTCTTTTTTAGCTATAATATCCACTTCAGCTTTATCAAACCTGTAATTGCGTTCTATAATATCATAGCCATTTTCTAAAAGAAAATCAACTGCTAATAGTTCGCCTTTTTTACCGAGTTCGTTGTGTTGTGCCATTCTAATTTTCTGCAAAAGCAGATATCTAAATAATTAAAGAATCTAAAGTACATAAAATATCATTCATTTATAATTTTTAGACTTGTCTAAAAATATATTTACTTTTAAGTAAAATTTATTATATTTGTAGCCTAAAGTTAAAGTATGATTACATTATCAGAAGAAAATTATTTAAAAGCCATTTACCATTTAGGCAAACAAGGTGCAGCAGCAGTTAGCACCAACGCTATTGCAGAAAAGATAGAATCGAAAGCATCTTCGGTAACTGATATGGTTAAAAAATTGGCAGATAAAAACTTAGCGCACTATATAAAATATCAAGGGGTAAGTTTAACTAACGATGGACGTTTGGCAGCAGCATTAGTAGTTAGAAAACACCGTCTTTGGGAAGTTTTTTTAGTTGAGAAACTTAATTTTTCCTGGGATGAGGTTCACGATGTGGCAGAACAATTAGAACATATCAAATCCCAAAAATTGGTAAATGAATTGGATGCCTTTTTAGGATTTCCCACCCATGACCCACATGGCGACCCCATACCAGATAAAGATGGAAATTATGCGCCAATCAAAAGTGTTAATATTTTAGAATTGGAAATTGGGAGCGAAGGCGTTTTGTCACTTGTTAAAGATTCTTCTGATGTGTTTTTAAAATATTTAAACAAAAACAATTTGGCTTTGGGCGATGTTATTAAAGTTTTGGATTTTGAACCGTTTGACGATTCGGTAACCATTCAAACAAAAAACAAGCAAATTATTATTTCTAAGGAAGTTGCTAAAAATTTATACTTAAGTCAATAATATGAACTATAACCCCACATACGCACTCGTTCTGTTCTTTATTATCGCCGGCATTCTATATGTAGTGTTTAGGCCTACGAAAGGTTGGTTTTGGATTATAAAAAACAACTTTAGAAGCAACGAAAAAGTGGTAATTGAAGATGTTTTAAAGCAACTGTATCATTTTGAGAGTTCAGGAAATAAGGTCGATACCAAAACCCTAGTTCAAGTTTTGAATTTCAATAACAATCAAATTATTGAAGTTGTAAAAAAAATGACCATTAATGATTTAATTTATTTTGAAAAGGATGTTCTTAAACTAACGGATGCCGGTAGAGAGTATGCCTTAAGAATTGTTAGAATTCACCGCCTTTGGGAGCGTTATTTAGCTGATAAAACAGGTTTTAGCAAAGAGGAATGGCATGACCGAGCAGAAATGATGGAGCATAAATTAAGTCATGATGAAACCAATAGCTTGGCAGCCCATTTAGGAAACCCAAAGTTTGACCCACATGGCGATCCTATTCCAACAATAACAGGTAAGGTAGCAAAAGTTAATGGGGTGGAATTGCCTTTATTAGCTGTAAATACAGTTGGAAGAATTACCCATATTGAAGATGAGCCCGAGATTATTTACAAGCAAATTTTAGCCGAAAATATTCACATGGGTTCACTTATTAGAGTGATTGAGAATAATGCAACACGAATTGTTTTTCTATCGGAGGGTGAAGAATTTAGGCTAGCACCCATTGTAGCTGCAAATTTAACAGTGGCACCAATTGAAAAAGAAGTTTTTATTGAAGATAATATTGCCAGATTATCAAGTTTGAAAGAAGAAGAAACAGCAAAAATTATAGGAATTTCTAAAGAAAGTCGCGGTGAAAGCAGACGGCGCTTACTCGATTTAGGTTTTGTAAAAGGTGCCAACATAAAAATAGATTTAACAAATCCGTTAGGCGACCCCAATGCATACTTAATTAAAGGGACATCCATTGCGCTTCGAAAAGACCAAGCGGCAAAAATTCTTATTAAAAAAGATTAATTTATGGACACTAAAGTAAAAAGTGCCTGCGAAACCTGTGCTCATTTTAATGCAGATGGTTTAAAAAAACTAGGGATCAGTACAGAGAATGTCGATTTTGTAATCGCACTCGCAGGTAACCCAAATACAGGAAAAAGTACCGTTTTTAATTCATTAACGGGATTGAGACAACATACAGGAAATTGGCCTGGAAAAACAGTAACAAGAGCTGAAGGTGGTTTTGAATACAACAAGCAAAAATTCAAGTTGGTCGATTTACCGGGTACGTACTCATTACTTTCAACCTCTGAAGATGAAGCAGCGGCACGAGATTTTATCCTTTTTGGCAAACCCGATGTAACCGTTATTGTTGCAGATGCCAATAGGTTAGAGCGCAACCTAAACTTAGTACTTCAAATTTTAGAAATTACCGATAAAGCAGTGTTGTGTTTGAATTTGATGGATGAAGCGAAACGCAACCACATTATGATAGATGAACGAACTTTAGCGCGCGATTTGGGTATTCCCGTTGTTCCTACAAGTGCACGTTTTGGTCAAGGTATTCCAGAGTTGATTCATACCATAAGTGAAATTGCCAACGGTAACATCGTGTGTAAACCGCACCGTATTAAAAATGTACCTAGTAACATTGAAAATGCCGTAAAAACACTTTCATCAGAAATTGAAAAAGAGTTTCCAAATGTTCCAAATAGCAGATGGATTGCGTTCAGATTGTTGGAAGGTGATACACGGATTATTAATGCTTTAAAATCAGGTGAATTAGTTTAAAATCTTATTATGTCAAATAAAAATATAGATCATATATTAGAACTTTCCAATGAATTGCGTTGGCAAATAGGTGATGATTTTCACGATAATTTAACTGAAGGTATTTATGCCGATGCCGCTCAAATTGTGAGCGACACCGTGCAGGTTGATGACTCAAAAAAACGCTTTAGGTTAGATAGACAAATTGATAAAATAGTCACCAGCAAAACTTTTGGCTTTCCCATTATGTTTTTAATCCTGGCAACGGTGCTTTGGTTAACTATTATTGGGGCTAATTACCCATCATCGCTATTGGCGCAACTTTTATTGGATAATATCCATCCTGCATTAAAATCTTTTGCGGCAAGTATTAGTATGCCTTGGTGGTTAGATGGCTTTTTAATTGATGGGGTGTATTTGGCAGTGGCTTGGGTTATTGCAGTAATGCTACCACCTATGGCCATATTTTTCCCCATGTTCACGCTTTTGGAAGATTTTGGCTATTTGCCACGTGTTGCCTTTAATTTAGATAACTTGTTTAGAAAATCTGGTGCACACGGAAAGCAAGCGTTAACCATGACTATGGGTTTTGGTTGTAATGCCGCAGGCATTGTAGCTACCCGTATCATAGATAGTCCCAGAGAGCGTTTAATAGCCATAATAACAAATAATTTTTCGCTTTGTAATGGGCGCTGGCCTACGCAAATTTTAATTGCTACTATTTTTATAGGTGCCGTAGCTCCATCAGCATTTTCCAGCTTAATTTCGTTATTGGCTGTTATAGGCATTGCGGTTTTAGGAATGGCTTTTATGTTTGGAACCTCATGGGCATTATCAAAAACAGTATTAAAAGGGCAGGTGTCCACGTTTAATTTAGAATTGCCTCCGTACCGCCCGCCACGTTTTTGGAAAACCATTTATACATCTTTAATTGATAGAACATTAATAGTTTTATGGCGCGCCATTGTATTTGCGGCACCCGCTGGTGCAGTCATCTGGTTAATTTCTAATATTTATATTGGGAATGAAAGTGTTGCAGCATGGACCATACATTCCTTGGATGGATTTGGATTTCTTTTAGGGTTAAATGGTGTTATCCTATTAGCCTATATTGTGGCGATTCCTGCCAATGAAATAGTAATCCCTACCATATTAATGCTAACCGTTTTGGTGACTGGTATCGATGGAGGTGCGGGTGCAGGCGTCATGTTTGAACTCGATTCTGCCAATGCTACTGCCGATGTTTTAAAAGCTGGAGGCTGGACTTTACTAACGGCCATTAACCTCATGCTTTTTAGTTTGTTGCATAACCCATGTAGTACCACCATTTATACTATTTATAAAGAAACTAAAAGTGCAAAATGGACTGCTTTTGCATCTATTATGCCAGTAATTTTAGGATTCATTGTTACCTTTTTAGTGGCTCAAATTTGGCGAATTATATTTTAGCAACTGAAGTCACATCTGATCATTCGATAAACCCAATATTAAACATGAGAAAAGTAAATTTTATAGCTTTGGCACTGTGCTTAACAGGCTTTACAATGTTTTCACAAACCATAGTAACTGATAGACCCGACCAAACCGAAAGTTCTTCAACCATTGAAAGAGGAAGCTTGCAAATAGAAACCGGTATTTTATTGGGTTTTACTGAAGATGAATTTTCATCGGAAAGACAACTATTGGCACCAACAACTTTATTCAGATATGGTATAACAAGCGGTATGGAGTTGCGTGTCTTAAGTCAGTTTGAAAGCTTAAAAGAGCAAAATTCATCTCAAAAGGTGAGTGGCATTAGCGACTTGGAAATTGGGACCAAGATTCAGTTATTTAAAAAGGAAAGTGTGAATACCGAAATTGCTTTTCTTTCGCATCTTATTCTTCCAACAGGGTCGGAAGGGTTAACTAATGATTCCTATGGAACTATAAACAAACTTTCAATTTCGCATGCTTTAAGTGATGCTTTAGGTTTAGGTTATAACGTGGGTTACGATTATTTTGGTGAAGGTAAGGGTAATTTAACCTATTCAGTAGCTTTAGGTATTTCAATAACCGACACGTTTGGCATTTACGTAGAGCCCTACGGAAGTTTGAATGAGTTTGATACGTATGAATCTAGTTTTGATGCAGGTATTGCTTATTTATTGAAAGATAATTGCCAATTGGATTTTTCCTTTGGAACAGGTATCAATCATACCATGAATTATTTATCGGTGGGATGCAGCATCAATATAGCCAAAGCAAAATAAAAATTAGAAATTTAAAGAATAAGGTAAAAAAAGCAATTTTTATGTCAGGTCCAGCGCAGTCGAGACCTCATCATCACTCGAGATAATCGGATAATTTCTAGACTTTAATAGAAGTTACATCAGATTAGTTTAAGTAATAGCGATCTTAAAACTTATTCTTTAAACTTTACCTGTTTCAAAATAGCTTTAGGAAACTTTGTTATGGGTGTTATAGTTAGTTTTTTATAATAACATTCAGCAGCTTCCGATTGGATTTGAATTTGTCCTTTATTTAATGGAGAACCATCTGGTTTTTTAGCATTTTCCACAACCATAACCACTTCGCCATTTACTATATGTACCGCATTATTGCCAACTACATAAATCTCTAAAGTATTCCAATCGCCATGCGGTGCATCAAGTTCTTTGCTGGCACTGGTATAGCCAATTTTATCTAAGTAAGTGGAGCTATTTGGGTCGTAACTATTTCTTTTTTCGCCAACAGTTCCTCGAATTTCTACCAGAGGCCCAGGAACTTTTGGTGTAACAGCATTTCCTCCCAGCGGTATAAAATCGCCCAAATCTGTTTCTTGAACTTGATACTCCAAAGAGGTTTTCCAAGTCGTCCAAAAACGACCATGCTCGCCATAACAATGGTACAAGATGCCGCTATCTCTTAATTCGTTTAAACGTGGTTCCCATTTTTTATCACCCCATTTAAACATGGTGCTTAAATGGTAATTTTCGAACTCCTTTTTGGTAGTCACACAACCATAAATTTCCCCAGATATTTTTAAAACCGGTTCATCATTTTCAATAAAAACAGTAAATACGTTTTTTATGTCGTTATTTAGCCCAAGTGGTTCCCCTTTGTAAACATTGTCTGCTTGGTAAGTGCCTTCAGGTAAATCTTTAACCGTGGTATGAGGAATTCCTATCCATGTATCAAAATAAGACAAATCAATATCCAATAAATCAATGGATTTTGGTTTTTTTTGAGAAAAGCTATTTAAACTGAAACATGTAATTAAAAGAAAAGTAAATCTAAAAAGAAGCGTCATTTTTATAAAATATGAAGTTGAGCTCAAATATATAGAAAATACTTTAGATAAAAATTATAAGCGATCAAGAATTCTATATTTAATGGCATCCACAACCATCATCGCCACCACTACAGGATTTTTTTGAAGCGGGTTTTTTCCAAATGAATTTTTTAATCAAAAAGATGAAGGCAAATCCAATGGCGACAAAAACCAATATGTTTTGAATGATGGTGTTCATGATTGTTTGGTCGATGCTATTCTAGTTTCATTTCAAGATTTCTGAGAAATCAGGAATTTGTTATTTCAAAAATTGATACGCAATTAAGGCAACAATGTATGCAAAGCCACTCATTATAAATAATTGTAATGTGGGCCATTTCCAACTGTTGGTTTCTTTTTTAACAACAGCAAGGGTGCTCATGCACTGCATAGCAAAGGCATAAAAAAGCAGTAATGAAATACCCGATGCAAAGTTAAATAAAGGGCCACCAAGAATGGGGTTTACTTCAGCAGCCATACGGTTTTTTATGGTAGCTTCATCATCATTTCCAACACTGTATATGGTTGCTAGCGTTCCCACAAATACTTCACGGGCGGCAAAACTACTTACTATGGCAATGCCTATTTTCCAATCGTAACCTAAAGGCCTTATAGCGGGTTCTATGGCTCGACCTGTAATGCCTATATAAGAATGTTCCAACTTATATGAAGCAATATGTTGATTTATTTCTTCTTCAGATAATTGTTGGGATGCATATTCGGTTTTAATGATGGTTTCAGCATTATTAAAATCATCACCAGGACCATAAGATGCTAAAAACCATAAGATAATAGAAATGGCAAGAATAATTTTTCCTGCGCCAAACACAAACGATTTTGTTTTTTCAAGTACTGTTAACGCTACATTTTTAATCATGGGGAGCTTGTAGTTAGGCATTTCAACCACAAAAAACGTTTTGCTTTTTATTTTTAAAACGTTGTTTAAAATTTTGGCTGCAAGTACCGCAGTTGCAAATCCAATAAGGTATAAAAGCATGAGGGTTAAAGCTTGATAGCCCAATCCTAAAAAGCGCCCTTCGGGAATGATGAGCGAAATAATAATTAAATATACAGGCAAGCGGGCAGAACAGGTTGTAAAAGGCGTTACCAAAATGGTTATTAAACGCTCTTTCCAGCTTTCAATATTTCGGGTTGCCATAATAGCGGGAATAGCGCAGGCAGTACCAGAAATTAAGGGTACCACACTTTTTCCGCTTAAACCAAAACGGCGCATAACTCTGTCCATTAAAAACACTACGCGACTCATATAACCACTTTCCTCTAGTACAGAAATAAATAAAAATAAAAATGCAATTTGTGGAATGAAAATAACAATGCCACCAAGCCCAGGAATGATACCTTCAGCCAATAAACTGGTAAAAGCACCTTCAGGTAATTGGTTTTTTGTCCATTCACTTAAAGAAGCAAAAGCATTATCTATAAAGTCCATTGGAACGCTGGACCAATCGTAAATGGCTTGAAATATGGTTAATAAGATGACAAAGAAAATAACATAACCCCAAACTTTGTGGGTTAAAATACGGTCTAGTTTCGAGCGTAAATCTTTGGCTTGCGATACATCAATAGCTTGCCCATGTTTAAGCACGTTGTTTATAAACTGATAGCGTTTTATGGTTTCCTTTTGCTGTAATCGTTTTAAATCGGCTTTACTTTTAGTTTTAAAGTTGGCAACAGCTTCAATTTCATTTCTATCAGTTTTTCCAAAGTTGACATCTTGGGTAATTACCAGCCACAATTTGTATAAAAGCTGATTTGGAAATGCTTTTTGTAAATTTTCAAAGTATTCTTTATCAATATCCGAAGCATTAATACAAGGTGTTACCGATACTTCTTTGTAATTGGCAATAAGATGTTTTAAATTATCAATACCCTCATTTTTTCTGGTACTAATTAAGGCTATTTTAGTTTGAAGATGTTCTTCTAAATAATCAATATCCAACGAAATTCCTTTATAACGCATTCTATCAGCCATATTAATAACCAATAGGGTTGGTATTTCCAAATCTTTAATCTGCGTAAAAAGTAATAGGTTGCGCTTTAAATTTTCAACATCGGTAACAACAACCGCTATGTCTGGAAAATCCTTGTCGTTTTTGTTCAGAAGCAGTTCAATAACAACATTTTCATCTAAAGACGATGCATTTAAGCTATAAGTACCCGGTAAATCTATAATATGTGCCTTAACACCTCGAGGTAATTTGCAGATACCTTCCTTTTTTTCAACCGTAATACCCGGATAATTTCCAACTTTTTGGTTTAAACCAGTAAGCGCGTTAAAAACCGAGGTTTTCCCCGTATTTGGGTTACCAATTAAGGCAACATTTATTTGCTTGCTCATACTTCTTTTTCAATTAAAATATGAATAGCCGTTTCTTTTCTAATCGCTAAATGGGTGCCATTAATGTTTAAATACATAGGGTCTTGAAAGGGTGCTAATTGAACAAGTTCTACCAAATTACCAGGTAAACAGCCCATTTCTAGAAGTTTTAATGGAATATGAATGGAAGAAACATCAATAATAATGGCGCGTTCCCCTCGTTTTAATTCGGCTAATGTATTTTGCAAACTTATTTAGATTGATTTTAAAGAAGCAAAAGTAAGGGAAAAGTTTAAAAGGGAAAAGTTTAAAGGTTTAAAAGTTCCATAATACTAAATAAATGCTATTTTTTTGGAGTTACCACAAGGGTCGGGCTTTACGTTACAAGTCCTCGCTCGTACCTCGCTGTGGGCTTTTCACTTCAATCCCTAACGCAAGCCTTAACTAAATAACAAACCTACTTTTCTTGTTTTAGAATTTCAATGTCTTCAAGTAATTTATCAATATCTTCAGCATTGGTACCATCGTAAAACCCACGAATTTGGCGCTTTTTATCAATAAGCATAAAGTTTTCGGTGTGTATCATATCAAAAGGGCCACCATCACCAAAATCTTTAACCGCTAAATAGCTTTTTCTTGCCAATTCGTAAATTTGTTTTTTGTCGCCTGTAACCAAATTCCATTTGGCGTCCATCACACCTTTTTCCAAAGCATAACGTTTTAATTGTGCCACGGTATCAATTTCTGGCGTTACGGTGTGCGAAAGCAGCATCACAGCATCATCATTCTTAATTTTATCTTGTATTTGCGTCATGTGGTTTGTCATGATCGGGCAAATGGTTTGGCAAGTTGTAAAAAAGAAATCGGCCACATAAATTTTATCCTTATAATTGTTTTGGGTAATGGTTTTTCCGTTTTGATTGATAAGCTTAAAGTCGGCTATTTTATGATATTTTTTTTGATATTGAATAGTGCTATCCACCAACTCGGTACTAACCATGGCAGGTTGATAAACTGGTAACGGTTGGTACACATTTAATGTGTTGTAAATTATTGTAACAATGATGATGGATAAAATCAAAAATACAATTCCAAAAGTTTTATAGTCTTTAAAAAAAGAAAGCATTTAATTATTTATTTAAGGCTTTAGTAAGTATAAGTTGCAAAAATACGACACATAAATAATAAATTGGTATTTTTAACAATACTTAAATGCTTTAAAAAATTATATAAATGAAAATACGGCTGTTATTTGTATTCTATTTGTTTTCATTGGCTCTTTTCGGACAGGATTTTAATGAAACATTAAAGTCTATCAGAACTGCTGAAGCTACATCTGCCATGAAAAAAATGCTTCAAAAAGCCAATGCAAATACAGGTAATTATGATGTGAAATACCACCGTTTGGAGTTTAGTTTAGATCCTTCGGTAGCTTTTATTTCTGGTGCTGTTACTACCTATTTTGAAGCTAAAGAAAATTTAAATCAAGTTACTTTCGATTTGTCAAATAACATGATAGTTTCACAGGTAACACAACGCGGAAACACGCTTTCCTTTACCCAAAACACCAATGACGAGTTGGTTATAGCATTGCCAACCATTCAAAATACAGGTGTTTTAGATTCGTTAACCATAAGCTATTCTGGAAACCCAATCAGTTCCGGTTTTGGCTCTTTTGAACAAACCCAACATGAAGGCGACCCTGTAATTTGGACGCTTTCAGAGCCTTATGGCGCCAAAGGTTGGTGGCCTTGTAAACAAGATTTGAATGATAAAATTGATAATATTGATGTGTACATTACAACGCCTCAATTCAATCCTTCAAACGAAGAATACATGGCCGTTTCAAATGGTTTAGAGCAAAGTCAAAAAATTAACGGAAGCAATAAAACTACACATTTCAAACACGGTTACCCAATTCCTGCCTATTTAATAGCTATTGCAGTAACCAATTACGAAGTGTATGCGCATACAGTACCAAACAATGGAAACCCTTTTGATATTGTAAACTATGTGTATCCAGAAAACCTAGGTTATGCCCAAGCAAGCACACCTGTAACGGTTGATATTATGAACCTATTTACCAATTTGTTTGAAGAATACCCGTTTGCAAACGAAAAATATGGACATGCACAATTTGGTTGGGGTGGCGGTATGGAGCATACAACGGTATCGTTTATGGGGAATTTTAGCAGAAATTTAATTGCTCACGAACTGGCGCATCAATGGTTTGGAAATAAAATAACCTGTGGTAGTTGGAAAGATATTTGGCTAAACGAAGGTTTTGCCACCTATTTGTCGGGCTTAACTATTGAACATCTTGATGGTAATAATGCTTTTGCAACTTGGAAACAAGAACGCAACGCATCCATTACATCGGCAACTAATGGTGCGGTATATTTAACAGATGCCGATACAACTAATGTGAATAGAATTTTTAGTAGTCGATTAACCTATAATAAAGGTGCCATGGTTTTGCATATGCTAAGAAAAAAACTGGGTGATGCTAACTTTTTTCAAGGAGTTAAAAATTATTTAAGCAACCCAAACCACGCATATGCATATGCAAAAACGCCCGATTTTATAAGTATTATGGAAGCTCTAAGTGGTGAAAATTTAACGGAATTTTTTAATGATTGGTTGTACAATCATGGGTATCCATCCTATACAGTACAGTGGAGTCAGCCAACCGCTAATCAAGTTTCAATTAGTATTTCGCAAACGCAAAGTGATGCTTCTGTTACTTTTTTTGAAGCACCGGTAACTTTACGGCTTACAGGAACATTAGGCGAAATGCTAGATGTAACCCTTAACAACACAGTTAATAATCAAACTTTTTTAAGCTCGGTTAATTTTACGGTAGCATCCATTCAATTTGATCCAGAATCGGATTTAATTTCAAAAAACAACAATGTTTCTTTAGGAATCAACCACACAGATTTTCAATCAGATTTTGTTATTCACCCAAATCCTTCAACCAATGCGTTTTATGTGGTTAAACCTGAAAATGTTGAGGTAAATGAAGTAAGGATATTCAATACACTTGGTCAACTTTTAATTAAAACTAATTGGTCGCCCATAATCAATGCATCATACTTTGCTTCGGGTATGCTCTTTGTTCAGTTTCATACCAATGCGGGCATAATTAATAAAACGGTGTTAAAAAATTAGCAATACTTCGTATTATGTTTTCTAAATGGTCTTAAAAGCTTACTTTTGTCCGATTATAAAAAAAACCTAATACATGTCTGTATTTTTAATAAAAGCGGCTCAATTATTATTAAGCCTTTCCATATTGGTAGTTTTACACGAATTGGGGCATTTTATCCCAGCAAAATTGTTTAAAACCAGAGTAGAAAAATTCTATTTATTTTTTGATGTTAAGTTTTCACTATTTAAAAAGAAAATAGGTGATACGGTTTACGGAATTGGTTGGTTGCCATTAGGGGGTTATGTAAAAATATCTGGAATGATAGACGAAAGCATGGATACCGAGCAAATGGCTTTACCGCCACAACCTTGGGAATTTCGTTCAAAACCTGCATGGCAACGCCTTATTATTATGCTAGGTGGTGTAACGGTGAATTTTATTTTAGCGTTCTTTTTATTTATAATGATGCTTTTTGTTTGGGGGACCAATTACACAACAAAAGACGATATTAAATATGGTTTTGGTGTAGCAAAAACTTTGGAGTCTTACGGATTTCAGCAAGGAGATAAAATTATATCTGTAGATGGAAAGCCTTATGAAGACCTAACCATAGATATTAATAAATATATCATGTTTAGAGAAGTTGGGTCTATTAAAGTAGAACATGCTGATGGAACGGTTGCCGATATTCAACTTCCAGAAGATATAGGTACGAAACTTTTTGAAGCAGGCGATATACCAGCTCTGGCGCCTCGTTACCCGTTTCAGTTAGATTCAGTAGTTGCAGATTCTCCAGCAGATAAAGCAGGATTGAAAGTTAACGACAGGATTGTTGCAGTAAACGGTCAGCCTATTGAATATTATTCCGATTTAACATATCAAATAAAGAATAATAATGATAACACTTTAAATGTTGACATAGAGCGTAATAATGAAATTAAAAGCTTAAGTATAACACGAGGCGAAGATAAAACGATAGGAATCCTATCAACGGTAGCCGATTTGGATTATATTAAAGTGCAAAATAAAGAATATAGTTTATCTGAAAGTATTTCAGGAGGTATAAGCAAAGGATATTGGGAGGTTAAAGATTATTTAGCGCAATTTAAATACATCTTTACCAAGAAGGGAGCTTCTCAAATAGGTGGTTTTGCTGCTATTGGCAACATGTTTCCTGCACAATGGAACTGGCAAGCCTTTTGGTATTTAACAGCCTTTTTATCTATTATGTTGGCGGTATTGAATTTATTACCTATTCCTGCTCTAGATGGTGGACACGTTATGTTTTTACTTTATGAAATGGTTTCTGGAAGAAAGCCAGGAGATAAGTTTATGGAGTACGCACAAATGGTAGGTTTCTTTATATTAATAGCCTTAGTTTTGTTCGCAAACGGTAACGATATTTTTAAAGCAATTTTTAATTAAAATTTTTTAAAAAAATGTTTGCAGTAATTGAAAAGATATATATATTTGCGCTCGCTTAGGCGAAAAACAAACACTCCTCCTTAGCTCAGTTGGTTAGAGCATTTGACTGTTAATCAAAGGGTCCTTGGTTCGAGCCCAAGAGGGGGAGCAAAAACAAGAAAAAGACTTTACAGAAATGTAAGGTCTTTTTTGGTTTTATACGGTATCTACAGGCGGTTTACACTAGTATTGGTATTCATTTCATTTTATTCAAAAGTCAACTTTGATAAGTTTTTTTGCTAAAAAAAGACACCCATTTGGACACCCATCCATTTTAAAAAGACACCCATTAATCAAAAACTAAAACCAATGAAAATCAATATATTATTTATAACTAATAAACAGAAAGTTAATTCCAAGGGACTTTGTCCGATAATGTGTAGACTTACATATAATAAAAATAGAAAAACCTTTAGTACAGGTCAATTTATAAACCCAAATAATTGGGACAGTAAAAAACAAATTGTCAAACCACCTGAACTTGATTTAGATACTATAAACAATCAACTAAGCCTTATTAAAACAAAACTTAATAAGGCTTTTTTATTGCTTCAAGTTAAGGACGAGTTTTTTAGCTTAGAAGATATTTATAGCCTTTATTTAGGCAAGAAAACACAAAAGGAATACAATGTAGTTGAGTATTTTGAAATGTACTTAAACAAGCTTAAAACACTTGTTGGCATTGATATTAAACAAGTAACATGGAACAAGTTTGATTATGTTAAAACAGATATTCAAACCTTTATTAAATGGAAGTTTAAAGTTAATGATATACCCTTAAGAAAGCTAGAAGCTAACTTTTTAACAGAATTAGAATACTATTTAAAAGTAAAGAAGAAGAAATTGAAGCAAGTAACTATCAACAAGAAAATCCAACGCTTCAGAAAGGTAGTAAAAGTTGCTGTTGCAGAAAACTTTTTAGAAAAAGACCCTTTTATACTTTACAAAACTAAGACTGTTAAAATAGAGGTTGTATTTCTTACTCCAGAAGAACTTAAAAAACTAGAAGAGCATGAGTTTACTCAACCAAGATTACAATTTGTTAAAGACTTATTTATATTCTGCTGTTACACTGGCTTACCATATAGGGAGCTAATGGACTTAAAGTATTCCAATATTATTAAAGGATTTGATGGTAACAAATGGATTAAGATGAAGCGTGAAAAAACCTCAAAAGCATTATCAATACCATTACTGCCTAAAGCACTTGAAATTATAGAACGCTATGGTAGTAGTGAAAAGTACGTGTTTGCCAGAATAAGTAATCAGCGATATAACTCCTATTTAAAAGAAATAGCTGCTATTATTGGAATTGATAAAAACTTCACTACTCATATGGCTAGAAGAACTTTTGCGTCTACTGTATTGCTTTATAATGATGTACCTATGGAAATAGTTAGTGAACTGTTAGGGCATAGCAACATGAAAATAACGCAAGATAGTTATGGTAAAGTAGTGCAGAAAAAGGTTAGTCTTGAAATTGATAAGGTAAGAAAGCTAGGTAGAGTAGATGAAAAGAGAATTAATTTGGAGACAAAAAAATAAGGGACTAAGGATAATAATATTGTTATTATTCCTAGATTTACCTTGCTTAAATTTAGCCTAAATTTTATGAAAAAGTTCTTTTTGTTTATTATTACATTAATAGCACTTGATGTTGCTTCTCAGGATTCCAAATTCTCTGTTGGATTAAATTACCCTATTCCATTTGAACATAACTTTATTAATGATTATTATAATGGTGTTATAGATGCTGAATTTAACTTTAGGGCATATAAAACTAATACATTAAGTTTAGGATTAGGTCTAAATGTTGGCTTGTTAAAGAGTGATGACTCTGTTATTGAATTTAATGTTAAATCTTATGTTTTTCAGCCTAAAATATTTGTCGAGTTTAATTTTTCAAAACTTCATCCTTATTTAAGGCTAGGGTATTCTTCAATGGTTTTTAAAACTAAAGGAAGAAGTGATGAAATTGGTGGGTATTATGGTGTTGCTATGAGTTTTAATAACACACAAAGTGGATTAAATATTAACCCAGGCATAAAATATAATATTATAAATGAATTCTTTATTCAAGCTCAATATGACTATATATTATTAGGGGTTGAAGAGCCAATAAAAAATTCCAGATATAATGGTGCTGTGCACATTATAAAAATAGGGATAGGAATGGATTTGTAGTGAATAATTTTAAAAGTGTAGTCGTAAAGGGAGGAAGTTAATTGCTTCCCTTTTTATTTTTGTCAAAATTAAATAAATCCGTTATATTAATTTTTAAGGCAGTTGCTAAAACATAAACTGTTGATATAGTGGTATTGACTTCTCCACGTTCAATTCTGCCTACTTGTGATAGAGGTATATCTGCGTCATTTGCTAAATCTTCCTGGGATAAACCTACATCTTTACGGATTTTTTTGAGGTTTTTACCAAATGCCTTTATGAACTTTTTATCCTTAACATTTATCACACATTAAAATTCAACAAAACCAGTACAAATCATAAACGCATATATGCGTTATTTTTTTATTTATATTTGATTTGCATTAAATCTATTATTAACCTAAATTTTTAAAATGAAAAATCAATTTTTAAAATCGACTTTAGGAGTTGTAACATTAATCCTAATCTCAACAGCATGTAGCTCAAATAGTCCTACAGATGACAACAATAACAACAATGCTAAATTAGAAGGTGTTTGGAAGCCTATCAAAGCTGTATATACAGATTCTGGAGGAACAAATACAACAGAAAATTTCTCTGAATGTGAGCAAACAGGTAGGACCATATTCTCATCAAATGGGAACTTTTCACAAACAGGGTATTATCCCGTTTCAGGTAATTGTGAACTTGAATTTGACAATACAGGAAATTGGCAAATCATAAATGAAAATATCTTGAGGGTCACTCTAAACGGTCAGGTTGACAATGGCATTATTGGAGACTATTTTATTTTAGAATTGACAGCAAATTCATTAAAAATTGATGCCGATACGGATGCAAACTCAACAGAAAGTGAAGTATATGTTTTTCAAAAATTTAATTAATATGAAATATAAATCAACTATTTGGTATGTTTTATTATTTGTGCCAATAATTCTCCAATGTCAAAGTAAATCAAATTTTAAGTTTGAGTTTTTAGAAACTAATACTAAAGTAATTTCTAATAAAGGAAAAACAATGATTCTATACTTTTTTGAAGAGGTAAGTTTAAATGAAGCCAAAACCGCATTATTTCAACAAAATTACCCTAAAAAACTAACTGATAGAGAACGGTTTAATATTGCATTAAATAGAAAAAGCTATCATGAAAATATCAAGGTAAAACGTCTTTACTATGAGGACGGAATGTATAAATCTTCTGTAATTGATTCTGCATATTATGAATCACTTCCTTACGAGTCAGTATTAGAAGTAGCTGAAAACCATTATAAGAAAAGAATAGGTTTAGAAAATCAAATGCAACATAATGCTTCAAATATAGATGAAGCAGTAAAACTAGCCTATAATCCGCTTAGTTATTTGCTATTTGATGAGGGGTCAGTTGGTATAAATGTAGGATTGTTTAATTTAACTAATAAGCCAATTTCAAAAGTATTTGGAGAATTGTTGGTAACTGATAATTATGGAGAAGTAATTATTTCTGGCAATTATGCTTTTACTGAAGAAAACCATAGGGATAAGGTCTTAAGTCTTGATGAGTTTGAAGCTGCTATGAATAATAAAGGGTGGTTTAGCACAAATATAATTTGGACACTACAATCACAAGGGACAATTAATAAAATTAAGGAATCAAAAGAAGAAAATTTGGTACTACTATTTAAACCAAATAAGATTGTTTTTGCAGATAAAACTGAGCTCATTAGGAAGTAGTTTTATAATCTTTTTCGTGAACGTGACCTAACCTAAGACCATCCCTACTCTTATTTAAAATTGGGGACAGTCCCCCCCGGGGTCATTTCCATTTTGTTTAATCTAAAAATTTAAAACTATGGTTACAATAGTAGATTACAGAGCCTATCAAACAGAAGATGGGAAAGAGTTTTATGCACTTCAAGTTCAAGGTGGACTGGAAGCTGTAAAAAGTAAAGAAACAGGTAGAACTTATCTAACGGCTAGAAAAGCTACAGTGTCTTGTACATTTGATAAGGAAACATGCGAGATGCTAAAAGGAACGCAGCTACCAGGTAGTATAAAAAGGGTTGAAACAGAACCCTATGAGTATGCTATTCCTGAAAATGGTGAGATTATTACGCTCACACATCGATTTGAATACGTTGGTGAGGATGAAACCATTGTAAAACAAAACGTGGTTGAAAAAGAAATGGTTGCATAACTAAATCTATTACAGAAATTATTAAAGAGAGCTTCAGAAATGAGGCTCTTTTTTTTATGTACTCATTACAGAGTATAACAATTTTAATTATAAAATATAAACAGAAGAATTATGAAACTACAACAAGCACAAAGGCACCAAGTAAAATTAAGACTTGGGCTTTCAGGAGCCTCTGGATTTGGCAAAACTTATTCAGCTTTATTATTGGCTCATGGGATAACTAATGACTGGTCAAAAATTGCCATTATTGATACAGAAAACAACTCGGCATCACTATACTCACATCTAGGGGAATTCAACGTTTTGATATTGAATGAACCATACAGTCCTGAAAGATATATAGAGGCCATTAAAACCTGTGAAAATGCCTCAATGGAGGTCATTATAATTGACAGCATTACCCATGAGTGGTCAGGTAAAGGTGGTTGTCTACAAATACATGAACAGTTGGGTGGAACATTCCAAATGTGGGCTAAAGTTACACCAAGACACCAGGCTTTTTTAGATGCAATACTGGAATCAAAAGCACATATTATTACAACAGTGAGAAGAAAAATTGATTATTCCTTAGATATAAGCTCTAATGGAAAAACCAAAGTCACTAAACATGGAACCAAGGAGGTAACCCGTGAGGGATGGGAATACGAGCTCACAGTAAACTTTGAACTAGTTAATGACAGGCACCTAGCCTGTGCATCCAAGGATAGGACAGGTCTTTTTATGGACAAACCTGAATTTGTTATCAATAGGGCTACAGGTAAAAAATTAATGGAATGGTGTAATGTTGGTGTGTCCATAGATGAAGCCAAGAAAGAGATTTCAGTATGTGAAACTCTAGAAGGACTCAAACATTTGTATAACAAATACAGCAGTTTACAACAGCAGATACATCCCTTGATACTAGAGCGTAAAACTGTACTTGACAACGTATCAAATCAAATTATTGACAAAAAAGAAATCGTTAACCCCTCTAAAACCCAACAAAATGGAACTCATAGCCAATCCTAATCCTAATCAGATGATTCATTTAAATCATCAAATAATTGATAAACCTTCAAGTAGTTTCATTGAGGCGAACACAAAGGCAGTATCATTGGAACACCTTAAAAACGACTGTATCATTCCTGTGTTTTCAAAGGACAATGAGTCCACTATAAGCCATTACCAATTTGTAGATACACTCTACAGACAAGTACAGGCTAGATATCCCGATTACATCATCAAAGAACCAGAGATTAGGGTCAGTCATGTGATTAAAGGCAGGATACCTTCAGCTATTGGCAAACCAGCTAAGGAGTTACAGGAACATGAAAAGACAATCTATTATGAACGCTGTGCATTTTTAATACACATCCTACAGATGAAAAAAACAATCAATGGTAATGAACTATCATTGAGTATAGGTGGGGTTAGATCATTATCACAGGAAAACCTGTATTCCAAAAAGAGCCTAGAGAAATTCAAGGTATTTATAGGGTTCAAAAATAAAGTCTGCACAAATTTATGTGTTTCAACCGATGGTGTTGCTGATGATATTAGGATAGGTTCAATAAATGAACTGGAACAGCACACAGACCAATTATTTCTTAACTATAATGAGGAAATCCATCTAGAGAATATGGAACGTATGAGCAATTACAAACTATCTGAAAAACAGTTTGCACATTTTATTGGTAAGGCAAGGATGTACCAACATTTGGATAAACATGAAAAACAGGGAGTATTTCCATTTACCCTCAATGATAGCCAGATAAATACAGTAGTGAAAGATTACTACAATGATAGGTATTTTAAAAGGGATATAGATGGCTCAATAAACCTATGGAAGCTTTACAATCTCTTTACAGGAGCTAATAAATCATCATACATAGATAATCTTTTAGATAGAAATGTAAACTCATATGAGATAGTAAAAGAACTGGGTATTTCAATAGAAAACAACTCCAAAAACTGGTTCCTACAATAATTTAATATAGCGGTATTGTACTATTTTGACAAATTGTATGATACCGTTCAATTTGATAATAAATACACCCAATAATGGATGAAAAACAACTAGTAGAACTATTGCGTTATTCTTCTCCAAAGGAACTCTATGTAGTTACTTATAAAAACAAACTCAAATTATTGGTCTGTCCCTTTGAAGTCCTTGTGAAGTATGATATTGAGAGCTTAAAGAAGCATCAAATTGTTAAAGTAGATGAAGTTAAAATAACGTTGGAATTGGTTACTGTCTACATTATTAAAGGTCGTGCCTATTTCTATTTCCATTTTGAGATTATAGTACTTGATTGATAAAAAGGCTATATAATTATGCATTAAAATAATTTTAATTTTTTTTGGATTTTATTTTAAAATGCTATTATCTTTGCACAAAGCAGTTGGAATAAACTGGGATATTGTTAAAATATAGCAATGTAATTTCAAAAGTGAACCCTCTCAAGGTTTTTTAAATAGCTTTTGTACTTCTTATTTAAAATCATATTTACATATTAATTGTAACTATTCCGAGCAGTTGTGCTTGTAGTTTATTAATTATTAACCAAAAAATGTAAATATGAAATAATGAAATCTCAAAATAGTCAAATTCTACTATCAGTAACGATGTTAAAGGTAGTAGAGCTGAATATCCAAAATCTTTAGGATACAGTATGCTTATGGAATCTGGCAAATGACGCAGAAATCATAGAATTAGATTCCTAATTTAATAAGACTAAAAAAATGAGTCTAAAAAGAACAGAAGAATATTTAAACAAAAAATATAGTTTTAAGTATAATGTAGTAACTAATAAAACAGAGTTTAAACTAAAAGGTGTTACAAGGTTTAGAGAACTTGAGGAATACGACTTAAATTCTCTACACAGGGAATTGCATCATAGTGATATAAAAATAGCAAAGAAAAATATAGCAGATTTATTGAAATCAGATTTTGTTAATAAGTATAATCCGTTTGAAGATTATTTCAACTCGTTGCCAAAATGGGATGGACAAGTCGATCATATTGGTAACTTTTGCAATACTATACAAACCCATAATGACGTAGATTTTAGATGGGCATTTAAGAAATGGTTTGTTGCAATGGTAGCTTGTGCGATTGACAATACAAAAGTAAATCATACGGTCTTAATACTAAGTGGTCAACAAGGTATTGGAAAGAGTAGTTGGTTTGTAAAATTAATACCTCAGAGATTGCAGGAATACTATTTTTCTGGAATAATAAATCCAAATTCTAAGGATGATTTGATGCAACTATCAAAGAATTTGATTGTTCATATGGATGAGCTGTCAACTTTTAATAAAAAGGATGTGGAAGCTTTTAAAGAAATGATTACTAAACCTAATTATGAATTAAGAAAAGCTTATGGGTATTTCCACGAGAACTTTATTAGAAGGGCATCATTTATTGGGTCAACAAACAACGTCAATATATTAACTGATACAACTGGAAATAGGAGATTTCTGGTTTTTAAAGCATTGAAAATTAATTATCAGACAAATGTAGATATTGACTTATTGTTTGCACAAGCCTTAGTAATGTTTAATAATAATTTTAAGTATTATTTTGACCAGCAGGATACCCAGAGAATTGAGGCAAACAATCAAGTATTTGTTGACAAATGTCAAGAAAGAGAACTTCTAGAGAAATTTTTTAGAGCTCCTAAAGCAAATGAAACTTCAGAAACTTTAACCGCAACGGACATTATTGATTACATAAATGATAATTCCAACAATAAACGGTATAATTTAAATAACAATACAATTGGAAAGGAATTACATGCAATGGGATTTGACAAGGTCAAGAGAGGCTATAAGGTTGTGAAGTTAAAACTTTAAAAAGGGTGGGTAGGTAAGTAGTTTTTACAAACATATTTTAAAAATAAAAAGTATAAGAAAATAACCTTCCTACCCTTCCATTAACATATTAAATTGAATCTAAAAGGGTGGCTTACAGCTGTCCTTTTTTTATCTACAGGAAATATAAGTCCTAAAATCTGACCAAAACATGAAAAATATTATTTCAGAAATAGAGCTTAAATACAGCCCTATTGTTATAAAACAAGAACGCATCAGTATAAAGGACAGTTCATCTGCATATAAGGTATTATTGAATAACTGGAATATGGATTCTATAGAATTATATGAAGAATTTAAGGTTTTGTTACTTAACCGAGCAAATGAAGTATTAGGTGTATATGCTCTATCTAAAGGAGGAATACATGGTACTGTGGTTGATATAAAGCTTCTTTTTGCAGTTGTACTTAAATCTGCTTCAAGTTGTGTAATTCTAGCTCATAACCATCCTAGCGGTAATTTAAAGCCTAGTGAAGCCGATAAGAATTTATATTTTAAAATTAAAAGGGCAGCAGAATATTTGGATATAAATGTTTTGGATAACCTTATAATTTCAAAAGATGGATATTATAGTTTTAATGATGAAGGGGAATAGTATTATTATTTTATCTAAAGGAACTATTGGGCTATATACTTAAATAAGTGTTAAATAAGGTGTTTGAGTGATAGTTTAATTTGTAATTCATTGTTTTATATCGGTTTGTATGATTGTAGTGTGGTCTGGTAAAGACTTAATGGGATGATGATAAACTTGTTTTTGTAATATGGAAACCGTTTTTAAGTAAAATGTCTCAAATAAGTTTATGGTTTGGGATAATTACTAAAGTTAAAACATTAAAAATTGTTTCAATTATGCCTGCTAAAGGTGTTATTTTTAGTGACGGTATAGAATCAGATTTTTTAAGTTTTAATTTAGTGTCAGGTGTGGAAATTTCTATTGCAGATACAAAAGCAAATAATTTCTTTAATAATTAATATTTGATTGCTGATATTACTGTTTTTTTATACGTTATGGTAGTTTTTTATAATAGTATACCTTTGTAAGTATTTGTTGTATTTTTAATTTTAAATAATTATTGATGAAAATTTCTTGTAAACTATATAATGACTCTTTTGATTCAGTTTTTTGGAAAGAATCTAATAAGATTAAATTTTTAAAGAAAACTATCCTATCAATGGAAGAAATCATCAAGGGGTATCTTGATGATATTAGAAATAATTTTCCGCAGCTAACTGATCATTCTTTAGATCATTCTCGAATGCTATGGAATTATGCAAATATTATAATTGGTGACAGGAAATTTTATTTAAATCCTTTAGAAGGTTTTGTATTGCATGCAGTTTTTCTAATTCATGACTCTGGAATGTGTTTTTCAATTTTGAATAATAAAGAAGAAATTGAAAATGATAGAATCTATCAAGATTACTTGACAGAATATGGTGATAATGAGGAAAACAGAAATGAAGCACTATTTTATACAATTAGGATTCGTCATGGAGATTATGCACTCAGAGTAGCTACAGAAAAATTAAAACATGGAGAGTATTTAGTAAATGATACTATTTTAAGGGAAGAATTATCATTAATTATAGGGAAAATAGCTAAAAGTCATACTTGTCATATTAATTATATAGAAAGAGAATTAGATTATATATATATTTCTCCAAATTATTCAGTAGACTGGAAAATAGATTGTAGTAAACTAGCATTTATCTTAAGAACTTCTGATGCAGCTCACTTAGATAACTTAAGAACTCCTAAAACCTTAAAACTAATTAGTGAATTAGGGGAAGTGTCAAGAAATCATTGGATTTTTCAAAAAAAATTAGGCTTTCCAATACTTTCAGAAGATAATACTTTAATATACAACACTAATTCTCCTTTTAGCCAGAATCAACAAAAAGCATGGTGGTATTGTTATAATGCGTTTAAGGTATTAGATGATGAATTAAAAAAGGCGAATGAGTATTTTGAATTGAATGGGAAAACTCCATTTAGTGCTCGTGGTGTTAAATCAATAAATGATACTCTATTAATAGGGGAGAAATATGTTAGAACCAAAGGTTGGGTAGCTTTTGATACACAGGTCAAGGTTAGTAATCCAGTACACATAGCATCTGAATTAGGAGGTGTTAAATTGTATGGACAAATAAGTTTTGCACTACGAGAGTTAATTCAAAATAGTATTGATGCCATTAATATTCATAGAATTTTTACAGGTCAAAATAATGAAAATTTAGGTGAAATAAAGGTCTCATTAGAAGAGGAGGATAATCATATTTGCTTGATAGTTACCGACAATGGGATAGGTATGAGCCAAACATTATTGTGTAATGAAATATTAGATTTTGGAGGGTCGTATTGGAGAAGTAATCGCTTTGGATTTGAATTTGAAGGAATAAAAACTAAAGGATTTCAATCTATTGGTAAATTTGGAGTTGGTTTTTTTTCAATTTTTATGTTGGGTCAAAAGATAACCGTAACTTCTTGGAAATTTGGAGAAGGAATAGAAAAAATGAAAACCTTGGATTTTTATGATGGTTTGTTTTCAAGTCCAGTTTTAAGAGACTCAAATGAAGAGGAAAGAAAAAGAATATTAGACAGAGGCACTACAATAAAAGTAAAGTTGGCTTTACCCCCAAATGACGAAAATGGTATAATTGGAAAACATAGATTTGTAGATAACCGTCTGTTTACTTTAGTTAAATATTATATTCCAGGCTGCAATGTAAAAATTTCTGTTAAAGAATTAAATGGAGACATTAGAACCATTGAACCTAATTATCCATATAATCTAAAATTAGATAAATTAATTGACTTTTTTTATATACCTACCATTGGTAACGATTACAATTCATTTATTCAACAGATTAAGGAGCTTAAAATTGAACTTACAGATATAATTGATAATGATAGAAATTATGGTAAGTTAGCTATTCTACCTTCAAATTGGGGAAATTATCTTAACTCAACAGCTTTAGTCTTATCAAAAGGAATAAAAGTTAATGAATTACGTGGATTTATTGGATATATAATAGTAGATGAAATTATTTCAATAAAAAGAGACGTTTTTTCTAAAATAGTCCCATTTGAAACATTAAAAAAATGGGCAATTATTCAAATTAAATATATTGAAAATAATCAATTAGTAGGTTTGTATATAAATAGTTATTTGTCATTATTGCTAACATTTGGTTTTTATAAGGATGATTTACCAATAGCTTTAAAAAAGACAAATAATATTTATAAAAATGTATCTGTAAAAGAATTAAAATTGTTTTTAAAAAGTAATAATGAAGTGAACTTTTATATGGAGGGCTATTCAAATTCAATTAAAAGCCCAAACTGTGATGGTTTTATTTTTCTATCATTAAATTTAGCTTTTAATAATATTGTAAAAGAAATAGACCAAAGTAAATTATTGACTTATAATAATAAACTTAAAGGAATATTTGATGAGATTTGGAAAAATTATGTTTTTAATGATAACAGGTTTGAAGGAATTGGTATGCTTAATTCCCCCTACTCTTTAATTAGAAATTATAAAAAAGTAATTTCATAAATATAATATTTACCATTTTTTAATTCAGATAATGTACTCCCGTCCAGACCGCTAAAATTGCTAAAAAGCTCTTAGAGATTAGGGCTTTATTTGGATTTAAAAGATTACCAAGTATAAAAAATTTAATAATATTTTAAGACAATCTGTGTGTATAAATTTTTCATATTAAAATGAATCAATTAAGTCTTTTTTATTTTAGATTGTATAAAACGTTAGGCTTTTATTAATTTGAAAGATATAATAGAGGGAATTAAAGAGGGGAACATTTATTTCAGGTGTTATTTTTGTATAGAATTTCCTTTAATATATTTATTTAATTTTAATTGTCAAGTTTGTAAGATATTCTTTATTTTAGTTGAATAAAAATATTTATTATGTTATGGAGAATATTTTAGAACTAAAAACTGTTAATGAACTAACTCAATTCTCATTTTTTATACCTTCATATCAACGGGGATATAAATGGACTACAAAAGAAGTTAAGGATATTTTAAATGATATTAATGATTTTATCCCCAGAATAATAGATAATTTTGAACAAAGAACATGGTATTGTTTGCAGCCAATTGTTATTAGAAAAAAGGGAAATTGGAATAATGAATTTGAAGTTATTGATGGACAACAGCGTTTAACAACAATTTATTTAATTTTACATTATCTTAATCAGGATTTTGTGAAAGAAAGAAGGCTAAAGTTGTTTCATCTTAATTATCAAACTCGACTAGGAACTTCTAAATTTTTAGAAAATCTTAATGACACTAAAACTGATGACTGTAATGTTGACTTTTTTCATATCAGTCAAGCTTATAAAACCATTGTTGATTGGTTTGAAAAACGGCCTATCAATTTTGACAAATCTGATTTTAGTTCTAAATTTAAATTTCATTCCAGAATTATTTGGTATGAATCAAAAAATGAAGATCCAATTTCAATTTTTACAAGAATAAATATTGGAAAAATCCCATTAACCAATAGTGAATTAATTAAAGCTCTTTTTTTAAACAGTTCAAACTTTCATCAGTATAGTAATGATAGATTAAGACTCCAACAATTAGAAATTGCTTCAGAGTGGGATGCAATAGAGCAAGAATTACAAGAAGATAGCTTTTGGTATTTTTTAACTGCTAATAAAGTTCAAGTAAACAGGATTGAATTTATTTTTGATTTAATGAATGACAATGATGATAAGTCAGATAATTACTCTACATTCAGATATTTTAGTAAAAAATTTAAAAATAGTTCTCCTGAAATTATTCAAAATAATTGGAAAATAGTTAAATCTTATTTTCAACGATTCAAAGAATGGTATAATGAAAGATCGTGGTATCACAAGATAGGTTTTTTAGTTTCTATAAATTCAATTTCAATAAAATCTTTATATGATAAGTCTTCTGAATTAACAAAATCTCAATTTGATGAATATTTAGATGCTTTAATTAAACAAAGTATAAGAAATATTATATTAGATGATCTACAATATTCTGATAAAGAAGATGTAAGAAAGATTTTATTGTTGTACAATATTCTTACTATGCTAAATAGTGATAAAGATAATTCTTATTTTCCTTTTGATATATTTAAAAATGAAAAATGGGATATTGAACATATTACCTCTATAAAAGATGCAATGCCTGACAAAAACAGAGAGGATTGGCTAAACGATGCAAAAGTATTTATTGATACTTCACATAAGGAAGGTAATTTGTTAAAAAAGAGAGCTGATAACTGTAATGTGAAAAATGAAGAAGAATTTAAAAATCTTTTTGAAGACATGGTTAGCCATTTTAATGCAGAATTAAAAGATGATCTTATTAATGATATTTCAAATTTAACTTTATTAGATTCTGAAACAAATAGAGGATATAAAAATGCTGTTTTCCCTCTCAAAAGAAAAACTATCATTAATCGTGACAAAGCTGGAGTGTTTATCCCAGTTTGTACAAAAAATGTCTTTTTAAAGTATTTTAGTGAATATCCTCCAAAAATTTCCTTTTGGACGGAAGATGACAGGGAGAATTACGAGAAGGATATTTATACAGTTTTAAAAGATTATTTAAATTAAAATGGAAGAAAATAAATATACAGGAGAAATATTCAATTTTCACAAATTGTTAAATAAATATCAAATAGAAATTCCTATCATTCAAAGGGATTATGCACAGGGTAGAAAAGATAAAAAGGAAATAAGGGAAAATTTTTTAAATGCATTATTTAATAGTGTAAAAAATAGTGAACCTATTAAATTAGATTTTATTTATGGTAGTGTAGTTAATAACCATTTTCAGCCTTTAGATGGACAACAAAGACTTACTACCCTTTTTCTACTTCATTGGTACGCAGCTACTAAAGAAAATAAATTATTACAAGATGATGTAAGGATAAAACTAAAAAGATTCTCATATGAAACAAGAATATCTTCAAGAGAATTTTGCTATGATTTAGTAAATAAGTCTATTTTTATAAGTTCACAAGAAGATTCAATTAGTAGAAAAATCATTGACTCTAATTGGTTTTTCTTATCTTGGAAAAATGACCCTACCATAGATGGAATGTTAAGAACAATCGATTCTATCCATAAGGTTTTTTTTCAAGTTGAAGATTTATGGCTAAAACTTACTTCTAATTTAATTGAATTTTATTTTGTTGAATTGGAGAATATGGGCTTAACAGATGATCTTTATATTAAAATGAATGCAAGAGGTAAGCTCTTAACATCATTTGAAAATTTTAAAGCTGGATTTCAAAAAAGAATTCAAGATGAAGGGTGGGAAGTTAAAACAAATTTAGAGAATACCTTTGGTGTAAAAATTGATAATGATTGGACTGATTTTTTTTGGGATCATTTTAGAACAAATAACTCTGTTGATAATGCGTTAATAAGGTTTATAGCTACAATTGCTATGATTATGCAGTCTGTAGAAAGAAGTCAATCAACTGAACTAAGATTAGAGTTAATTAACACACTACAAGAGGAACCAAGTCTAGTGCGTCCAATAAATTTTAGTAAACAAGGTTTTGATCAGTTAGTAAAGTATTTCAATATTTATAATGAATATGTTATTTTGCATAATTATGAATTTATGAGTTTTCCGTTCCCAATGTGGAGACATACTTCAAAGGGTTCAATTCTTTCAATGAATGTATTAGAAGATAATACATACTCAGCACTTCAAAGACAAAGTTCTACTTATACTCAGAAAGTTTTATTTTTTGCTCAGGCTCAATATTTCATTAAGAATAATTTTAATGAGGAAAAGTATTATGATTGGATGCGTGTGATAAGGAATATTATTTCTAGAGGAGATATAGAAAAAGATGGTTCAAGACCTGATATAATAAGAAGTCCAGCTGCATTTGATGGAGTAATAAATTTGATAAATGAATTATCTGAAGGTTCAAATGATATTTATTACTATTTGGCAAATTCAACTGGATTTAAATCACAATTTTCAAGGGAACAGATTTATGAGGAAGTTGAAAAAGCAAGATTAATTCAATATAACCATAATTATAAAAATATAATCTTTCAAGCAGAAGACAATGATCTGTTGAGAGGGAAAATCTCTTTTATATTTTATTGTATAAATTACAACTATTCTCTCATAAATTTTGATGAAGACTTATTTGTTAATATTACAGAAGTAATAAATAGATATTTTTCAAAAGAAAGTGATCTTAATAATAAGATTAGAAGAGCAATAATGACAATTGAAGTTGAAGGTAAATTTGACTTTTATACATACTGGTGGTCTTACTGGCATGTTGGGAATGCAACTAAGAGAAGATTATTTGATAAATTCCGAGAACTTGAATATTTCATAAATCATGAATTTTACCGGAAATATTTTAAAAAACTAGTGCTTGAATTGATCCATACAACACCTGACAAAATTATTGAAAATTTTACACCTAATAGCTCTTTCCCTAATTGGAAAAAGAAATTAATTAAGGATTCTAGTATATTAGACAATCTAGCGAGTACAAATTTAATTGCAATACCTGAGGATGAATCTTGTTGTTATCTACTAAAAAGTAGTAGACCTAGAGAAATTGAGGGTAATATAAAAATAGAGTAGTTTGCTAAAATTTAAAGTTACTGCCTAAGAAATTCAATGAAAGTTAAAATAAGACATAATTAAGACATATATTAATTTTTTAATTTAATATTTAATTGATTTAAAGCAAATTATACGCCTTGGTTCGAGCCCAAGAGGGGGAGCAAAAACAAGAAAAAGACTTTACAGAAATGTAAGGTCTTTTTTGGTTTTATACGGTATCTACAGGCGGTTTACACTAGTATTGGTATTCATTTCATTTTATTCAAAATAGGAACTAGGTTGGTATTTTTATAAAACAAAGGCATACTATTCAGTATGCCTTTGTTTTTGAGTCCATTTGTTTTTAATTTATGGCTGCTTTTGCAGCTTCAACAACAGATTTAGAGTTTCCTATGAATATGTTTTCGTCTGCAATAATTACTGGTCTGCTTAAAAAGGTGTAATGTTCCAATATATAGTGTTTATAATCGCGTTCTTCAAGCTTTTGGTTTTTTAAGTCCATTTCCTTGTAAAGTTTAGAACGTTTGCTAAAAAGCGCCTCATAACTTCCTGCAAGCGCCTTCATTTCCTTTAATTGCTTAACGGTTATTGCTTCGGTTTTTATATCCTGTAACACAAATTCAGAGGGTAGGTTTAATTCTTTTAAAATTCTAACACATGTACTGCATGTTTTTAAGTAGTATACCTTTTTCATCTTCTTATTTATTTGTTTTTTATTGGTCAAGATACAATTCGCCATTAAATATGTTGCTTAATTTTATATTTGGCATGGGGCATTTTATATTTGTCATATATTTACGGCCAAATTAATAAAGATATTTTTATAAAAAAATTACCATGCATTTTACATTAGAAGTTTTACCAAATACCAGAAAAGCCTTTAACAGAATTATTGAAAAAACGTCATTAGAAGACTTAAATAGAATTCCAAATGGGTTTAACAACAACATTATTTGGAATATTGGGCATATAGTGGTTACTCAGCAGCTATTAGCATATAAACTATCAGGTTTAGCATTGATGGTAAATGACGAGTTGGTTGGAAAATATAGAAAAGATACCAAGCCAGAAGGTGATGTAACACAAGAGGAAGTAAACGAAATAAAGGCATTGCTTTTTTCAACCGTTGAAAAAACAAAAGAAGATTACAACAGTGGTTTATTTAAAAACTACCAAGAATATACCGTTTCTACAACAGGAAATACGTTGACTAATATAGATGAAGCCTTTCAGTTTATTATGTTTCATGAAGGCATACATTTGGGTTACGTTATGGCTTTATTACGAGCCATTAAAAGTTAAATAATCACTCACTTTTTCAATAGGAATTGTAAATTCTATAATTCCTGTTGAATAAGGAGCAATTTCATAGGTGTTATATAATAAAATAATGCCTTCTTCATTAAAACCGATGTTGGCTGGTAATTGAAAAGTATCAGGTTCAAAAAGGATGTCTTCTTCGGTAATAGCATCTTTGAAATAAGATTGTGCTACGCTTTTAAAAGCATCTTTATTTTTAATTAAATGACTGTTTTCAATGCGTTTTCCTGTAGTTGCATCAAAATTTAAAAATGAAATATGGGTAATGCCATGTGCGCCACCAGTGTTTACATAAGAAGTTATGGCAATACTAATAACTTCGGGCGATTGATGCATAAGTTCGCCATCAACTTGAGCTTCCCAAGGTTGTGAAACATCAGGAAAATCCTTATTAAAAGCATTATATTCATTATTGAAAGCTGTAATGCTTTCTTCAACAGTTTGAAATACTATGGCATCTTGGTCGCCAATTTGTAGAACAGCAATAATGGTTTTGTTTATTTCGCTATTTATTTGTGAAGCAATTTGTTCGTTTCCGGCGGCTTTGGGAACATTTATTTCAACCAATTTATTATTTGCAGTTGTAATATTGGTGTCTAAAAAAGTTGTTTTCAATTCTTTATTACAAGAAAATAGAAAGCACAGGAAACTGATGGATAAGAGAAATTTTTTATAATGCATGCGTAAACTTTTAACCTTGTTTAAAGGTAATTATTGCATTTGAATACACCGAATAAAAAGAGAAGTTTATAGGTGTGTTTTTTTAATTTAAGTAATAAATATATCCAACGTTAATCCATATAAGCCAATCGTTGTATTTATTTGAAGGTAATTGATGGTTAAGTCCGTCAACAAAATCGCTTAAATAATATTGCCCTCTAATATTTAACATTAAATCGGATAACTTGTCTAATTTGTATCGAACGCCTACACTGCTCACTAAAGAAAAGGTGCCTCCTCCAGAAGCATCTACAGAGCCTGGTGCCCACAACGAATAAAAATTACTTGGGTTTGTAACATTGCCAACCGCAGTCGGATCTGGGTTTGCATAAGTAGTACTAACTTCAGGACTGTAAATGGTGTAATGCGCCCCAAAACTAATAAATGGAGAAAGAGCGTGACCAAAGGTTTCAAAATCATGGATTTCAAGAGGGTAAAATTCAAATTCAGTTCCTAAATCTAAATTTTTTGCATACCCTTTATGTGCTCGAAGTCTTTTGGCGTCTTCAGAAGTTTTACTAGGGCCCACCCATTGCCCAAAATGCTCTAACTTAGTTTTATTCCAAGAAATTTCATTTCTAATTTTAACGTGCTCTTCAAAATAGGTGTTAGGACGTCTAAAATTATAATTGCCTTTGTACGAGAAATTTATATAGTGAACAATTCCTATTCCAAATCCAGTATTTCCAAAATTTGTAGTTGCATTTTCTCTAACACCATAGTCTGACTTAAACTGTACTGGACCAGCAACAACACCAATTTCATTAGAAAAACCTATTTGGGAAAATGCTGTTTGATAGCATGCTATCAAACATAAATAAAAAGCTAAACATTTGAAGTTAAGCATAAATAAGATTCTGTTTTTGAGGCATTAATAATAACAAATATATAAAAACTCGATAAAGAAACAAATAATTATAATTTGGTGCTTAAAGCGAGAAAATATTAATTGCGAATTTGAAAATAAAATAGCGTTATTTTTAAAGATAACGTATATTTGCACCAATAAATTGTTTTTTCAATAAATATAATGCATTTTTAAATCATGTTGTTTGTCGTGTATAACGAATAACCGTACAAATTTAAAGAAATATTTTTAACTAGGGTACAAATATTAAATTAATAAATAAAACCAATGAATAGTAATGTTGAAGCTTTTTTAAATCTTGTAAAAGAACGAAATGGTAATGAACCAGAGTTTTTACAAGCAGTAGAGGAGGTTGCAGAAACTGTAATTCCTTACATCGTTGAACACGATATATATTTTGGTAAAAATATTTTGCTAAGAATGGTAGAGCCCGAACGCGTGATAACATTTCGCGTGTGTTGGGTAGACGATGCGGGCGAAATACAAGTGAATAGAGGTTATAGAATTCAAATGAATTCGGCTATTGGCCCCTATAAAGGTGGTTTAAGATTCCACCCTACCGTAAATATGAGTATTTTAAAGTTCTTAGCTTTTGAACAGGTGTTTAAAAATAGTTTAACCACTTTGCCAATGGGTGGAGGAAAAGGTGGGAGCGATTTTGACCCAAAAGGAAAAAGTGATGGTGAAATTATGCGTTTTTGTCATGCTTTTATGAGCGAATTATGTAGACATATTGGGCCAAACACCGATGTCCCTGCAGGCGACATAGGTGTTGGCGCTAGAGAAATAGGTTTCCTTTTCGGGATGTACAAAAAACTAAAAAATGAATTTACTGGGGTTTTAACTGGTAAAGGATTGTCTTGGGGAGGTTCATTAATAAGACCTGAAGCAACTGGTTATGGAACAGTGTATTTTGCACAAAAAATGCTTGAAACTAAAGGAAAAGATTTTAAAGGCAAACAAGTTGTGGTTTCCGGTTCAGGTAACGTGGCTCAATATGCTGTTGAAAAATGCATTCAATTAGGAGCAAAAGTTTTAACAATGTCCGATTCTTCTGGATATATTCATGACGCCGAAGGTATAAATGCCGAAAAATTAGCACTTATAATGGAACTTAAAAATGTTAAAAGAGCAAGGATTAGCGAGTATTTAGAAACATATCCAAAAGCCAAATTTGTTAAAGGAAAAACACCTTGGGAGGTAACATGTGATATTGCATTGCCATGTGCCACACAAAATGAACTTAATGAAAATGATGCAAAAACACTTTTAAAAAACGGCTGTATTTGTGTTAGTGAAGGTGCTAATATGCCATCTACCATTAATGCGGTTCGCGAATTCCACAAAGCAAAAATTCTTTATGCGCCAGGAAAAGCATCAAATGCAGGAGGTGTTGCTACTTCTGGATTAGAGATGACCCAAAACTCATTGCGCTTTAATTGGACCAGAGAAGAGGTGGATTTAAAACTGAAAGATATTATGGCCAATATTCACGATTCTTGTACCAAATATGGTAAACAAGAAGATGGTTATATCGATTATGTTAAAGGCGCTAATATTGCAGGTTTTGTTAAAGTAGCCGATGCTATGTTGGCACAAGGCATTGTGTAGAAATCAAACATAAATAAAAACTAAAGCTTCCTAGTGCAAACAGGAAGCTTTTTTGTTTTATTATATATTATTTTAAAGCAAAACTCGTTAGTTATAAATATATTTGAACATTGAAAATTTAAAAATGATTAAAAGACTCATTGTACTTATAATTTGTTTAATGCCATTATTTCAATATGCACAAGATTTTTCTGCACTTTGGAAAGGTCATTTTTCATATAATAACATTAAAGAGGTTGTTCAAGGCAATGGTAGGGTTTATGCTGCTGCAGAAAACGCCGTATTTAGTATCGATTTAGTTACTAATGAGATAAAAGAATTAAATACAATTAATGGCTTGTCCGGTGAAACCATTTCAACTATTTATTACAGTGAAGCTTATCAATTGTTGGTTATTGGGTATGAAAACGGCCTTATAGAAATTGCTTTTGATAACGATGATGAAATTTTAACGGTTATAGATATTCTTGAAAAACCAACCATTCCTGCTGTACAAAAAAGAATCAATCACTTTAATCCTTATAGGAATTTGGTTTATATAGCAACTAATTACGGAATTTCGGTTTTCAATTTGGAACGTTTGGAATTTGGAGACACTTACTATATTGGTAATGGAGGTAGTCAAATACAAATAAATCAAACCGCCGTTTTTGGAGATTATATTTATGCAGCTTGTTCTGGAGGAAACGGATTAAAAAAAGCGTTAGTGGCAAGTCCTAATTTAATTGATTACCAAAATTGGCAAACAGTTACAACAGGAGATTTCACCGCAATTGAAACAGTTGAAGATAAGTTATACGCAGTAAATGCAAATAGCCAACTATTTCAAGTAGTAAATGATGTGTTGAACCCCTTATTCCAATACAATACGCCACCCTTAGAGGTTAAAAATGTATTAGGCAATTTGGTTGTTACCACGTCAAATAATGTGTTTGTTTACAATAACAGTTTTACAATCGTATCACAAGTGGCTATTAGTCCAGATTTTTCAACGCAATATACCTCGGCTACCACCGATGCTAATTTTGTTTATATTGGCACTACCGATTTTGGCGTTTTAAAAACGCCCATTACCGCGCCTGATAGTTTTGAAGAAATTCACCCAGATGGACCATTACTAAACAATCCTTATTCATTGGAATTTAAAAACCAAAATCTTTGGGTTGCCTATGGGGGTCATGGCGTATTTTACAATTGGAGTGGTGGTCGTCAAATTTCAGGAATCAGTAATTATCAAAATAATAAATGGTTGAATATACCTTATGATGCTTTTAGTTCTAAAATAAGTGAGCCTCATTTTTTGTCTAAAGTAGCCGTAAATCCATTTAAAGAAAATCAAGTATTTGTTAGCTCCTATTACTCGGGGCTTATTGAATTAGAAAACAAAGAGGTTTCAAAAATCCATAACAAAACCAATAGTACATTAATCCCGTTTTTTGAGGAATTTTATTTAACAGATTTATGTGAATTTGATGCGAATGGTGCTTTGTGGGTAACCAATGGCAGGGTAAAAGCGCCTCTAAATAAATTTGAAAACAATACTTGGAAATCGTTCGATTTTTCGAGTATAATTTCATCACCATCATCTAATTTAGGATTTGGAGATTTGGTTATTGGTGCCGATGGAACCATATGGCTTGCTAGCTATAGCAATGGACTTATTGGTTTTAACGAGAACAATGGAAGTCCAAAAATAAAAAGTGTTTATAAAGAGGAAGAAAACATGCCTACTGAATTCGCTACTGCTTTAGCATTGGACAATAGAAACCAACTTTGGATAGGCACTTTTAGCGGTTTGCGGGTTCTGTACAACACATCCACTTTCTTCGATGATAATGTTGAGGTAGATGAAATTATTATTTTTGAAGATGGCATCGCCAAAGAGCTATTGTTTCAGCAACTTATTACAGATATAGAGGTAGATGGTTCTAATAACAAGTGGATAGGAACTGCCGACTCGGGCATCTTTTATTTGTCTTCAGATGGACAAAAAACCATCTACCATTTTACTAAAGATAACTCACCCTTACCATCAAATACCATCAACGATGTGTCAATAGACAGTACTAACGGTGTTATTTACATAGCAACCAGTAAAGGCTTGGTGTCTTTTCAATCGGGTAGTTCAAGCACTTTTGATACTTTAGAAAAGGCTTATGCTTACCCAAACCCTGTACGGCCAACCTTTAATATTGTAGATCAAAAAGTAAAGATTAAAGACATTTCAGAAAATGTCAACATAAAAATAACCGATATTGAAGGTAATTTGGTAGCCGAAGCACAATCTAGAACCAACCAACGCTATAATGGGTATAACCTAGAGATTGATGGCGGAACAGCCTACTGGAACGGTAAAAACTTAGCTAATAACGTGGTGGCATCTGGTGTGTATCTAGTGATGTTGTCAGATTTAGACACTTACGAAACCAAAGTTTTAAAATTAATGGTAGTTAGATAATGCTTATTACTACAAATGCGATTGTACTTTCAAAATTAAAATACAAGGACAACGATTTAATTGTAAAATGCTATACCCAGCACTTGGGCGTTGTTGGTTTTTTATTGCGAGGTGTTTTAAAAAGCAAAAAATCGAATACCAAAGCAGCTTATTTTCAACCACTATCTCAAATACAACTAAGTATAGGTTATAAACAAAACAGATCTTTACAAAGTGTTAGCGATACGAAAATGAACCATGTTTACAGTAGTTTGCATACACATGTTTTAAAAAGTGCCATCGTAATGTTTTTATCTGAAATATTATCGAGTACTTTACAGGAGGAAGAACCAAACGAAACCTTATTTAGCTACATTGAAACAACCCTGTTATGGTTAGATGAACAATCTGAATATTCAAATTTTCATTTATTATTCCTTCTCAATTTAACAAAATACTTAGGGTTTTATCCAGAAACCATGCATTTGGATTATAACTATTTTAGTTTGAAAGAAGGCAAATTTCAAACCAACCAGCATGACAATTACACTATTTCGGGCGAAAATTTAACACTTCTAAAACAGTTGTTAGGCACAACATTTGATGCCTTATCTACTGTTAAAATTAATTCAAAACAACGCCAATCCTTTTTAAATATGATGTTGCTTTATTTTGAATTACATTTGGGTAGTTTTAAGCCACCTAAATCATTGCAAGTTTTTAATCAAGTTTTTAATTAACCCATGAAGTCTTTTTTTGCTATTTCATTCTTTTTTTTGGTCATCATACAATTAAAGGCTCAAAACATCAAGGTTTTAAATAGCCTAACAAAAGAACCTGTTTTTGGAGTAGCTATTTACAATGTAGATAAATCTAAAAGTACAGTTACCAACTTTTTGGGCGAGGCATCTTTAAGTGCTTTTTCAAATACGGAAATCATTTATTTTAAGCACCTATCACACATTCTTAAAGAGATAACTAAAGCGCAATTGGGGCAATTAAACCGTGTTTACTTAGTGTCGAACACCGAAGGTTTGGATGAAATTGTAATTTCCGCATCCAAGTTTGAACAGAATAAACGCGATATCCCTCAAAAAATAATCAATATAAATGCCGAGTCTATTCAGTTTGCAAACCCACAAACCAGTGCCGATGTATTAGAGGGCACAGGGCAAGTGTATGTGCAAAAAAGCCAGTTGGGTGGTGGAAGCCCTATGATTAGGGGGTTTTCAACCAACCGATTATTAATTACTGTGGATGGCGTAAGAATGAACAATGCCATTTTTAGAGGCGGCAATTTGCAAAACGTTATTTCCATCGACCCTTTTTCAATTCAAAATACCGAAGTTACACTGGGTTCGGGCTCCGTTATTTATGGAAGCGATGCCATTGGTGGCGTTATGAGCTTTTACACGCAACAACCTCAAACATCGTTAACCGATTCGTTGTTTTTTAAGGCAAATACCATTGTAAGATATGCCACCGCCAGTAACGAAAAAACAGGTCATATCGATTTTAATTTGGGTTACAAAGAATGGGCATTTTTAACCAATATCAGTTATAATGATTTTGGCGATTTACGCATGGGTGCCCACGGTCCTAACGACTATTTAAGGCCCGAATATGTCTCAATTACCAATGCGGGAGACGTTATGGTTGAAAACAACAATCCGTTAGTGCAAAAAACAACAGGTTACCAACAATTAAGTTTGATGCAAAAAGTGCATTATAAACCTGAAAACAATTTAAGTTTCGATTTGGGTTTGTTTTACACCACCACATCCGATTATGCTAGATACGACCGATTAATTAGATACAGAAATACCACCTTGCGTTCGGCAGAATGGAATTATGGCCCACAAAACTGGTTCATGTCTAATTTGCAAATCACCAAATTGAGCAGTCATTCTAACTTTTACGATAAAATAAAAGCCACCATAGCCTACCAAAATTTTCAAGAAAGCCGAATGGATAGAGATTTTCAATCCTCCATTAGAAATATAAGAGATGAAGCGGTTGATGCTTATTCCTTTAATTTAGATTTTGAAAAAAACTTAGCGCTTAAAACCGAACTTTTTTATGGGGTTGAATACCTTTATAATAAAGTGATGTCGCATGGTGAAGAAGAAAATATAAGTACCAACACCATCATACCAACCGTATCACGGTACCCTAATGGTTCCAGTTGGCAATCGGCTGCAGCTTATAGCAGTATCAAGTACAAGCCTAATTTAAAATTTGTGTTTCAATCGGGCTTACGTTTTAATTACATCGTTTCAAATGCCGATTTTACTGAGAACAACCAGTACCTAAACCTACCATTTAACACGGCAAAAACCGAGGCTTCGGCACTAACAGGTACTGCCGGAATCCGTTGGTCGCCCAACCCCGTTTTACAGTGGAAATTGAACGCATCATCGGCATTTAGAGCGCCCAATATAGATGATATAGGGAAGGTGTTCGACTCTGAGCCTGGGTCGGTGGTAGTGCCGAATAACAACTTAAAATCGGAGTATGCCTACGGTGGCGAATTGGGTTTAAAACTTAATTTTAATGAAAAGTTTATTTTAGATGTATCAAGTTATTATACCTATTTGGATAATGCCTTGGTGCGACGCGATTTTACTTTAAATGGTGAAAGCCAAATTATGTACGATGGCGAGTTAAGCAACGTGCAAGCCATACAAAACGCCTCCAAAGCGTGGATTTACGGTTTTGAAATGGGTTTTAAATTACCTATAACCAATCAATTAAACCTAACCTCGCAATACAGTGTAGTTGGTGGTACCGAAGAAGAGGATGGTATTGAAATGCCTGTTAGACATGCAGCACCTAACTTTGGGAACACCCATTTGGTTTTTACGCATAACCATTTAAAATTGGATGCTTTCGCGGTTTACAATAACGAACTTTCTTTTCTTCAATTGGCTCCTTCTGAAATTGAAAAAGATTATATATATGCTAAAGACGTTAATGGCAACCCATACAGCCCGTCTTGGTACACTCTTAATTTTAGGGGCCAATATCAAGTAAGTAAATCGACTACCATAACGGCCAGTTTAGAGAATATTACAGACCAACGTTATAAAACCTATTCATCTGGTATTGCCGCTGCTGGTAGGAACTTTATTTTGTCTTTAAAATATAGTTTGTAACGTCATTACGAAGGAGGTGTAACAGAAGTAATCTCATGACCGGAGTTCTATGTGTTGAAACTAAGCGATAAACAGATTGCTTCGTACCTCGCAATGACGTTATCTATCATGTTTCCGTCATTACGAAGGAGGTACGACTGAAGTAATCTCATGACCAGAATTCCAAAGTATTTCTAACTAATGGATAAACAGATTGCTTCGTTCCTCGCAATGACGTAGCAGGATAAACAGATGGCTTCACTGCGTTCGCAATGACGTAGCGGGGTTTCTATCTGGCAATAACCTTATCTCTTAAATCCCTTTTTAGTTATTACGGCACCGTTGGATAATGTTACTTTTGCAATAAACACACTATGGTGTAGGTTTGAAAGTTTGTAAGTTTCGGTATGTGTTTTGCCTTTAAAACTATAAAGTTCTTTTCCAAGGATATTAAATATTTGAACCGCCTTAATACTTAAATTGTTTGAAGTGGTAAACTGTACATTATCGTTATCTAACTCAACAATTTTAAGAGATGTTGACTCCAAAGTTTCATTTTCAGTTGTTAAAGTAAGCATGCTAAACCTTATTTCAAAACGATGATTAAACTCGCCCACCTCAGAGGTAAATGTATAATTACTTTGGGTTAAATCGTGCATTTTATTAAGTAAATTATCTTTTATATAAATAGGATTGTTACTTAAAAAATCGCCTTGTATTTTTGATATGGATAAGGTGTATAACGTAGCAGGATCTGTAATTTTTCCAAAACCTAATTTAATAATTTCGTTCTTGTGTATGCTGGTAGGATATTTTCCTTGAATAATAAATTTTTTGTTTGAATTAGGAATGCAAGAATATAACGCAGCCGAATAATTACTACCAATTGTTTTTGGTGCATCGTAATTTACTGCGTCCAAACCATCGGTTGCACCTTCTACATAACCAATTAATATTTGATTGAATACACCGCTGTTGGATGTTAAATTAAGCCATAATTTATTATCGCTCGTGGTGGATGAATAAGAATTGGATGTACTTAGGTTGGTATCTATTAAAGTATTGCTAGAAATACTTTTTGAAAAACTTAATGCGCTCGCCAATACGAAAAATAGGAGCATCGATCTTTTACGAAATGTAGGTTTTTTCATAACGTCTGTTTTTTAATAAATTTTGTGTGAGAGACATTATGAATTTGGAGGGATTTCGGGGCAAAATCATAATATGATAAATACAATACTTGGCGTACTGAATTCTGAAACAATAGTAAATAAATAAAGTTTAAAGCACAAAAAAAATCGACGAAAATACTTTATTGTAATCAAAAGAATACAATATATATGTCGTTGGTCTGTTTTTTTATGGGGGCTAGGTGAAAGTAGATCTTTTCCTTAAAGAAGTTGTAGGTAGGTGATGAACAGATTGTTTCGTTATTCGCAATAACGTTTAGGTTTAATGTTTCCGTCATTACGAGGAGTGTGCGACGAAGTAATCTCACCAAATGGAGTTCAAAATATTTTAAGCCGTTGGGTGCAATTATTTTTTATTTTGACAAATTGAAGTTCCACGTCACACTGATTTCTATGATAAAACCAAATTATTTTTATAAATAGTTTGGTTTTTTATTACAGCAAAAATACGGTGAATGATTTTATTTCTCACGGCGTTTAACACAGACATTTTATTTTTGCCCTCACT
>NZ_JAGJCB010000025.1 GCF_017814435.1 Mariniflexile gromovii | reverse complement strand
ATCATACGATTAACAGGTTTTTGATATTGATTGATATACTAATTTGTCGGGGTGGCAGGATTCGAACCTGCGACCTCCTGCTCCCAAAGCAGGCGCGATAACCGGGCTACGCTACACCCCGAAAATTGCGGAGAGACAGGGACTCGAACCCTGGCGACAGTTACCCGTCGACAGATTAGCAATCTGCTCCATTACCACTCTGGCACCTCTCCTAAAATTCTATTATGAACTTGTGCAATAAAATTGCGGTTGCAAATGTAATGTATACATTATAAGAACGCAACTAATTTATTCAATTTTTTTAAATATTATTCAGGGTATTCAATCCGTAAATGGTAAATGTTTGCAAGCTTGTGTTTTAGCACTTTTTTTATAGATTGGATTTCCTTAAAAGTAATGTTAGCATTTAAAAATTGTCCGCCTTCAATTTGCTTATCTATAATATTTTCTACAAAAGCATCAATTTTTGTAGATGTTGGATCTTTCAAACTTTTTGAAGCTGCTTCAACACTATCGCACATCATCAATATGGCGGTTTCTTTGCTAAATGGTTTAGGCCCTGGATAACTAAAGTCTAATTTATCTACCTCTTCATAATCTTTCTTCTCCTGCATATAAAAATAATATACAATACTTGTACCGTGATGCGTTCTAATAAAATCTATAACTCTATCTGGTAATTTATATTTTTTTGCTATTTCAATCCCGTCAATAACATGCCCTGTAATTATTCTGGCACTTTCTTTTGAAGATAATTCATCATGAGGGTTGATACCTGTGGATTGGTTTTCGGTAAAATAGGTTGGGTTCTTCATTTTTCCAATATCATGATACAAGGCTCCTACCCTTACTAACATGGCATTGGCACCTATTTCGTTTGCCGAAGCTTCTGCAAGATTTGCTACATTTAACGAATGGTGAAATGTACCGGGTGCCTTATTTGAAAGTTCTTTTAAAAGTTTTGAATTCGTATCAGACAATTCTAAAAGTGATACGTCTGAAACCAACCCAAATATCTTTTCATATATATAAATAAGCGGTTGCACAAATAGAGTGGCAAGCCCACTTAAAACAAACCAAATAAACATTTCCCACTTAATGGTTTCCACACTACCTTCGTGAATAACGAAAAAGGCAAAATACGCAACAATATATATAAGAGTTATTTGACCTACGGAAATAAACAGGTTAGCACGTTTATACAATTCCGAAACGGTTAAAATTGTTACAATTCCTGCTATAATTTGAAGAAACATGTACTCATAACTATTGGGTACAATGAATCCTAAAAGCAATACTGTGATAACGTGGGCAAACAAACCTAAACGCGCATCAAAAAACGCTTTAAATATTAATGGTAAAATACAAATGGGTACAACATAGATAAACTGCGAGTTGTAATTTACAACCAAGGTGGTAATAAACACCATTAACAATATATTAAAGAAAATAAAAGTGACCTTGGTATTGTTTTCAAATACTTCTTCTTTTCTGTATTTTCTTAAAAATAAAAGCAGCATCAACAAAGCCAACGCCACTAGTAAGGTATAAGCGAAAAGTATCCAGTTGTAATTCGATTCCGTCCAAATTTGAGATTCGTATTCAGACTGTAATGATTTTAATTTTTGATACCTATCACCTTCAATTATTTCACCTTTAGAAATAATTAATGTTTCCTTTTCTACACTCCCCCTTGCATATGCTATTTTATTTAACTCTTCTTGTAATGCTTTTTCGGTAAACGATTTATCAAATGTTAAATTTGGCTGTATAAGTTCAAAAAACAACGATACAAAATTTGTTTTATAGTTAGTTAAATGGTGCTTTTGTAACACATTATTTATAACAGGGGTAACGGCATCTTGCTTTATTAAATCTGAGAAAAAACCGTCTTGTTTTTTAACGCGTTCGTCAAGAATGGCAATAGCCCTATCTTCAGAAAAACTATAACTTTCATTTAAAACACCAAAAGCGTAAAACTCAGAAATTATTTCTTTTCCAACTTTATATAATTTTTCTAATATTCTTTTTGAAATTGAATCGGAAAAAGCACTTTTAAATTGCTGTTTATACAACTCATTTACTTTAGTTTCTACAGTATTATCAATATCAAAATATAATATGGAATTATCAATAATAGTTTGCTTTTCTGAAGCTATTTCTGCGTCTGATTTTTTTATAGCAAAATCAAAAGGGGCATATAAATTTTCAGATTGCCATGGCTTTCCTTTTTCAAAACTGTATTTAAACTTTCCGCTTTTTGGAAACAAATACACAATTAAAAAAGTAGTACAAACAAACAACAGACCTTTATAAATCAAGGAATGGTTTCTATATAATTTATTTATAAAGTCTTCCATTTAAAAAGTTAAGGAAATCAAAAGTAATAAAATTATAAGGCAATCCTATTTTTTATAATCATTGAATCGCTCTAATATCTATTAAAAAATCATTATTTTCGCATACTATAAGTTTTAAGATTTATCTAATGAATAAAGAAGTAGTTATTGTTTCGGCTGCAAGAACACCAATTGGTAGTTTTATGGGGGCGCTTTCAACAGTTACCGCACCTCAACTTGGTGCTATTGCAATAAAAGGCGCTTTAAATAAAATAAACTTAAAACCAGAATTGGTTGATGAAGTACTAATGGGCAACGTGGTTCAAGCAGGGACAGGACAAGCACCCGCAAGACAAGCTGCTATTTATGCCGGCATACCTAATACGGTGCCCTGTACTACAGTAAATAAAGTTTGCGCTTCTGGAATGAAAGCCATTATGCAAGCTGCACAAAGTATTGCTTTGGGCGATGCCGATATAATTGTTGCTGGAGGCATGGAAAACATGAGTTTAATTCCGCATTATTTACACGCTAGAACTGGTACTAAATTTGGACCAACAACGCTAATTGACGGGATGCAAAAAGACGGTTTGGTTGATGCTTATAACCAAAATGCCATGGGTGTTTGTGCCGATGCTTGTGCTACCGAATATAAGTTTTCTCGTGAAGACCAAGATGCTTTCGCAATTCAATCGTACAAACGAGCTGCAGCAGCTTGGGATGGTGGTAAATTTGATAATGAAGTGGTACCTGTAGAAGTACCTCAGCGACGTGGAGAACCCATTATGGTTGCCAAAGATGAAGAATATACTAATGTTATTTTAGATAAAATCCCGCAATTACGCCCTGCTTTTTCAAAAGATGGAACGGTTACTGCTGCCAATGCTTCTACCATAAATGATGGTGCCGCAGCGGTAATTTTAATGAGTAAAACTAAAGCAAAAGAACATGGTTTAAAACCGCTTGCAACCATAAAAAGTTATGCCGATGCTGCCCACGAACCTGATTGGTTTACTACAGCTCCTGCAAAAGCACTTCCAAAAGCTTTAAACAAAGCTGGAATTGAATTGAAAGATGTCGATTTTTTTGAATTCAATGAAGCTTTTTCTGTAGTTGGATTAGCCAACATGAAAATTCTTGGGCTTAATGATAGCCATGTGAACGTAAATGGTGGTGCCGTTTCACTTGGCCACCCTTTAGGCTGTTCGGGTGCTAGAATTGTGATTACTTTATTAAATGTTTTAGAACAGAACAATGCCAAAATTGGTGCAGCCGCTATTTGCAATGGCGGTGGCGGAGCATCAGCAATTATTATAGAACGCAAAGAGGATTGATTATTTTATTGATTATTTTTATTTAAACATGGTTTTTTATTCAAGATTTTGTACCAAATCACTCACAGCATATCAACATATAATTATCAATAAGCAATAGACAATAATTATATGCAATACGGAATTTGTAATTTAAGCATTGTTCCTCTTAGAAATGAACCATCGGATGCTAGTGAACTTGTTTCACAGGTTTTATATGGCGATATTTTTAAAATTTTAGAACAACGTAAAAGTTGGAGTAAAATAAGACTTGCTTTTGATAAATATGAAGGTTGGATTGACAACAAACAACTTATAGAAATTACTGAAGAACAATACAACCAGCTATATAAAGAAAGTCCAAAACTTTCCATTGACTTAGTTGAATTTATAGAGGATACCAACCAACAATTACACCCTATTTTATTAGGTTCCTCACTTAACGGGTTATCTATTTTGAATCATAATCACGATGGCACTATCGTTGAAGGAAAAAAACCAAAAGAAAACCTTATTAAAACCGCTTTTCTATATTTAAATTCACCTTATTTATGGGGCGGAAAAACCCCATTTGGAATAGATTGCTCAGGTTTTACACAAATGGTTTACAAACTTAATGGTTATAAATTATTGCGCGATGCCTCACAACAAGCAACGCAAGGGGAAGCTTTAAGCTTTATTGAAGAAAGCGAACCTGGAGATTTAGCTTTTTTTGATAATAATGAAGGCGCTATTACCCACGTTGGCATTATAATGAGCGATAACTACATCATTCACGCACACGGTAAGGTTAGAATTGATAGATTAGACCACTCGGGTATTTATAATGTAGACAGAAAAGTACATACCCATAAACTTCGGGTTATTAAAAAAGTAATCTAAGAAATGCTTTTATTTGATTTTGCTTTGTTAGTAAAAATTCCAAACTTCGTTTATCTAAAAAATCATCAATAAAAAACGCCACTAATAGCGGCGTTTTTTAATATTACATCAAAATCAAGCTTTTAATTTTCAGCTTCTAAAGCTTCAACTTTTGCTTTCATTTCATCTTGTTTAGCTTTTTCACCTAAAATACTGTAAATATTCGCTAAGGTTTTTGCTGCACTAATATTTTTAGTATCAATTTCAAGTGCCTTTGTTAAATAAGGAACAGCTTGCTTATATAAATCTAAACGTTGCGCTCTTAATTCGTCATAACGCAAATCATCCTTTTTAGAACTACCTAAACCATTCATTTCTTTAATAATTGGTTCTTCCTTTGAAAGAATTAAAGCCGATAAATTTATATATGCATTAATGAATTCTGGATCTAAAGCAATAGTTTTTTCATAATATGCTTTGGCAGCTTCCGGATTGCCAGAATCTGCTGATATCACACCTAAATTATACTGTAATTCAGGGTTATTAGGGTCCATTTGGGTTGCTTTTTCCAATAAACTCTTAAATTGTTCCGTTTTACCAGTTTTATAATAAATGTTAGCTTCAGATAGAATTAAGTTAATATCATCTGGATTTTCTTCTCTTGCTTCTTTTATGGCTGCAAGTGCTTTATCATTATCTCCCTTATCAATATAAATAAGCGCTACATTTCTAACAATTTCTGGCTTTTTAGACTCTGTTTTACGCTCTCCTGGGTTGTTGTGGCTTTTTGCTTGAACATACAGGTTGCGTGTGTTTTTATCAAGAATTTCTTCTTTACCTGTTTCAACATTGGTAGCGAAATACTGTGTCTCAATACCTGTGTAACCTAAATTTTTAAGTTCTTCATAAATAGTTAATGCTCTATCATATTCTTGAACATTCACAGCCGTTGCTGCAGCATAATAAAGGAACAAAGTGTCTTTGGGACTTAATCTGTAAGCCTTCTCAAAATACTTTGAAGATGTTGAAAAATCTTTATTTTCATAAAACTTATTCCCTTTGGTTATGATATTATTAACCATGGATTGTTTCAATTCAAATGATTCTGAAACATAATCGCCTTTAACGTTTTGTAAACTTTTTAAAGCAGCATCAATATCATTCATGGACCCTGCACCACCAGCATACAAAGCGGCTGCATTTAAATAATAATACTGGGCTTTGTACTTATCATCCATAGATGATAACAATGGTTCTACTTCTTTTAAAGCTGCTTTAGCTTCGGCATAATTTTTTCCTGATATAGCTTTGTCGGCGGCTCTCAATTCCTTTTTTTGGGCAAATGAAAATGCGCTAACTGAAAATGCCAATGCTATGATAATCTGTTTTTTCATTGTTATAATTTTTAATTTAGTTTTCTGTGTTATTTTCTTCTATAGTACCATCATTATCAAGAGTTGTGCCATCGTCCGAAGCATCCAAGTTTTCAACATCTTCAGAATCAACAACTTCATCATCTTCATCACGCATCACTTTAGCAACTGCCGCAATGGAATCGTTATTTTTAAGATTAATTAATTTAACGCCTTGAGTAGCCCTACCCATAACTCTTAAATTTTCAACCTCTAATCTAATGGCAATGCCCGATTTATTGATAATCATTAAGTCATCATTATCGGTTACACTCTTAATTGCCACTAATTTACCAGTTTTTTCTGTAATAGAGATGGTTTTCACGCCTTTTCCTCCACGATTTGTAATTCTATATACTGGTTCACCATCCTCAGGGTCATCAATATAGGTGCGTTTTCCATAACCATTTTCTGAAACCACCAATACCGATTCTTCTTGAGGGTTTTCAATAGTAACCATACCTATCACTTCATCTTTTTTATCAGCAAGCGTAATACCTCTAACTCCAGATGCACTACGGCCCATAGGACGTGTTTTCGCTTCTTCAAAACGAATGGCTTTACCAGACTTAAGCGCTAACATCACTTGGCTATTACCAGTTGTTAAACGTGCTTCTAATAAAATATCATCTTCTTTTATGGTAATAGCATTGATACCGTTGGTTCTTGGACGTGAATACTGCTCTAAAGAAGTCTTTTTAACTTGACCATTTTTAGTGGCCATGATAACATAATGACTATTAATATAGTCTTCATCTTTAAGATCTTGAGTACAAATGAATGCTTTTACAGCGTCGTCTTGCTCAATATTTATTAAATTTTGAATGGCACGACCTTTAGATGTTTTACTACCTTCGGGAATTTCATAAACACGCATCCAGAAACATTTCCCTTTTTGGGTGAAGAATAACATATATTGGTGGTTGGTACCCACGAATAAATATTCCAAGAAATCTTCATTTCTGGTGGTTGAAGCTTTTTGACCAACCCCACCTCTATTTTGCGTTTTGTATTCTGATAATGAGGTACGTTTAATATAACCCGCATGAGAAATAGTAATTACTACTTTTTCATCTGGAATCATGTCTTCAATACTTAAATCGCCACCAGCATACTCGATGGTTGAACGACGCTCATCACCATATTTTTCTCTTACAACCGCTAACTCATCTTTAATGATTTCCATTCGACGCTCTTTCCTTTCTAAGATATCTTTAAGGTCGATGATGAGTTTCATAATGTCCTCGTATTCTGAACGCAGCTTGTCTTGTTCTAAACCTGTAAGTTGACGCAAACGCATTTCAACAATAGCTCTGGCTTGAATTTCTGAAAGTTTAAAACGTTCTATTAAATTTTCACGAGCTTCATCTGCATTTGAAGATGCTCTGATGATTTTAATTACTTCATCAATATTATCAGAAGCAATAATCAATCCTTCTAAAATGTGAGCACGTTCTTCCGCTTTGCGTAATTCATAAGTAGTACGTCTTACAACAACTTCATGTCTATGCTCAACAAAATAATGTATAAGTTCTTTTAAATTTAATAACTGCGGACGTCCTTTTACCAATGCAATGTTATTAACACTGAATGATGATTGTAGGGCGGTATATTTAAATAATTTATTAAGAACGATGTTTGGTATAGCGTCACGTTTTAAAACGTAAACAATGCGCATCCCGTTTCTATCCGATTCATCGCGAATGGTAGCGATCCCATCCAATTTTTTCTCATTTACCAAGTCCGCAGTCTTCTTAATCATTTCTGCTTTATTGACTTGATACGGTATTTCGGTAACAATGATACACTCACGCCCTTGAACCTCTTCAATATTGGCTTTAGCACGTATTACGATGCGCCCCCTACCTGTATGAAACGCTTCTTTTACACCATCGTAGCCATAAATAGTACCACCTGTTGGAAAATCGGGTGCTTTAATGTGTTTAATTAACTCGTCTATTTCTATATCGTTATTTTCGATATAGGCAATCGTACCATTAACAACCTCGGTTAAATTGTGAGGCGGCATATTGGTTGCCATACCTACCGCAATACCAGAAGCACCATTAACCAATAACCCAGGAATACGGGTTGGCAGTACAGTTGGTTCTTGTAAGGTATCATCAAAATTAAGTTTGTGGTCTACAGTTTCCTTGTCAATATCTGCCAACATATCCTCCGATATTTTACGCATACGCGCCTCGGTGTAACGCATTGCCGCAGGACTATCTCCATCTATCGACCCAAAATTTCCTTGGCCATCAATTAACATATATCTTAAACTCCATTCTTGAGCCATACGTACCATGGCATCGTAAACCGATGTATCGCCATGGGGGTGGTATTTACCTAAAACCTCTCCAACTATTCTTGCTGATTTTTTGTGGGCACCTGTTGCTCTAACACCCAATTCGTGCATGCCAAAAAGTACACGTCTGTGAACTGGTTTTAATCCATCTCTTACATCTGGTAAAGCACGTGACACAATGACCGACATTGAATAATCAATGTAAGCCGTTTTCATCTCATCTTCAATATTAATAGGGATCAATTTTTCTCCTTCTGCCATAAATAATTTAATTAAGTTTTATGTGTTTTTCAAAACATGCTAATATACGTATTTCAATAGCTAAGATGTGTTTAAAAATGGCATTTTTTCGTGTTTTTTATTAACAATTTTGAAAGCTTTTTTCGTTAATAAATATCAGATGAAAAATTTTGATTTTATAAAGATTTTTTCGTCAATTAGCAACTTTCACACATTTTAGGGTATAGTTTTTGCCGTTGGTAAAATGTTTTACTATTTTTAATGCAGAAAGGAAACGAACTATGGATGATAATTTTTCCCAAAGAGTAAAAGATGTAATTGCTTTTAGCAAAGAAGAAGCACTGCGACTTGGTCATGATTTTATCGGGACCGAGCACTTAATGCTTGGAATTTTGCGTGATGGCAATGGCAAGGCTATAAATATTTTAAACGCATTGGATGTAGATTTAAACCATCTACGTCGCAAAGTAGAAATATTAAGTCCCGCTAACCCGAATATTGTAGTAGCTTCAAACAATAAAACGAACCTACATCTTACTAGGCAAGCAGAACGTGCTTTAAAAACAACATTTTTAGAGGCTAAACTTTTTCAAAGCACCTCTATTAATACAGCGCATTTATTGCTTTGTATTTTAAGAAATGAAAACGACCCCACTACCAAGCTTTTAAATAAGCTTAAAGTTGATTACGACAACGTTAAAGAACAATTCAAATTTATGATAACAAACGACAGCGATTATATAGAACCAAAAGCAGAATCATTTCAAGATGATGATTCCCATACTGAAGATGAGGCTTCAAAAGATATTTTTAATTCACCTACAAGTAAAACCAACAAGAAATCCAAAACGCCTGTTTTAGATAATTTTGGACGTGATTTAACTGCTTTGGCAGAAGAAGGCAAGTTAGACCCTGTAGTTGGTAGAGAAAAAGAAATTGAGCGTGTTTCTCAAATTTTAAGTAGAAGAAAGAAAAACAACCCGCTTTTAATAGGAGAACCTGGTGTTGGTAAATCGGCCATTGCCGAAGGTTTAGCACTTCGTATTGTAAAACGAAAAGTATCGAGAATACTTTTTGGAAAACGTGTTGTGACTTTAGATTTAGCAAGTTTAGTTGCTGGAACTAAATACCGTGGACAGTTTGAAGAGCGCATGAAAGCCGTTATGAACGAGCTTGAAAAAAATGATGATGTTATTTTGTTTATTGATGAAATCCATACTATTGTTGGTGCCGGTGGCGCAACGGGAAGTTTAGATGCCTCCAACATGTTTAAACCTGCATTGGCACGAGGTGAAATTCAATGCATTGGTGCTACTACTTTGGACGAATATCGCCAATATATTGAAAAAGATGGTGCTTTAGAACGTCGTTTTCAAAAGGTCATTGTAGAACCAACTACGGTTACAGAAACCATTGAAATTCTTAACAATATAAAAGCTAAATACGAAGAGCATCATAATGTTGATTACACACCTGAAGCTATTGAAGCTTGCGTGAAATTAACAAGCAGGTACATGACCGAGCGATTTTTACCAGACAAAGCTATTGACGCTTTGGATGAAGCGGGTTCGCGTGTACACATCACCAATATTGAAGTGCCAAAACAAATTATTGAACTTGAAAAACAACTAGAAACGGTAAAAGAAACCAAAAATTCGGTTGTTAAAAAGCAAAAATATGAAGAAGCGGCAAAATTGAGAGATGATGAAAAACGCATTGAAAAAGAATTAGCCATTGCACAAGAAAAATGGGAAGAAGATACCAAACAACACCGTGAAATTGTTACTGAAGACAATGTTGCCGATGTAGTTTCGATGATGACCGGTATTCCTGTAAATAGAATTGCACAGACTGAAATAAATAAATTAGCAGAACTTCCTAAACTTATTAAAGGTAAGGTTATTGGTCAAGACGATGCTGTTGCTAAGGTTGTAAAAGCCATACAACGTAACCGCGCCGGACTTAAAGACCCAAACAAACCCATTGGTTCATTTATATTTTTAGGTCAAACAGGTGTTGGTAAAACACAATTGGCAAAAGTATTGTCTCGCGAATTATTTGACAGTGAAGATGCGCTTGTTAGAATAGACATGAGTGAATACATGGAAAAATTCGCTATTTCTAGATTAATTGGTGCACCTCCAGGATACGTTGGTTACGAAGAAGGTGGGCAATTAACCGAAAAAGTAAGACGCAAACCTTATGCGGTTATTCTTTTAGATGAAATTGAAAAAGCGCATCCAGATGTATTTAACATGTTACTTCAAGTGCTTGACGATGGTTATTTAACCGATAGTTTAGGCCGAAAAATTGACTTTAGAAATACCATTATCATTATGACTTCAAATATCGGAGCTCGTAAACTTAAAGATTTTGGTGCAGGAATTGGCTTCGGAACCGCTTCGCAAAAAGCACAAGAAGATGCCAATGCTAAAGGTGTTATTGAAAATGCTTTAAAGAAATCATTCGCTCCTGAGTTTTTAAATCGAATTGATGATGTAGTAGTCTTTAATCCTTTAGAAAAAGAAGATATCAATAAAATTATTGATATTGAACTTGGCAAACTTCTATTAAGAATTAAAGATTTAGGTTACCATTTAAAACTAAGTGATAAAGCAAAAGATTATATTGCCGACAAAGGTTTTGATAAACAATATGGAGCCAGACCTTTAAAACGTGCGATTCAAAAATACGTTGAAGATGCTTTAGCTGAAGAAATTATTACTTCGCATGTTGAAGAAGGTGATAGTATCAATATTGATTTAGATGAAAAAGCCCAAGAACTAAATATTAGTATTGAAAAGGCTGAAAAGCCAGCGGAGTCTTAATTGAGCATTCCTTATAAACTGAAAAAAATCCGCACTTATAAACCAAGTGTGGATTTTTTTTGTCTGTTACTTTGCTTCTTTTGGCACTCTAAACAATAAAACAATACCTGCTAAAAAGAATAAAAACAAAAACAGAATACCATTTCTCATACTACCCGTAATTTGGTCTATAGATGCAAAAATAACCATACCAATTACGATGCCTATTTTTTCGGCAACATCATAAAAACTAAAATACGATGTGGTATCTTCGGTTTCTGGTAAAAACTTAGAATAAGTAGACCGTGCCAATGCCTGAATACCTCCCATAACCAATCCTACTAAAGATGCTGCGATGTAAAATTGAACAGGAGTCTCCATGAAGTAAGCATAAAAACATAAACTCATCCAAATGAAATTAACAAAAATCAATGTTTTTATGTTTCCAAATTTTTCTGAAGCTCTCGATGTCAAAATAGCTCCTACAACTGCTACCAATTGTATAATTAATATACTAACTATAAGTCCCGTTGTTTTTTCACCATCACCACCCCAAGCTATTTCTTCTTCACCAAAATAAACAGCCACCAACATAATGGTTTGAACCGCCATACTAAATACAAAAAAAGCATACAGATAGCGTTTCAACCTTAAATTTTGTTTTAATTGCACCCAAACCAAGCGCAATTCTTTCAATCCATTAAAAACAATGGCGGTAGTAACTTTATGACCTGAAGATGTTCCTTTAGGTAAAAAATAAAATGAATATTGACTAAATAACGCCCACCACAACCCTACGGTTATAAATGAATAACGCATCATCTGCATTTTAGAGGCACCATCATCTTGACTCATCACCATGGCTAAATTCACTATAAGTAAAATAACGCTTCCTATATAACCTAGCGAAAAACCTTTGGCACTTACTTTATCTTGTTGCTCCGGAAAAGCAATGTCTGGCAAATAGGAATTGTAAAAAACCAAGCTTCCCCAGTAGCCTATCAATCCCATAAAATAAAAAAGCAAACTCCAATGAATTCTATCGGGTGTTATATCAAACCAATACAACCCAATACAACCTGCACTTCCAACGTAACAAAAGAATTTCAAAAAGTTTTTTTTGTTGCCTACATAATCAGCAATACCAGAAAGTATAGGCGATGTAACAGCTACTACCAAAAAAGTAAATGCAGTTACAAATGTTATTAACGCGGTGCTTTTAAATTCTGTTCCGAAAGCATGCACAACTTTTATTTCACTTAAAAACAATGCCGAATAAAATATGGGAAATATGGAAGAAGCAATGGTTAAGGTATAAACCGAATTAGCCCAATCGTAAAATGCCCACGCATTTAAAAGTTTTTTACTTCCTTTTTCCAGTTGTTCCATAATAAAAAAGCTGCCCTTTTATGAGCAGCTTCAAAGTAAACAAATATTTTTGAATTCTATCTTACCTAATTATTACTTAAATGAAGTTACACCAAATTTGGCTGCTTCTTTTCTAGCTTCTGGCGCTAAAGCCGTAAGATTAGAAATTCTTGAATCGTTTGACGGGTGTGTACTTAATAATTCTGGTGGTGCTTGTCCGTTACTTGCGGCACTCATACGTTTCCAAAGTTCTGCAGCTTCTTCTGGGTTATAACCTGCAATCGCCATTAAATACAAACCAATTTTATCGGCTTCCGTTTCATGTGCTCTACTAAAAGGCAACATCACCCCTACTTGAGACCCTATACCGTAATATTGGTTAAACGCATTTCTGGATGCCTCATCTTTAATGGCCACATTTCCAGCAATGGCAACACCTTGCTGCACATAAGCAGCACTCATACGTTGTTGCCCGTGGTTTGCCAAAGCATGTGCTACCTCATGCCCCATAACGGCCGCTAAACCTGCTTCGTTTTTTGTAACTGGCAAAATACCGGTATAAACCACAATTTTTCCTCCAGGCATACACCAAGCATTTATGGTTTTGTCATCTACTAATTTATATTCCCATTTGTAGTCATTTAAATAACCAACATGTCCGTTTGCGTTTAACCAACGTTCTGCCGCAACCGCTATCTTTTGTCCTACTCTAGTAACCATCGCAGCATCAGATGTACCTGTTACCACTTTGTTTTCAGATAAAAATTGATCGTATTGCGCAAAAGATGTTGGAAACAACTGGGAATTCGGCACTAAAGCCATGGTTTTCTTTCCTGTAAACGGGTTTGTGGCACATGCCGAAATCAATCCCGCCATACCTAATATTATAAATGCATTTTTCAGTTTCATCTTTATTGTTTTATTTTCGATATAAAAATACAAAAATTGTACCTTAATTATTTAACTTAAAAATACATTATTTATGACTCAAAAGAATTTAATGCTTTTAAACTGTTATGTTGATTCTTTATAAACGACCAAAAGAAATATAAAACCTCAAAATAAATTACATGAAAAAGTTAATCATATTCTGCACTGCTTTAGTTTTATTCAGCTGCAATGGCAATGCTCAAAAAGAAAAAAAACAAACCTATAAAATTACCAAAACCGATGCCGAATGGAAAGCTCAGTTATCGGACATGGAATATTACGTTTTAAGAGAAGCAGGTACCGAACGGCCATTTTCAAGTCCCTTAAACAAAAACTACAAAAAAGGCACTTACGTTTGTGCTGCGTGCAATACCCCATTATTTAAAAGTGAACATAAGTTTGACTCCGGTACGGGATGGCCAAGTTTTGATAGAGAAATAAAAGGCAATGTTGCTTTTGGTAAAGATAATGATTTGGGCTACTCGCGTGATGAAGAACATTGTGCTACTTGTGGCGGGCATTTAGGTCATGTTTTTGATGACGGACCAAAAAACACAACAGGTAAAAGACATTGTATAAATGGTGTGGCATTAAAGTTTATTCCAGAATAAATAAACTTTAAAATTCCAAAAAGCAAGCCGCAAATTCCAACTTATTTTCATTAAAAAAACTGCTTTTGAAACTTGTTATTTTTGTAATTTAGAATTTGAAATTTGAATAAAATGGAAAGCTATTTAATAAGTGTTATCAAACAATTTGAATACTACAAAAGTTTAGGTGATAAAACTTTTAATCAATTAACTTTTGAAGAAATTCAATGGCAAAGTAATGAAGACTCCAACTCTATCTCCATTATAGTAAAGCATATTGTTGGCAATATGTTAAGCCGATGGACTCATTTTTTAACCGAAGATGGCGAAAAAACATGGAGACATCGTGATGCAGAGTTTGAAGACACTTATCCTTCTTTTGAAGATTTAATAGCCTCTTGGGAGAGTGGTTGGGCTTGTTTGTTTTCTGCTTTAAAATCTTTAAAAAGTGAAGATTTAGAACGTATCATTTACATTCGAAACCAAGGACATACCGTTACCGAAGCCATAAACAGACAATTGGCACATTATCCATACCATATTGGGCAAATTGTTTTTTTAGGGAAGCTTTTAAAAGGTAATGAATGGCAATCGCTTTCTATACCTAAAGGAAATTCATCAAAATATAACGAAGAAAAATTCAGCAAAGCAAAAGAAAGACGCCATTTTACGGATGATTTGTAAAACTTCTAAGATTCAAAGTTGCTGAGTTCCAAAGTTGCTAAGCTGATTTGATTGCTTTAACTTTTAAGTTTTTTCTTAAACGGACGGATAATCAAACGGGCCTCCCTATCAAAACGGATATAATTATACACCCAATTTATAAAAACCACCATACGATTTCTAAAACCAATTAAGAAAAACAGGTGTACAAACATCCAAACATACCACGCAAAAACACCCTGAAATTTGAATTTTGGTAAATCTACCACCGCCTTGTTGCGCCCAATAGTTGCCATGGCACCTTTATCTTTATAAATAAATGGTTGCATTGGTTTTTCCTCTATCAACCGAACCATGTTTTCGCCCAATTGCTTTCCCTGTTGAATGGCAGGTTGCGCCATCATGGGCAATCCATTTGGGAATTCTTCGGTAGCCATGCAAGCAATATCACCTATTGCAAAAACATGGTTAAACCCTTTAACTTGATTGAATTCGTTCACCAAAAGTCGTTCGCCTTTTGTAACAAATTCGCCAGCATCCATACCTTTAATGGCGGCACCTTTTACACCTGCTGCCCAAACTAAAGTAGCAGTTTCAAAAGTTAAATCGGTATTGGTGGTCACTGTTTTACCATCGTAATTGGTAACGCGTACATTCTTCCAAACGTTCACCCCTAATTTTTCTAAAAAATCTTCGGCTTTTTCAGATGCCTTATCACTCATCCCTTTCAAAATACAATCGCTGGATTGGATGATATGAATTTGAGCCAAACGTGTATCTAAATCGGGGTAATCTTTAGGTAAAATGCCTTTTTTAATTTCAGCCAAAGCACCTGCAAGCTCTACGCCTGTTGGGCCACCGCCAACTATTACAAAATTCATTAAGGAGTTACGTTCGTTCAAATCGGAAGTCAATAACGCTTCTTCAAAATTTTCTAAAATTAGGCTTCTCAAATTTAAAGATTCCGGTATGGTTTTCATGGCCATACTGTGTTTTTCAATTTCAGAATTACCAAAATAATTGGTTTCGGCTCCTGAAGCAATCACCAAATAATCGAATTTAAGTTCGCCAATATCTGTTAAAACTTTATTTTCAACCGTATTAATTTCTTCAACATTTGCCAATCTGAAATGGAAATTCGGAAAATCCTTAAGTATTTTTCTAATGGGATACGCAATGGAATCTGGCTCTAAACCACCCGTAGACACCTGATAAAGAAGCGGTTGAAACGTATGGTAATTATTTTTATCCAACAAAACCACTTGTACTTCTTGCTTTGATAGCTTTTTGGCCAAGGCAACGCCTGCAAAACCACCACCTATAATTACGATTCGAGGAAAACTTGTTCTTGGTATGTTCATAAGGTAATTGTTGAAAACAAAGGTAATAAAAGATATAAATTTATAGACTTCTAAATTCTTTATTCAAATTAGGTTTCGTAAATTCGTAGCCAGATATTAACCGATTAAAAAAATCTCATGAGTAAATACGATATTATTGTTCTTGGAAGTGGTCCAGGTGGTTATGTTACAGCCATTAGAGCATCACAATTAGGTTTTAAAACTGCTATTGTAGAAAAAGAAAATCTTGGTGGTGTATGTTTAAATTGGGGATGCATCCCTACAAAAGCCTTATTAAAATCTGCCCAAGTATTTGAATATCTTAAACATGCAGGCGATTATGGTTTATCTGTTAAAGAATATGATAAAGATTTTAATGCTGTAGTTGGTCGTAGCCGTGGTGTAGCCGATGGTATGAGCAAGGGTGTTCAATTTTTAATGAAAAAGAACAAAATTGACGTTATTAATGGCTACGGAAAAATTAAACCAGGCAAAAAAGTAGATGTTGACGGAACCGAATACAGTGCCGACCACATTATTATTGCTACAGGTGCACGCTCTCGCGAATTACCAAGTTTACCACAAGACGGTAAAAAAGTAATTGGATACAGAGAAGCCATGAGTTTAGACAAACAACCTAAAAAAATGATTGTGGTTGGTTCTGGTGCAATTGGTGTTGAGTTTGCTTACTTCTACAACTCTATGGGAACTGAAGTTACTATTGTAGAATTTTTACCAAACGTGGTACCTGTTGAAGATGAAGATGTATCAAAACAATTAGAAAAATCATTTAAGAAAAGTGGTGTCAATATCATGACTTCGGCTGAAGTCACTAAAGTTGATACTTCTGGAAATGGCGTTAAAGCTACCGTAAAAACCAAAGACGGTGAACAAGTTTTAGAAGCTGACATTATTTTAAGTGCCGTTGGAATTAAAACTAACATTGAAAACATTGGTTTGGAAGATGTTGGTATTGTTGTAGACCGCGATAAAATATTAGTTGATAAATTTTACCAAACAAATATGCCTGGGTATTATGCCATTGGCGATGTAACTCCTGGTCAAGCATTAGCACACGTTGCTTCGGCTGAAGGTATTTTATGTGTTGAAAAAATTGCAGGCATGCATGTTGAAGCCTTAGACTACGGAAACATTCCAGGTTGTACTTACTGTACTCCAGAAATTGCAAGTGTTGGTTTAACTGAAAAGCAAGCAAAAGAAAAAGGAATCGACATTAAAGTTGGTAAATTCCCATTCTCTGCTTCTGGAAAAGCGAGTGCTGGTGGCAACAAAGATGGTTTTGTAAAAGTTATTTTTGATGCTAAATATGGTGAATGGTTAGGTTGCCACATGATAGGTGCTGGTGTAACCGATATGATTGCCGAAGCTGTTTTAGGTAGAAAACTAGAAACTACAGGACACGAAGTATTAAAAGCAGTGCATCCGCACCCTACTATGAGTGAAGCGGTTATGGAAGCTGTTGCTGCTGCTTATGATGAAGTTATTCACTTGTAGACTTCTTAGAACTATTAGACGTCTTAAATTATTAGATATAAAAAAGGTTTCAGAAATTCTGAAACCTTTTTTGTTTTTAAAATCTAAATTTTGAGCCTAATTTAAAGGCGCTTTTTGAACCAAAAGTATAATCGGTTTGTATTGGCATATCGTCTGTTAATCTATAATTAAACATGGCTTCAAATAATAAATTTTCAGATGCGTCGTATTGAACACCAAATGTACCATAAACCGACGGGCTATTCATCACACCCTTACCATCTGTATATAAATCAATTTTTGGTCCCATCAAAAGGCTCACTTTTTTAGTAATATTATACTTTAACAATAAAGGAAATTCAAAAACCGTATAATCACTTCCGGTTCTGGTATTCATTTCCTGCCGAAACGCCAAATTACTATTAAGTTTAATTTCTGTAAAATAAGCTCTGTAATAATTAGATTTGTTTTCATCTTTTGAAACCTCTAAATTATTATTATCGTCATTTTGTTGAGCCACAAGTAGTGCACTTTGCAACATCAAAATAAAGATTATAGCTATTTTAATCTTCATAATTTGAATTCTATCCCAAGTGTAAGCATATCTACGGTTGAATTATTTAAATCAGATTCTAATTTAGCTGCCCTGTACCCTAAAACAATATCTGTAGATTTAGAAATTCCATACTGAACTTTTGGTGCAAAATAAAATCCACTTTGATACATTTCTGATTCCATAGGTATAGCATAACCCAAATCGAGACCCAAATCAAAACTTTTGAAAACATTGAAACGAGTGGTTAAAGCTATTGGGATTAAAGGGATTTCTTCTGTTTCCAAAAATTTCACACTTCCTGAATAAAATTCTGGACGTTTAAACCAATATGACAAACCTGTTGTTAAACCAACATCGAATTTATCTGTAATATTCAACAAATAACTAATATCAAGTGCTGCAGAATATTCGTTACTAACACTTAATGGAACACCCCCACTCACCCCTAACCTAAACTCTTGGGCATTCAAGTTAATAAACCCAACAATTGCAAACACTAAACAAAGAGTAATTTTTTTCATTTTTAGAAATATTTTATTGATTAATAATAAAACAAATCTAATTGTATTCATTGTTAAAATTCTCACAATAAAATCGTAAAAAAACTACAATGTTAAGTTAATTAAATGTGAAATTTCTTAAAAATAAGGCTGTGTTCTAAAGAAAGCTTTGAATTGCCAACTCGTAACTCTGCAAACCAAAACCAAGAATAACGCCTTTGGCATTAGGTGAAATAAATGATTGATGCCTAAATTCTTCCCTGCCAAATGTGTTGGAAATATGCACCTCTACCACGGGCGTTTCAATCCCTTTTATAGCATCTCCAATACCAATAGACGTATGGGTATAGGCGCCGGCATTTAAAATAATACCATCAAAACTAAAACCAACTTCGTGTAATTTATCAATTAAAACACCTTCAATATTAGATTGAAAATAATCTATTTGAGCTTTTGGATATTTATCTTTAATCTCTTCTAAAAACTCAGTAAACGTTAAACTACCATAAATAGCTGGTTCACGTTTGCCCAATAAATTCAAATTTGGTCCGTTGATGATGATTAGTTTTTTCATGGCGTAAATATATTAAAAATTGGATATAAAAAAACCGAAGGTATTAGCTTCGGTTTTTATAAAAATTTCTCTTCAATTAGAAATGTAAAGCAAATCCTATACGAAATTCAAAAACGCTTTCATCAGTAAAATCCTCATTTAAAGAATGATTATAGCGAATACCAGGCTCAATTGACACATTGTTTCCTACAAACCAAGCATAACCTCCTTGAAGACCTAACCACAATGGTGTTTCATCTCCAAAATAATCATCACTAGAAGCACCAGTTACATCTATTTGTACTGGAAATTTACTAACAATATAATATTTTGCACCTAATTTATAAGTAAAAGATGAAGCTCCATCATAATCATTATATCCAAGACCCAGCTTAACAGCTAAATCATCCATCACAAAGTATCCACCTTCTGCACCAATAGACCAAATTGTAGTACCATCAATAGAGTACAAACCAAATCCTGTATTAGAAGAATTACCAGTATTTTCAATACCACCAAAACCTGTATTAGCTTCTATTAAAATTTTACCTTTTGCTGTTTGACCACCACCTACTGCGTCTTGAGCGTTTACTTGTGATAATCCTAATACTGCAATTGCAGCACTTAATAATAATTTTTTCATAATTTTTAAATATTAAATTTGATTAATTCGCAACAAAAGAAGTTCATTTTTCTCACATCAGCAAACAAAATTTAACATTTCACCGAAAAAAAATGTATTTAAAGGATGTTTTATTCTAATTTTTACTAAAAAATTATACTTATCCTACACGCAATTAACAAGTTAAGTTATGATTTGGTTTATAATAAATTATCGCTTTATTAATGAATGATTGAGCACCAATACTGAATTTAAAATAGCTTTTTAGGTAAAAATTTTACTTTGCAATTCAAAAAGTATTATATATGGGACAAAAAAACCGAAGGGATTAGCTTCGGTTTTAGAAATTTTTTTATAATTAAATTAGAAATGTAGCGCAAACCCAATACGTGCTTCAAAAATACCCTCATCTGTGAAATCCTCATTTAAAGACAAGCTATATCTAATTCCTGGTTCAATACTTACATTTTCACCTAAAAAAATAGCATAACCACCTTGTAAACCTAACCATAATGGATTCTCATCAAAATCTGTAATACTAGCCCCATTAACATCAACTTGAACAGGTATTTTTCCCATAATGTAATATTTAGCACCTAGCTTATATGAGAATACCGAATCGCCGTCGTAATCAGTATACCCCAAACCTACTTTAACAGCCAAATCATCCATTACAAAATAACCTCCTTCAGCTCCAATAGACCAAATTGTGGTACCATCAACCGATACCAACCCAAAGCCAGTATTTGCTGTATGTTGTAAAAAACCAACTTCACCTACTCCGGCAGAAAAACCAGTGTTAGCTTCTATAAGCCATTTTCCTTGAGATGTTTGTGTTACATCTTGCGCATTTACCGTAACAATTGAGAAAATAATAAAAATTGTCAATAAAAATAGTTTTTTCATAATTAAAATGGTTTTAATTGATTATAATGCAAATTAACAAGCATTCTTCTTGGATAACGGATTCTAAAACCTGAGTTATTAACAATTTTATTAACATACCAAATTTAAAATATTGATTTACAGAAAATTAAAATATAAATTATTAACAATTTATATGGATAAACTCCCATAATTGCTTTTTATAATTTTCTATTTAAATTATAAAAATTAGCATTATTTTTACACTTATGAAATGGGAAAACGCACTGAAAGACTATAAACTCTATTTAAAAATAGAACGCGGTTTATCTAAAAATTCCATTGATAATTATAGTCTTGACGTTAAAAAATTAATTGGTTATTTAGAAGCACATAATATGAGCGTTTCACCAATTTCAATTAAAACCGAAACTGTTCAACAATTCATTTATGAAACTGCTAAAGTTGTAAACACCCGATCGCAATCGCGTTTAATATCTGGATTACGTAGTTTTTTTAGTTATTTAGTATTTGAAGATTACATAACTTCCAATCCTTTAGATCTTATTGAATCTCCTAAAATAGGGCGAAAATTACCCGATACCCTTTCAGAGGAAGAAATTGATAAGCTAATTCATGCCATTGATTTAAGTAAACCCGAAGGCGAACGCAATAGAGCTATGTTAGAAACCTTGTATGGCTGTGGTTTACGGGTTAGCGAACTTATCAATCTTAAAATATCCGATTTATTTTTTGAAGAAGGTTTTATAAAAGTAACAGGCAAAGGTGACAAACAACGTTTTGTACCTATTATAGGTGTCACCCAAAAATATATCAATATCTACAGAAGTGCCATTCGAAATCACATGACTGTTAAAGCTGGATTTGAAGATACCTTATTTTTAAATCGAAGAGGCAAACAACTTACACGGGCCATGGTTTTTACCATTATAAAACAATTGGCTGAAAAAATAGGACTTAAAAAAAGCATATCTCCTCATACATTTAGGCATTCGTTTGCTACACATTTACTTCAAAATAATGCCGATTTAAGGTCCATACAACTTATGTTGGGTCATGAAAGTATCACTACAACCGAAATTTACGTTCATCTGGACAAAAGCCATTTAGCAAAAATTGTAGAAAAATACCACCCTAGAAAGTAAGCATAATTAGCCAATTTTTATTATATTTAATCAATTCATTTGTATTTTGCTATAACTAACATATATATTATCTTATAATAATTTATATTTTAAACCCTCATATTATAATGGATAATAAATCTGGCGATTATAAAAATTCCGAGTTAATCAATTCAATGTCAAGTAATTTTAGTGAGTATAAATGGAAATTTGCACTAAAAAACTCAAACATTGGAATTTGGGAATTTGATGCTCATTTAAACAGGGTATTTTTTTCAGAGGAATCAAAAAAAATAATTGGCATTGAGTCTGAAGAATTTGGAACCAATCCTCAAGACTGGAACAATAGAGTTCACCCAGAGGATAAAGAAAAATACTTTAAAGATTTTAAAGACCACTTAAACGGACTTAAGCCCCTATACACCAATGTACATCGTGTGATGCACAAAGATGGGACATAAAGATGGATTTCAGACAAAGGAAAAATAATTGATAGGGATAATGAAGGAAATCCACTAAGAATTATTGGAACACATTTGGACATTACAGAGCTTAAAGAAAAAGACCTTGCCAATACGAAACTGTTGAATTTGCTAACACTTCAAAACGAAAAATTAACAAGTTTTGCCCACATAGTTACGCATAATCTTAAGTCGCATGCTGCAAATTTTGAAAACTTATTAGAATTTTATGATGAAGCAGAAACAGCTAAAGAAAAGGAAGAATTAATTGCACATATAAAAACCGTTACCCAATCTTTAAGTAAAAGTATTTCTAATCTGCATGAAATAGTATCGGTTCAAACAAATAAAAACGAAACAACGCAAACGTTAAACGTTCATACTTACATAAATAATGCTTTGAAACTTTTAGAAGTAGAAATAGAACAAACCCATGCTGTAATAATAAATAATGTAGACCCACTAATAAATATAGATTTTAACCCAGCATATTTAGAAAGCATATTTCAAAATCTATTGTCAAATTCCATAAAATATAAACATCCAGAAAGAGATCCATTAATTAAGTTCAATTCATCGGAAACAAAATGTTCATATATAATTACTGTGTTAGATAATGGTATAGGTATAGACATGGAAAAATACGGCAATGAAGTGTTTAAACTTTACAGAACATTCCATAAAAACGAAAACTCTGAAGGTGTTGGCCTTTACCTTATAAAAAACCATATTGAATCTTACAACGGAAGTATAGAATTAAATAGTGCTGTAAATAAAGGCTCCATGTTTACTATCACACTACCAAAAAAAAATCCAGTTAGTTAACTGGACTTTTTTTAATTTATGGGTTCTTTAAAAGAATTAAATAAACTCTATTTTGCAATATTTACCGCTCTGGTTTCTCTAATTACAGTTACTTTAACTTGACCAGGATAGGTCATATCGGTTTGTACTTTTTGAGAAATGCTGAATGATAAATCGGCTGCTTTTTGGTCGTCAACCTTTTCGCTTTCCACAATAACACGTAATTCTCTACCTGCTTGAATAGCGTATGCTTTTTTAACACCATTAAATCCGAAAGCAATATCTTCCAAATCCTTTAAACGTTGAATATAACTATCCAATACTTGGCGACGTGCTCCTGGGCGTGCACCAGAAATAGCATCACAAACCTGAATAATTGGCGCTAACAACGATTTCATTTCTATCTCATCGTGATGTGCTCCAATAGCATTACAAACATCGTCCTTCTCACCAAATTTTTCAGCCCATTGCATACCTAAAATAGCATGTGGCGTTTCCATATCAGCTTCAGCATCTGGCACTTTACCTATATCGTGCAATAATCCAGCACGTTTTGCTAATTTTGGGTTTAAGCCCAATTCCGCAGCCATAACGCCACAAAGCTTAGCTACTTCACGTGAATGCTGCAATAAGTTTTGCCCATAAGACGAACGGTATTTCATTCTACCTACCATCTTAATAAGTTCTGGATGTAAATTGTGAATTCCTAAATCTATAACAGTACGCTTACCAACTTCTATAATTTCCTGTTCAATTTGTTTTTTGGTTTTCTCAACAACTTCCTCAATTCGTGCAGGGTGTATTCTACCATCGGTCACTAATTTGTGCAATGATAAACGTGCAATTTCACGTCTTACAGAATCGAAACAAGATAAGATGATGGCTTCTGGAGTATCGTCAACTATAATTTCAACACCTGTAGCTGCTTCAATAGCACGGATATTTCTACCTTCACGACCAATAATACGCCCTTTCACATCATCAGATTCTATATTGAAAACAGACACACAGTTATCAACCGCTTCTTCTGTACCTATACGCTGAATGGTGTTTATAATAATTTTTTTAGCGTCTTGTTCAGCTGTTAATTTCGCTTCCTCCAAAGCACTTTGAATGTATGCCATGGCATCACTTTTAGCTTCTCCTTTTAAAGATTCCACTAATTGCGATTTTGCTTCTTCAGCAGAAAGGCTGGAGATGACTTCAAGTTGCTGTACTTGGCTTTTGTGTAATTTATCTATTTCCTCTTGCTTTTTATCAAGAACACCTAATCTGTGATCATAATCTCTTTCTTTTGCTTCAAGATTTTCACTTAACTTTTTATTCTTAGCAAGTTCGCTGGATACTTGAGATTCTTTGTCACGAATGCGTTTTTCAGCTTCGTCCATTTTTTTATCACGAGCCAAAATCACTTTTTCGTGTTCAGATTTAAGTTCCAAAAACTTTTCCTTCGCTTGAAGTAATTTATCTTTTTTTATTGCTTCTCCTTCACTATTGGCTTCCTTAAGTATTAAGGTTGCACTTTTTTTAGCTTCCTTAACAAGTTTAGAAGCATTATTTTTCTCTAAGGCTTTTGCTATAATAAAACCTATTACAAGTCCTAATATTACACACCCAGCAATCAATATAATTGAGTTATCCATTATTGTGTTTAGTTAATTTTAATATATAAAAAAGCCTACACCAGTTTGAGATTTTGTATAAACTCCTTAAAAACAAGTTTAGGGCTAACAAGCTGATCAAGGATCTGCTCGAGACAGCATGCTTTTACAACTTAAACTCACCCTTTTTAAAGAATTAACGTTGAGTTTATCAAAAATAAATAACTAATGTAGGCAGTAACTTTTAGTTTATTTTAAAGAACGTTTAAGAGACTAAATGAGATTGTAACAAACTATTTAAAGCATTTAGTTTTTCTTCTACATGCTCACTTACACTCTCTTTATCTATAGATTTCTGTTCTACTTGAGAAGCAAATTGTAAAGCACACATAGCCAATACATCTTGTTTATCTCGAACCGAATAACTTTGCTCAAATTGCTTAATCATTTCATCAATGTTCTTAGCAGCTTTACGTAAGCCTTCTTCTTGACTTGCATCAATAGTTAAAGGATACACGCGATTTGCTATAGATAGCTTTATTTTAAGCTTTTCAGACATTGATTTTGATGTTACCTAATCGGATAATTGAGCTATACAATGATCAATATCTCTAATTAATGCATTTATTTTAAGCTTAGTTTCTCTTTTATTATCGTCACTACCAAGTATTGTATTTGCCATTTTAAGCGCCTCATACTTTTCTTCCCAAACAGCAATATGCTTTTTTTGAGATAAAATTTCTTGCTTTGAAACCTCTAATTCTTCATTCAATTTCAAGTTAGCAAGCTTCAAAAGCTCTAGTTTGTGTAATACCTTGCTAATTTTGTTTTCTAAAGAATCTACAATATCTTCAATATTACTCATTTGCAAATTTCAATACTTATCTCACAAAGTTAACATACCTGCTTATATATTACAATTGTTTTTTAATAAAATTTTAAATTTTTCGTTATTAGCCAAAATCATAGTATGGTTCGATTTTTGTTTTATTCTTTTGCACATTAATAACTTATTAATATTTTAGCATCAACTACTTTTATATGCGATTCATCCTTTGTTTTTTTTTGGTCTTCTCAACATTTTCCAACTCTCAAAATAATTATCCGCAAGATTATTTTAGATCTCCGTTAGAAATTCCTCTTATACTTTCTGGAAATTTTGGTGAGTTACGCTCTAATCATTTTCATTCTGGTTTAGATATTAAAACACAACAGCGCGAAGGTTTAAAAGCTGTAGCCTGTGCAGATGGATTTGTAAGCAGAATTAAAATTGCACATTTTGGTTATGGTAAAGCGTTGTACATCACACATCCAAACGGTTACACAACGGTTTATGGCCATTTACAATCCTTCTCGCCCGAAATAGAAGCCTATATCAAAAAACAGCAATATGAAAAAGAATCTTATGAAATAGAGTTATTCCCCAGTGCAGAAACTTTGCCTGTTACTAAAGGCAGTTTGGTTGCCTATACTGGAAATACGGGTGGTTCTGGCGGACCTCATTTGCATTTTGAAATTCGTAACAAAGAAGAGCATCCCATAAACCCCATGCTTTTTGGCATTGATATTAAAGATAATTCAAAACCCATCGTTAGTTCTATTTATGCATATGCACTAGATGAAAATGCGACTGTAAATAAATTAAGTTCGAAACAAAAACTACGCCTTATCCCTTTAAAAAGTGGTGATTATACCACCGAAAGTATTGAAGCCTACGGAAATATTGGTTTTGGTATAGAAACGACTGATAGACAAGATTTAGCAGCAAACTCCAATGGTGTTTACAACATGCAAACTTTTTTAAATGGCAACCAAAATTTTGAAGTAGACTTTAGCGAGTTTTCATTTGATGAATCGTCATGCATCAACCAGTATATAGATTACGAACATTATATTAATAGCAGACAGCGCATTCAGAAATTATTCAAAAAAAATAATCCTCTAAGCTTGCTAAAACCCACATTAAATGATGGTATTTTAACAATTAAAGATAGCACGTCTTCAGTTTATAAAATTCGCGTTTCCGATTTTAAAAACAACGAAACCTTTGTTACAATAAATATTAAAGGAAAAAAGCCAACCAACTTTAATCCAAAGCCCGGAAAAACAACACCTTACTATATCACAGCAAATCAATCGACCAATTTAAAATTGGGAAATGTGTCTGTCGATTTTTACCCAGATACTTTCTATGAAAATTTTTATATTGATTTTGATGTGAATAATGACACCTTGAACTTGCATAAAGATGTGGTTCCAACCCGAAAAAATTTCACCATAAAATATGATATTAGCAATTACAAAGATGCCGACAAAGACAAATTGTATATTGCCAGATTGGTAGGTTATAAAAAATATCCGGTGTATTCATCTACGCAAAGAGATGGCAATATATTGTCTACAAGCACTAAAACATTGGGCACTTATGCTTTGGCTACCGATACTGTTAAACCAACTATTTCCGCTATAAATTTTAAGGACGGGCAATGGTTAAGCAATTACAGGTTTTTAAAAGTTAAAATTGATGACGCAATTTCTGGAATTTCTAATTACCGAGCTACTGTAAGCGGTAAATGGATTTTAATGGAATATGATTATAAAACCGACACACTTACATACGATTTTAACGATGGAATTGTTACAGATACCAAGAACGATTTTAAACTAATTGTAACCGATAATGTTGGAAATAGTACTACTTTTGAAGCAACATTTTTTAGGAAATAAAACATAACAGCAACCATTTGAAAACAAATTTTTACGTTTTTACTCTTGTATTTTTTTCGATTATTCTTATTGGTTATTCGCAAACAGCTACCATAAAAGGTGTTATTTTAGACCAAAACAATGCCCCTATTGCAAACGTAAATATTAAATCTGACACCAAAGGAACAGTTAGTAATGCCAACGGTTTTTATATTTTAGAAATTCCGGCAAACCAAAATGTCTCTATAGAATTCACACACCTTGCCTTTAAAAAAATAGTAAGTTCATTCAATTTAAAAAATGGGGAGGATTATGAATTTAATCCTGTTATGAGTACTTCTGTAGAACAAATAGCTGCCGTAGTTGTAACCAATAAAAGGCAACGCGATGTTGAAGGTATTATCACTTTAAAACCCGAAACCATCAGGAAAATCCCTGGTGCCAATGCAGGGGTAGAAAATTTATTATTAACACTTCCCGGAGTTAGTAATAACAACGAATTAAGCACGCAATATTCGGTACGTGGCGGTAATTATGATGAAAACTTAGTATATGTAAATGATATAGAAGTGTACAGACCCTTTTTAGTGCGTTCTGGCCAACAAGAAGGTTTGAGTTTTGTAAATACCGATATGGTGCAGAATGTCGATTTTTCTGCAGGCGGTTTTCAGGCTAAATATGGCGATAAATTATCGTCCGTTTTAGATATTACCTATAAAAATCCGTACCAATTTGAAGCGAATGCCGATTTAAGTTTATTGGGCGGCAGTTTCTCCATTGAAAACATTAGTAAAGATTCTAAGTTTTCTGGTATTTTGGGACTTCGTTACCGCGATAACAGTTTATTGGTAGATGCCAAAGAAACTGAAACCAATTTCAAGCCTTCGTTTGCCGATGCTCAGGCTTATTTCACATATAAATTCACGAGTAAATTTCATTTAAGTTTTTTAGGAAACGCTTCCATCAACAAATACAATTACGAACCGCAAACCAGACAAACCAATTTTGGCACACTTGCCGACCCAATAGCGCTTTTGGTATTTTATGAAGGACAGGAAAAAGACCGTTACCAAACCTATTTTGGTGCCTTTAAAGGAACGTATTTTGCAAATGATGATTTAACTTTAAAACTTATTGCTTCCAGGTATTATACCTCAGAAGAGGAATATTTTGATATTTTGGCACAATACCGTTTGGGAGAAGTAAATTCGAATATAGGTGATGAAAATTTAGGCGAGGTTGAATTTAGCCGAGGTGTTGGTGCGCAATTGAACCACGGAAGAAACGATTTAGATGCTTTAATTACCAATATTGAGCATAAAGGCGATTTCAACATTAACGATAACCGTATTGAATGGTCTATTAAATATACCAATGAAGATATTCGCGACCGTTTGGTTGAATGGGAAGTGATAGATTCGGCAGGATTTTCAATAAGACCTCCAAAAACAATTCCCGCAAACGAGCAACCTTATGTGCCCTATAGTGGCCCATTAGAACCATTTACAAATGTAAGAGCTACCAATTACACGCAAATAAACCGACTGCAAGCCTATGCACAATGGAGCAAACGTGCTACTTTAGGCAACAGCGATGTTTGGTACAATGCTGGTGCTCGTGTGCATAATTGGACTGTAAACGGTGATGGTATTTCATCAACAAATCAAACCGTATTTAGTCCACGTGCACAATTCGCCATAAAACCTTATTGGGAAAAAGACATGCTTTTTAGAATTGCGGCTGGAATTTATTACCAACCACCTTTTTATAGAGAGCTGCGTGATGCCGATGGTGTGGTGCAACCCGACGTAAAAGCGCAAAAATCGTTTCACTTGGTTTTAGGAAACGATTATAGTTTTAAAATGTGGGACCGACCTTTTAAACTAACTTCTGAGGCTTATTACAAAAACCTTTCAGATGTAAACGCATACACTTTGGAAAATGTACGTATTCGATATGCAGCCAACAACAATGCAAAAGCCTATGCCTATGGTTTGGATATGCGATTGAATGGTGAATTTGTACCTGGAACCGAATCGTGGTTTAGTTTTGGCTATTTAAAAACGGAAGAAAATATTGATGGTAAAGGCTATATTGCACGCCCTACAGACCAACGTTTAAAGTTTGCCGCTTTGTTTCAAGATTATGTACCCAATGTACCTAATATGAAACTTTATTTAAACCTAGTATATAACACAGGGTTACCAGGTGGCTCACCAAGTTATGCCGACCCATACGAATACCAAAACCGCTTACCCGACTATAAACGAGCCGATTTAGGTTTGCAATTCGTGTTGGTTGATGCTAAAAAACAATTTAAAAGCGGTTGGAAAAAACCATTTAAAGAACTCTCGTTCGGTTTTGAAATTTATAATATTTTCGATGTACAAAACTCCATTACCAATACGTGGGTACGCGATGTTTATACGAAGCGTCAATACGCCATTCCTAATTATTTAACACCCCGTGTTTTTAATGTTAGAACTACGATGAAGTTTTAAAATTTATCTAGCAATCAAATTCATTGATACCATTAATAAACCACCGCCACCACTAAAGCGTTCTGCCCAAACTTCTACATAATCGCCTGGTGATAGTTCTACCGTTCCAACAACAGCTGCTGCACCAACATCATCATTTTCTCCATTCTCCCTGTAAACTTTAGTTTGCTCTATTACCGTACCATTCTTTGCAAGATAAAAAATAAAAATAGTTCTATTAGAATCCCCTTGAAATGATAAACTAGCTGTAATACCAAAATATCTTGTTTTTTTACCTTCGTAGATAATCTTATTACTACCATCTTTGGTAAATCGAAACAAACTATTTGAATCTGTTGTTCCTGTTATTTTTTTTCTACTACTTGTTCCTGTTCCTGTAAATGAAATAGAAGTCCCTGAACCTACTGGTGACTCAAAATTAATATCGCCAGTGGCAACACCATCTGTTTCTACGGGAATACCTGGACAATTTACGTCCCAGTCAGTTGTAAAATTATAACCTGGGTAGGTTCCTCCAACATATCCTTTAACATGATCACCTGCTCCAGATATATTAACTCCAGTTAAAGATGCCGATAAAGTAATTATAGGATCTGCACTAACATCAATTCCTATATCCCCTCCTTCTACAACAATTCTTCCATTAGCAATTTGCAGGTTACCAAAAGTTCCTGATAATGTTAAACAAGTTCCAGTATTGTTTGTCCAAAAAATATTTTGAACAAAAAAAGAATTAACATTTGAAACAGCCAAACCATCATCACTGCCCACAATTTGTAAAACTGAAAAGAAAACTACACCTAAATCACTTAAAGTTCCAATAGATGATGCTGAAGTTATAACAACACTATAACATATAACATTTTCTACTCCAGTACCTGTTATATCAAAAACTTGTTGTCCATTACCATTAATCAACAAGTCTTTCATTCTCCCGCCTTTATTTCCACTAAACAATGCGCCTCCAGTACCATTAACAAGAATATCTTCTCCTGTATCTTCACCAATTAGATTAGCTCCGTTTAAATCTATCGGAAAATCAAATATTACAGTGCCATTAATTTCATATAAATAATCTTCATTCAATACATATTTTCCTCCTACTAATTCATCAGCTAAATCAGCAACACTTTTTACTAGCTTATAATTATCCCTAGTTACTGAACCTTCTAGTTTCACCCATACGGCACTGTCAAAATAATAAAAGGCATCGTCATCGGTATCAAAAACCAATAAACCTTCAGCTGGAGAAGCTATACCTGTTCTCTGAGCAGTTGTCATTCTAGGTGTTAACACCCCTTGACTGTCTGAAGTAATATCTAAAATTGAAGAAGGATGTGGAGATGTTGTACCTATACCAACCTGCGCATAAATACATTGTTGAAAAAAAAACAAAAAGGTGATTCCTGCAAAAAACGGCATAAGTCTTCTCATAGTAATATAATTTGGGTTATAAATGTGAGAGACTTATTAATATGACGCAATTTAATAAAAATATCGATGAAAAGCTATTTTCAAGGCATGAAAAACAATATTGATGATATTAATGCTGTATTATAATGAAATTTAATTTGAAAATTCCTTCAAGACCGTCATAACGTAATCAACTTCTTCCTTGGTATTGTAAATACTAAATGAAAACCGAATGGATGGTTTTTGCAAATCATCAGCATTTAAAATTTCAGTCAATACATGCGAGTTTTGATTGCTTCCACTTTGGCAAGCACTTCCTTTAGAACAGGCTATTCCTTTTAAATCCAATTGAAATAATAACATGGCTGCTTTTTTTGGTGGTATGGGTAAACATACATTTACTAAGGTGTAGGTGCTTTTTTCCATATTCCCAGACTTTCCATTAAACGTGGCATTGGGCAATTCGCTTTCAACTTTATTAATAAAGTATTGTTTTAAATCTTTTATGTAAGCAACTTCGGTAGCCATATAATCATGGGCACTTTTTAATGCGGTTTCTAAACCTACAATATTATGAACGCTTTCAGTACCTGCACGAAGTCCTCGCTCCTGCTCGCCTCCATAAATAAGAGGTTTTAATGCTGAATTTTTCCTGATGAATGCAAAACCAACACCTTTTGGCCCATGAAATTTATGTGCTGCAGCGGTAATAAAATCTACTGGAATATCTTGCAAATCCATTTTAAAATGACCAACAGACTGTACCGTATCGCTATGAAACAATGCATTGTTTGCTTTACACAAGGAAGCAACACGTTTCAAATCTAAAACATTACCAATTTCATTGTTAATATGCATTAAGCTTACTAAGGTCTTATTTTCATTTTTCAAAAGGGTTTCTAAATGTAAATAGTCAATCTTTCCGTTGGGCTTCAAATCAACATAACTAACCGCTATTTTATAATCTTTAACCAATTGGTCTATGGTATGTAAAACCGCATGATGTTCAATTTTAGAAGTAATAACGTGCGTTACTTTCAAATCTCTAACAGCACTGCACAATATTAAATTATCGGCTTCGGTACCTCCAGAAGTAAAAATAATTTCACTAGCTGAAACGTTCAAATAGCCAGCAACAGTTTTTCTTGATTTTTCAATTAAAGCTTTTGAAGACCTTCCAAAACTATGTGATGAAGATGCATTTCCGTAATTGGTTCTCATTACTTCGGTCATTGCAGAAATTACTTCTTCCCGTATTTGTGTGGTAGCGGCATTATCAAAATACACCTGTTGCATGTCAGTTTTTTTTAGATTGTAAAAATACTTAGAATAAAATTATTATCAATATGCTGCGTTATAAATAACAATTCGTTTATTTTTGCCTAAAACCCAAGCCGAATGCGTCCATTATTTTTTATTCTTTTTAGTCTTTCAATTTTAAGTTTTTACACATGTGATGATGGTGATGTTATTACCGTTGATTTTGACTATGATGAAACATTTCAGGTTTGTGGAACCGATGGTTTGGTATTTTACAAAACAAAAAACGATCCATCAGAATCTTTATCCATTAGAATTACAGAACTTGATAGTATTGGCGAAATACTTGTTGTTGATTCTCTTACTAACACCTATGAAGCCGATTTTGCTTTAAGTGCTACAAACGTATTTAATTATAGAACCTATAGTAATACCACATTACCCACATCGGGCTTATTTTGTAGTGATGTGCCTCTTTCTTCTGTTAAAATTATTAAAGATATTGAAAGTACTAGCGGAAATGTGCACATTAAAACAGTACTTACCGAAGATGATAATGATGGCATTCCTGCAGAATTAGAAGATATTAATGGTAATGGCGATTTAACCGACGATGATACTGATGGTGACGGAATTCCTAACTATTTAGATGAAGACGATGATGGCGATAACGTACTTACAAAAAATGAAAGCCCCGACCCAAATGGTGATGGCGATTTAAGTGATGCCTTAAATACTGATGGAGATGACGACCCAAACTACTTAGATGATGATGATGATGGTGATGGTATTTTAACCCGCGACGAAGAAAATCAATCTCCAGACCAAAATCCCGGAAACGATATTAGTTTAGATGGTATTGCCGATTATTTAAACCCTGCCGTTGCAACAAAAACACAGGCCACCAAATATAGACAGCATACTATTTATCAGACTTATGTGGTTACGCTTACAGTGTCTAACTTCGATTTGCAAATAATATCCTTAGATGTTTTTGATTTTGGTGTTTTAGATGATAGTGATTTATCAACCTCCAGAAAAATAACACCGCCTTTTAATTAGTTGCTAGGTGCATTCTGAAAAATATAAACTTCGGTAGCTCCAACACCATATTTTTGGTAGTTGGCATCATAGAATTTAATATTATTGTAACGTCCAAACAGGTATTCTAACTCAACTTTTAGCACACCTTCGCCCACGCCATGTATAAAAACTATTTTTTGAATGCGTTTTGAAATAGCAAAATCCAATTGGCGTTTTGCAGTATCCAATTGCAGCGTTAGCATGTCATGATTACTCATCCCTCTTGATGATTTCACCAATTGGTTGATGTGCAAATCCACTTCCATAGTAGGCTCAAAACGGTCTTTAGCTTTGGTTTTAGGTTGTTTTCTTTTGGCTGATTGCTCCTTTTCTTTTTTAGCCGAATTTATGCTTGCATACGAAAGCATGTCTTTATTTATACTGCTTTTTGAAGTCTGTTTAACCAACTCTTCACTTTCAAAATCAAGCAAAAAGCCATCCGTAGTTTCAACAGTAATGGTATTACCCACTATTTTTTTTACAACACCTTGCATCGCTTCATCCAAAACCAAAACTTTATTGCCTACTTCAAAAATCATTATTATTAATTTTCATCATTATTCAAATCTTCATCTTCATTTTTACTTGGAATGGTTTTAGAAATTCTATAAATCCCTACCATAAGAAGTACAATACCTCCAATTAAAATATATTGGTTCTGCTCTGTTCCTGTTTTAGCATAAATAGCTACAATAGCACCAAGCACTATCATTATATAGTTAAAATATTTCATTATTAATATGTAAATTTAGAACTCTAAAATTACAATAATTTATTATAAAATAAGAGCCTACACTTTACATTAAACCATCTATTTTATTCGATTAAAAGCAATTTATAACGATTAAATTGCAAATAGATCAGTTTTTAATATGAAAATAGTTATATTTGATTGAATTAATTATTACCCCATGAAGTACAAATCCTTAATTTCACTTTTAATTTATACAAAAATTAAAAAGTTACCTAAACCATTTATAGGTTTGGTAATGTTTTTGTCTTTTGCTGATATTAGTTTTTCCCAAGATTTGTATGTAGGTAATAACACGTATTTGTACGCTAAAGATGTTGTAGTAACTGTTACTAACGACATTAGGTTAGAAACACCAACCTCAAACTTGTATTTTAGAGGTGATGCGCAACTCTATCAAATTGCAGATGTAAAGAACTCTGATGCGGGCAATTTCTCAATATACCAAAACCAAACAACAAATATTTATGAATACAACTATTGGTGTTCTCCTGTTGGTGTTAGTGTTGATGGTACTACAAAAACGAACGTCGATTTTAACGGTTCCAATATATACGATCCCGTAGATGCTACAGATTTAGCCAATATAAATTCAACTTCCTATTTGTACACTACAGCCTATAACGGAACTGCTACAGAATTATCCAGTTATTGGATGCACACGCTAAAAGATGGTGAAGGTTACTATAGTTGGAAAAAAATTTCAAATACAGGAGATGTTGGCACAGGCTATGGATTTACACAAAAAGGAAGCCCCAATATTAATAATGTTTTAGATTTTAGAGGCAGACCAAATAATGGCACCATTACGGTTAGTTGCTCATTTGACGGTGTTGATAATCAACCTAATTCCGGTACTCCTAATTATGCTGAAACCTTAACCGGCAACCCATACCCTTCTGCTTTAGATTTGAAACTATTTCTTATCCACCCCAACAATGATGCAGATTTAAGTGGTGAAATATTTTTCTGGGAACAAAAACAAAAAAACTCCCATTATTTAGTTGATTATGAAGGAGGTTATAGCACTTATGCACCCGGAGATCCTTTTGATTTATTCGATAACGGAAACTATGCAGTCGCCCCTTTTGAAAATTATAATGGCGATGGAAGCACCATTGGCACCACCTCTCTAAACACGACCGATTTTAGTGCCAACAACCAAAGACGCTTTGCCGCTATTGGGCAAGGGTTTGTAATTGCCAGTAATGTTAATGGTGGTGATGCCATTTTTGAAAACTCAATGCGTGTTTATTTTCCAGAGGATTCTAACCCTGGTGGTGACGGCTCTATTTTTGCTAAAAACAAAAACTTAAAAAATAATATTTCAAAAGAAAAAATCATTCCTCAATCCAACAATGGTGTAGATTATAATACCATTGTTAATCAACCTACTATCATTCCTGAAATAAGACTTCATACACATATTGACAATACATTTTATAAGGAAAATGTAATAGCTTTTAGAGAAAGTACTCCAAACAATAATGTTTACAATAAATTTTATGATGCTAGAAACATAAATGAATTAAGTTCAGATGCATATTTAGTTTCTAGTGACAAAGAATTGGTTGTCAAATCCATTAATTATGCCCAAGATGTTAAAATACCTTTTGGACTAAAAACCAGCAAAACCAATTCTAATTTTAGCATTTCAATAAACAGATTAAAAGAAACACCCGAAAGTCTTGAAGTTTATGTTTTTGATAAACTTACAAATGTTTATACTGATGTTGTAAATGGAACTTTTAATATAAATCTTCCAAAAGGGACTTATAACAATCGTTTTGAAATCACTTTCACCAAAAACACACTAAGTACTGATTTTGATGAATTTAAGTCCGTAGAAGTATATCATAACAATAACAGTTCTTCATTAACTATAAACAACCCGAAAGCTATAAATATAGAATCGTTTAAGTTGTTTGATGCTACAGGCAAACTTGTTCTCAATAAAAAAATACGTTCTAAACAAACTACGCAATCTTACTCTACAAAAAGTTTAAGCGATGGTGTTTATATTGTAAACATACTATTAGAAAACGATCAATTTTTCAGTAAAAAAATTATTGTTGGCGGTAAAAAATAGCGGTGCAAAAAACCAACAACACTTCTATAATTTTAATAAATTTGAAAAACTAAAAATTATAGTATGTCTTCTTTAGACGATTACATGTTGCCTTGTTTAAACAAAAAGTTTTTTGGTTTTGAATGCATGGGCTGTGGTTTTCAACGGTCTTTATCCCTAATAATTCACGGTGAATTTACATCTGCATTTTATATGTATCCAGCTATTTATACATTATTATTGCTTTTTGTAATTATAACTATAAATTTTTTCAAGAATTTCAAAAATGCTAATACAATAATTTTTATTTTGGCTGTTTTAAACGCCGTTGTAATTATTGCCAATTTTATAATAAAAACATTTCTAATCTAACAAAAATTTTTATGGAACAACAAAAACTACCAAATTCAACACTCATTTTAGTATTCGGAATCTTATCAATAGTTACCTGTTGTTGCTATGGTATTATTGGTTTAGCATTAGGTATTACAGCTATTATTTTAGCCTCTAAAGCAACTAAACTCTATATAGCAAACCCAGAAATTTATATTGGATATTCAAATGTAAAAACAGGAAAAATACTTGCTATTATTGGTATTGTACTAAGTGTTTTATATTTAATTTTTGTTGTTTGGGTTATATCTGTTTTTGGATGGGATACTATGCAAGACCAAGAATTAATGCAGGAAAGAATGCGTGAATATATGGGACAATAATTTCATTCATATATAGAAATAAAAAAAGCGACCAAATGGTCGCTTTTTTATTGTGTTTTTACTCAACAATATTACTTTTCAAATTGTTTGAGTGTTTTTGTTATAATAGCAACGCAATCCAATAGTTGTTCTTTTGTCATGACCAATGGTGGTGCAAAGCGTATGATATTACCATGGGTTGGTTTTGCCAACAAACCATTATCCCGCAAAGCCAAACAAATATTCCAAGCGGTACCGCTATCTTCTGTATCGTTAATAACTATGGCGTTTAACAAACCTTTACCTCTTACTAAATTTACAATACTGCTTGTTTCAATATATTTATTTAATTCACTTCTGAACAATTGTCCTAAAGCTCCAGCGTTTTCAGCAAGGTTTTCATCCCTAATTACTTCAAGAGCAGCTATTGCAACTGCCGCCGCCATGGGGTTGCCCCCAAAAGTACTGCCATGCGTTCCAGGAGTTAATACATCCATAATATTATTATTTGCTAAAGCAGCACTTACCGGATAAACACCACCACTCAAAGCTTTACCTAAAATTAAAATATCGGGTTTAACATTTTCATGGTCAACTGCCAAAAGTTTGCCCGTTCTTGCTATTCCCGTTTGTATTTCATCTGCAATAAACAAAACATTATGCTGTTCACACAGTGCTTTTGCATGTCTCAAAAACCCTTCACTTGGTACATATACGCCTGCTTCACCTTGAATAGGTTCTACCAAAAAGCCTGCAATGTTTTTGTTGCTTTTTAATACGGTTTCAAGAGCTTCTAAATCATCAAAATCGATATTAATAAAACCATTGGAATAGGGACCAAAATTCTTGTTCGCAGTTTCGTCACTTGAAAAAGAAACAATAGTGGTGGTACGTCCATGAAAATTTTTGTTGCAAACAATAATTTTAGCTTCATGCTCCTTAATGCCTTTTACTTCATAGCCCCATTTTCTGCAAAGTTTAATAGCAGCTTCTACGGCTTCTGCACCAGAATTCATTGGCAACAACTTATCATAACCAAAGTATTCACAAGCAAATTTCTCGTATTTCCCGAGCACATCATTATGAAATGCTCTAGAAGTTAAAGTTAATGTTTGTGCTTGTTTAATTAATGCATTTACAATTTTTGGATGACAATGCCCTTGGTTTACAGCTGAATATGCTGATAAAAAATCGTAATACTTTTTTCCGTTTACATCCCAAACAAATACACCTTCACCTTTACTTAAAACCACCGGTAAAGGGTGATATGTGTTTGATCCGTAACGTTTTTCTAAATCTATCGCTTGTTGCGAAGTTAATTGTTCTAAAACAGCCATTTTAAATAAAATTTTAAATTGATAAAATAACCATTCCTACTGTACCTTTATTCTTCCAAGACCCCAATAGTTATCAGGACGGAAAAGCAGCGTGGGAGAGAAATCATCCCCGGATAGAGGTGCAAGTTAGTGAATATTCTTTGTAGTTACAAAGTTGCAAAGTCACAAAGTTTCAAAGCTTTTTAGATTGTTTGAATGGCCATTTTTTACATAGATTCTATGTTACTTTGCAACTTTGAAACTCCTTAATTAAAAATCGTTAATCAAAAATCGTAAATCGTAAATCGTTTCATTACTTTTGCAGCATGTCAAAAAGAACGAAAAAACAAGCGTTTACAAACGTTGAAGTTTTAGATGCTGGTGCCAAAGGAAAAACCATTGCAAAAGCACCCGATGGAAAGGTTATCTTTCTATCCAATACCGTACCCGGTGATGTGGTAGATGTGCAAACTTTTAAAGCCCGTAAAGCCTATTACGAAGCGAAAGCCACCGTATTTCATAAATTGTCCGATAAAAGAACGACTCCGGTTTGCGAACATTTTGGTGTTTGTGGCGGTTGCAAGTGGCAAGATATGGGCTATGAACATCAACTGTATTACAAACAAAAAGAAGTTACCAATAACTTAACCCGTATTGGGCATATAGAATTACCAGAGATTACGCCTATTTTAGGCTCAGCCAATCAATATTTCTACCGAAATAAAATGGAATTTTCATTTAGCGATAGTCGGTGGTTAACCTTGGAAGAAATTCAATCGGATGCCGATTTGGGCGATAGAAATGCCCTAGGTTTCCACATTCCTGGTATGTGGGACAAGATTTTGGACATTAAAAAATGCCATTTGCAAGCAGATCCTTCTAATGCTATTAGAAATGCGGTGAAGCAATTTGCGCTTGATAATAATTTTGAATTTTTCAACACACGTAATCAAATAGGTTTATTAAGAACCATGATGATTCGTACATCTACTACGGGCGATGTGATGGTGGTCATTCAATTTTTCAAAGAAGATAAAGTAAAACGCATTATGTTATTGGATTTTCTAGCTGAAACATTTCCGCAGATAACCTCATTACAATACATCATCAATGAAAAAGCAAACGATACCATTTACGACCAAGAAGTGATTTGCTATAAAGGTGAAGACCACATTTTTGAAGAAATGGAAGGTTTGAAATTCAAAATAAATGCAAAATCGTTTTATCAAACCAATTCCGAGCAAGCTTATGAATTGTATAAAATAACCCGAAACTTTGCTGGCTTAACGGGCAATGAACTGGTTTACGATTTATATACGGGCACAGGTACCATTGCGCAGTTTGTTGCAAAACAAGCTAAAAAAGTAATTGGTGTTGAAGCTGTTCCTGATGCTATTACCGCTGCCAAAGAAAATGCACAATTAAACGGCATTAATAACGTTGAATTCTTTGTAGGCGATATGAAACATGTGTTTAACGATGCATTTATTACCGCACACGGGCAACCGGATATTATTATTACCGACCCACCGCGTGACGGCATGCATAAAGATGTTGTGCAACAAATACTAAACATAGCTCCTAAAAAAGTAGTGTATGTAAGTTGTAACAGTGCTACACAAGCCCGGGATTTAGAGCTTATGGACGCTATTTATAAGGTAACAAAAACACAAGCTGTAGATATGTTTCCGCAAACATTCCATGTTGAAAATGTTATACTTTTGGAGAAAAGATGATTTAATTTGAAATTGTGTAACTGCGTAACAGTGTAATAAACGAACAAACACATCAACGAATAAACTCTTAATAGAGATTAAATGAAAAAAACGAGTTTACTTTTAATATTATTAACCTTCATTGGAATAGGGATTACAATAAGTTGTGAACGGGATGATATTTGTCCAGAAAGTACACCAACCACACCTAGTTTAATTATTGATGCCTATGATGTTGAAACACCCGAAAACAAAAAAGCCGTAACCAAATTGGTTATTGGAGGTATTGGTAACGATTTTATACTTACTAACGGCATTGTATCTTTATCACAAATAGTGCTTCCGTTAAGAACCGATGCTAACACCACACAATATTCTCTTATTGAAGATGCCTTTGTTAATGATAATGGTACACCAGATGATAGTAGTGATGATTTTTATGATGGTAATACCGATATAATTACTATAAATTATAGCAGAGAAGAAGTATATGTATCTCGCGCCTGTGGTTACAAAACTATTTTTAAAAACGTTACACTTAATCTTGATTCTAATAACTGGATAATATCAAGACAACCTTTAAACGATAATCAATCTGTAGAAGATGAAACAGAAACACATTTTAACATATATCACTAGTTGCCTAACATGTCTGCTTTTATGTTCTGTGTCATTAAACGCTCAAAACGATAGCATTGCAAACACCGTTAAAGATTCCGTAAAAATTAAAGAAAAGTATGGACTGCGTGTGGGTGGTGATATTGGAAAACTTGTCCGTTCCTTTGTAGATGATGATTATACAGGTTTTGAAGTTTCGGCAGATTTCCGATTAAAAAAGCGTCTATACATTGCTGGTGAATTAGGTATTGAAGAAAAACAAACTACTACCGATTATTTAAATATAACCACCAGCGGTAGTTATATAAAAGGTGGTATTGACTATAATTTATACCAAAACTGGCTGGACATGGATAACATGATTTATGCTGGTTTTCGCGTGGGCGCCAGCACCTTCAATCAAAAACTAAATAGCTATACCATTTATACTACCGACCCCTATTGGTCACCCCAATTTTCCTCAACCGATTTACAAGAATTCAACGGTTTAACGGCCTTTTGGGGAGAGCTCATACTTGGCATAAAAGCAGAGTTATTGACCAATTTATATCTTGGCTTAAACGTTCAATTAAAAATTATGGCAAGCCAAACCGAACCTAATAATTTTGAAAACGTATATATCCCTGGGTTTAATAAAACCTATGATAGTACTGGTATAGGTGCAGGTTATAGTTATTCACTTTCATACAGAATTCCGCTTTATAAGAAGGACAAATAGTCTTTTTAAAAAATTATATCTTTGTATTAAATTTTCAATTATTAGTAATGTCCAAAAACAAATATAAAATAGCTGTTCTTCAATTAAATTTGAATGACAAACCTGAAAACAATCTAAAAAAATGCATGCAATGGGTAAAAGATGCTGCCAAACAAGGTGCCGAAGTCATTTTGTTACCCGAATTATATTCAAGTCATTATTTCTGCCAAAGTGAAGATGTTGATAATTTCGCTTTCGCGGAACCTTTATACAGCACATCGTTTATTGCTTTTAGTGAATTGGCTAAAGAATTAGGCGTGGTTATTATTGTACCATTTTTTGAAAAAAGAATGGCAGGCGTGTACCACAACAGTGCTTATATTATTGATACCGATGGTACGGAAGCTGGTTTATATAGAAAAATGCACATCCCAGACGATCCTCATTTTTACGAAAAATTCTATTTCACCCCAGGTGATATAGGTTTCAAATCATTTCCAACTAAAAAAGGAAATATTGGTACGCTTATCTGTTGGGACCAATGGTACCCAGAAGCTGCCAGACTAACGGCTTTACAAGGTGCAGAAGTGTTATTCTACCCTACCGCTATTGGTTGGCATCCACAAGAAAAAGCACAATATGGCGAAAACCAACAAGGTGCTTGGATGAACGTGATGCGTGGGCATGCCGTAGCAAACGGTATTTATGTAGCTGCTGCAAACAGAATTGGTTTGGAAAAATACCTGCCAGATACGAATGGGATTGAATTTTGGGGTTCATCATTTATTGCTGGCCCTCAAGGTGAAATTCTAGCACAGGCTTCGGTGGATAAAGAAGAAATTTTAATTGCTGAAGTCGATTTAAGTTTGCAGGAAAACGTTCGACAAAGCTGGCCTTTTTTACGTGATAGACGTATTGATAAATATGACGAAATCACAAAAAGAGCCATCGATTAAAAATTAAAATCCAAAAATTAAATTCCAAATTCCAATAATTTAAGAATGAAAAATGACTGGATATTTCCTGCTGAATGGGAAAAACAACAAGGTATTTTATTATGTTTTCCACATAACGGTAACGATTGGCCAGGGAAATATGAAGCTGTTCAATGGGCTTTTGTTGAGTTTATTAAAAAAATAGCTTTGGTGGAAGAAGTTTTTCTTGTTGTTGCAGATGAAAAACTAAAAACAAAAGTAACTGGTATGCTGGAAATGGCGCACGTACAGTTAAAAAATATCGCTTTCATTATTCATAAAACCAACCGCAGTTGGATGCGAGATTCTGGCCCCATCATTGTAAAAAAAGGAAAAGAAAGAAAGGCAATCAACTTCAATTTTAATGGTTGGGCAAAATACACTAACTATAAATTAGACAAACATGTTCCTGCAAAAGTGGCAGATTTTTTAAATATTCCTTTAGAACAAGCTATTTTTAACGGTATACCGTTTATTTTGGAAGGTGGCGCTATTGATGTAAATGGAAAAGGAACGCTTTTAACTTCCGAAGAATGCTTGCTTCATCCTACAGTACAAGTTAGAAATGCTGGTTTAACAAAAACAGATTACGAAGCTGCTTTTAAAGCATATTTGGGCATAACAAACGTGATTTGGTTAGGAAATGGCATTGAAGGTGATGATACACATGGACATATTGATGATTTAGCACGTTTTGTGAATGAAGACACCATTATTACAGTTGTTGAACAAGACCCAAAAGATGCTAATTACAAACCGCTTCAAGACAATTTAAAACGACTGCAATCGGCTACTCTAGAAAACGGCAAACAGCCCAATATTGTTACCTTACCGATGCCCAAACGTTTAGATTTTGATGGCATTCGCATACCTGCTAGTTATGCTAACTTTTTAATATTGAATAAAACTGTTTTAGTGCCTACTTTTAATGATGTTAACGACCGTATTGCACTAAACACGATTGCCGAATGTTTTCCAGATAGAGACATTATAGGTATTGGTGCCACCGATTTTATTTGGGGTTTTGGCACCTTGCATTGTTTAAGTCAACAAATACCGCAATAATTAAGTTCTTCACTTTAATTATTCAAAGAACTTTCAAAGTCCTAATTTAATTTAGGACTTTTTTTTGTTAATAATCCCATGTTAGTGTCTTCTTTTTATTAACTGTTGTTTAATCTTACAAATTCGCATATCAAACTTAAATAACCTTCAGAAATCACCATAAAATTGCCAAAATTTAGATACAAAATATAGGCTAAAAAAACAACATTTCATGTTGAATTAAATTAATTAGTTGTATTTTATCGATTTTATTTGCATTTCATGGAGTTTTGTTTTATTATTGTAGAGTAAATTGTTATTAATTTTTAAAACAGTACTCTCTCTCTATGAAAATTGTCTCTCACAAAGCAAGGAGGTCTCTCCTTGCTTTATTTTCAGCTTTTGCTGTAAATTCGTTTTCGCAAACAACAATCTATTCCGAAAACTTCACTTCCAATAATTGGACAGAAACTTCAACGGGTTCTGGAAATGGTGATTGGATTCGAGGTACAGATGCTAGCCATTCTACTGGTGCCACAGGTAAATATTATTATTCAAAAAAATTCGGTTCAGATTATAAAGATAACACCTTTATTACCGCCACAAGTCCTGCCATCAATTTAACCGGTTATAATTCCATTACTCTAGAATTAAAGGTTTGGTACAAAACCGAATCTGAATGGGATGGGATGAAAATTGAATATTCTTTAAACAATGGAAGCAGTTGGAATTCTTTAGGTTCTGTAAGTTCCAATTGGTATAATGATACCGATGTGGATGCTTTTAGTAATAATGAAGATGGTTGGTCTGGAGATAGTAATGGATGGCAAATTAAAAGCATTAGTTTAACCAGCGAAGACATTGGTTTTAATTCTGCAACACAAGCAAAGTTTAGGGTGCTTTTTGCATCTGACGACAGTGTTACTGATACAGGCGTTGCTTTTGACGAATTTATAATTAAAGGATACAACGGCTATTGTCCATCAACGGGCAATACTGAATACAGAACAGGGACAAGGCGCGTTACCTTTAATACCATAGATAAAACATCTCCTTCTGAATTTAATGATTATTCAGATTACACATCTTCTGAATCCACCTCAGTATATAGAAGCTCATCCTATGATTTAACCGTAAAAGTTAATACAGATGGAAATTATACAACCAGAACTTATGTTTGGATTGATTGGAATCAAGATATGGATTTTGATGACCCAGGCGAATCCTATAATTTAGGATCTGCAAACAACGTTTCCAATGGCAACACATCGTTATCTCCATTATCAATAACAATACCTGCATCAGCCACTTTGGGAACAACACGAATGAGGGTATCTACCAAATATAACAGCAATCCCAGCGCATGTGAAATAGGCTTTGATGGTGAAGTAGAAGATTACGGCATCAATGTTATTCCTGTACCAGTGCTATCAACAGGAACCATTTCACCAACAACTTATTGCTCTGGAGCTTCAGTAAGCGTACCATATACCTTTACAGGAACTTTTATAAGCGGAAACGTGTTTACTGCACAATTATCTAATGCCAGTGGTAGTTTTGCTTCACCAGTATCTATTGGAACTTTAACCTCAACCAATTCAGGAACCATTTCCGCAACCATACCAATTGCAACATCAACCGGAAGTGGTTACCGCATACGTATAGTAAGTAATAACCCAGCGGTTATAGGAACTGACAACGGAAACAATATCACCATTACTGCAATTCCAAGCATCACAGGAACAACCCCTAATTCAAGATGCGGCACTGGAACCGTGACTTTAAGCGCAAGTGCTTCGGCAGGAACCATCAATTGGTACGCTAACGCAACGGGCGGGTCATCACTTGGAACCGGAACAAGTTTCACAACCCCAAGCATTTCATCTACCACAACCTATTGGGTTGCTGCTACAAATGGTAGTTGTACAACAGCTACAAGAACATCTGTAACGGCCACCGTAAATAGCATTCCTACCATTACAGGAACAACACCCAATTCAAGATGTGGTACAGGCACTGTAACTTTAAGTGCAACTGCTTCGGCAGGAACCATTAACTGGTACGCTAACGCAACGGGCGGATCATCACTTGGAACCGGAACCAGTTTTACAACCCCAAGTATTTCTTCTACCACAACCTATTGGGTTGCTGCTACAAATGGTAGTTGTACAACAACTACAAGAACATCTGTAACGGCCACCGTAAATAGCATTCCTACCATTACTGGAACAACACCCAATTCAAGATGTGGCACAGGCACTGTAACTTTAAACGCAACTGCTTCGGCCGGAACCATTAACTGGTATGCAAATGCAACGGGCGGATCATCACTTGGAATCGGAACCAGTTTTACAACCCCAAGTATTTCATCTACCACAACCTATTGGGTTGCTGCTACAAATGGTAGTTGTACAACAGCTACAAGAACATCTGTAACGGCCACCGTAAATACCAGTCCTACCATTACAGGAACAACGCCTAATTCCAGATGTGGCACAGGCACTGTAACTTTAAATGCAACTGCTTCGGCCGGAACCATCAATTGGTACGCTAATGCAACGGGTGGATCGTCACTTGGAACCGGAACCAGTTTCACAACCCCTAGTATTTCTTCAACTACTACTTATTGGGTAGATGCTACAAATGGTAGCTGTACAACGGCTACAAGAACATCCGTAACGGCCACTGTAAATACCATACCTACCATTACCGGAACAACGCCTAATTCAAGATGCGGTACTGGAACTGTAACGTTAGGGGCAACTACTTCTACAGGAACCATCAATTGGTACGCAAATGCAACGGGTGGGTCATCACTTGGAACCGGAACCAGTTTCACAACCCCTAGTATTTCTTCAACTACTACTTATTGGGTAGATGCTACAAATGGTGGTTGCACAACAGCAACTAGAACTGCGATAATAGCAACTGTAACTAAAAATTATTGGACCGGTGATATCGACTCTAATTGGAACAACCCTTCAAACTGGTGCGCAGGTGTACCCACAAATGGCATAGAAGCCACACTAAATACATTAATACCTTCAGGATTAACAAATTACCCTATCATTTCCAATGGTACAACTTCAGGATATGTTAAAACCATAGTATTAGAAAGCAATACGACTTTAACCGTGATAGACAATAGTATACGCATTACTGAAAACTTAAAACTTGACGGCAAAATAGATTTAGAAGAAGAATCGCAGCTATTACAAGATTTAGGAAGCACTTTAGATGTAACAAGTTCCGGCATTTTGGAAATGGACCAACAAGGAACCGCAGATACCTATACCTACAATTATTGGTCTTCTCCAGTAGGGAAAAGCAACAGCACAACAAACAACAATAGTTATAAAGTAACAGATATTTTCAAAAATGTAACCTTTTTAACCTCTGGCTACAACGGAACGGCTTCTCCACTTGGTATTGCAGATTATTGGATTTGGAAATTCAACAATCAACTGAGTGGTAATTATGCTTCTTGGCAACATGTAAGAAGTACTGGTACGCTGATTGCCGGTGAAGGTTTTTCTATGAAAGGCCCTGGAACAGGTTCTATTGCTACATGGCAAAACTATGTTCTGGCAGGGAAACCCAACAATGGCAATATTAACTTAGCAATTAATGCTGGTAACGATTATTTGGTTGGCAACCCATACCCTTCTGCGCTGGATGCCGATCAATTTATATTAGATAATGGTACAACCATTGCCGGTCCAGGCTCCACAACCGGCACCTTGTACTTTTGGGAACATTGGGGTGGTGGCTCCCATTATTTAAGAAATTACCAAGGTGGTTATGCTACCTACACGTTGGCTGGTGGTGTTCCTGCAGCAGCTATGGGTACTTCAGACCCTAATGTTGCTACGGGTGGCACACCTACAAAAACACCTGGGCGCTACATTCCTGTGGCTCAGGGATTTTTTGTAACTGCAGAAGCTACGGGAACCATTAAATTTAATAATGGTCAACGGGTATTTCAGGTTGAAGATGGAACCAACTCCGTATTTATGAAGTCAACTAACACCAAAACAGAAAAAAGTACTAATGCTGAAAATAAGGATGTTAGAGAAAAATTAAGACTCACATTTCTTTCTGTAAATACCATTAGAAGACAACTTTTAACCACGGTAGATGCAAACACCTCCATGGGTTACGATTGGGGTTATGACGCTCCTTATATCGATGAACAAATGGATGATATGTACTGGTTAATTGGCAATAACAAATACACCATTCAAGGTATAAATACCATAACTGAACAAACCATACTACCTTTAGGCATTCACACAAAAACAAAAGGTTTGAACACTATTTCCATTTATAAAACTGAAAATACAGCAAGTGATTTAAAAATTTATCTTCATGATAAAAAATTAAACCTATATCACAATTTGAAGGACAGCAATTATCAAGTTTATTTGGAAGCTGGCAGTTATTTAAGCAGGTTTGAAATAACGTTTTCAACACCACAAACACTTGACGTAGAAAACCCATCAATCGCCAACACGACGACCATAGACGTTTATTTTTCAAATGAAGATAAAAATATTATTATTCAAAACCCTCATTTGAAAAACATTAAAACAACCGAAATGTTTAATATGCTAGGTCAGTCTGTTCTTAAAATTGAAACAAATTCAAATGAACCTATTATAACCCATAAAAACAAATTCATGAGTGCAGGAACATACATTATAAAACTAAAAACAGATAATGGCATTGTTTCTAAAAAAGTATGGATAGAATAAGTTTGAGTTAGTCGCTTTGTTTCATTATTCAAAATACTTTTTAAAAGAGGCTGTCTGAAAAGTGCATTAAGTTTTATTTGTCAGGTTGATTTCTATGATAAAACCAAATTATTTTTATAAATAGTTTGGTTTTTTATTACAGCAAAAATACGGTAAATGATTTTATTTCTCACGGCGTTTAACACAGACATTTTATTTTTGCCCTCACTTACTTTCCTACGGTAATAATTGCCCAAATCATTTTTAAGCCTTATAGCACTCAAAGCCCCTAAATGCAGAATGCTTTTAATTGATTTATCAGCATAGAATGACACTTTTGGTTTTCTGTAAATCGAGCTTCCCGATTGGTGCTCAAAAGGGACTACCCCAGAGAAGCAGGCCATTTTTCTTGGTTCTGTTATTTTGGT
>NZ_JAGJCB010000024.1 GCF_017814435.1 Mariniflexile gromovii | reverse complement strand
CTTGAACAACCTGAAGCTTAAAAGAAATCGAATAATCTTTTTGAGTACGCTTTACATACCCACTGTTTTCTGGTGTTTTCATTACACTAAGGTTTGAGTGTATCGCTATTGCCGGACGGGACATTTTTTTCAATAAAAAAAAACCAACTGAATAAGTTGGGTTTTTAGTTTTATAAGTAATTTACTGACTGGATTTAGTTCACTTCTGGCAAAAAATTATATTTTTTACCGTAATCTAGCATTTGTTCAACAAATGTTTTAGGATGCTCTACGTTCACTTCAATTATTTCGCCTGCGTCGTTTGTTTTTGCAACCAACACAGGATTTACATAACCCGTATATGGTGCCGATTTAAATTGTTTGTTACGCTCCAAAACTTCAGCATGTATTTTTTGATCTACTTTTACACCATAAGTTTCAACTAAAGTTTCAGCCGCTTTAAAATCGCCTTCAGATTTTATACGTTGTGTTTCGCGCAATAATTCTCCAAAAAGCTCACGAAGTTTTACATAGTTGTTTATATTAAAATAGGTTTTTCCGTTTCGGGTAATTTTCTCTATGACGTTATCGGCTTTTCCTTTTTCAAAAACCCAAGCAGAAATCCATTGTCTGTTTCGCATGTGCGCTTCTTCAATATCATCGCCTAAATTTAAGCGAATTAGTTGCATTAAAAGTCCGTTTCTAATATAATCGTTATAAGCTGCTTTTCCGGTTTTTTTCCAATCATCGGTTAGTCCCAACTCTTGAATTTTACTATCGTACAAATAGTATAGCGCCACCAAATCGGCACGACCTTCTTCAAGTGTAGACGCGTAATTTTTTAAAGTTTCTTTGGTTTCGCCAACATCAGGGTTTAATTGACCCGATGCATGCCCAACCACTTCGTGTAAAGCCGTATGTAATTTATCGGCCAACTTACTGTAAACTTCCTCTAAAGCCAACTCTTCTTCATCGTTCACAAACTCTTTCAATCTATCGGAACTTCCTGCGTTATTACTGGCATCTACAATATTCCCTAAAGACACCGATTTGCTTCCTACAGCGGCACGAATCCAGTTGGCATTTGGTAAATTAACACCTATAGGCGTACTTGGTGAGGCATCACCCGCTTCACCCGCCACATTAACCGTTTTATAGGAAACACCTACCACATTCTTCTTTTTATGAGGTTCCATTAAAGGTGAATTGTCTTCAAACCACTGGGCGTTTTTTGAAAGCACTTCCATTTTTTTCGACATATCGAAATCTTTAATTTGCACAATAGTTTCATAGGAACCTCTATATCCTAAAGGATCGTTATACACTTCAATAAAACTATTTATATAATCGATATTGCCTTCGGTGGCAGCTGTCCATAACACATTATAATCATCCCAAGTTTGTAAATCGCCTGTTTTATAATATTCAATTAACAAACCTAGCGCATTGCCTTGCGCCTCGTTTTCGGCAACACCTTTTGCCAATTCCAACCATTTGATAATTTCATCAATGGCTGAACCGTATAACCCTCCCGATTTGTAAACGCGTTCTTTAAGCACACCGTTTTCTTTAACCAACTGAGAGTTTAAACCAAAAGACAAAGGTTTAGCTGGATCTGGAGATTTTTTAGCTGCATAAAATGTTTCAACATCTTTATTGGTAACGCCTACTCCATAAAAATTAACTGCCGAAAGCGCTACATTATCAACTCCTTTAGCTTGATTTACTTTTTTTGCATCCACGTCGTTAAAAATAACATCAAATGCTTCACCTTCTAAAACCGTATTGGTTTCAGCTAGTAATTGTTTTAAATAATCGGCTGAAAATTCGGGTTTAATTTTATCGTTTGAATAATGGTGATGAATACCATTACTAAACCAAACCCGCTTTAAATAAACTTCAAAAGCATTCCATGCTTCAGAAGATTTATCGCCCTTAAAATTGGTATAGATGTTTTCTAAAGCCTTTCTAATTTTAAGGTTGTGTCTGTAATTTTGGTCCCACATAATATCGCGTCCAGATAAACCTGCTTGGGTTAAATAATAAACCAATTTTTTTTCTTTTAAGGTTAAGTTTTCCCAACCCGGAATTTGGTAGCGCAATACTTTAACATCGGCAAATTGATCAACATTATATTCAAATGTTGGCTCACTTGCTTTTAAATCTTCACTATTTTCTTTAGTTTTATCATTTCCACAGGAAAATACCAGTGCTCCAATAAGCACAAAACTCAATATTGATTTTAGTTTCATTTGTTTTAAATTATTTTTTCTTATAAAAAACGGCAATTAATCAATCTAAATTGTTGATTATATTGATTTCTGCGTTTTAAATTATTGAATATTTATTTTTATCACTACAAATGTAATAATTTATTAACGAGAATTTAAATTTGTTTATCTTTGATTATCATCTTTTCAAAAAAAAAGTAAAATGAAAGTTTTTAAGTACATCGCATTTTTATTATTAATTGCCATCATTGGAACCGCCATATACATTTCGGTGCAACCTAACACGTTTGAGGTTAGCAGAACCCGAACCATGAAAGCTCCTGCCGCGGTTATTTATAATAACGTTATAGATTTTAAAAACTGGAAAGATTGGTCGTCTTGGGTTGAAGCAGACCCTAACATGAAAATTACCTACCCGAACCAAACTAAGGGTGTTGGCGGTTCGTACACTTGGGAAGATAAAGATGGTGTTGGCACCATGAAAACGATGGAAGCCATTGCCAATGCATTTATTAAACAACAAATGCAGATTGCAGAATTTCCTGCATCTGACATCACTTGGGTTTTTCAACCCAATAATGATGGCAGTACCGATGTAACTTGGACTATTTCCGGCAAAGATTTACCATTTGGCTTTAAAGCCTACAATGTTTTTACAGGTGGCATGGACAAACAAATTGGCCCACATTACGAACGCAGTTTGGAAAAATTGGACAGCATTGTTGTTGCAGAAATGAAAAAATATAGCATTACCGTAAATGGCATAACCAACCACAGTGGCGGCTACTATTTATACAATACCACATCATGTAAAATAAGCGAGTTGGAAAGCAAAATTGACGACATGTTACCTAAAGTAATAGCCTATGCCAAGAAAAACCACATTAATATAGCCGGTACTCCTTTTATAAATTATATGAAATGGGATGAAGAAAACAATGCCGTTATATTTTCGTGCTGTATTCCAACTGCAGAACAAGTGATTACTGCTGAAGGAGACGATATCATTACAGGAAAAATGGAAAGTTTTAAAGCCGTTAAAACAACGCTTAAAGGAAACTATAGCCATTTAAAAGAGGCATGGGAAACTGCTATGGCTTATATTCCAAAAAACGGTTTAGAATTTGCTGAAAATGGGCCTATGATAGAAACTTACTTAAATGACCCAACAAACACACCAAATCCTGCCGATTTGCTAACCGAAATTTACATAGCCGTAAAAGAAAAAGATACCATTGAATAAATGAAGAGCATTTTACTTGTTTTTTTTGGCGGCGGTTTTGGCAGTGTACTTCGTTACCTTATTGGAAAATACCTAAACAATCCTGAAAACGGGATTCCTTACGGCACTTTTTTAGCAAACATTTTAGGAAGTTTACTTATAGGACTTATTTTAGGTTTTGCCGCTAAAAACGATTCGTTAACCCAAAATCAAACCTTACTGCTTGCCACAGGATTTTGTGGTGGTTTCACAACATTTTCAACCTTTGCTTATGAAAACCACGTGTTTTTAAAATCGGGCGATTTTTTAAGCTTTGCCATTTACACCATAGCGAGTTTTACGGTTGGTTTTTTAGCCGTGTTTTTGGGTATGTTTTTGGTGAAGTGAAGTTTTTAATTGTATTGAAAATACTGAATCACAAAAGGCCAAAGGACTAAAAACCAGTTTCGAAAAAGAAGAAAACCATAAATCAATCCAATCTTTCAAACCTAAAAACAACATCGCCCTGTTTCACATGAAAGAATTTACAGTTGGAATAATGTACAAACTCAAAAGCTTCATGATAATTAAAAGCATCCGTATCAACTTTAAAAAGCGCTTGTACATCTACATTTCCAACAGGTGAAATCCTTCTAAAAAAATATTCTAAATTATTATCTGTTTTATGCAGCTCAAACCAAGCTCCTGCGGCAATACCTGGTAACCATTGTGCATTTTCGTGTAAATCATGAAGAGGTTTAGGTTGTAAAGTGCCAATAAAATTAGGTGTGTGGGTTTTAAGTTTATCTAAAAAACAACGTATGTTCTCACTTTTTTGAGAACCCTTAAATGTTGAAACCACACCCATTTCACTCACTTCAAAAGCACATGCTTCCGTATTTGCCAATAATACATTTCCAACGGTACTTGGCGTAAACCATTTGGAGGTTTCAAGGTTCTTTTTAATCGTTTTATCAGTAAGTGAAGCTATTAAAGTATCGGTTACAAAGCGTGCACAATTGCAAGCATCTTTTATAAAAGCAGCATAACGTATAAAGTGTTTTTCCTGCATGCTGGTAATATGGGTTCTTGCCTTACCATAATCAATAGCATTACAAACTGAAGCTATCATTTTTCCATCGCCGTGTGTTAGTTTAGGATGGGTAGCCAAAAACCCTAAAATAGTATTTAAGTTAACAATTTTATCGTTTTTTATTTCTGCAACTAACGGGAAATGCAACTCATTATCGGTATCTGCCCCTCTAACTCGACCAGTAGGTTCGGGTGTGATGTAACGTCCAAAATCATGGTACTCTAAAATGCCCGTTTCTTTATTTATAAGCACCAAAGCCGCATGACCTGCTCGTAAATAATTCTTTTTGCCCACACCTAAAAATCTTAAAAATGGAGAAAACCATTCTTTAGACACCATTACAATAGTTTCTGGGTAAGCTAAAGTTAAAATAATGCCAGTATTAGTCATTTACTGCTGTAGGAAGTTGAAAAGTTTTACTTGAAATGGTTTTATTTTGAAGATTTTCATGGTACATCTCAAGGGAGTCACCAAATTTTTCAATTTGTGTGATGCTAGTTGTTTTCACAAAACCACGATTCATAATAACACCATAATCCTTATTTTCCGGTTTTGTTTTTTTATGAAATGCCAACAACGACTGTGCATTCAAAATATGATCATCTCTAAAAGCTTCAAACCACTGCTGGCGTTCTAGTTTCATTTCAGTTGTATATAATGTGGAAGACGACCAAATTTTGGGCTCTAAGGGTAATTCCTTAAAATGTTTTTTAACACCATCCCAAACCAATTCGTAAAACTTGAGTGTAGAATTCCAATCTACAATAATCATGGTAAATGGCTCTATATTGGTTAAACTATAGGTTTCAACAGCTGTTAAAATGTTTTCAGAAGTCAAAAAATCTAAAGCAATAATACCTCTACTTTTTGAATAATCTTCCTTACGTTCGTGTACACTAAATGCCCCATTCAAAACACAAACCACTCTATTTTTCTCACTTAAACCAATCCATGTACCACCGGAACGTTTATCCATAGGAAACAAAAGATTGATATCTTCATTCATATAAAAATCTGGAGGTAGCGAAATTCTATTAGGAGCCTCGTCTCTATTGGAGGTCAATACAAAATCATTTCCTCCTTTTGGAATAATTGTTACTGTACACATAAAAACTATAGTCTGAAAACAGATTAGCAACTTACAAAAAACAAATAAACTTTAACGTGTTTTTAAGAGCGAATCACCGTAATAAATCGTTTGAAAATTCGTAAATTTGTGGCCAATTTACTGATAATTCAATAACAAAAACAAACAAATCATGGGAAAAGGTTTTTTTAATGTACCAATTGCTATTAACGAACCTATTAAAAGTTACGCACCGGGAACACCTGAACGCGACGCTGTATTAAAGGCTTATAAAGAGATGTACACCAGCAAAGTAGATGTACCTTTATATATAAACGGGCAGCATATAACAACAGGAAATACCAGAACCATGTCGCCTCCACACGACCATAAACACGTGGTAGGAACTTATCATTTAGCTGAAAAAAAACATGTAGAAGATGCCATTGCGACTGCTTTAGAAGCAAGAAAAGCATGGTCCTTAATGCCTTGGGAACAACGTGCTGCCATATTTTTAAAAGCAGCCGAATTGGTTGCAGGCCCTTACCGTTATAAAATTAATGCTGCTACCATGATAGGGCAGTCAAAAAACATATTTCAAGCAGAAATTGATTCGGCTTGTGAGCTTGTAGATTTTTTACGTTTTAATGTACAATACATGACGGAGATTTACAGTGAGCAACCTAAAAGTACCAGTGATGCTTGGAACCGCGTTGAATACAGACCTTTAGAAGGGTTCACTTATGCAGTGACACCTTTTAATTTCACTGCCATTGCCGGAAATTTACCCGCATGTATGGCGTTAATGGGAAATGTTGTAATTTGGAAACCAAGTGATAGCCAAGTGTATTCAGCCAAGGTAATTATGGATATTTTTGAAGAAGCCGGAGTACCTCCTGGAGTTATTAACGTGGTTTTTGGCGACCCTGTTATGATATCTGAAACCGTATTGTCAAGTCCAGATTTTTCGGGATTACATTTTACAGGTTCTACCTTTATTTTTAAAGAACTTTGGAAACAAATAGGCAACAATATACACAACTATAAAACCTACCCAAGAATTGTTGGGGAAACTGGCGGAAAAGATTTTATCATGGCCCACAAAAGCGCGGTACCCAAACAGGTGTCTACAGCTATTGTTCGCGGTGCTTTTGAGTTTCAGGGCCAAAAATGTAGTGCTGCTTCCAGGGCTTATATTCCGAAGAGCCTATGGGCTGAAGTAAAAAAACTGATCATTGAAGATGTAAAATCATTCAAAATGGGTTCACCGGAAGATATGGGTAATTTTATAACAGCCGTAATTCATGAAGGTTCTTTTGATAAATTAGCTAAGTATATTGATGCTGCCAAAAAAGATGCCGATGTTGAAATTATTGCTGGTGGCAATTACGATAAAAGCAAAGGTTATTTTATAGAACCTACGATTATTGTAACAAGCAATCCGAATTATACAACCATGCATACCGAGTTATTTGGCCCTGTAATTACTATTTACGTTTATGAAGATGATGCCTATGCAGACACGTTAGAATTAGTAGATAGCACCAGCGAATATGCCCTAACAGGAGCAATTTTAGCTACAGATAGATACGCGATTACTCAGGCAACAACCGCATTACAAAATTGTGCAGGAAACTTTTATATTAACGATAAATGTACGGGTGCCGTTGTAGGGCAACAGCCTTTTGGTGGCGCACGTTCTTCTGGAACGAATGATAAAGCTGGAAGTCCACAAAACTTATTACGTTGGGTATCCACGAGATTAATAAAAGAAACCTTTGTAACACCAACAGATTATCGTTACCCGTTTTTAGGGGAATAAAAAATAAATTGAATATTATCCTTAATCAATCATAATAAAATTAACCATGTCAGGTCGAGCGCAGTCGAGACCTCGTTTTGAAGTTATTAAGGTTTATTACCTTTCGATTCGCTTTGCGAGCTAACTTCAACCAAAACTTGTTTTGTTTTCGGCAATGCTCCAAGGGACAGTAATTTATGATTGATACAGATAACAAGTAAAATAAATTTTTCAATTAATAAACCCGACAATTTTGTTGGGTTTATTCTTTTTATTGAAAATTTAATTACCTTTCATTGGTCTTAAAAGATAGTAAGGCATATTATTTGATAACTACTTATTTATAAAACGAGCATGTTACAATGTTTATTCCACACCGAAATAATCAATAGCGAACAACATGTATCCATTATAAAACGATAAAATATACATGAAAAAAAATATAATTTTAATACTCCTTATTTGTCCACTATTAGCTTTTTCTCAAGTTAATAAATTGTTCAGGCAAGCCAACAAAACAACCAATTTAACCGAAAAAATAGAGCTTTACACCCAAATTATAGAACTGGAACCTAAAAATTTGGATGCTTATTTTTATAGAGGACTTGCTAAAAATGATTTAGGCGATTATTCTGGCGCTATAGTAGATTATTCTAAAATAATTGTTTTGCAGCCAGATGCTGACACTTATTACAACAGAGGAAATTCGCGTTACAATTTAAAAAATTATGTAGGCGCTCAAGAAGATTATGAAAACGCTTACAAACTAGACCCTAATTTTATTGATGCCCTTTATAGTCTTGGATGTGTAAAGTTCGATTTAGGTAATTTTGAAGAAGCCATTAAAGATTTTACATTGGTAATTAGAGCGGTACCTACCGAGCCTAAAACATATTTTTTAAGAGCTGCCGCCTATAATGCCTTAGAAAAATATCCGTTAGCACTGAATGATTATTCGCTTGCTATTTTGGCAGACCCAAGTTCAGATTCCTACTACAACAGAGGGGTGTTTTATTTGGGCATTAATTATTACGAAAAGGCCAATTTAGACCTTACAACCGCTTTAAAATTAAATGAAAACAATGCTTATGCCTATTTTTATAGAGGAACTTCTTTTTTATTATTAGGAAAATACAATGAAGCTATTTTAGATTACAATAATGCTTTGCGATTTGATTCTTTAGATTTTGATGCACTTTTAGGTTTAGCCCTAACCTATTACAAAATGAACGATTTAAATAATACTAAATTATATTTCCAGAAAGCAAAAGCAATTATATCACCAGAAGGAAACGCAGAATCTATTGACGAATTTAAAAATACCTATTGGTATCAAAATCAATACTATTTATTTAATGCTAATTTCAATACGATGTCTAAACTGTAAAATATTACCATTATTCTTTAAAGTTAAATGAACTGCCTTTTTGGTTTTAGTAATTGCTAAATCACGATTATCTTATTATAACTTTGTTTCAAAAAATGATTTAAAAAGAACCATTTTAGAGGTTAGTTTTTTGAGGCTAAACGTTTACATTTCAGTTTGCACATTTCATTTCATCGATCTTTTTAAAAGTCAGATTTGAGTTGGTAAATTCAGTTGTTTACATAAAAAAGTGTCACATAAATTCTTTTTCCTATAAGTTCCAATTTAGCCTCTCAATTTTCAACAATATTTATATAATCAATGACTTTATAATCGTAGATGCTATCTCAAGGAAATTACGTTGTATTACAAGTCTTTACGTATTGGTTTTACAACCTAATTTCAGGGTAATAGTAACATTCACACCCTAAGAAACTTAAAATAATGAGATTCCTGCCTGCGCAGGAATTACCTATTTCGCCAAAAGAAAGGTGTAAATAAAATTAGTACCGTAAACAATTCTAAACGCCCAATTAGCATTAAAAAAGAGGACCACCATTGTGCTAGCGGCGGTAACGCTGCATAGTTATTTACTGGACCAAAACTGCCTAGTGCTGGCCCAATATTTCCCAAACTGGAAGCAGATAAACCAATAGCAGATTCAAAATCTATTTTGAACATGGAAAACACCAAAGCCCCCACAATAAACGACAGCATATACAGTATAAAAAATGCCAATACATTAAATACAATAAACCTGTTAATGGCTTTATTATTATACCTTACCGGCACGATGGCGTTGGGGTGCAGTGTTCGTTTAAATTCTAAAAAACCATTTTTTATAAGTATTAAATGGCGCACTACTTTTACACCACCCGAGGTACTTCCTGCTGAACCACCCAGAAACATAAGTCCGAAAAAGAAAACCACTAAAAAGGGTGTCCAGAGCGTATAGTCGGCACTTATAAAACCAGTAGTTGTAATAACTGTTAATACTTGAAATAAGGAATGTCTAAAAGCACTTTCCGCTTTGCCCCATACCATGGGGTGGTTTATTGATGAAGCTTCCATATCTGCCTTAAAATAAATAATAAGTGCCGCTATGATGGTAAAAACAACTACAAACTTAAAGTAGAGTTTAAACTCTTCATCATTAATTATTTTTTGAACCCTTCCTTTAAATGCAAAATAACTCAATACAAAATTTGAACCCGCCAAAAACATAAATAATATGATGATATATTGGATAATGGGTTGGTTGTTCCAATAGGCTACACTAGCATTTTTTGTTGAAAAACCGCCGGTTGACAGGGTTGCCATGGAATGATTGATGGCATCGAAAAAAGACATACCTGCCAATTTAAGAAATAGGGTTTCGGCTGCGGTGTAACCAAAATAGATAAGCCATAAACGTTTGGCTGTATCGGTTATCCTAGGGTGTAATTTGTCGCCACTGGGTCCTGGTGCTTCGGCTGCAAAAAGCTGCATCCCTCCTATGCCCAATAACGGCAGAATAGCAATGGCCAGCACAATAATTCCCATGCCGCCAATCCAATGTGTGGTGCTTCGCCAAAACAAAATCCCTTCGGGCATTATTTCAATATCGTTTAAAATAGATGCGCCCGTTGTGGTATAACCCGACATGGTTTCAAAAAACGCATTCGTAAAACTTGGAATGCTTTGGGTTAACACATATGGCAAGGTGCCAGACAAAGACATAATAATCCAGCCAAAGGTAACCACAATGTAACCTTCCCGCTTGTTCATTTCTTTTTTATGCTTTCTAGTAAATAACATGGTTACCATACCAATGATGATGGTAAACAAACCCGCAAAAAATATTTGCAACGTAACACCATCATCATAAAAATAACTTACAAGTGATGACAATAGCATAAAACCACCATTAAACACTAACAGCAGTCCTAAAAAATGAAAAATAATTTTATAGTTGAGTTTCAATTCTTGATATTTTTAAAGGAATAATTTTTCAACCCGTTTTATAGATTGAAGCAAACAACACACCACAACTCTATCGCCTTCTTGAATTTTAAAATTACCCAGCGCAATCATACCAACGCCGTCTCTAATAACGCCTCCAACAATCGCAGACCGTGGAAAATCTACCATTTTAATAGTTTTATTACAAATTGCAGAGGTGCCTTTTACCTCAAACTCCAACAATTCCGCATTTAAATTGTTCAGTTTTGTCATGGCCACCACATCACCTCTTCGTATATATCTAAAAATATTATTGGCAGCCAATAGCTTTTTATTCACCAATGTATCAATTCCTATGGAATGCGACAGTTCAAAATAATCCATATTCTCAACCAAAGCAATGGTTTTTTTAACACCTTTTGATTTTGCCACCAAACAAGACATGATATTGGTTTCAGAATTTCCTCCAACAGCAATAAAAGCATCCATATCGCTAAGGTTTTCTTCGTCCAGTAAATCAACATTTCGTCCGTCGCTATTTATAACCAACACCTTGGTTAGTATTTCGGCAAGTTCAAAAGCACGATCTCTATTGCCTTCTAAAAGTTTCACATTAAAGCCTTTTTCACTTAAATCTCTAGCGGTTTTAAAACCTATTTGGCTTCCTCCTAAAATCATCACATTTTTTAAGGCTCTATTTGTTTTTCCGGTAAGCCTGCACAACTCATCACCGCCACCTTCCGAGGTTATAAACACCACATTATCACCACGTTTAAACTTAGTATCTCCACGTGGGATTATGGTAAATTGTGTTCCAAAACGCTGTATGGCTATAGGTACAAAATGTAATTCCGGGAAAATTTCAGCAGCTTCTTTCACTGTTTTTCCAACAAAAGACGCCGATTTGGATAGCGTTAAACCCGCCATGGTAAGCGCACCATTCTCAAACTCGTAATTTTCATTAAATGATGATTGTTTTAATGATAATTCAATCTCTGATGCTGCTAAAGCTTCTGGAGAAATCAATTCATCAATACCAAATTTTGTAAAGCCAACTTCTTCTTTATGATGTATAAATTCAGTATTTGAAATTCTGGCAATGGTTCTTTTGGCTCCCAATTGTTTGGCCAAGACACATACAGTAATATTAGTAGTTTCACTTGATGTTACGGCTATAAACAATTCGCAAGAATCAACACGAGCTTCTTTTAAAATGGCTATTGATGTAGCATCACCCCTAATTACCCTAATATCTAAATGAGTATCGGCGTAGGCTAAACTTACTTTGTTTGGGTCTATTAAAGTAATTTCTTGAGATTCGTAAGATAACAACTTAGCCAAATGAAACCCTACTTCACCAGCTCCAGCTATAATTATTTTCATGTGCTAACATTATTTTAAAACACCTTTAAAGGTAGTGCAATATACTATAATTTACAATTTGTACATTAAAATAGCTTTACGCAACCAATAAAGGCTACAAGTTGCAGTTATATATTACTTTAAAGATAAAATTATTCAAGCCATAAATGTATTTAGATTTTAATTGATATTTTAAAGTAGAAATAAATTATGTAGGTTTGCCAAAAAAACATTGCATTGACAAAAATTAAGCCTTACAAAGACAGCGATTTAGGAAAAAAAGAGCAAGTAACTAAAATGTTTGACACCATTTCTGGAGATTATGATGGGTTAAACCGCGTTATTTCTTTTGGAATTGATATTAAGTGGCGAAAAAAAGTAGTGAAATTGGTGAAGGAAACAAACCCTGAAACCATATTAGATATTGCTACCGGAACGGGTGATTTAGCTATCAATCTGGCCGAAACCAATGCTACCAAAATTATTGGGCTGGACATTAGTAGTGGCATGCTTGAGATTGGCAAAGAAAAAATTAAAAAGAAGGCACTAGATTCTAAAATAGATATGGTTTTAGGCGACAGTGAAAACATGCCTTTTGAAGACAATAGCTTTGATGCCATTACCGTTGCTTTTGGTGTTAGAAACTTTGAAACGCTTGAAAACGGCTTAAAAGAAATTTATAGAGTACTGAAACCCAACGGTACATTTGTAATTTTAGAAACCTCTATCCCAACTAAAACGCCTTATAAACAAGGGTATAAATTTTATACCAAAAACATATTACCACTTATAGGAAAACTATTTTCAAAAGATAGAAGTGCTTATAAATATTTATGCGAATCGGCATCTGTTTTTCCTTATGGTGAAGCTTTAAACAATATTTTACGTAAAATTGGGTTTATTAATGTTGAAGATTTTCCGCAAACTTTTGGGGTTGCGACTATTTATAAATCGTCAAAATAAAACTATGAAGTACTTTTTTGCATTAATTATATGTCTGCTTATTACTGAAAATTCTAATGCACAGTTATTTAGAAAAGAAAAAGTTATCTATGACGCAAACTCAGGAAGAGGCTCTACAGATTACAACTTATTGCGTTGGGGTTACTTTTTGGGTATTAATAATTACGATTTCAATTTCGATTACAATGAAGATTTACGTGATATCTATGTAAAACGAAACCCCGGTTTTAGTGTTGGTTTGATAGGAAATTTACGTATCAACCAATTTTTGGATTTACGCTTAGAACCTGGTTTATTTATCACCACCAGAGAATTATATTATAGCCAAACATATTTTGAAGGTCTTGCTGTTAAAGAATCTGATTTAACCCGAGAAGTTAAATCTACCTACATACACCTACCTTTACTCCTTAAAGTTTCAACCAAACGCGTTAACAACTTTAAACCCTTCATTGTAGGTGGTGTTTCTACAGCTTTAAACTTATCGAGCAACGAAACGAATCCAGATGACAATTCAAATGGGCAATTTAGAACCACCAAAAACAACCTGTTTTATGAGTTAGGTTTCGGCATTGATTTTTACTTACACAACTTCAAATTTACACCTTCTATCCGTGGATTGTTTGGAATAAATGATGAATTGGTTAGAGATGAAAACCCAGATAGTCCTTGGACCAGCAATATCAATAGCATGAAATCCAGAGGTGTTTTTGTGAATTTCACGTTTCAATAATTTAGTTTTCAGTCTCTGTCGCAGTTTTATGAGAATTCAGAAGTGATTTTATAGTTTTACTAGTTACCGAAATCAGTATTCAAAAAAAGAGTTTTCGGTATAACAATTTCCCATCAAAAACCTAAACACTCAAAAACTTAACGCAACTAACTGAAAACTGCGACTGAGACTGAAAACTATCCCCGTCTAAATTCGCTCAACAAAATAGCCGTGGCGGTTGCTACATTCAAACTTTCGGTTGCTTGTAAATCGCCAAACCTTGGGATGGAAATTTTATTGGTTATTACAGCTTCAACTTCTTTTGAAACCCCATTGGCTTCATTCCCCATAACTAAAACCCCGTTTTCCGGAAGTTTCGTTTTATAAACATTCTCACCTTCCATAAAAGCACCAAAAACAGGTAAGTTGGTCGATTTTAAAAAATCACCCAAATTAACATAATTAATGGCAACTCTTGTAATAGAACCCATGGTAGCCTGAATTACTTTAGGGTTAAAACAATCTACGGTTTCATGGCTACATACTAAATTTTCCACACCAAACCAGTCGCAAAGCCTTATGATGGTCCCTAAATTACCTGGATCTCTCACAGCATCAAGAGCAACAATAAGTCCCTTAGCTTCTATTGGTTTTGGTGTAGGTATTTTAAAAATTGCCAGTGCTGTATTGGGTGTCGTTAAAAAACTGATTCGCTTTAAATCGGCTTCAGAAATTAAAACTTCTTTTTTGGCATCAATATTGAAGGTTTCAGTAGTATATAATTCGTGTAGCACAAATTGAGATTGTAATAATTCTTTAATTGTTTTGACGCCTTCAACAACAAAAAAACCATGTTGCTGCCTCTGTTTTTTTTGCTTTAAACCCGTTATTAATTTGATTTGATTTTTAGATAGCATGGCGCTTTTTATTAATATTGATTTTTATAAAGAAATGAAAACACCCTTGTTTCCAACATAAATTTTTAAAATATTATTTTCACTTAAAAATAATGTATTTTTGAGTCCACAAAGGTCTTGTTTTTTTAATCAAAAAAAGTGAACATCTTTAACCTGAATAATTTTTAATTCATTTGAAATGAGTGATAAAAAACTCCAAAACATATCATTAGTTTACATATTACGAATTGCATCTGACTCATTTAAAAAAATAGAAATTAGCAGATGAAACTACAATTCCCAAAAATAACACTTTTAGTTTTAATTACTACGCTTCTCATTTCCTGTGATGCGGTTAAACGCGTTCCTGAAAACCAACATTTACTTACCAAGAATACCGTTTTGATAAATGGCAAAAAAGAGCAAACCGAATTGATTAACAACTTATTATACCAAGAACCAAACATCAAAATTCCGGTAATTGGAACACCGCTGCGCTTACATATTTATAATTTAGCTCGAAATAATAGAGACTCCCTGTTTGAAGCTTGGTTGGACAAAACCCCGAACCGAAGAGAACGCTTAACAAAACGATTATCGAAAAAACAACTAGACAAATTAAAAAAATCTGCTGTAGGTTTTAATGATTGGTTACGAAAAACAGGGGAAGCCCCCGTAATTGTTAACGAAAACAAAGCTAAAAAATCGGTTGATAGACTTAAAGCTTACCACATAAGCAACGGATGGTTTGATGTTGAAGCCACTTACAAAATCAACAAAAAAGATAATAAACGTGCAGATGTAGAATATCAAGTTGAAACCGATGTTCCGTATGTTTTAGATACAATTTCAGAAAAAATAAAATCACCTATTGTAGATTCCATATATCAAAGATCTAAAAAGCATACTTTAGTTAAGCATAACGACCAATACAGATCTTCAAACTTTTCACAAGAAAGGGATCGTATAGCGAATGTAATGCGCAACTCGGGCGTGTATCATTTCAATCAAGATTATATTACTTTTGAAATGGACACGATTGGCACCAATAAAAAGGTAAATATTGAAGTTCAAATTCAAAACAGATCCATTAGAACACAAGATTCCATAAATCGTGTTCCTTTTAAAATTTATAAAATTAAAGATGTAAATATTATAACCGATTATTCATTTGAAAATAGAGGTAAACCTTTTCAAGATTCCATAATTTATGAAGGTTACAAAATTTATGGTTACAACAAGATAAAATACCGCCCCAAAGCTTTAACCAATGCCGTTTTTATTACACCGAACACTATTTTCAAAGACAGCGACCGAACCTTAACTTACAGACACCTTAACGAATTAAGAACTTTTAAATACCCCAATATTGAGTACATAGAAAACGCAGACAACACATTAACAGACACCATTAGGCTAACCCCTCTAAAAAAATTCAGTTTGGATTTTAGTGCCGATGTGTCTCAAAGCAACATACAAACCATAGGCTTTTCATTAAACCCAAGTTTAATAATTAGAAACCTTTTTAGAGGTGCAGAAACTCTAGAAATATCTGCCATTGGAGCTATTGGAGCTTCAAAAAGTGCTTCAAGGAACAATACTGAAGACCCATTTTTTGATATTAACGAAATTGGAGCCAATTTAAAATTAACCATCCCCCGATTCTTTTTTCCATTCAATACCGAAAAAATTATCCCAAAATATATGTCGCCAAGCACTAGAATGAGTTTGGCTACCACCAGTCAAACCAACATAGGGTTAGACAAACAAACTTTTACAGGTATTTTCAATTACAATTGGCAACCTTCGGCCAAAGTAACTAACAGTTTGGATGTTTTTAATATCCAATATGTTAGAAACTTAAACATTCAAAATTATTTTAACGTATATAAAACCTCCTATAATTCATTAAATGATGTTTCACTTGATATAGGCTATAGTGAAAGTGACTTAGATATTCCTTCCGGAACCGATGCTTTTTTAAACTATGTTTTGGCAGGCAGCACCCCAAGCGAAGTTTCATCATCACAATTATCAACAGTAAATGCCATAAACGAACGTAAAAACAGATTAACAGAAAACAACTTAATCTTAGCTTCCAATTTCAGCTTAACCAATGATGAACGATCAAGTTTGTTTGATGAAGATTTTTCTATTTTTCGTTTCAAATTAGAATTGGCAGGAAATTTGGCATCAAGCTTATCGGATGTAATGGGGCTTAAAAAAAACGCAAATGATAAATATGAACTTTTCAATGTTGCCTATTCACAATATGTGAAAACAGAATTGGATTATATTAAACATTGGAATTTGGGCAAAAAAAACATCATAGCCACTAGAAGTTATTTTGGTATAGCCATCCCCTATGGAAATTCTAACAACATTCCTTTTTCTAAAAGTTTTTTTGCTGGAGGCGCTAACGACAATCGCGCTTGGACCGCTTATCGATTAGGCCCCGGAAGTTCCGAATCCTCGAACGAATTTAACGAAGCCAATCTAAAATTGGCCCTAAGTGTTGAACAGCGTTTTAATGTTTTTGGAAAACTGAACGGTGCTGTTTTTGTTGATGCTGGAAACATATGGAATGTGCTTGATGATGTTACTGATGAAAACTCCACCTTTACAAATTTTAGCTCTCTAAAAGATATTGCTGTGGGTTCTGGTTTTGGTTTGCGCTATGATTTTAGCTTTTTTGTTTTCCGTTTTGATATTGGATTTAAAACTTACGACCCTTCTTACCAAGACCAAAACCGTTGGTTTAACGACTATAATTTTTCAAATGCCGTTTACAACATTGGTATTAACTATCCGTTTTAAACATGCTAATTATTCCTCTTAAACTATAACGTTTTAGTAATTTTTTAGCATTTTCAACCCCTAAAAACAACAAAAATGATTTAAAAATTGATTACTTTTGAAATTCACAAACTAAAATAAAAAATTTCAATTAATTATGGGACACAACATAAAACCAGGCGTTGCTACAGGAAAAGAAGTACAAGCCATTTTTAAACTTGCTAAAGAAAAAGGATTTGCTTTACCTGCTGTAAACGTAATTGGGTCGGACACTATTAATGGCGTATTAGAAACTGCTGCATCATTAAATGCACCTGTAATTATTCAATTTTCAAATGGTGGCGCTCAATTTAACGCTGGAAAAGGCTTAAATAATGATGGGCAAAAAGCAGCAATTGCTGGTGCTATTGCCGGTGCAAAACACGTACACACTTTAGCTGAAGCTTATGGTGTTCCTGTAATTTTGCATACAGACCACTGTGCTAAAAAACTATTGCCTTGGATAGATGGTATGCTAGACGCTAGTGAAAAACATTTTGCTGAAACTGGAAAATCGCTTTTCAGCTCGCACATGATTGACCTTTCGGAAGAGCCTATTGAAGAAAACATAGAAATCTGTAAAACCTATTTAGAAAGAATGTCTAAAATGGGAATGACTTTAGAAATTGAACTAGGTATTACTGGTGGTGAAGAAGATGGTGTAGATAATAGCGATGTGGATGATTCTAAATTATATACACAGCCAGAAGAGGTTGCTTATGCATACGAAGAGTTGAGCAAAGTGAGCGACCAATTTACTATTGCAGCCGCTTTTGGAAATGTACATGGTGTTTACAAACCAGGTAACGTAAAATTAACTCCAAAAATATTAAAAAATTCTCAAGATTATATTTCAAAAAAATATGGTGTAGGCCATAACCACATCGATTTTGTTTTCCACGGTGGTTCAGGTTCTACAGTTGAAGAAATTCGCGAAGGTATTAGCTACGGTGTAATTAAAATGAACATCGATACCGATTTACAATATGCATTTATGAGCGGTATTCGTGATTATATGAGCAGCAAAAAAGATTATTTGCAAGGCCAAATTGGAAACCCTGAAGGCGAAGATTCTCCAAACAAAAAATATTACGACCCACGTGTTTGGTTACGCGAAGGTGAAAAAACGTTTGTTGAGCGTTTAAAAAAGGCTTTTGAGGACCTTAACAATGTGAACACATTATAAAAAATAGACATTTTTAAATTCAGAAAAAAAATCCTGTTCAAAGCAGGATTTTTTTCATTTATAAATACTTACAAAAGTAATTTCATCAATAAAAAAACAAGCCTGTGATACCAAAATTAAAATAAAGCTTTAATTTTGTAATCTAGCTTTTTACTTTTTGCTGAATAAAAAAGTATCTAAAACACTAAAAAATAACGATGTAGAGGTTTTCAACCTTTAAATCGTGAATCATAAATTGTATATCTTATGTCTTGGTTTAAAAGAAAAACAAAAGGAATAACAACTACAACAGAGGAAAAAAAGGATACCCCTAAAGGACTTTGGTACAAATCGCCTACTGGAAAAATTGTAGACACAGAAGAACTTGAAAAAAACTTTTATGTAAGTCCAGAAGATGGATACCATGTTCGAATTGGCAGTAAAGAATATTTTGAGATTCTTTTTGATGATAATAAGTTCAAAGAACTTGATGCTGATTTAGAATCTAAAGATCCTTTAAAATTTGTTGACACCAAAAAGTACCCCGATCGTTTAAAAGCGGCACAAGATAAAACCAAATTAAAAGATGCTATACGTGTTGGCGTTGGTAAATCTAAGGGTAAAGACTTAGTTGTTGCCTGTATGGATTTCGCTTTTATTGGTGGCTCTATGGGTAGTGTTGTAGGCGAAAAAATTGCACGTGCTGCAGATTATTCGTTAAAGAAAAACATTCCATTAATGGTTATCTCAAAATCTGGAGGCGCACGAATGATGGAAGCTGCTTTATCATTGATGCAATTAGCAAAAACTTCGGTTAAATTGGCTCAATTGGCTGAAGCAAATATTCCTTACATTTCATTATGTACCGACCCAACAACGGGAGGTACTACGGCATCTTTTGCTATGTTGGGAGACATTAATATTGCCGAACCTGGAGCTTTGATTGGTTTTGCAGGACCTCGTGTTGTTAAAGATACTACAGGTAAAGATTTACCTGAAGGTTTTCAAACATCAGAATTTTTACTAGAACACGGTTTCTTGGATTTTATTACGATGAGAAAAGATTTAAAAACAAAAGTAAACCAGTACTTAGATTTAATTTTAAATCAGCCATTAAGAGCTTGATTTACTTTATTATAAAATTTCAGACCTGCTTGTTTTCAAAATCAAGTGGGTCTTTTTTTTTGTTTTTGGTTATATTTTTTTTGGGATGTTTTAAATAAACTAAAAACTCCGATCCTTTATTTACTTCACTTTTAACTTCAATTTTACCTTCTAAAGATTCTACTTGATTTTTTGTAATAAATAATCCAACACCTCTAGAATCTTTGTTTTTGTGAAATGTTTGATAAAGTGAAAACAATTTTGTCCCATAAGCTTCTAAATCTAAACCTAGGCCATTATCCTTTACACTTAACACAACAAAATCACATTCCAATTTCGCACTTAATACAATATTACAAACCCTATCATCTGCCTTGTATTTAATGGCATTTGTTAATAAATTGAGAAGAATACTATCCAAGTATGCTTCAATTCCCGTAACATACAAGATGTCTTGTATATTATTTTCAATAATACAATTGCTGTTTTTTGCCAAAGCGCTTACGTTATATATAGCATTAGTAGCATAATCATGGAGGTTGAGCGCTTTTAATTCGGTAGTATCGTATTTTGAAAACTTTGCTATTTCAGTTAAATGTGTTACGGTTTCTTGTAGGTTATTAATGGCTTGTTTCAAAAATTCAAAACTATCGCTTGATTTTGTTTCTTCAATTTCATCTTCAACAAACCCCATCAAAGTCATTAAGTTTCCTGCATGGGTTCTTAAATTATGGGTAATAATTCTAGAAAAGTTTAAAAGTCTTTCATTTTGCTCTTTTACAACATTGGCTATTAATTCCTTTTCCCTTTCTTCTTCTTTTTGTTCTGTAATATCCTGTACTTGACTTATAAAATACTTAGGCTTATCATCTTTATCTTTTACTAAAGACACCGATAATTGTGCCCAAACAATGGTTCCGTTTTTTTTAAAATAACGCTTTTCCATCTTATAGCTTTCAATATCTCCCTTCAAAAGCCTTTTAAGTTTTCGTAAATCTATTTTTAAATCCTCTTTGTGTGTTATTTTATCAAAACTTTGTTTTAGAAGTTCATTTTCTTTATAACCCAAAATGTCGCACAAACTTTTACTTACCAACAACCATTTACCATCCAACCCTACTATAGCAATGCCATGATAAGCATGATTAAAAATATCTGGAAGCAAATTAGCGTCTAATGCATCTGCAATTATTCTTTCCATAAAAAAATAAGTAAAAAATTGATTACGTTAATTTAGTGAAAAAATCCCAAAAAAAGAAGCGTTGTACAATCATAATTAATTACTATATTTGCCGCTCGAAAGAAAGACTTTCGTTTACATAACAATTATTTACAATAATATTAGCATGTATTTAGATCAAAAAGAGAAAGAAGCTATCTTTACAAAACATGGTAAAGGTGCTAAAGACACAGGTTCTGCAGAAGGACAAATTGCATTATTCACTTACAGAATAAATCACTTAACTGAGCATTTAAAAAACAATCGTAAAGATTTTAATACGGAGCGTTCTTTAGTGAAATTAGTAGGTAAGCGTCGTGCTTTACTAGATTACTTAACTAAGAAAGATATCTTAAGATATCGTGCAATAGTAAAAGAATTAGGATTAAGAAAATAAAAAAAAAGAGGCTTTTCAGCCTCTTTTTTGATTTAATTATAACTCTGCGCAGAGTCTAAACCCGTATTGAAGAAGCTTATTATAGTTTTTCATTGGTCATACAACAACTACACACAACAACACAACGACCATTGTTTAATTAGAATTAAAAAATTTATGATTCCAAAAGTTTTTAAAGAGGTCATAGACCTTGGTGATGGAAGAGAAATCTCCATTGAAACCGGAAAATTAGCAAAACAGGCACATGGGTCTGTTGTTGTGCAATCTGGAAAATGTATGTTGTTATGTACAGTTGTTTCCAACTACCAACAAAGTGATGTTGACTTTTTACCGTTAACGGTAGATTACAGAGAAAAATTTGCTGCTGCAGGAAGATACCCAGGTGGTTTCTTTAAAAGAGAAGCAAGACCAAGTGACGGCGAAGTTTTAACGATGCGATTAGTAGACCGCGTTTTACGTCCGTTATTCCCAAAAGATTACCATGCTGAAACACAAGTAATGATTCAGTTAATGTCTCATGATGAAGAAGTTATGCCAGATGCTTTGGCAGGTTTAGCAGCTTCAACAGCGATTCAATTAAGTGATATACCTTTTGAAACGCCTATTTCTGAAGTACGCGTTGGAAGAATTGATAATAAATTCATCATCAACCCAACACAATCTCAATTATTAGAATCTGATATCGATATGGTTATTGGCGCATCTGCCGATTCTGTGATGATGGTTGAAGGTGAGATGAAAGAGATTTCGGAAGAAGAAATGGTAGACGCTATTAAGTTTGCACACGATGCTATTAAAGTACAATGTGCTGCACAAGTAAAATTAGCTGAAGCATTTGGCAAAAAAGAAACTCGTGAATATGAACCAGAACGCGAAGATGAAGATTTAGCGAAAAAAGTTCATGACTTAACATACGATAAAGTATATGCTGTTGCAGGAGCTGCATCGGCAAAACACGAACGAAGTGCTGCTTTTGAAGCCATTAAAGAAGAAGTAAAAGCAACATTTACAGAAGAAGAATTAGAAGATTTTGGTAGTTTAGTTTCTAAATATTTCTACAAAGCTGAGAAAAAAGCGATTAGAGATTTAACCTTAAATGAAGGTTTACGTTTAGATGGACGTAAAACAACCGACATCAGACCAATTTGGTGTGAAGTTGATTATTTACCATCAACACACGGTTCGTCAATCTTTACACGTGGAGAAACGCAAGCATTAGCAACCGTAACTTTAGGAACTTCTAGAGAAGCAAACCAAATAGATATGCCATCTTTTGAAGGTGAAGAGCGTTTCTATTTACATTATAACTTCCCTCCTTTTTCAACTGGTGAAGCACGTCCATTAAGAGGAACGTCTCGTCGTGAAGTTGGACACGGAAACTTAGCACAGCGTGCCTTAAAAGGTATGGTGCCTGCAGATTGCCCTTATACTGTAAGAGTAGTGTCAGAAGTATTAGAATCAAACGGTTCGTCTTCTATGGCTACTGTTTGTGCTGGTACTATGGCGTTAATGGATGCGGGTGTTCAAATAAAAAAACCAGTTTCTGGTATTGCAATGGGATTAATCTCGGATGCTGATACTGGTAAATATGCGGTGCTTTCTGATATTTTAGGTGATGAAGACCACTTAGGTGATATGGACTTTAAAGTAACTGGTACTGCCGATGGTATTACCGCTTGCCAAATGGACATTAAAGTAAAAGGTCTTTCGTATGAAATTTTAGTGAATGCTTTAAAACAAGCACAAGCTGGACGTTTACATATCTTAGGTAAATTGGTTGAAACTATTGCTGCGCCAAATGCAGACGTAAAACCACATGCTCCTAAAATGATTACAAGAGTGATTCCTAATGAATTCATTGGAGCCTTAATTGGACCTGGTGGAAAAGTTATCCAAGAATTACAAAAAGCTACAAAAACAACGATTGTTATTAACGAAGATCCAATTACCGAAGAAGGTATTGTTGAAATTTTAGGAACTGGACAAGCAGGCATTGATGCTGTGTTAGCTAAAATTGATTCGTTAATGTTCAAACCAGAAGTTGGTGGTACTTACGAAGTGAAAGTAATTAAGATGTTAGATTTTGGTGCGGTTGTTGAATACACACAAGCGCCTGGAAACGAAGTTTTATTACACGTAAGTGAATTAGCTTGGGAACGTACTGAAAATGTATCTGATGTAGTAAATATGGGTGACGTTTTTAATGTGAAGTATTTTGGTGTAGACCCAAAAACACGCAAAGAAAAAGTATCTCGTAAAGCCTTATTAGAAAAACCAGAAGGTTATGTTGCTAGACCACCAAGAGATAATAACGATCGTGGTGGACGTGATAACAGAGGTAGAGATAATCGTGGACGCGATAACCGCAGAGACGATAGAAAACCAAGAGAAGATAGAAAAGACGATTAAGTTTTTTAAAATCTATAATTTAGAAAAGCCTGTTTCATCATTTGAGACAGGTTTTTTTTATCTCAAAACATACATTTATTAAAATTCTATAACAAACGGCAGTAATTATGTAATAGCGAACGCTTCCATCCACCATACCTTTGTATTATATAGTTAAGCAGCCTTACAACCAATTAAAAAATAAAGGTATGAGCAAGAGTATAAAATCAATTTTAATGATAATAGGTATTGTAATGTTGGGTTACGGTATTTATAACATGATTATACCAGAAACACAAATTAGTATTGGCGATTTAGATCTTGTTGAGGCACAAGACAACACCAATGCGTTTATAACTATGGGCTTAGGACTTTTTGCTATTCTTATTAATTTTTTAGGTGGAAAGAAGGCTTAAAAAAAACAGAATTGTAACTTTTTAAAATCTTTCACCCTACAGAAACAAAAGGAAACTAAAATAGGTTAAAAAGAAAATTAAAACAAAAATACGCTACCTTAACAGATGATGATTTACTTCTAATTAGAAGAAAAAGAAAAGATGAGTTAGTTGGTAGATTCCAAGAAAAACTTGGTAAAAGTAAATAAGAAACATACAAAATTATTTCAAATTTAAAGAAAAAGCATACTGTCTAGAATTGTTGCAAATTATGGTTGTTTGGTTGGTTAGTGAAATCGTGCTTTGTAATCTCTAGACAGTTTTTTATTTTTACTAAAACTTTTATTTAATAAATGAATACAAAAAGCCACGTGAGTCACAGTGCATTAAGTTTATTGTCACTAATTGCTGTGGTTTTTATTTTATATATAATTAAGCCTTTTATTGTACCTATATTATTCGCTATTATACTTAGCGTAATGATATTTCCCATTCAAAGGTTTCTAGAAAAAAAATGGCGTTGCAATAGATTGTTTGCAACATTAACGTCTTTAACTACCTTATTTTTCATAACTGCATTAATATTCACATTAATTAGCACACGATTAATGTATTTTATGGATAATATCGAAGTGTACTCGCAAAAATTGGGAGAGCTATTTCATAATTCGGTAAATAGTTTAGAACACATATTTAATATAGGTAACAACAGGCTTTTTTCGCAAAACGAACTTAAAGCAGAAAATATCATAAAAGACAATTTAGATAAAATAGGCGTTCTATTATCTGAATCCAGTAGTCTTTTAAGTGATTTGGTGTTAATCCCCATTTACATATTTTTTTTCCTTTACTACAGGGCTTTTTTTAGAACGTTTCTTTATAAAGTTTTTAGGACGAGAGACAAATCATTTATCAACAAAATTCTAAAAAAAATCGTAGAAATTCAGCAGAATTATCTGTTAGGTTTAATTATAGTTATTGTAATTGTTGGCTGTTTAAATAGTCTAGGCTTATTGCTTTTAGGTATAGGCAATCCGTTTTTCTTCGGGTTTTTAGCAGCATTTTTACTATTAATACCTTACATAGGTGTTATTATAGGGTCGTTATTGCCTGCCATCATCGCTTTGGCGACTAAGGATTCTGCTTGGTACGCTTTTGGTGTTATTGCTGTTTTCGGGTTTATTCAATTTTTAGAAGGCAATTTTATAACTCCTAAAATTACAGGCTCAAAAGTAAGTGTCAATGCATTTGTAGCTATTTCTTCATTGGTTTTGTTTTCCATGCTTTGGGGTATAACAGGCATGATTCTAGCCTTACCAATAACAGCAACTTTAAAAATACTGTTTGACAATACACCTGGCTATGAAGCGTACGGATTCCTTATAGGAGAACCTGTAAATAAACACCTTCAAAGTAAAGCACGGATGCGATTAAAAAAATGGAAAAGCATTAGAAATGCTAAATAAATAATAGTTACATAAATGTTTTTTAGTGTTAAATAAATCGAGATTAAAACAAAATGCTTTATTAACTTTACAATAATTAAAAGTTTATATGAAATGTGCAAAAGGATGTTAATAGAATATATAACAAAACCACGCCCATTGAGAAAACAGATATTATCTACATATGAAATTATTTATAAAGTTTGACTTTAACACCATTTGTAAAAAAGTTCTAGAAACGAAGTTAGAAGAACTCGACATAAAATACAGAATTCTTGCTTTTGGAGAAGTTGAGTTACTGGAAAAAGTACCTTCAGAAAAATACGAAGCTTTAAATGATGCTTTAAACAGTTACGGAATTGAAATAGTTGAAAATCAAAAAAGCATTCTGGTCCAAAAAATTAAAGACGCTATTATTGATATGGTTTTTAATGAAGATTCTACTGTAAACGTTAAAAGTTCTGTGTATTTATCCGAAAAATTAGGACACAGTTACGGCTACCTTTCCAACCTGTTTTCAGAGGTTACTTATACCTCTATTGAAAACTTCATCATCATTCAAAAAATAGAATATACTAAGCAATTGTTGTTAACAACCGATTTAAGCTTAACCGAAATAGCCTTCAAACTTAATTATTCTAGTGTAGCACATTTAAGTACCCAATTTAAAAATGCTACGGGTATTACGCCTTCTGCTTTTCAGCGTATCATTTCTAAAAGGCGAAGTATTGCTCAACAAAAAAACTAACCAATTTTTACAAAATCCCTTATGCCTAACGATTATATACATATTATTCTTGCTGATGACGATGAAGATGACAGACTATTTTTTACCGATGCTTTTGATGAGTTAAAGATGAACACCAAAGTAAACACGTTTAATGATGGTGTAGAACTTATGGACTATTTAAACAGCGAAGATGCCATATTGCCCAACGTGCTTTTTTTAGATTTAAACATGCCCTTAAAAAATGGTATTGAGTGCTTAAACGAAATTAAAGCCAATAGCAAAATGTCTGATATCGCCATTGCTATTTACTCCACTTCAGCATCAGAAGAAGATATTGAAGAAACCTTTGTGCTGGGGGCTAATATTTACATAAAAAAACCAAGCAGCTTTAAACAACTTAAAAAAGTATTGGCCGAAGTTGTGTCTATGAATTGGCAATACCATACAAATAGTTTAAATAAAGATAATTTTTTAATGAGGCTTTAAATGATTAAACGCATAATTTCAAAATCCGCGATATTTTTAAGGATCATCTTTTTAATAAGTGTTTTTCTTATTCTTTTAATAGGCGGTTTTACATATAAGCATATTTCTAATTTAACAAACTCCAGTAAACTGGTTGTTACCACCTTTAAAGTTAACGTTGAGTTAGAGAAGGTCATGTCTTATTTAAAAGATGCTGAAAATGGTCATAGAAATTACATTCTAACAAAAGACACAACGCATTTAGAACCTTATTTAACAGCCAGGGAAAAAGTTAACGAGTCTTTTGCTGAGTTGAAAGAAATAGCAAACCACGGCCCTGTACAGGAAGAGAATTTAAAGACATTAAGCAAGTACATCGATTCGCTTTTTAGAAACTTTACACAAACCAGTGCTTTTGTTGAAAATGGATTTGCATTAACTGAAGAGTTTAAATCCAATTTTTTTGAAGAAAAAATAATTATGGATTCCATCAGGCATAAAATCAGCGAGATGATGGATCTTGAAAACCGTCACCTCCAAGAGCGCCAAAAACAATACCAATCCAATTTAGAATTCACACCATTATTTTTGTATTTAATGCTATTGTTAACGCTTGTGTTGATTATAGTTTCATATAGTAAAATAAATAATGACTTTAAGAATATTAAAATAATAAACAACCAATTATCCATATTTAAAGAAGCTACCATTCAGTTGGAAACCGTAGGTAAACATGGTAATTGGGTGTGGTATGTAGAAAGTAATAAATATACCTTTTCAGATAATCTATACAGGGTTTTAGGCGAAAAACCAAGAGCTTTTGAACCTACTTTTGAGGCCTTTTTAGAATTTGTGCATCCAGACGACCGGAAAAAGTTTTCTGCTGATGTTGAAAGGATGATGAAAGAAGAGGATCTGCCTTTTACTTACTATCGAATTATAAAAAAAGATGGAACAGTTAAACATATAAAAGGCTACGGAAAACTATTGATAAATAATGATGGTGAAAAACGAATAGTTGGCAATATTACGGATATATCTGATGAAATTGAGCGTTTTCTAGAACTTGAAGAACGTAATTTGGAATTGGAAAAAAACAACGCCGAACTATCAGAATTCAACTATGTTGCCAGCCATGATTTACAAGAACCTTTACGAAAAATCCAAACCTTCATTTCCAGATTAGAAGATAAAGAAGCAAAAAACCTTTCAGCTTCTGGCAACCAATATTTAGAACGCATAAAAGTATCTGCTACCAGAATGCGTTTGTTAATTGATGATTTGCTACAGTTTTCAAGAACCAACAAACCCGATAAAGAATTTGTTTTAACCAATTTGAATGAACTTTTAGAACAAGCAAAACAAGATGTGGCCGAAACAATTATAGAAAAACAAGCCATTATTACAAGCGATGTTTTGCCTACGGTTTCTGTAATCCCTTTTCAAGTGCATCAATTGTTTTTGAATTTGTTAAGCAATTCCTTAAAGTACAGCAAAGTTGCAGAGGCTCCTGTTATTAAAATAACCTATGAACTAGTCCATTCAAAAGACGATATTAATTTAATAAATATACCCAAAAACGAATATCATAAAATAACCTTTTCTGATAACGGTATTGGTTTTGAACAACAATATGCCAATCAAATATTCGAATTATTTAACAGACTTCATAACAAACAAGAATATTCAGGAACTGGCGTTGGACTTTCCATCTGTAAAAAAATTATAGATAATCATAACGGAATCATTATAGCCAATGGCGAGCCTAATATAGGGGCCATTTTCACTATTTACCTTCCCATATAAGTAGTTTAACAAACTCTAAAAAGTACATTTAAAGCTCTAAAGTAAAATTCTTTAGGGCTTTTTTTTATTTCAAACCTACAGTATTGAAATTCTATAACAAACCTTAAAAATGCTGTAACGCAAAACCTCGGTATGGGTTGCATCTTTGTAATGTAGAAAAGAAATAGAAGTGATAATTAATAAAAACATAAAAAAACAATTAACGCTTACATTAATCATTTCAGTAGGTGTCAGCATATTTTCTTGCGATTTTGATAGAGATGAAAACGAAAACAATCTATACAATAATGAAGCTATAAACAAAAGAGTTCAAGTTAATATAGAAGAAGCCAAAATAATGTCAGACATAGCAATATTGAACGAAACTCTAATAGCTATGAGTGATTCCGTAAAAGGAAAAAGCAATAATTATCATGTTAAAAACATATCAAATAAGTTAAAAAAAGACAACCTAAAAATTAAAAAAAGCTTAAATGAATTAGCAGAAAAAAAATTGATTCTATTACCAAACAAAATAGATGAAAATGAAATACTCGAGCTACATGAAAATGAAAAAGCTGATTTTTCTGAAATCTATTTAAAAAAAATTGAAGCCTTATTAAAAAATCAAATTACACAATTGGAATATTTATCAAACATTACAAATGATGTAGATTTTAAGGTACTAACTGTAAAAATATTAGTGAATTTAAATTATAATTTAAATCAAACACAAAAAATTCTAAAAACAAATTATTAACCATTAAAATTAAATATTATGAGAAGTTTATTATATCTAGTAGCGGTTGTACTTATAATAGGTTGGGCTTTAGGGTTCTTCGTTTACAGTGCAGGAGGATTGATACATATTTTATTAGTAATAGCTGTAATAGCCATACTACTAAGATTAATTGGTGGTAGAGGCGTATAGTTTCAATTCCAACTTAAAAAAACAAAAGCATCAACAACATGATGACTAATTATAAATTTAAAAAAACAAATTATGAAATCAAATGTATTAGGCGTATTAGCAGGAATTGCTACAGGAGCCATATTAGGGGTGTTATTTGCACCAGATAAAGGATCAAAAACAAGAAAAAAAATTAAAAACAAAACTATTGAAGCTAAAGAAACACTAAAAGAAGAGTTTGATAATTTTTTAGATACCGTATCTAAAAAGTATGAAACGGCAGTTAAAAGTGGGGAAGAAATTCTTGAAAAAGGAAAAAAAGAAGTAAAAAAAACGACGAATTCTTAAGCTTAAAAAAGCAAACCAAAAGAACTGAATCGTCTTCAAGTAAGAAGTAATTAATCAAATAAAAAAAAAGTAAAATGAAAACATTAAAAATAACATTAGGACTCGTTGTAGCATCAGCAATGTTTGTTGCATGTAACGATAGCCAGAAAAATGTGGCTGAAAAAAAAGTAGACAATTTCGAATTTTATATAGATTCCGTTAGTCGTGAAGCAGTTGATGAGGCCGCTGAAAATTGGGAAGCTATTGAAGCAAACTATCAAAAAATGAAAGCTGATGTGGATAATTCTATCACATCTGTAGAAGAGAATTCAGTATTGCAAAATGACGTGGATCAAGCAACCTTAAAATATGAAAAATTTAAATCGGAAGTGATTGCTGAACATGAAATAATGAAAGCCGAAAATTCAAAAATGATGATTCGCAAATCATTATTAGGAAGTGAATACACAGGTGGCGACATGCAGTTTGCATGGATTAACAAAGATAATATTTTAGGTGTTTACCAAAATTTTGTTGATACCGTTGATAAAAACAAAGATTCATATTCTCGTGAAGATTGGGATGAAATTAAATTGATTTACGAAGCCATCGACACTAGAAAAAACACCGTCGAAAAAGAAGGTTTGTCTAGTGAAGATAACAGAAAAATTGCCGCTTTAAAATTGAAATTTGCACCTATGTACACAGTAAATAGAATGGGCGCAAAATCAGATGAAAACGCCGAGGCAAAAAAATAATTATTAGTTTATAAAGACTAAAAAACCAAAAAGAAAAAAATGAAAACATATTTAATAACTGGTATTCTAATATTAATAGCAACAGTATCAATGAATGCGCAAGATATTTCAAAAAACGCATTAGGATTACGTTTAGGTGATAGTGATGGTTTTGGAGCCGAAGTTTCCTACCAAAGAGCTTTAAACGCTAATAAAAGATTAGAGTTTGACCTTGGTTGGAGAGATAGTAGATACTATGATGGTTTTAAACTAGCAGCATTACACCAATGGGTGTGGAATATCGATGGCGGCTTTAATTGGTACGCTGGTGTTGGTGGCGGTTTAGGATCTTATAGTTTTAACGATGATTTTAATAATGGCAATGGTAATGACCGTAGTGATACGTTTGTATTTGCCGCTGGTGACATTGGTATAGAATATAATTTCGATTTTCCTTTATTATTATCCCTCGATTTCAGACCCGAAATAGGATTTGGTGACGAAGTTTATGATAACAATGACTTGGATTTTGATATTGCCCTAGGCGTTAGATATCAGTTTTAAATTAAATAAATTTTAAAAATTAAAATTATGGAAATTACAAAAGCAAACGAAGAAACCGTAAATATATTACAAGAATTGCTTCAGAAAAATTACGATGCTGAAGCAGGTTACAAACAAATAATGCAGAAAGCTGAGAATACAGTTTTGAAACAGTGGTTGCAAGATAAAGCGAAACAAAGAAGCCAATTTGCAAATGAATTAGATGGCTTAATAAGAAACTTACATGCAACACCTGTTAAAGATGGTTCGCTTTTAGGATCTGCACATAGAGCATGGATTGATGTAAAAACCACTTTAAGTTCTAACACAGACGAAGCAATTCTTGAAGAATGCATCAGAGGTGAAAAAGCCAGTGTAAACGAATATGAAAAACAACTTGAAAAAGTTAGTAACTTTTCAGATGTGAACAATGTAGTTTACAATCAAATGGTTAGTGTAAAAACAGCCTTAAATACTGTAAAAAGACTTGAAGATATTTCAAAGTAGTAAAAAAAAATTAATTAACTAAAAAACATAAAAAATGAAAAAATTAGCATATACATTTTTAATATTAGCAGCAGCGGGAACAATTTTCACAGGCTGTAGAGAGAAAAAAACGGCAGGTGAAAAAATTGAAGATGGCGTTGAAGAAGTAGGAGATGGAATTGAAGATGCAGCAGATGACGTTGAAGACGCTGTAGATTAATAATATATTTAGCATAAATAAAAAAGACTGCCAAAAGCAGTCTTTTTTATTTATAAAATCTAAGTTCTTTAACTTACAGCTGCTTTAATACGTTTAATAGCTTCTATAATTTGCTCTTGAGATGCAGCGTATGAAATCCTGATACAATCTGGATTTCCAAACGATTCCCCATCAACAGTAGCCACTAAAGCTTCGCTTAATAAAAACAATGAAAAATCAGAGGCATTGTTAATTTTATGTCCTTTTATGGTTTTTCCAAAGAAATAAGAAATATTCGGGAATACATAAAAAGCACCTTCAGGAATATTGGTTTTAAAACCTTCAATTTCGTTTAGTAATCCTAAGATTAAATCACGACGTACCTTAAACTCATCAATCATATATTGCACACGACTTGGAGATTCGTTAAGCGCTGTAATGGTAGCACGTTGTGCAATACAGTTAGCACCACTTGTAATTTGTCCTTGCATTTTGTTACATGCACGCGCAATTTTTTCAGGAGCACCAATATATCCAATACGCCATCCCGTCATAGCAAACGCTTTTGATACACCGTTTACGGTAATGGTTCTATCGTACATATCTTCAAACTGTGCCATACTTGAATGACCACCAACATAGTTTATGTGTTCATAAATTTCATCAGAAACCACATAAATATTTGGGTATTTCACCAGTACATCAGCTAAACCACGCAATTCTTCTTTACTATAAATAGATCCACTTGGGTTACAAGGCGAACTAAACCAAATCATTTTAGTTTTTGGTGTTATGGCCGCTTCCAACTGTGCAGGTGTCATTTTAAAATCGGTATCAATCGTTGTTTTAACTTCAACAGGAATACCATCGTTTAATTTTACCAAATCGGCATAACTAACCCAGTATGGGCAAGGCATAATAACTTCATCACCTTTGTTGGTCATAACCGCGGCAATATTAGCTAACGATTGTTTAGCACCGGTAGAAACCACAATTTGGTTTGGTGTATAAGTTAAACCGTTATCACGCTTAAACTTCGTGATGATGGCTTGTTTTAAATCGCCATATCCATCAACAGGTGAGTATGAGTTGTAATTGTCGTTAATTGCTTGAATAGCGGCTTCTTTTATAAAATCTGGAGTATTAAAATCCGGTTCACCAAGGCTTAAGCCTATAATATCTTTACCTTCTTCTTTTAACTCTCTTGCTTTTGCAGCCATTGCCAAAGTTGCAGACTGCGCCATGTTTAAAATCCTATCTGATAGTAATTGCATTTATAAATAAATAATAATTGTTAGACGTGTAAAGCGGGTTTCATGCCCATTTCTTTTAAATGTTTGAAATGTGCCATAATAGCTTTACGGGTAGTTCTATATTCGTTGTATGGTAAGTTGAATTCTTTAGCGGTTTCCTTAACTATTTTTGAAATTTTAGTGTAATGAACATGGCTAATATGCGGAAAAATATGGTGCTCTACTTGGTGGTTCAATCCGCCAGTAAACCAATTTACTATTTTGTTTTTGGTACTGAAATTGATGGTGGTTCTAAGTTGATGAACAGCCCAAGTGTTTTTCATAGTGCCGTCAGATTCTGGCAGAGGCATTTCAGCATCTTCCATAACGTGAGCTAATTGAAACACCACGCTTAAAATTAAACCAGCAGTATAGTGCATTACAAAAAAGCCAATTAAAATTTTCCACCAAGCAATATCTAAAATCAACATAGGCAGCACAATCCAAACAGCCACATAAATAATTTTTGAAATAACCAGTTTACTCCAGTTCCAAACGGGGTTTGGGAATTTTCCATAAGACAATTTACGTTTCATGTAACGTCTCATTTGTTGAAAATCGGTAGTAATAGCCCAATTAATGGTTAACAACCCGTATAGTAAAACCGAATAATATTGTTGAAATTTATGGTACCAACGCCATTCAGAATGCTCGGTAAAACGCATAATGCGTCCCGCTTCTAAATCTTCATCATGCCCATGAATATTTGTGTATGTATGGTGCAAAACGTTGTGTTGCACTTTCCAGTTATAAACATTGCCCGCAAGAATATAAATACTGCTTCCCATTAAACGGTTTATCCATTCTTTGTTGGAAAAAGAGCCGTGGTTTCCATCATGCATCACATTCATACCAACACCAGCCATACCTATTCCCATTACAATGGTAAGTAATAATTGCGCCCACCCAGGAATGCTTAATGTTAAAAGCAAAAAATAAGGTGTTAAAAACAGAGAAAACATAACAATGGTTTTGGCCCATAATTTCCAGTTTCCTGTTCTTTTAATGTCATTATCTTTAAAGTAATCGTTAACACGTTTGTTTAGTGTTCTAAAAAACTTTGCAGAGTCTATTCTCGAAAATGAAAGCGTTTCTTTTGTCATGCTATTAATTTAATGTTTGTATATAATTAAGTTGGCTTTATTAAATACGCCGCAAAGATAGGCATAAACCAACTTAAGTAATAACGTTTTTTTGTAAAAATATGTACTTAAAAAGTATATTTTTGTTGAAAATTTAACAAGAATGGACCTGATACTAAAATACTTTACGAATCTTACCGACGATCAAATAAGTAAATTCCAAAAATTAGAAGCGCTTTATCAAGATTGGAATTTGAAAATAAACGTGGTATCTCGTAAAGATATTGATGAACTTTATTTAAGACATGTTCTACATTCTTTAGGCATTGCAAAAGTTGTTGAATTTAAAGATGGCAGCAAGATTTTAGATGTTGGTACCGGTGGAGGTTTCCCTGGCATTCCCTTAGCCATTTTGTTCCCAAACTGTTCGTTTCATTTGGTTGATAGTATTGCCAAAAAATTAAAAGTGGTTGATGAAGTTGTTGAAGGTTTAGGCTTAACCAACGTAAAAACAACCCACAGCAGGGTTGAAGAAATTAATGATACTTTCGATTTTATAGTAAGCAGAGCCGTAGCCTTTATGCCAACTTTTACACACTGGGTAAAAGGCAAAATTGCCAAAGAACAAAAAAACGCCCTTAAAAATGGTATTTTATATTTAAAAGGCGGCGATTTAACCGAAGAACTTCAAGATTACAAAACTGTAACCATTTATAATTTAAGCGATTTTTATACCGAAGATTTTTACGAAACCAAAAAAGTGGTTCACTTGCCTTTAAAGTTTAAGAGGTTAGTATAAGGGTGTTACCACAAGGGTCGCGCTATACACTAATAGTTTTGGCTCGCTGCGCCTACTCGCCAAAAGCTAACCGTTTCTATCGCTAACCCACCTGCAACCAATGTTAGTTACTTTTTAATAGAACCACGAGTATTTGCTAAATTTTGGATAAAATTGAGCTAAAGAGGCGTAAAAAATCCATTGTTTTTATAAGTGAATATTTGCATATTCGTAAATATAATATTGATATAGACAGTTGTTTACATCCAATTGTTGTATTGCATTTGAGAAATGAAAAACACATTGACAAATAGAACATTTAAAACACCATTAGAAATAATTTCTTGTGCTCTAAAATCAAACTTCTCATTTATTGAAACTCATAACGCTAGACGTTATGAAAACGGAACTTATGAAAAGTTTAAAACTTCTGCATTCGACATTGAACTGATTGAATTTAAAATAAAACAACCCAATTATCTTGGAGAAACAATATCTGATTCTAAATGTTGGATTTGACTTTATCACTGACGAAAATTTAGATGCTTTCGAAATCACAAATGACCAATGCAAATTACACATTGGAACTGAAGATGGAGAAGTATTGAATTATAGAGCTAAAATAATGATTGGTTTCCAACTCGACTTTTGAATACAAAAAACCATTGGCAAGAAATAACCGAGTTAAACAAGTCCTCAATCCAAACGAATGTTCCTGAATTAAAAACTGGAGAAAAAATTAATTTGCAATATTTGAGTGCTTACAACAGACAAAATACTGAAACTTTAAACACTTGGGTGGCTGTCGACGAAAATAAATCGAAACTTGAAAAATAGATTGGAATAAAATAAAAAAACGCACTACAGCACGAGTAGCCGTTGCACAAGTCCCTAATTTGAAAAAAACAAGTTAAAAACACGCCCTTTAAGGGCGTTTATTTTTTGGATTAAGTACCTTTTAAACAAAATTAGAGGGATTGTATGGTGCTAAAATTAGCGATAGCATTCCTTTAATGGTCTGTATATGGGCGCCTAGGCTTTCTGCACCACTTTTGCTGCTTCTTTCTGTAAATTTCAGGTACTTTTTAAGATTGTAGGCTATGGCAGAGATCTGCATACATTTATTGGCCTGCTTGATACCGAAGGTATTAACCTTGCTTAGATCCATAAACTGGGTTAGGGTGCCAAATACAGGCTCTACCGTACTTTGCCGCTTGCCTTTCATGTAGCGTCCCTGTGGGCTATTTACTCTGGCAATATTTCGCTCATACTCGGCGCGGTAATAGGTTACGGTAAATTCCTTTTCTAGATTGGAATTTAACAGTCCTAAACTAATAGATACATTCCTTTAAGAAACATCTATCCCTAAACATTGCTTTAGTTTTGTATCCATATCTATTTATTTTTAACATGGTTAATTTCCTTATGCATCTTTGCTCGCACTTTATTCGGTCTCTTGCCATAGGACCTAGGTACTGTCCAGATTCCAAGAGAATGATAGAAGGGTGGGATTTCTATGAAACGATATCACAATAAAGCTGTGTATCTAGCCGAGACCTCTCTATCCCTTCTATTTTTACTTGTATTATTAATCAGAAATTTACTATTTTTAAATTCAATTAACAACCATGTCGTAAACATACGAGCCGAGACCGTTAAACGAGATCTTCAAATCAACACAACAAAACCTCCAAAGCAGGCTGTAAGTGGTGGTATTCAAAATAAAAGCCTTTATCTTCTATTTTTTTATTGCTGACGCGTTGGCTATCAAACAGCAAGGTGTGCATGTCGCCTAAAACCAATTTCATAAAAACCCTTGGAATGTTGGGTAAAAACAAAGGTTTATTTAATGTACTCGCTATGGTTTTTGTTAATTCTTGGTTGGTTACCGGGTTGGGCGCTACACCATTATACACTCCAGGTAGTTGATACTTTAATACGTATAAAAATAGTTGTGCCAAGTCGGAGATATGTATCCACGATTGCCATTGTTTTCCATCGCCAAAAGCAGCACCCATGCCTAATTTTATGGGTTTAAGCATTTCGGTAAGCGCACCACCTTTATGGGAAAGCACCAAGCCTATTCTAATTTTAGATACCGTAATATTTAATTCGGAAAAAGCATCTACTTCCTGCTCCCAAATTTGCACAACGCTACTTAAAAACGAATCGTCAAAATCTTTAAAGGTTTCATCATAATAATTAATCAACGAATCTGGATAAATACCAATGGCACTTGCTGAAATAACTTGTTTTACCGTATGCCCAATGGTTTTTAAACTGGCAACCAATAGCTGTGTGGTTTCTTTTCGGCTTGAAATAATCTCTTTTTTGTATGAGGAAGTCCACCGTTTTGACACCGTAGCGCCCGCTAAATGAATAATAGCATCAACACCTTTAAAACAATTGATATCAATTTCCTGTTGTTTGGGGTTCCAATAAAAGCCCTGTGTTTTATCGGATTGGTTTATTTTAGATTTACTCGTGGTTAAGTAATTTACCGCAATATCTTTTTTATGACAAAGTTTTACAATCTCTTGCCCTATAAGTCCCGTTGCTCCTGTAATTAAAACTCGCATTTTTCTTTTTTATTTAAAGTTACGAAACGAAAAAGGCATTTGCTAAGGTTTTGTATTAGGTTTAACAGAATAGGTATTGGGTGTTGGGTATTGGGTGCTAGGTGTTAGTCGATAATTGATAATTGATAATTGATAATTGATAATGTAAAACTAAAAATCTCGCAAAGACGCAGAGGCGCAAAGCAAATATTTTGAGTAAAAACTGAGACTGTTCACCGAGACTGAAAACTATTTCGTGGCTCTGAGCATTTAACTTCGTTGAATGTTACGCTTCTCTAGAAGCCCGCAACATTTCACGTTTACCCGGTGGCCCAGGGAGTTTTTCTACTTTAAAACCTACGGCTTGCATAGCGCGACGTACACTGCCTTTGGCGGCGTAAGTTACTAATACACCATTTTCTTTTAAGGCTTCATACATTTTTTTGAAGATGGTTTCCGTCCATAATTCGGGTTGAACACGGGCGCCAAAAGCATCAAAATAAATGAGGTTATAGCTATTGGTTTCTTCAATTTCTGAAAAAAAACGGTTTTGTTTAGCAAGTGAAAAGTTATTGGAAATAGCATGTGGGGTTTCCCAAGAAACCTCGTGCATGATTTTAAAAAGAGGTTCTTTTCCGTTTGCCTCCAATTGATTGGGATAGTTGAGTTGCTCAATTTCATTCATTCCTACGGGATAGCCTTCAACACCAACATAATCAATTTTAACACCTAATTTTTCGGCTTCTAGTAAAGTTATAAAGGCGTTTAATCCTGTGCCGAAGCCTATTTCTAGGATTGAAATTTGCTCATTCCTTACTTTCTGAGACTTCTCGACTGTGCTCGAAGTTACATCAATAGAAACCTCGTTATCAGAACAAAAAAAATGCAAGCCATGTTTTATAAATACGTGATACGCTTCTTGTATGGCGCCGTGCTTGGAGTGGTATTGCTCATCCCATTGCGGTAAGTGAATGGTTGATGATCCATCTCCGGTAATAACTACTTCTCTTTCCAAATTTATTGTTTTATTAAAACGCCATCGGCTTCAAAAGAATAGGTTCGTTTCGGTTGGGTAATGCTTGCAATTTCTTCAGAAGTTTTTCCGGCATCTTCAGCATAATGGCGTTGTTCACCTACCGAAACCTCGTTTACAAAAGCTTTTCCGTTTACAATCACTTCTTTTCCTGCAATGTCTTTCGGTACAAAAAACCCATAATCTTTAAATTTCACCATCACTTCACGTCCATCTTCCAAATTTAAAGTCATCCAACAGCCTTTTGCTTGACACACATCCATCACTTTAGCTTTTATTTTAGAATTCACGCTATCCCCAACCTGCATGCGCTTATATTGTGTTGTCATGTAAGACGCTTCTTTAGCTTCATCGGCAGATATTTTTTCTCCAAAGGAATTGTATGTATCTTTATCTTTACAAGAATTTAGCAAGAACAGACAAAAAGTTGCGAATAATAGATGTTTCATACAATAAAATTTAATTTTTGGATGATTTGTTGTAAATATACCGCTTTTTTAAAAACGTTTTTACTTAAATTTGTAACTTAAAATAACAAGATTTATGAACTCTATAATCAACGACATCGAGATTATAAAATCAAAAGCTACAAAAATAAACGAGGTAGATTTTGATAATTTGGCTTTTGGAAGTGTATTTTCAGACCATATGCTTGAATGTAATTTTAAAGATGGGAAGTGGGAAGCGCCTAAAGTGGTTCCTTACCAAGCCCTTACTTTAGACCCTTCTGCTAAGATTTTCCATTACGGACAATCGGTTTTTGAAGGTATGAAAGCATATAAAGACGCCAATGAAGATGTCTGGTTATTCCGTCCGTTAGAAAATTTCAAACGTTTGAATATTTCTTCTAAACGTTTAGCTATTCCTGAATTGCCGGAAAGCCATTTTATGGAAGGCTTAAAAGCTTTATTGGAAGTTGATAAAGATTGGATTCCTAAAAACGAAGGCAGCTCTTTATACATCCGTCCTTTCATTTTTGCATCTGGAAACGGTTTTCATGCATCACCTGCCAACGAGTATAAATTTTTAATTTGTACAGCTCCATCAGGTGCTTATTTTTCAGGTAAAGTAAAGGTGCTAATTGAACAAACCTATTCGCGTTCTGCCAATGGTGGTGTAGGTTTTGCTAAAGCTGGTGGTAACTACGCAGGTCAATTTTACCCAACACAATTAGCAGTTGCAAAAGGATACCAACAAGTTATTTGGACTGATGATACCACTCATGAATATATTGAAGAAGCTGGTGCTATGAATATTTTTGTACGTATAAACGATACACTTATTACAGGACCAACGAGTGATAGAATTTTGGATGGTATTACCAGAAAAAGCATTATTGAATTGGCTAAAGCCGAAGGTATTAATGTTGAAGTAAGAAAATTATCGGTACATGAAGTTGTTGAAGCAGCTAAAAACGGGGCTTTAAAAGAAATGTTTGGTGCAGGTACTGCGGCGGTTATTTCGCCAATTTCAGGATTTGGATACAAAGACAACGATTATGATTTACCCGAATTAGAAGATACTTACGCAAGCTATTTAAAAAAGCGTATTACCGATATTCAAACTAATAAAACTGAAGACCCGTTTGGATGGCGTTATAAATTAGATTAAAACATTTAATGATATATTAAAAAAAGAGAAGCTAATTGGCTTCTCTTTTTTTTGTCTTTATAATTATGTGATTCTGAAACAAGTTCAAAATGACGATAACCACTATTTTATTTGTCTAAAATAGATGCAATATTTGGTTTAAAATAATTAGGTCCTTTTAGCACCTTACCGTCTTCTCTGTAAATAGGCAAACCATCTTCACCTAATTTACTCATATTGCTACGCTGTATTTCATCAAACACTTCTTCAATTTTGTACTGCATACCGTGTTCTATAATGGTTCCGCATAAAATGTAAAGCATATCGCCAAGGGCATCGGCTACTTCAACCAAATCGTTGTTATTGGCTGCTTCTAAATATTCTTCATTTTCCTCTTTCATTAAATTAAAACGCAGCGTGTTTTTTTCAATACCTAAATGGGCCTTTGGAGTTTCGCTATGTCCAATTTTAAATGCCGTATGAAATGCCTTTACAGCTTCTATTTTGTTTTTCATAAATACTTATTTTCTCATTCCGGTGAATCTCGAAAACTATCGAGAAGGAATCTCATCATTATTGTTATTTTTGCATAAAATTAATCATATGTTTAGTAAAGGTCAAATCATTTTCGGAGTTTTATTTTTTATTGTGTTCACCATCGTTATTGGTTATACTTACCGAAAAGATTTTAAACTGCACAAACGCTTTTACTCTGGCAGCATATGGGTACTCATCGCTTTTGTAAGTTTTATATTGTTGATTGCCGCTATTAAGTTTATATTTAAGTAATCAATTATTTGTTATTCCTCATTATCTGATGTTACTTTAATTACAATCAAAAGTATACCAAATAACCCGAGTGATAATGAGGTCTCGACTGCGCTCGACCTGACATCAAATTGAATTATTACTAATTATAAACAATTGGTGAATGATAAAAAAGTGTACTTTTCTCACTGGGAAAAAACTTTTTTTAGCTGTTTTATAATTAGTTTGAATATTTGACGCAACCTTTTTTAAAGTTGTGCATCTATTAAGTAACTAACATAACTAAAATCATGAATATAATTCTCATTATCAGTGCTCTTATAGTTGTAAACCTTATTCTTTTGGTATTTAGTGTCAATAAAAAAACAGAACCTTAATTTAAGATTCTGCTTTTATTTTATTGGAAAATTATCCTCCAAAGTCATCAAATCGGATGTGTTCATCTGGAATACCAAAATCTTCACCCATTTTTTGAACAGCTTTGTTCATTAATGGAGGTCCACAGAAATATAGTTCTATATCCTCTGGCGATTCGTGTTTGCTTAAATAATTATCAATAACACAGTTATGAATGAATCCTACAAACCCATCACCTGGCGAATCGATATCTGCTTTTACTTTCCAGTTATCTTCTGGTAAAGGCTCCGATAAAGCTAAATAGAATTTAAAGTTAGGGAAACTATCCTCTAATTGTTTAAAGTGATCTAAATAGAATAACTCACGTTTAGAACGTCCACCGTACCAATAGGTTACTTTTCTACCGGTTTTTAAGGTTTTGAACAAGTGGTATAAGTGCGAACGCATTGGCGCCATACCTGCTCCACCACCAACATAAAGCATTTCAGAATCTGATTCGTTGATAAAGAACTCACCGTAAGGTCCTGAAATAGTTACTTTATCTCCTTTTTTCTGGTTGAAAATATATGATGAAGCTACACCAGGGTTTACATCCATCCAACCATTTTTATTTCTATCCCAAGGTGGCGTTGCAATACGAACGTTCAACATAATTTCACGTCCTTCAGCTGGGTAAGAAGCCATAGAATAGGCACGCTCAACAGTTTCGGCGTTTTTCATTGTTAAACTCCACAAACCAAACTTATCCCATTCTGCTTGAAATTTATCTGGTGTTTCATGTTCTTCAGGATGCGCCGTAATATCCATATCTGAATATTTTATTTCACAAGGAGGAATTTCAATTTGAATATATCCACCTGCTTTGTAACCCATATCTTCAGGAATTTCAACTACAAATTCCTTAATAAACGATGCTACGTTATAATTACGAACAACCGTTGCTTCCCATTTTTTAATACCAAAAACTTCTTCTGGAATGGTAATGTTCATGTCTTGTTTCACTTTAACTTGACAAGCTAAACGTGCTCCATGCTGTAACTCTTTTCGAGTAAAATGAGGAGTTTCAGTTGGAAGTGCTTCACCTCCACCAGATAATACATGACATTCACATTGAATACAAGTTCCTCCACCACCACAAGCTGATGGCAAGAATATTTTTTGATTTCCTAAAGTAGATAGTAAACTACCTCCTGAAGCTACTTCAATTTCCTTTTCACCATTGATCGTGATTTTTACCGGTCCTGATGGTGATAATTTTTGTTTTACAACTAATAATAATGTTACCAATAAAATAGTAATAATTAAAAAAGCTGTTACTGTAGCTATGATTGTTCCTAATGTACCTGCGGCTAAAATTATATTACTCATTGTCTTTTATATTATTAGCTAACACTTTATCTCCTTTTTCTACTTCCGAATCAACTTTGGCTGTTTTTTCTTCTTGTTTTGCACCTTCATCACCACCAGTTAACATACCTCCAAAACTCATAAATCCAATAGCCATTAAGCCCGTAATGATAAATGTAATACCCAACCCTCTTAAGGCAGGTGGTACATTTGAATATCTAATTTTCTCACGAATGGCGGCAATAGCAAGAATAGCTAAAAACCATCCAATACCAGAACCAACACCGTATGTGGTGGCTAAACCTAATGTTGGAATTTCACGCGATTGCATAAATAACGATCCACCAAGGATAGCACAGTTTACCGCGATAAGTGGTAAAAAGATACCTAGTGAATTGTATAATGATGGTGAAAATTTCTCTACAACAATCTCTACCAATTGTACCATAGTTGCAATGGTAGCAATAAACATGATGAATGATAGGAAACTTAAATCGTAATCGGCATACTCAGCACCTAACCAAGCTAATGCACCTGGTTGTAATAAATACTGATCCAATAACCAGTTTAAAGGGACTGTAATAGCCAATACAAAAATAACGGCAGCTCCCAAACCAACTGCTGTACTTACTTTTTTTGATACAGCAAGGTAAGAACACATTCCTAGGAACGTGGCAAACACCATGTTATCTATAAATATTGATTTTAAAAATAATTCTAAATGTTCCATATTCTTTTAAGTTTTCAGTCTCAGTCTCAGTTTACAGTGACTACTGTTTACTGCAACTGCAAACTGTATACTGATTAATCTTCTATTAATGCTTTATTTCTTGAACGTTGTACCCAAATGATGATTCCAACTACTATTAATGCCATAGGAGACAATAACATGAAACCATTATTTTCGTAACCAATAGCGTATAATCCTGTTTTTTCGATAGGATCTCCTAAAACCTTAAATCCTAACAAAGTACCAGAACCTAACAATTCTCTAAAGAAACCAACAATTACAAGAATCAATCCGTAACCAGCAGCATTACCAATACCATCTAAAAACGAACGCCAAGGACCGTTTGCTAAAGCGAACGCTTCAAAACGCCCCATGATGATACAGTTGGTAATAATCAAACCTACAAAAACCGATAAGGTTTTACTTAACTCGTAAGAGTACGCTTTTAATACTTGGTCTACTATAATTACTAAAGCAGCAACCACAACCAATTGAACAATAATCCTAATTTTAGATGGGATGATGTTTCTCATTAATGAAATAACCACGTTTCCTATTCCTAGAACCGCCATTACCGACACTGCCATTACAATAGATGCTTTTAATTGCGCTGTAATAGCCAAAGCTGAACAAATACCTAATACCTGAATGGTAATTGGGTTGTTATCCGCTAACGGATCAGTAATTAACTTCGTGTCTTTTTTTGATAAAAGTCCCATAAGATTAATTGTTTTTTAAATTATCAAAATAAGGTTTGTAAAGCTTTAAATCGCTTTTAATCATAGCTGTTACACCGTCGCCCGTAATAGTAGCTCCAGCAATAGCATCCACCTCATTATCTGTTTTAATATCGTTTTTTGGATCGGCATTTCCTTTTGCTACGGTAACACCTGCAAAATCGCCAGCATCTGTTAATAGGTGTTCACCAATAAAATCGTCCATAAAGAAACGCTCTTTAATATTGGCACCTAAACCAGGAGTTTCCCCTTTATGGTCAAAATAAGCACCTTGAATTACCATGTTTTCATCTAAAGACACATAGCCCCAAATAGCATCCCAAAGTCCTTTACCATATATTGGTGCAACATAAAACGTTTTACCGTCTTTTTCACCAACAAACAAAGGCAACCTTCTTACGCCTCCGGTTTTAGCTTTCGCTTGCTCTTTTTTAACATCAATTAAATAAGCTTCGCTATCTTCCTTTACATCGCCTCCATCAATAACCAATTGTTTTTTAATGTGTTTTGAAAACAAAGCGGCAGCTTCTTGGGTAGATACGAAAGACGCACTACTTTCATCATTATTATTTACACCCATGGCGTATAGAATGTTTTGTTGCTTTTCTATACGTTGGTTTTCAGAAATTTGCGGTTTCAATGAAGATGCTGTAAATGCTAATAAAGCCCCTACAATAAGTACCATTGCTATCGCAAATATTATGGTATATGAATTTTTATCTGTTCTACTTTCCATCTTAAGCCGTTTTTACTTTTAAACGTTTCAATCTTTTCTTCACGTTGCCTTGAATTACATAGTAATCTATAGTTGGAGCAAACACATTCATTAAAAGAATAGCCAACATAACACCTTCTGGATATGCAGGGTTGAATACACGAATTAAAATAGAAATGAATCCTATTAAAAATCCGTAGTACCATTTTCCTTTGTTGGTTTGTGATGCTGTAACAGGATCGGTAGCCATAAACACGGTACCAAAAGCAAATCCACCAATAATTAAGTGCTCCCAAAAAGGGGTACTCATTAATGAATAAAATTTACTAGTTTCAGTAATAACACCTGCATCAACAATTTGATTGAATATTAAACCCATTACCGAAGCACCTAATACTGATGACAACATGATTCTCCAGCTTCCTATTTTAGCGAATATTAAAAATAACCCACCTAAAAGGATTAATAAAGTGGAAGTTTCACCTACGGAACCAGGTATAAAGCCCATAAACATATCCCAAGTTGAAAAAGCAACTTCTTTTCCTTGAGCCAAACTACCTAAAATGGTTTCACCAGAAATAGCATCTAAGTTAGCTCCTGCTGCAATTTCATTGGTTCTTTCAACCGCACCTTCAACCCAAACTTTATCTCCAGACATCCAAGTTGGATATGCGAAGAATAAAAAGGCTCTAATAGTTAATGCCGGATTTAAGATATTCATACCTGTACCACCAAATACTTCTTTTCCTATTACCACACCAAATGCAACGGCTACAGCCAACATCCAAAGTGGAATATCAACAGGAACAATAAGTGGCACTAACATACCTGTTACAAGGTATCCTTCTTCTACTTCGTGTTTTTTAATGATGGCGAATAAGAATTCAATTCCTAAACCAACACCATAAGAAACAATAACCAATGGAATTATTTTCCAGAAGCCAATTAAGAAGTTATCTAAGGTCCAAAATTCCGAACTAAAAAAACTTCCTGCTACTGCTTGAATATCTCCAACAGCTAAGTTGTGTTGGTAACCAGCATTGAACATTCCGAAGATTAAACATGGTACCATAGCCATTATTACGGTGTTCATGGTACGTTTTAAATCATCGGCAACTTTAATATGAGTTCCATTATGCGTGGTCTCATCTGGTAAGTATAAAAAAGTGTGAAGCGCATTGAACGCTGGAGCCCATTTAGACCCTCTATACTTTCTTTTTAAAATATGTAATCGTGTCTTTAAATTCATTACCCTATCTCTTTAAGCATTACATCTAATCCTTTTCTAATAATCTCTTGATGTGGTTGTTTAGATACACATACAAATTCGGTTAAAGCAAAATCTTCAGGTGCAACTTCATACATACCTAAAGCTTCCATTTCGTCTAGATCTTTATACATACAAGCTTTTAGAATTTGCATCGGATATATATCTAATGGGAAAACTTCTTCATAACCACCTGTAACCACAAAAGCACGATGCTCACCATTGGTATTGGTATTTAAATCGTATTTTTTATTTGGGTTTAACCAAGAAAATGTAAATGCTCTTGATGTTGAAACTTTATTAAATACAGGTTTATTCCAACCGAAAAGTTCGTAATCGTCACCTTCAGGAATTACCGTAATCACATTGCTGTAATAATCTAAATAACCATCTGGTTTAATATGTTTACCGCTTAATACATTCCCGGAAATAACACGCACACGTGCTCTTTGGGTAATGCCTTTATCATAAATCATGGTAGCCACTTCACTACCAATTTTAGTAGTAAAATATCTTGGTTTTTCTACTGAAGAACCAGCCAAAGCCACGATACGCTCAGCATTAAACTTACCTGTTAAAAGCAATTCACCAATAATAACTAAATCTTGTGCTGCAACCGTCCAAACTACTTCGCCTTTATTTACGGGATCTACTTTATTAATCAAAGTTCCCACATTTCCAGACGGATGCGGACCCGACACTTTATGAAGCGTAATACCAGACAAACCTGCTAATGGCGATGTAGACTTAGCTCCAACCGATACATGCACCTTACCTTCGGTAAGTTTACCTAGTGCCGTAACTGCTGCTTGCAATGCTGCTTCTTTTCCTTTTAGTGTAAAATCCAAATCGGCTGCTAAAGGAGCACTGGCATAACCTGAAATAAAAATAGCTTTTGGCGCTCTATCAGGGCTTGCAATCACATCGTACGGTCGTTGCTTTATAAAAGGCCAACAACCAGAAGCTAATAAATGCGCTTTCACCTCATTTGGTTTGGCGGCATCTACATTAAACACACCATAATCTTGGTATGTTTGCTCTTTATCTGCTTGAAATTTAATTGATAAAATTCTGCGTTTTTCACCACGGGCAATTTCTATAATTTCACCAGAAACTGGAGAAACAAACTTGATGTTTTCGTTGGATTTATCGAAAAAAACAGGTTCACCCGCTTTCACTTTAGTTCCAACTTTAGAAATTAATTTAGGGATAACGCCATGGAAATCTTCAGGCCTTAAAGTATAAAAGTTGCTTAAAATCGCCTTTTCCAAGGTTTTTTCAGCTTCACCTTTAAGTTTAATGTCTAGACCTTTTTTAATGCGAATGTCGTTTGACATATTATATATATTGAAATTATTTGTCTAAAAATCGGTGCAAAAATACAAATTAAATATGCAGTTTACATAATAAATACTTAGATTTTTTTTGAGCCAAATAGAATATAGGAGTTAGGCATAAAATTTGTTTATATTTACAAAAAAACTGCTTTTAAAAATGCCTTTATTGAAATATAAATATTTTCTTCTTTTACTGTTGGTTTCTACAACCTTATTTGCCCAAGTGAAAGAAGTGAACCCGCCAAACTATATTAAAACCATCAATTTTAAAGGCAATACGCCCGAAACCCAACTACCCATTTTAAAATTGGGCGAATATGTAGTTTTAGAATTTGATGCCCTTAACGGAAACGAGGATGATTACTACTACAAAATAGACCATTATAATTACGACTGGACGCCATCAATTTTAATGAAATCTGAATTTATGGATGGTTTTGATAACCAACGCATCCGAAATTATGAAAACTCATTCAACACCTATCAAATATATTCACATTACCAACTCACCATCCCAAACGAGCAAACCAAACGCTTAAAAGTATCGGGCAACTATTTATTAAGGGTCTTCAACAATAATGATGAACTTGTATTTTCCAGAAAATTCATGATTTACGAAGACCAAGCTGCCGTTGGCGTTAGCATAAAACGAGCACGCGACATTCAATTTATCGAAAAAAAACAGCGTGTTGAAATTCTCATTACCCCAAACAGCGGGCAACTTAACAACCCAACACAAACGGTAAAAACGGTAATCGTTCAAAACAACAATTTAAACACTGCCATTTATAATTTAAAGCCACAATACACTTTAGGCAATCAGTTAATTTACAAATACGACAGCGAAACCAGTTTTTGGGGCGGTAATGAATATTTGTTTTTTGAAAACAAAGATGTACGTGCTGCCAACACTGGCATTCGTGCCATCGATTTACAAGATCTGTATCACAACTATTTGTTCACAAATGTAGAACGTGCCAGCAAACCATATACTTACAACCCCGATATAAACGGAAATTATGTAATAACCATTTTAGATGCCGACAACCCAAGTATTGAAGCCGATTATGTTTGGGTCCATTTTTCGTTAGCACCAACCGAATGGCTTAAAAACAAAAACATACATGTGTACGGAAATTTTAATAATTATGTTATTGACGATAGCACAAAATTAATGTACGATGAGCGTAATGATGTTTTTAGAAACGCCATCCTATTAAAACAAGGGTTTTACAACTACAAATTTGTTGTAAAAAACAAAAACGGAAGTCTGGATGAAGGTGCCATAAGTGGCAACTTCTACCAAACCGAAAATAATTATAAGGTAATTGTTTATTATAGAGATTTGGGTGCCCGCTACGACAAAATTATAGGCATAGGCGAAGGCAGTTCGGTTAATATTTCCAATTAAACTTACCGTTTAACTAATATTTTAATCAATCCCGTTTAAATTTAGTATTTTAGCAACATAAATACAGGGAACATCCATACTCAACATGGTTCAACAAGTTACAAGAGGCATAAAAATTTCGGTAGAAACCACCTACGAAGGCTCATTTTATAAAAACTATAAAATACAGTACGCCTTTGGTTATACCGTAACCATAGAAAACCAAAGTAAAGACTCCGTTCAACTTAATGCACGCCACTGGGAAATTCTAGACGCTTTAAATAATGTTGAAATAGTTTCTGGCGAAGGTGTTATAGGCAAAAAACCCGTTTTAAAACCGGGCGAATCGCACACTTACACATCGGGCTGTTTATTAACCTCGCCATTTGGCGCCATGCAAGGGTATTACAGCATGGTAAATTTTACCACCACCAAAAACTTTAATGTTACCATACCTACGTTTAAATTAAGCGCACCGTTTGCCATCAATTAATATTTAATTGTAAAGAGCAAACAACAAAGCCATCCTTTAATTATATTTTGGGCGCTACCACAAGGGTCGCGCTATCCGTTACTAGTTTTTGCTCGCTGCGCATACTCGCCAAAAGCTATCCACTACTATCGCTAACGCACTTCTAACGAAATGCAATTTTCCAAACATGAAACACGGATTTTTGCTAAAATCCGTGTTTGGAACATTCAAATATTTAGTATATTTCCTACCACATTTAGAGTGAACCCAAAAGGTTAGACAAATTTATAATTAATTTTGATAATAATGAGCTCGATATTCAGTCGGGCTCATACCTTCTAAATTTAGTTTAATTCTTTCATTATTATAATACTTTAT